>CALMSX010000029.1 GCA_937872515.1 uncultured Bacteroidota bacterium
TTTTTCTGGAACGTGGAATTCCTTCGGAATTTTTATTGATCATCTCACTGATCATTGTTCTTACATTCTACGAAACCTCGTTGGAGTCTACTTCTTTTTTATCATTTTTAGGAACATGGTATCCCTTCGGGATATAGATTGGGTAGACACCTCTTAGAGCCAGCAAAATCATTTTTTTTCACCTATACAATTCAAAATTCTTTACCATAGAATCCGAAGGATTCTAACGTTTCAAAACCTCAAAATGCCCTTTATGAAGATAGAAAACATAAAAAGGAAATTTATTAAATAAAGAAGACGTATTTGCATCCGTCTTCTTTATCTTAACATTTACTTGATAAACTTATTTAACAACCACTCCACATCTTTGCGGCATAGATTACGGATCCCTGTTGTACCAACTTCCATATCATAAGGTCTTCTGTACCTGGCTTGGCAAATACATTCTCCCAGTTATAGCCATGGTCATTAGAAATGCCAATGCCCTGGCTGTTGCTGGAAATCAGGGTATTGCCGTTTTGTATTACCTGATACAATCTATCTACCTGCAACACTCCTTTGTTGATAGGTTTCCACGTTTTCCCCTGGTCTGATGACATAAAGGCTGTTTCGGTTATCGGTTCTGATTCATCTTTATTGACCGTATCTGTATTGGGTTTGATGACATAGATTTTATCAGCGGTAGCATAGAGTGCGTAATTGCCAATCTTGTCTTTGAGTGTGTTGGTCCAGCTTTCTCCATAATTGTTGGATACCCATATACCGGTGGGGGTTGAGGCTACTACTGTGCCGACTCGGTGAGTCATGTTGGATGCCCACTTGTCTGATAAAACATTCATCCAAGGACCATCTTTGCCCGTTTTTTTGAAAATTCCCCCCTCAGTACCAATCAGGGTGCTGCCATTTTCGAGCTCAATGATGTTGTAAATTCTGTTATCCGGCAGGTCCGTATGAACAGCTTGCCAGGTGCCGGATGCTGACTTTTGAAAAAGGCCCATTTCATTGATTGAAACATAAGGTCCGTCCTTGCCTTCAAATATCCCTAAAAAGAAATTAGGCTGGTACGAACTATCTCCAGCCATAATGCCACTTATCATAGATCCACCAATGTTTTCTTTTTGCCAGCCACCCTGTGATGAAAGACTATAAAGATGGTTCAAGCCCACGGCAACATAGGTTTCCTTGTCTGTTGCCAGGATGTGTCTGATGTCCTTAACGGAGGGCAGTCCTTTGCTGAGATCGATCCAGGTTTTACCTCCATCCGGTGAAGTCATAATGACGTTTGTGACAGCCGGCTCACCAGCCTTGCAGGATATTTTAGGACTTGAATCCGCTCCCATAAAATGAATAAAAACAGCTACAAGCGAAACAAAAAATACATTCATGTGTGATTTTATTTTTTTGTGTTAAACAATGAACCAAAAGTATCCTAAAAAGGATTTGAACCAACTTTTTAGGTGTAAAAGCATGTAAAAGCTTTGTAAAATAATATGATCTACCTGTTAATCAATCGTTTATACTATCATTTTGTCCTAAAATTTCCAGGCGGTAACCTATGCCGTGGACAGCTACGATTTGTACCGTAGCATCTTCTTTGAGCATTTTGCGAAGACGAGATACAAACATATCAACACTCCTGCCAACCAAAACTCCTTCATCGGCCCATACCTTCTCAATGATGATACTTCTCTCGAGGATTTGATTGGCATGGGTCACAAAAAGGTGCAACAACTTGGCCTCCCTGTAAGTAAGGCTATGCACCGTATCTCCGTAAAGGAGTTTTTGCCCGGTAAAATCCAGCTTAAAAGCACCAAACTGCAGCAGGGGTTCTCGGTCAGCAGCTACCATCTCTACCGGAATGGCATTGGGTATTGTCCTTTTATTGGTTTGCCGCTTTTGAAATCGGGTCCATAAAAAATAAGCAAAAGGTGTAAGCAAGGCCCATAAATACTGGTATGGCGATGATAAAGAGGCCTGCCCCTTCTGAAAACTGACCTCAATATATTGACAATTGTTGTTGGTTTCTCTTTCCTGGCAAGGAACTTCCTTGTTGACCAGATAGTCGTTGAGGTTGTAGCCTGCTTGTATTTTATTGTCATCACACCGGATCACAGCCACATCATAGTTGCGTTGGATGCCGTGCATCGTAAAGGAAGCGTGTAAGATTTCAGGCAAATCTTTGTAGGCAAAATGTTGGTTCAACTTTAGCCTCCAGACCCCATTCTTTATTTCTTCCACGGGAGGAATTGCCGTGGTGGTATCCCCTTTTGCCTTGAGCAAGAGGTGCCCGGTTCTACGCAGGGCCAGGTTGATTTTGTCTTTTTTTGGCTCTGCAACTGTGTTTTGGAGTGAACCCACGTATTGCATAGAAAAGAGGGCCGCTGCCAGCAGTCCTACGTAAATGAGAAGTGTTTTGATGATTTCCAATGAATAATGATCTGATCTTTGTTATAAAACCCCCTTTTACATTCCTTTTCTCTGCAAATGACTTGTAGCAGCCGGGCTCTCTTAAAAGGGGTCTTACCTAAACTTAAATCTACTATGAAAAGCTGAAAAGTTAGGTGAAAACTTTGTAAAAGAATGTAAAAGCGGATTCAAACAACTGGTTTTCAATGGCAATTGAACAGTAAATACGGGGCTATTGTTTTTGCTGATCATACTTCAAACCATTGATATAGATCTCCCCTCCCAGTTCTTTTACATCGTAGTTGAGCCATCCTTTGGCTGTCTTTTTCCAGGTTTCCCGATGTTTTTGGGTGGTCAGAACCGTATCGGTATTAATGCCATCCGGTCGGAACATCATCCGTTCCCACTTTTGTGAGGTAAATGCGATGGCACTGTCGCCCATCAATTGAAGGCTGTCTACCCAAAACCGGTTGCTAAGGGTAGTATCAATGATGGCCCAGTCTCTTAGCACATAGGCCTTTTGCTTTTCACGGGTAATAAGCTCTCCCTGGTCATCATAAATAACAAAGTCATCCGGAATCTGATCCATGTACAGTTCAATGTCTTTGCTATTGACAGCTTCAACACATTTGTTGAGCTGTTCTTGAATTTCGGCTTTTACCTGATCGGCATTTTGTTGTTGACTACAAGCAAAAAGGAAAAGGAACAAAAGAAATGGAATTTTCAAAGCTTTCATAAAAATGGAATTTGTACTTTTTATAATAATTTAAATTAAATGTATTGAACTTACCATTGGGTTTTTAATCCATTTGTTGTCATACAAATTACAATTGTGGTGAAAAATTGAAATCAATCCATTGGATGGCCAGGTTGTCAGACATATTGATTAATAATATTTTCAAATAATTCTTGTTTGCCACTTAATGGTTCAATGGGACCCTGGCCTTTGGCAAGGTTGCATAAGTCTTCCATGTTGAGTTTCCCCGCTTCAAATTCGGCGCCGGGCCCTTCATCAAATGATTCATATCTCTGAGTTCTCCTTTTTTTATAGTCTGAGTCCTGCAAAATGGCATCGGCAGCCAATAGTGCACGGGCAAAGGTATCCATACCTCCAATGTGAGCCAGAAACAGGTCTTCCTGATCGGTAGAGTTTCTTCTGATTTTTGCATCAAAATTGATACCCCCTCCCTGAAAACCTCCGGCTTCTAAAATGACAAGCATGGCTTCTGTCAATTCCAATACATTGTTAGGAAACTGATCGGTATCCCAGCCATTTTGATAATCACCTCTGTTGGCATCAATGCTCCCCAATGCCCCCGCGTCTGCCGCAACCTGCAGTTCGTGTTGAAAGGTATGTTGGGCAAGCGTGGCATGATTGACTTCAATGTTGAGTTTAAAATCGTCCATCAGGTCATAGGTTCTTAAAAAATTAAGACAGGTAGCCGCATCAAAATCATATTGGTGTTTAGACGGTTCCATAGGCTTGGGCTCCAAATAAAACCAGCCCTTAAACCCATGGGCCCGGGCATAATCTCTGGCGTTTCTAAGAAACAGTGCCATGTGCTCATGCTCTCTTTTCATCTGGGTGTTGAGCAGGCTCATATAACCTTCTCTGCCTCCCCAAAACACATAGTTCTCCCCGCCGAGTTCGATGGTTGTGTCGAGTGCATTTTTCACCTGCCATGAGGCGTGGGCAACAACTTTAAAATCAGGGTTTGTGGCTGCACCATTCATATATCGGGGATGTGAAAACAAATTGGCAGTTCCCCAAAGGAGATGAATCCCACTTTCTGCCTGTTTCTCTTTTAGGTATTGGGTAATGAACTGTAACCGGCTTTCACTTTCCTCCATAGTCATGGCTTCCTCTACAAGGTCAAAGTCATGGAAACAATAAAACCCAATATCCATCTTTGTCATAAATTCAAAAGCGGCATCCGCCTTGGCCCGAGCTACTTCAAGCGCATCGCCTGCCCTGGTCCATGGCATGTCGCGCGTGGCAGCACCAAAAGGATCTGATCCCGTACCACAGAAGCTATGCCAGTAGGCAGCTGCAAACCGAAAATGTTCTGCCATGGTTTTACCTCCTACTACTTTTGACTTATCGTAATATTTAAAAGCCAGTGGGTTTTTAGAATCCCGACCTTCATAAACTACCTTTCCTATTCCTTTGAAATATTCTTCTCTGCCTTTTACAATCATTGCTGGATAGATATTTGATTAGTTAATTCTTTTTTCCAATGAAGATAAGTTTCTTCCGCAAAAACATTGTTGCGCGGGTAAAAACTTCGAATCGATTTTAGATCTTTATTTAATGTTGAAATTTCTGTTACAAGACCTGCACCCAAAGCAGCACCCTTGGCGGCTCCAATAGCACCTGTAGTTTCATATACCTGTATTTCAATACCTGAAACATCCGATAAGGTTTGGGAAAAAACAGCGGATTGAAAAAGGTTGTCATTGCCGACCTTCAACTTTTGTGGTTTCACCCCTAACTCATCTAAAATTTCAATTCCATAGACAAAAGCAAAGGCAATGCCTTCAAGTCCGGCACGCAGTATTTGGGCTTTGTTGTGTCGATTAAAATCTAAGCCTTTGATTCCTGCATTTACCACCTTGTTGCCCAGCATTCTCTCTGCTCCATTGCCGAAGGGGAAAAAAATAATGCCGTCGGATTGAACCTGTGAGGCCAGAATTTCAAGGTCTTTATAATGTTGGTCATTAAAAAATTGGGTGCGCAACCAGTTGTATAAAATACCGGTACCATTGATACAAAGTAAGGTACCAAAAGAGGGTCTGCCTTTTTCATGATTTACATGGGCAAAGGTATTGACTCGATTAATGTCATCGTAGGTGGCCGTATTACTAACCGTGTATATAACCCCGGAAGTACCCCCTGTTCCCGCGGCTTCTCCATCAGATAATACACCCAAAGAAAAAGCATTGTTGGGTTGATCTCCTGCCCTGTAAGACAAGGGCGTCCCTGTTGGAATACCAGTCCGTTTTTCAAATGCTGCATTGGTGCTTGCCAGGATACCAAAACTGCCTCCTAACTTCGGAAAAACAGCTTCGTTTATGCCCAAGGCAGCTAAAACTTCGCGGGAAATTTCATGTTGCTTAAAGTCAAAAAACACGCCTTCTGACATGCCGGTGTAAGTACTGGTAACTTCCCCACTCATTCGAAAAGCAATATAGTCGCCAGGCAGCATGATTTTGTCAACCTTATTAAATATAGCCGCTTCGTGGTCCATTACCCACTTTAACTTAGACGCGGTAAAGTTTCCAGGCAGGTTGTAAAGTGACTTTTTTATAATAGTTTCATCGAGACTTGATTCAATGGACTTACCCGATTCTACAGCACGACTGTCGCACCAAATGATGGCTGGTCGCAGGGGTTTGCCCTCACTGTCAATGAGCACGAGTCCGTGCATCTGATAGGCAATGCCAATGGAATGTATCTGGTCAGCTTGTATGCCGGCCACTTGAATGGCTTTGTTGATTCCTTCTATGGAATGGTGCCACCACTCATCAGGATCTTGCTCGGCCCAGTGAATGACCGGACTTTGAATCGTCATCTCTGTTTCGGGCACACGCACCACAGTAGCCTCCCTTTTTCCGGAAAGATCCACCAAGGCAATTTTAATGCTTGAACTCCCAATGTCTAATCCAAGGCTGTACATTTGCATTTTATTCCTAAAAATGACTTCAATATCAAAGATCACCAATTCTTTTGGAATGATGAAGTTCTTAGTCAATTTATCAAAGGCAAAAGAATTTTAGGATGGTCCTAAAATTGAATACAGCAAGCGCTTCGAATTGCAAAATAGAAGGTATTACTTCTGCTGTACCGTACATTTCAATCAACTCAAAACCATCTACTTTCTTGCTTCAATGGAATTGGCAATGGCATCCCATAGCAGTATCCTGCTTTGAAGTGCTTCTGAGGCAACTGTTCGGACTTCTTCCCATTTAAGTGTGTCCTCACCACATAGCTCTTTCACCATTTCAAGGGAGAGGGGACCATGGTCATCTCCGTCCACCTCGATGTGCCTTTCAAGGTAATAAGATAGTTTTGGATAAAAATTGACTTTGCCCTCACTGGCTTGTTTAATAATTGCCAGAAACATATCTGGAATTAAATCTTCTCTGCCAAAAGTAAAAGACGCCGCTATTTTATGGGTAGATCCGCTTGCAATGGTTGAGAATGTAAATCTCAAAAAATCCGCTGCAGCAGCATCCTCTACACATGCTACAATTTTTTGGTCAATATTATCAATTCCCTGCACTTGATCCAATAAATTGAGAATGGGTTTGGTATCAGCGCCTACTTCTTGCATGGCTGCCAGATACATTAAAAAATGGCTCTCCGCTTCACCCAATTCATTAACATCACTCTCTTCTCCCCAAACAATTTCGTTGATAAACCTGGCAATTTTGGCATTTTTAGCCGGCTTCCATGGAACATCAATACAGGTGAGTTCTCGTTGAAGGCTTTTTAGTAATGACATAAAATCCCACACTGCATAAACATGCAATTCCATAAACATTTTTATGTCTTCAATATCCGATAACAATTCATATAACCGGTGATTTTTTAAAACATCTCTCTGGTTCTGGATGCTTTCTTCTACAATGGTAATTTGATCCACAATTTTGATTTATTAAACAAAACCTTATAACAAGCAAAACAAGATTTTGCTCATAAAATCCTCCTAATAATTGTTTGATATTATTTTGAATCCTTTTGGTTAGACAAACCTGTAATAATTCTATCTTTTTGTCTCAGGTGATGCCTCATATGCATTTCAGCAAACTGGACCCACTCTGAAGCACTGAAAAACCCCAGCCCGGGATGCTGGCTCTTTCCGAGATTTTTTTTTGTGGCTAATACCTCCTTTACTTTAGATACTTTTTCAGCAAGACGATCCCAATACAAATCTATTTGATGAACATGATCCGGTTGTTCTACCTTCGATGCATTCGCTGGATCTCCTTTGATGCGAATGTCGGGAAATGCATTTTGCGCAAACATTTCTTCTGCCTCTGCAGTCATGCTTTTATCAGTGTACATGTCGTTCTCGAGGCAACTTAATGCCTGGTCCAAAAAATAATTGCTTTCCTCAATGACATGCATAAAAAGCTGGCCAAGGCTCCATTCTCCAGGGGCCAATTTAAAATATAAATCATCTGATGAAATTTCTTGTATCAGATTTTTCCATTCGCCAAGAGTGGGTTCAAATGCAACCAGGCCTCCTCTATTATTTTTGTTATTTTCCAAAGTAGTAGAAATTATTCTTCAGATGCACTTACCGTTGGTTGATAAGTTTTATTTTCCACCACCATCTTGGTAGCCCCTGCCCGCTGAATCATCACTTGTTTTCCCAATTCGGTAAGTCCCCTGCTCTCATAGATTTTCATCGCAGTAGACACATCAATGGCTTGTCTGGTTTGTTCATCCAAATCAAAGGTAAGGGTGATAAAGTTTAATCTGACTCCCAGTGGCTCCAATACCTTATTGCTAGCCTCCAACAAGTGATTTTCCATTTCTGACTGATCGAGTTCAACGATATCAGCATCTATAAAAACAGATTTGGCGACATCCTTAATTCTTTTGTCAATCACCATGTTTTCTGCTCCTTCAAAAGATGTACCCAATGCCGCTTCATCATCCGGACTCACATTGGCCTTTCCCAAAAACTTAGCTTGTTTGATGAATTCCAAAGGGGCGATAATGGAATAATCATAATCTATGTGCACATTGGCCCTTACCCTGTCTTTCAGGTTGCTGATAAACTTACTTTCTCCCTGCATCGGAAAATTGGGTATCACTACTTTCATGTAACAGGGGTTGATTCCTGCCTTGGGTACAGCCTCACCGGCTTTTATGAGGCTCCACTTCATCCCACAATCAGAGGATACCAGAACCTGCTGGTTGGATTTTGCATAATTACACGAAGAAATGGTCCAAATCAAACCCAAGCCGACCATGCTCAACAATAATAATTTTGTGTGTTTCATAATGATAACTTTGTAACTTATAATTCGTTTAAATCTATCTAAATTTATTCTTTGGATAACTGTTCAATACATTTTTCCCTTATTTCCCAGAGTTGATCCGCAGAAATCGGCAAAGATTGTTTGGCCAACCATTTTTTCAGGAAATTCTTGTGCATAATAACCTTGTAATCACCAATTTGTTCAACATTTATCACCATTTCTGTTAGGATATCATTTGTAAAATGATTGATGTCAAAGCCTTCTTTTGTGGCGTCAATGCGTTGACCATCTACCCTCAGATAACAGTGGGCTTCCGGAATGTATTTTAATCCATTTTCTGCAAGCACCTTGCCCACCTCAGGTGTATTTATTCCATTCATTTTAAAAAGTCCCAAAATGAGGTCTACTCCCTCAAGGTGATTTTCATCTGCAATTTGTTTAAGCAGGGCATGTTTGGTACTGCAACTTCCCTTGCCCTCATTCAAAACACCATCAATTCTGGTTCGATCCTTAATACGGCCATAGGGCAATTGTCTGATGTAGTCTATTAATTGAGACCAGTTCTTTATGCCAAGCTCTTGCGCTTTTTTACTAAGGGTGCCTGTATTGGATAATATTCTCAGCTTACTTTGTTTTGTATGTTTGTAAAATAGCCTTAATTATATAACCCAACAGAATTAAATTGGTCTTATGTCTCAATTGTTTAGCGGCAGTCGTAAACTGATCTGATGGGAAGCAAGTATTTCTTTCATTCGCATGATGGCTTCACTTTTAATCCTGTTTGCCTCTTTGTATCCGATGCCAATGACCTGAAACCTGAAAGTAAAAAGAACTGCTTCTTCGGCAAAATGGGTGTAGTTAAATTCCATTTTGTTGTCTTCACTGCCAAACCCCATATCTTCTCCTATACTCAATACCGATGAACGAACAAGCTCCAGATCAGAATCGTTGTTTACACCACAGGGAATGTTGATCCAGGTTTCTGTTTCTTTGCTGTGGTTGATCAATAGGGTATCCAAAATCAACTTATTGGGGAAAAACAAAATGTTGTGGTGAATGTCTCTTATTTTGGTATTTCTGAGGTCAATGGCTACTACCTCTCCAAATTGTCCGTTGATCTCCACCCAGTCGCCAATGTTGATATCATTGTTGGTAGCTATCAGAAGCCCGGAAAGGGTATTGGCCAGGGTGCCCTGCAAGGCAAAACTGATGGCTAAGCCTGCCAGTCCGGCTCCGGCCAGCAACGACTGGATCGTAGTTTCCAGATTGAGTACATACAGTGCTAAAATAATACCCATCAGTACGAGCAAAGTGGCTATGATCCGTGCCAGCAGGATTCTGATTGACGGTTGTTTAATGATTCTGATGAGATAACCTTGAACCAGCTTTTCAATTTTGCCTGACAACCAATATGAAACTACAAACACTATTAATGCTATCAGCATATTGGGCAAATTGTAAATCAATGTGTCTACCCAACTAAAAATTTTACCCAACAATCTATCCCATGATGACTGGATCTGTTCTTCCATACGAGGTTTCTCTTTTTATTATTTAACCAAAGTTTTCTTAAAACAAATGCTGTTTTCAATCCCTATGTACTGGCCATAGTTTTCAGTTTCAGCATATCCATTTTGCAGGTACAATTTTACGGCGTCCTGCATTCTTCTGCCTGTTTCCAGCATGCTATGGGTATATCCTTCTTCACGAGCCCATCCTTCCAATTCGCCTAAGACTGTAGAAGCACAGCCTTTGCCTCTATATTCGGGCCGGGTCCACATCCTTTTCATTTCTACTGTATCTTTATTCAGCTCCTTAAATGCGCCACAGCTCACTGTGTTACCATCAATCACTAATAAAACCACATGGTCCAAATTTTCAATTTGATTGTACTGATGATAAAAATCGTGTTCATCACCATCTATGATGGCTAAATAATGATCCAACTCGCGGACCAATTGTACAAAATCTTCATGCGAAGATTCGGTTCTGATGATTTTGGAATTCACTTTTACTCTTCTTTGTTTTATTTATTCTTTAATCACTTTTTTTACCATCGTGGCTTTATTGGGCCACACCATCTCTAACCAATACACCCCTTGCGTCAGAGAGGAGGTTTGTAAAGTAATGGTCTCATTACTATGTGCTGTTGTCTTGTATATAGGGTTTCCTCCCAAGGTTCTGTATATATGTATATCAATAACCTCATCGGTATCTGAGGTCAGTCTGACGTTCATTTGAGATTGCACTGGATTGGGATAAATCTCTATTTCATATTTTTGGCTCAACACATTTTGAGTAGAAGTACTGGTTTTATCGATGGTCCACAATACTGTATAAAAATGCATTGAGGCATGGCTTTCACTTCTCAGCATTGCTGTGGTATCAAACACTGTTGCCATCAGCGTATTATTGCCTTCCGTCCATTCTTCTTCCTCAATATGGATGGTGTCTACCATCGATGCCAACAATTTACCATTCAGTTCCCATTGTACATCAAGGGTGTTGGGCAGAGGTTTTACCAGATCTACAGAAAACCGCTGCGCTTCTGTAAAATGTAAGGTAGTAGTGTTGGTCGGCAAATAGCCATCAATAGGTGATACCAGGTCATGAATTCTTTCTATGGTACCCTCTACACAAATTGGGCAAAAGCTTTGATTGAGAGCCCTCATCTTACAATTTTGATGCGGTCGATACCATTTTGATGAATTGCCACCACAGCAATGTTGATAGATACCAACTCCCTGAAAATTCATCCAGTTTTTCCATTTCACCAGGGCTTCGTTGGTTTCCTGGGTCATATTGATGGCTTCAGCTGAATAGACATCACCCGCATAGTATTCATCTTTGAGTCTGGCAAAGGAATGACCCAATTCATGGATGGCTATTTCATTGGCACTGCTATGTAATGAAGAGGTTGCAATGGCCCCTCCACTGCCACCATAGTGCGGACTGTTGACCAACATAATGACCTGATCATAACTGGGAAAGGTATTGGCCAGTACCGAATAAACAGCAGATGACTTACCTACCACCAATAAACGATGGATGTTGTAGGCATCAAACGTAGATCCAAAATAATTATTGACTGTTGATACCGGATGCGCCGGCTCTGTTACATCAGTAGCGGTGCCCGGATGACTGGCTCCACTTTCAACGGAGGGAACCCTAATGGCTACTATATTAAAATAATCTTCATATTCTTTATATGGACTACTTTTAAATAAAGCACTAGAAAATTGCCTGGCATCATCTACAAATTTATTCAGTTCAATCTCCTGGTAACCATCACCAAGTATCACTACATTAATCCTTTTATCAATCGGTCCATTCCACAACAAGGTGTCCACCACGTAACCCTGAGCTCCTACCTCTGCACACAAAAGCAACAGGACCCATAACCAAACGTTTTTCATAAGTCAACTTTTATAAAGGGTTTATTTTTTTTGTCCGCCGGCATCAAAACTACAGATTTAGACCCGGGCACCCGTTGCATCCTTACCGAAAATTCAATGCTGTCAACTGTAATGGTTTTTGTTTGCAATTCACCGGCATCATTCACAAATTCAACCGTCGGTTGTAAAGGATTAGGAATCACTTTTTGATCCAGGGCTTTGTGGTCTCTATCATACTGTATACATAACCAGGAGGATGAATGGTTGGCATCCATGGTATTTTCCGGCTTAATTCTGCCATTTGTTATAATCTTACTCAAAAGGATTACACTTGCTGTTGCTTCAGGAGATTGATATGCCTTATAGTTGAGAAACAAAATTTCCGGTGGTGGTGGTGCTTCCGTTTCTACAAATTCCCGTTTTTTAGTAGTCGTACACGATAAAAACAGCAGAAATAAACAGGATGTAAAAATTTTCATGCGCTAAAGATATTGAATTCAACAAAAAAACAAAACCTTTTAACAGCACTCAGTTGTTTCCAAATGCGGATAAAAGGTTTTATAAACATTTTATTGTTTTCCTAAATCTGGTCTGGAGGTATCGGTGCCGGAACCACATTTTTCACCGGCTTCACACTTTTTAAGTATTCAAAAATAGCAGTGATGTCATCTTCTTTTAAACTCTTGAAATTGACCCATGGCATCGTTGGTAATAAAGTTCTTCCTGTATCCAATCCCTTTAGTTTTCCTTCGGTTAGAGCTTTTTTGAATTGATCTCTGGTCCAACTCCCTATGCCCGATTCATCCGGAGTGAGGTTGCCGGCAAACGACATGCCCCAGGGACCTGCACCGGCCGTTAAATCTGGATACAACATGGCAAATCCCTGTTTCAGCAACTTACTGTCCATCTTTACAATGGGCCTGTCTGCCGGATACCCCGACAACATAAGTTCAGGGATGAGTTCGGGGCCGTTGGCTCCCATTCGTTTTGGTGAATGGCAATCATGACAGCCCATAATTTCTACCAGGTACTTGCCATGAGCTACTACATCTGCAGCACTCTTTTCTGCCACAACTGCAGCTTCGTTTTCTTTTTGGGTCACTTCTTCCTTACAGGAAACCACATAAAACAGGGCAAAATATGCCCATGCCGTGCGCATTAACCACTTCTTTACTACCATCCTATTTTATGTTTTATTCGTTGTTAACCGATCCCTTAGTCAAAACTTATTCCAGCCATCTTTTTGATCAGTAAATCAAAAATAAATAACTTTTTTATCTGCCAAAGAAAAAATATTCCAACAATAGAAACTAAGATGAGATTTAATCAAAAAGCCAATAAAAATCTACTTGCTACGCCTACCTGTCAGCTCTTCTGCTTCCAAATTACCTCTACCTCTGCATTGCTGCTGGAAAATTCTGCCGAAGTATTCCAAAATGTCAATTCCTTCTCACTGTTAAAATATTGATCGCCAAAGGTGGCATATTTTTCTCCTGCCTGATCCTTACTGCCAAAATCCGGCTTTCTGTTCTGATTTTGATCAATGAAGGCCAGCATGGCATACCTTCCGTTTTTTAAACCATAAATATGAGCTACAAAGCTGCCTTTGGCTATGTTACCATATAAGTAACCTCCTGTTACCGCCTGTCGCCTTTTAAAGTTTTTTTCATTGTCCATGACAGCCAAAAATCCGGTTTGTCTTTCTTCATCCATGGGCACACTAATTTCAAAATGAAAATAACGTGCCGCAAACAAGCTGGAACTTTGGGTAGTGGGATCAAACTGATGTTGACTGATGTCCAGGCCGGTTTCTTTGTCAATTCCCAGGTGCTCAAGTGAGGTACTCACATACCTGGTATTGATTTTTTCGTCATATTTTTTGAGGGTTTCTGACTTTAACATGGTTACTTCATCTTGATTAATATCCAGGTAAGACAGGTCGTGATCAAAATCCATGTCAGCCAAAAAAACGGATTTGATTTTTTTGTGACTATCAGAATAATAAGAAATGCTTTTTTGCCGGATGTTATAAACTATGCTCCACATCGTTTTGAAATCTCCCTTAGGAATGGTTACTTTTTTTAACACATCAAAAACACCGGCCTCCGTCCATTGGCGATTTTCATCTGTTTCAGTTATGACTTTTTCCAGTAAGTGGTATCGATAACCGGACACAGCATTGTTCTTGCGCAATCCTTTGATCTGGTCTTTGTAAGATGCGGAATGATAAACAGAGTTATTGGTTATGGCCTGACAAAACTGACTTTCTTTGGGGTAACTCATAGCTTTTCCATTGAGGTATTCAATGATAACAGAGCTTCCACTTGGGTCAGTTAAAATATAGTGTATTTTACCTTTAATCGGATAAATCTTGAAATCGTTGAGGTGGCTTGTTACTTCCTCAACTGTGGCAAAGTTGTCAAGCTGGTACTGGATCCACTCCAGTTCGTTGACATACATTTTTTGATCTTTCAGATTGTATTTGGTGAGGTCGAGCCACAACATTTCAATTGCCAGGCCTTTTTCATTCATTCCACCATAAGGCATCTCCTTGCCATTTTGATTAAAGGTAATACTTCCATACTTGCTGATCCAGCTTGCCTGACTGCCTTGATGGGTGTAATAGGCGGTTTTGGTAAGCCCCCTTAGGTTTTTTAGGATTACACCCTGCCTGAAGGTCCAGTCAAAATTTTTAGCCAAAAAAATCTGCTGGTTATTTTTTAAAACGATGGCAGAACACGAATGAACCTTGCCAACGAAGATGGCAATGATCAATAAGGTAAGAATACAATTTTTCATTATTACTTATTTTAAAGGATACACAAACCTGAGGCTGGGCCTTGCAAATATTTGATAAATATAATTGATTTTAACTTAAAGTGATTCTACGACCACCTATAGCCCTAGTTAATTTTGAGCGTCCTTATTCTCTGGCTTCCGAGGTCTGATACATCTGTGTAAACCACAAAGAGCTCGTTTTTTAACCTCACCATCCTGGGAAAACCACTTTTTCTGGCACCGCTCATCGAGGCAACCTCAAACTCAGTTTTTTGTTCTCCCAAAAGATTGTATTCTGCTATCTTCAGTCTTGCGTCCTTATTTTTTGATTCCATCCAGCTTACATAAACGCTACCTTTCGTTTTGTGCATGATGACATCTACCCTGCCCAATACCTTTTGATTACTCACTTTGATAATCGGACCAAAATTTTTACCTCCATCGTGAGATAATTTTAAATTGACGGCTGCACTATCGGCTGCCCCTGAAAACCAGGCAATGGCCAATTCATCACCTTCGCCATCACCCGCAGGTCCATTGACCGGACAACCATTGATGTACCAGTTGTCGCGATGGAGGGGACTGTCTTTTAACCACTCTCCTCCCCTTTGCTGCATGATGTGTATGTCTCTGACGCCCCCATCACTTTTATTCCGGTAGGCTACAAGAGGGCCCGAATTTGTTATGATCACCTCTGTATTACAACAATCACACGTTTGATCGTCCAAAACGACTTCGTCTTCCTTGAATCCGTCTCTGTTGATATAGGCTGATCTTAGGTTCATGTCACCTGACCCCTGGTGTTGATGATTTTCGCTATGACCACCCGCCATGTGCCTGCCATCCAGCCATACGGCAAAAGCCTTGTTTCCGGTTTTTTTAATCGTCGCAAAACCATATTCTGCATTGATGGTGGTGTCGTTGAGGTAAAGGGGAGCTGACCACGACTTGCCATTATTGTTGGAAATTGAATATCTGATATCGTAATCATAGGTGCCCTCACCACTGTATTGAAGCCAGTGCGCAATGAATCTGCCTCTGTCTATGGGTACTACTGATGGGAAATCGGCCCAGTTCACAAACCAGTCATTTCCGCTATTGACCGTGCCCAGATCTTCCCACCCGGTATGACTTCCGTTTAATTGAGCGAGACGCAATGATACTTTCGACTCGTTTTCGTATTCCAGCCAGGAGAGATAAACATGACCTAAGTCTGACTGGCTTAAAAAAGCATTACCCGATTCTCTGGTCTCTAATGGAATTTCTTCCACCCTTCCCATCAGGGTTTCCTCTCTTTCATGGCAGCCTGCCAGAATCATAAATGTAACAAAGAGGATGTTTTTCATACTACTAAGATACAAATACACATGGTAATGTAATAACACCCCTTCAAGAATGCCTCATGAACCATTGCTCGGGCTTGAATGCACCAAACTCAGCGGTCATTCAAGCATGAGGTACATAACCTTGCAGCCAGTTAATATTTGATCCCGTTGTGAATCAACAGAACCTACAAAAGATGATGAATTCAAAAATTACTTACCAGCCCAGCACATAGGCAAACATGAGCGGAGCTACAATGGTAGCATCACTTTCCACCACAAATTTAGGTGTGTGGATGTCGAGTTTACCCCAGGTTATCTTTTCATTGGGTACGGCTCCTGAATAGGATCCATAACTTGTGGTGCTGTCGCTGATTTGGCAAAAGTATGACCAGAATGGAATGTCTTCCATTTCCATGTCCTGGTACAACATGGGTACTACACAGATGGGGAAATCGCCTGCTATACCCCCGCCTATTTGGAAGAAGCCAATGCCTTTTCCGGCGCTGTTTTTCACATACCATTCAGCCAGCCACATCATGTATTCGATACCACTTTTCGTGGTGGATGCTTTTAGCTGTCCTTTGATACAATACGATGCAAAAATATTGCCCATGGTGCTGTCTTCCCAACCGGGTACTACAATGGGAATATTTTTTTCTGCTGCTGCCAGCATCCAGCTGTTGCGCGGATCAATTTCATAGTATTGTTCGAGATCACCACTCAACAACATCTTGTACATAAACTCATGTGGAAAATACCTCTCTCCCGCTTCTTCAGCGTCTGACCAAACTTTGATCAGGTGCTTTTGTAATCTGCGGAAAGCTTCTTCCTCAGGGATACAGGTATCTGTTACTCTATTGTAGTGATTTTCCAGCAAGTCCCACTCATCCTGGGGATTGAGGTCGCGATAGTTGGGTACTCTTTTATAGTGGCTATGCGCTACCAGATTCATAATGTCTTCTTCCAGGTTGGCGCCGGTACAGGAGATTATCTGCACTTTGTCCTGGCGAATCATTTCTGCCAATGACTTACCAAGCTCTGCCGTACTCATGGCACCGGCCAAAGTGATCATCATTTTGCCACCCGCTTCCAGGTGTTGAACATAGGCTTCAGAGGCATCAATTAAGGCCGCTGCATTAAAATGTTTATAGTGATCTTTGATAAATTCCTTAATCATGGTCTTCGATATTTTTTAATTCGTTTTCAAATTTATATGCCAGCATTTTGTAGTAAAGTTTGGCGGCAATAAAGTTAGGAGCCGGATTGTGAGGATTGGGTGCCAGCTCTACAATGTCAAAGCCCACTACATTTTTGCGGCGATAAACCCTACGCAAAAAATCCAGCACCTGATACCAATACATTCCCCCCGGTTCAGGCGTACCTGTAGATGGCATGATAGAGCTATCAAAACAATCAAGATCAAACGTGATGTACACATTGTCTGTCATTTTGCCCAGTGCTTCTTCCATCCAGTAATCGTTGTCCATAATGTTTTCTGCAAAATAGACTTTATTGTAATCCAGGTGCTCTTTCTCAGAAACGTCCATACTTCTGATGCCTACCTGAATGAGGTTGGCATTTTTTGAGGCATCATACACTGCGCAGGCATGGTTATACGGAGTACCATGATATTCTGGTCTTAGGTCGGTGTGCGCATCCATCTGAAGCACGGTGAGGTTTTCAAAGTGTTCGTAATGCGCCTTGATGATGCCTATGCTGATGCTGTGTTCCCCTCCAAAAGCGGTGAGAAATTTTCCCGTTTTCAACATTTTTTGGGTAGTCTCGTAGGTGGCATTAAACATGGCCGTTGCATCCTTCCGTTCGGCAATTTCATCCAAAATATGGACCCCTATGAGATAGGGTTCAGAATCGGTTTCAATGTCATAGATCTCCATGTTGTCAGAAGCATCACAAAATGCTTCAAAGCCCTGATCTGCTCCTTTTCCCCAGGTGCTGGTACCATCAAAAGGCACCGATTGTAATAACACCCTGGCTGTTTCAAAATCATTTTTCCCGGATTCCAGTCCGGCATATATTCTGTTACTCATATCCTAATATTTGAAGCATATCGTTGACGGTTTGCTCTCCTCTGTAAACCCAGTCGCGATAATTTCCTTTTTCGTCTCTGTCAACAATGATGTGTTTGGGTGATGGAATCAAACAATGTTTGATGCCACCATAGCCACTAATAGCCTCCTGGTAAGCGCCGGTATGGAAAAATCCTAGATACAATGGTTCTTCACTGTCATTGTCTACCCTGGGCAAAAATATTTGCTGGTCGAGGTCTTCTGAGTTGTAGTAATCTGAGTGATCACAACTGATACCTCCAATATTGACCTGGGCATAATCTTCCTTCCACTTGTTGATCGGAAGCAGAATAAATTTCTCAAAAATTGACCAGGCATCCGGTATGGTATTCATCAGACTGTTGTCAATGAGGTACCAGAGTTCTGCGTCATTCTGTTGTTTGGCTTCCAAAACTTTAAAAATAATGGCACCGCTTTCACCAACCGTATATTTACCAAATTCGGTAAAAATATTGGGCTCTTCAATGCCTTCTTCCTGACACACCTCTTTGATGTTGCGCACTACCTCTTCAATCATGTACTTGTAGTCGTACTCAAATGCAAGGTTGTTGCGAATCGGAAGTCCTCCCCCAAGGTTGATGGAGTCAAGCGATGGACAAATCTTTTTCAGATCTGCAAAAATTTTCAACGCTTTACGGAATTCACCCCAGTAATACAAGGTATCCTTGATGCCGGAATCCACAAAAAAGTGCAACATCTTAAGTTTTACTTTTTTCTTCCTGGCCAGTTTTTGTTTGTAATATTCAATGATCTCTGTACTCCTGATTCCTAATCTTGAAGTGTAATAGGCAGACTGCGGCTCTTCGTTAATGGCCATCCTCAATCCGATGGTCAGGTCTTTTTTGGTCCTTGCCAACAAACGGTCGATCTCTACCTTTGAGTCCATAACCGGAATGACGTTTTCAAAGTCATCATCCAGCAGGCCTACAATTTTATCGAGGTAGTCATCGGTTTTATGCCCATTGTGAATCAGAAATGTTTTTTTACTGATCCTTCCCTTTTCAAATAGTCTTCTGATCAAATCGATATCAAAGGAACTCGATGTTTCGAGGTGGACCCCGTGATTCAAAGCCTCATTGATTACATGGCTAAAGTGACAACACTTGGTACAGTAACAATAATAGTATTCTCCTTTATAATTATTGGCCTTGATGGCTTTGTTAAAAAGGTTTTTCGCTTTTTTGATCTGGTCTCCGATCCTTGGCAAATAGGTCAACCTAAATGGGGTACCATATTTGTCAATGAGGTATTTCAGGGAAAAATCGTGAAAAGTAAGGTAGTCATTTCTGAGATCAAAACCATCCTGTGGGAAAAAGTAGGTTTGGTTGATTAGCTCAAAGTAGTTGTTCTTCATTCTACTGTGTCAGTCTCATGATTTTGGTGAAAGATTGAGATGTAAAGTAACGAATAAAAAACAGGATTTCGCCCTTTTAAGACAACATTTGTTGTTAGGGGCAACTGCAAATCAAATAGCAGTGTTTTTTTAATTTATTATGCTTTGGTTATCAAACTTATGCCTAAGATTCCAGGGCATCGATCAGGGTTTTACAAGCCACAAAGATCAACTCTCTTCCAGCCGGCGAAACCTGAATGTCTTCGTCTGACTCCAGACTGTCTTCCACAAAGGCAAGTAAATCCTCTTGTGCATAGCCTTCAAAAAACACATTCAGCCGCTCGTGAAAGTTGCCCCCCTTCGCTTCTTCCATCTTCAACCAGTTGGCTTCTTCCAGTTCCGACATAGATTCTACATCACAGGCTGATATGGCTCCCTGTACATCCGTGCATGCCGTATGAATCACTGTTGCCATAAACCAAAGCAACTCATATTCGTCATCAGAGAGCAATTCAAAGCCCTCGTCGGTCAACATGGCTGAAAAGGCAGGCTGGGCCGCGATCAGGGCTTCTCTGTCGCTGAAAAACTTCTTCTCGCTTTCATAATAGCTGTCAATGACTTTCTCTATATTTTCCTCTGTGATGATTTGCATGCTGCTTTTTTGGCAAATATCGCTTTTTTCTGGCATTGTATGGCCGGATAACCTTCCAAAGTGAGTTGGTTTTGCCGGATACTGACAAAAATGGTCAAAGCTGCAAAATACATACACCTGTTTTTACTTTTAAGCTTTGAATGTATGCAGGTTTTTTGTGTGGAATTCCTCAGGTAGACAAGAATTTAATTTCAATAATCCCGGCTGTTGTGTCAAAACTTTCCCCTGTTTCTTTCGTTATACCACAAAATAGATTGTATGAAATTTTTTAGCACAGCCGTGCTCCTACCTTTGACCTTACTCGTTTCTTTACATACCAAATCGTGTAAAGCATCCGCAGACCCAAGCCCGGGACCAGTCTACCAGCCAGCACAAGGCATAGAAAAAGCCTATTTTGCTTCCGGCTGTTTTTGGTGCGTAGAAGCCATCTTTGAAACGGTTTACGGGGTAGAAGAGGTGGTTTCCGGATATGCTGGAGGGACTGCTGATGACGCTAATTACGACGCTGTTTCGTCTGGTGCTACCAACCATGCCGAGACGGTTGAGGTGTTTTATGACCCAAATAAAATTTCTTATTCTACGCTGCTTAAGATCTTTTTTGACAGCCATGACGCCACTACGCTCAACCGACAAGGCCCAGATTCCGGGAGGCAGTACAGGTCTGCCATTTTTTATCAAAATGAAACGGAAAAAGAAGCTGCCCAACAATATATTTCTTCGCTGTATGGCACTGGTCAATACGCTGCTGGCACCATTACCACTACCCTTGAAAAATATACGGGTTTTTATCCTGCAGAAGCTTACCACCAGGACTATGAAAAACTCAACCCCAATCAACCCTATATCCGGGCAGTCAGCATTCCAAGGCTTAAGAAGTTTCAGACCAAAAACCCTGAGTTGTTGAAAAAAACGGAAAACAAACATTGAAAAAACTTTTTATCTTTACCGGACCTGAAAGTTCGGGCAAAACCACCCTGGCCGAGCGCCTTTCTGCCGACCTAAATCTGCCTCTTGTGCCAGAATTTGCCCGCCAATACCTGGAAAACAAAGGTGGCAAGTACACACTTGAAGAGATAGATTACATAGCCCAAAAACAAAGGGAACTGGAATCTGAGGCCACAGGCAATCGGGTGATTTGTGATACCGATTTATTGACCATCTATATTTGGAAAAAAGAGGTCTTTCATGTGGATGATCCCTCCTTACTATCTTTCCTAAATAGTCCCATAAGGCATTACTTATTGTGTGAACCCAACATACCCTGGGTGCCCGATCCATTGAGAGAAAATCAATGGGACCGAGAAAGGCTATTTAACCTTCATTTGACGATTCTCCGGCAATTCGATGCAAAGTATTCGATTTTAAATGCTGAATCTTTTGACGATCGATATCTTCAGGCAAATTCACTTTTACAATCCATTCTATAAACCAGCCTTTCTCCTTATTTTTGGGGTATTCAGGGAGATAGAGCTCGCATCATAATCTGGTATATTAGATAGGAATAAAATTTAAAAACGAATTTCGTATCCCGGCACCTTGCCTGTTTTAAACATCGAACGCATATCAAAACGCAACTTAATGGTGTCATCATCAATTTGCTCGTATTCTACTCCTTTTACCTCTTTTATTTTGCGTGGCAGGTGGTAAATCACTTCAATTTTATCCATGCCCATAATATCCAAAATCATTCCAAAACTCTCTTCGTCATTTTTATCAATGCCTTCTACCATTTCTTTTGGCAACATGCCCATTTCAAAGGCATTTTCCTCCGGGCTGCTCAGGATTCCCGCCATAGGATCAAATTTCATTTCATTGAGTGAATTGAAATTGCGCTTGAAATTTTTCATAGAAGTGGTGTCGCCCGTTTCAATGATTTCTGCCCTCGCCATCATCTCTCCAATTTTGTTGGCTTCTTTTAGGTTTTTATAGGTGTAACTCAGATCAATAACGCCCTTTTCTTCCGCAGAGTCAAGGTGGATTTCCAAGTTTACCTGCTTAAGCAAGCCGGGATTTTCCAGTTGCTGCAAGACGCTGTCAGGTATAAGCGTATATATTACCACTGATGTGTCTACCTTTCCCTGATTGAGGCCACCAACAAATTTTTCTACACTTGATTTTTTCTTTAGGGGCATATTCAAACCCATTTGACTGGAATCTCCAAACGAATAGTTTTCTGAAAAATCAGCATTATACCCGGTTGTATCATAGTACATTTCTGGCTCCGGAGCTGCTTCTTCCTGCACGGCAGGTTGCGTCAATTCATACTGTGTACTATCCGATAACCAACTCTGCATTGAATCTGTCGCAAAAATATCATTGCCGATGCTATCTGTAAAAATATTGGCAAGTGCCAGACTATCTGAAAATACACTGTCTTTTGCCATTTGTTTGCCGAAGCCCTCAAATGCAGCTTTCATTTCTTTAATCATTGCTCCCAAATCATATTGGATATTGGTTTTTCCCGATCCATCCGCATAAAACCACATTTCTGTCTTGTAGGAACCGCATGAAACCAGGGAGAAAAGACACAGCGATAAAAGCAACTTTTTCATGTTGTATTTTTTATGCAAGATACAATGTATTATCTTGCATCTGACTATATTGATCACAATCAATTGTAAGCCTATGCCCCATGCCCACTTTCAACTACCCCTGTCCAACGAGCTTGTCGAACTTCGAGCCCTCCAAGTCGGCGATTTTGAAGCCCTGTATGAAGTAGCCTCCGATCCGCTGATCTGGGAACAGCACCCCAATCCCAACCGTTACCAGCGACCGGTTTTTGAAATTTTTTTTGAAGGAGCCCTGGCCTCAAAGGGTGCTTATCTGGTGGTGGACAAAACAACAGGGGCGGTAGCAGGTTCTACCCGATTTTACGACTTTGACGAGCAATTAAACCGGGTATTTATCGGCTATACCTTTATTGGTCGAAATTTTTGGGGAAAAGGACTCAACCCATCGATGAAAAACCTGATGTTGCAACACGCCTTCGAACTTGTACCAGAGGTTTATTTTCATGTCGGCGAAAACAACCGCCGATCGCAAATCGCAATGGAAAGACTGGGTGCCATCGCCCTCCGGAAAGTAGAAGTAGCTTACCATGGCGAACCCTCAAGGATCAACATAGAATACCTCATAAAAAAAGAGGGATGAACCCTCTTTTAATTTTAACTCAACCTGTTGAGACTCTCTTTGACAAATCTTGCCAGCTCTTCGCCCTTAAGCATGTTTTGCTGTAAGAGCGCCAGGTGGTGCAGGTAAGAAACCATCTCCTCCTGTTTCTCTTTCTTTTCAGCCAGTAGTTTGTTGGCGATGAGTGGGTGATTGGTATTGACCACTACATTGTGGAGGTCACCAAACATATCATTGTCCATGCCCTGCATCATCTGCATCTCTTTCATCCTCCTCATGAACTCGGGCTTGGTAATCATCACGGGATGGTCATCGGGCGACAAGGCCTTCAATTCTACATGCCCTCCCTTTTGATCTCCCAAACAAGTCTTAAATAAGCTTTCTACTTCTTTTTGCTGGTCGTCACTCAGAATGGACTCTTTTTTCTCATCCTTTTGTACCAGGTTATCCACAGTATCGCTGTCTACCCTTACAAAGCTCAGTTTTTCACCCTTGAACTCAAGGTGTTGCATAAAGTGGTTGTCGATCATGCTGTCAAAAATCAATACATCATAACCATACGACTTGGCGCTTTCAATGAAAGAATACTGTTCTTTGACATTGTTGGCATAAATACAAACCAGCCTGTCTTGTTTATCGGTTTGCAGTGGTTTTATTTTTTCCTTGTACTCTTCTATGGTAAAGTACTTGTCTTCGCTGTTTTTCAGCAATACAAACTTGATGGCCTTTTCGTTGAATTTCTCATCGCTGATCATGCCGTATTTAACAAAGACGCCGGTCTCTGACCACCTTTGCTCAAAGGTTTCTCTTTCTTTTTTGAAAAGAGATTCCAACTTTTCCGCCACCTTTTTGGTGATGTAGTTGGTTATTTTTTTCACATTGCCATCGGCTTGCAGGTAGCTCCTGGAAACGTTGAGCGGGATGTCCGGTGAATCGATCACCCCATGCAGCAAGGTCAGAAATTCAGGAACGATGTCTTTTACTTCATCGGTTACATAAACCTGATTGCTGTACAGTTGGATCTTGTTTTTCTGCAGCTCAGGCGTGTTGTTGAGCTTAGGGAAATACAGGATGCCCGTAAGATTAAATGGATAATCTATGTTGAGGTGGATCCAAAACAAAGGGGGTTGGCTGTAGGGATACAGCTCGTTATAAAAGGCCTTGTATTCTTCATCCGTAATCTCAGTGGGCTTCTTTTTCCACAAAGGATTGGGATTGTTTACGATATTGGCAACCTCTGTTTTAATTTCTTTTTTATCGTCTCCTTCTCCTTCCCATGTAGATTCTGTGCGGGTACCAAATTGAATTTCTACCGGCAAAAATTTGCAGTACTTGGTCAGCAGGCCTTCAATTCTGGCTTCTTCCAAAAATTCGGCAGACTCTGTATTGATGTGCAAAATGATATCTGTTCCCCTACCGCTTCTTTCTGCAGCCTCCATTTCATATTCAGGGTTGCCATCACAAATCCATCTCACCGCGGCCTCACCCTGGCGGTATGATTGGGTGATCACTTCTACCTTATCTGCCACCATAAAGGCGGAGTAAAAGCCGAGTCCAAAATGGCCTATGATGCTTTGGTCTTTGTATTTTTCAATAAACTCTTCAGCAGAGGAAAAAGCCACCTGGTTGAGGTACTTTTCTACTTCTTCCTGACTCATGCCAATACCCTTATCTGAAATGGTCAGGGTCTTGGCCTCTTTGTCCAGTTTTATTTCGATGCGCAAGTCATTTATATCCCCGGTAGGCTCTCCTGATGTGGCCAGGGCCTTAATTTTGGTGGTGGCATCCACGGCATTGGATACCAATTCCCTCAAAAATATCTCGTGATCCGAATAAAGGAACTTTTTGATGATCGGAAATATATTTTCCGTTTGAACTGAAATCTGACCTTTTGCCATATTTTCTTTTATTTTTTTAGATTTTACACTAATTAATTTTGATTCTGCGGGTTTCGAATCCCCATACCAGGGTTTCAAATGTTGTGCCATGGCTCAAAAAGTGTCATTTTGGCAGTATTTTATGGCAAGTTGCTGTCTACCTGTCTTTTAGCCCTCTCTTCAATGAAAAATTGTACTTTTGCAGACCAAAACTGCAAAGTGACTCAAAAATGAATAAAAACCTGGTCCTACATATCGAAAGCCTGATTTTTGCATCAGAAAAACCCATAACGGTAGACGACATTACCAATGTGGTAGAAGAAACCATGGAACTGCTGCTCGATCCGGGGCAGGTAGATGAAGCCATTCAAATGCTGAGAGACAAATACAGCAGCGACGATTTTGCCATTGAAATCATTGAAATTTCGGGCGGTTATGCATTTATGACCAAGGGGGCCTATCACCTCACCATTTCCAATTACCTCAAACAAACCACTACCAAAAAACTGAGCAAGGCGGCTTTGGAGACCCTATCGATCATCGCCTACAAACAGCCGGTTTCCAAATCTGAAATAGAGAGCATTCGCGGGGTCAATTGTGATTACGCCATCCAGAAACTGTTGGAAAAAGAATTGGTGGAAATCAAAGGAAGAAGTGAAGGCCTCGGCAAACCCCTGCTCTATGGCACCAGTGAAAAGTTTTTTGACTACTTTGGGCTGAGAGGAGTGCAGGATCTGCCCAAACTGAAGGATTTTGAGCTGCCGGAAAACTCCATCGGCGTACCCTCTTCTGAAGAGGTAGAAACTCCGGTCATGGTTGATGGCGAAACCGTACACCTCGAAACAGAAAGCATTGTATTGGAAGACCAGAATGATGAAGGCCCCATTCCCGATATCATGAACGATGTAGATGAAATTCAACCCGAAGAACAGAACGAAATCCCTTCTGATATTGTTGAATAGGCATTATGGAAGAAAATACACTCATCAACCGGGTAGATCAAAGCGGCATCCTTACCATCGATCTGGAGCAAATGTACCCCACTACGCCCGTGGCTTCATTTGACCTCAAAGACCACCTATTCCACGGACTGATATTAAAGGAAAAAGACTTTAGAGAGGCTTTAAAAAGCCACGACTGGCAAAAATATGCCGGCTCTGTTTTGTGTGTCTATTGTTCTACCGATGCCATCATTCCGGTATGGGCCTATATGCTGGTAAGCAGTTATGCCGCCCCTGTTGCCCATGCAGTTTATAATGGTACTCCCACCGAATGGCTGAGGGCTTACTACCATCAGGCGGTACAAAACATGGATGCCACCCTCTACGCTGGCAAACGCATTGTCATCAAAGGGTGCAGCCACAAAGAAGTACCCACCTCTGCCTATACAGACGTCACCGCCCTGTTGCAGCCATTGGCCCAAAGCATCATGTATGGCGAGCCCTGCAGCACTGTGCCTATTTTCAAAAGACCCCGGGTCCTTGAAAACAGCGGTGAGTCTTAGTCAAGCCTCCTGCCTTTTTCCTCTTTGTTTTTCACCGAGTTGTTAACTGCTTTTTGCAGGTCTACCATCAATACACTTAAGGCATCATCAGCTCTTACAGTGTACAATTGGTTCTGGTATGTAACGGTGCCCTTGTGCTTTTCCCAATCTTTGGCCAACAAAGCAAACCTGCCGTTAATGGCTTCATTGGGACCAAACATCAGGTACTTGCTATCATCACTTTCGTGGAAGGATATGGCAAATCGATTGGATTTGGGTGAAAATAAAAAGACCCCAGGTGTACCTTTTTTGATTACAATTTTTTCCCCCGTATTCTCTTTGTTGATTCGGATCTTTCCATCAACAATGCTGGCTTCACTGGAATCATCTTTTCTATACAAAACAATGTCGTCGCTCAAATAAAACTGTATGTTTTTCAACTCTTCATCCGACCACCTGTACCGATCATACATGTCCTGACTAAAGGGTGTCAGCTGGGGAGAACAGGAAACAAAAGCTAATGTCAGCAGGGCAAAAATCACCTTTCCATTCATATTATTATCCGTTTGTGATGTTTATAAAATTAAATGTACAATGCTTAGACGACCCATGTTTTGTTTTGACAACAACTTAACAGTGCTTTTAACATTCTTATAACTAGGGGATAGGGACTAGGGGATAGGGGCTAATGCTGCACCTGACGGTGCATCTGGCCAAGCGCTAAGCGTTGAGCGCAGAGCGGAATGTGTAAGAAGCCTTGCCCTAAGCGCTATACGCTATGCGCTCCGCGCTTTACGCCCCGCGCTAAGCGGTAAGCGCCAAGCGGAATGTTCAAGAGGCCTTGCCCTAAGCGCTATGCGCCCCGCGCTTTACGCTATGCGCTCCGAGCTTTACGCCCCGCGCTAAGCGCTACACGCTCCGCGCTAAACAAGGTAGCAAAAAGCTAAACAAAGAACACTTTCTCTTTTATCATTACTTTTCCAAAATTGAGTGTGTAAAAAAGGGGAATAGGCATTTATTTTTGTCTTAAATAAAAGAAGAATAAAAAATGGGAATCCGAAGTGCAACAGAATTTTTATACTAAAATCTTCCAATCAAATCAAATATTCGCTACTTTTGGAATTAAGATAAATATATTAAATGGATTGAAATTTTTATAATATTATAGGTTTTAAAACCTATTGTAAATAACTGCGCAAATGAAAGTTAAAATATCTCTCTGTCTACTACTATTCTCTTTTGGAGTTTATTCTCAAAATTATTCCCTTAAAATTTTGGAGCGCCCTTATGTGGAATTAGAAAATGGCACCATTTTATGTAAAGACTCTATTCTCCGCAGAGCCTATTTTACCCTAGATGAACCAATAAGCGTTTTAAATGAGGAAATTGATTCTATTTTTATTGTTGATTTAAAAGTTATCCACATTGGTTTAGGTACTAAAAAATCTAAGGAATTTGACTTGTTTGTTCCATTGAGCTGTCCTATTAAAAAACTCAAAACTGATACAACAGGTTTTAGCATCAGTTATGAAGTTACAGGAGAAGTTGGCAAACGCAAAGTAGTGATCCAGTGGAAAGGGGTAAGGCCGGATTATAGCTACAGTGACAATGATGCCATCAACCTTCAAGTGATTATAGATGAAGAAAACAATACAGTATCTTATGCTTATGGCAAATTACTTCCCTTTTTAGATTTAATCTTAAGTGTATGGGTAAATAATAGACAATTGTCGATTTATTTTGTGGATAATTTAAAAGGCTTCAATGATGTTAAATATAATGTCCAATACATCAATAAAGATTATTTTGAGCCTCATGATTTTGTTTTAAACTCCGCCGTTTTTACTGGAGGTCCTTTTAGCGATATATTTATCGCCTCCAAAACTCCATTCGATTTAGATGATATTGAAATAAAGGAGGGACTCGTATTTGAAATGGGTTTATATCCAAATTCGGTTGCAGAATTAAACGAACCTTCAATTGTCATCTACCCCAATCCTGCATCTGAAAACCTTTATATCAAATGTGGAGATATTGAGATAGATGAAATTGTTATCACTGATCAGATTGGAAGAGAAATCTTAAAAACTGCAGGCAATAATCATCTTCCTATTCATCATTTAATACCAGGTCTATACTATGTTTCTTTATATTGTAAAAGGAAATTTTTAGTATCGAGCCCTTTTTATAAAGTGGATTAGGATAATGGTGCTTTCAAAAAATTAATAATGACAGCGTTTGTTAATTTACATTGTATAAGTTTAATAAACTATAATTCAACGAATAAAAGCTTTAGACAAACAAAAATGAAATTGAATAAAAAAAATACCTGCCTAATCTACTACTATTTAGCATTTACATTTTGCTTTATTCAGTCAATTTTAACAGTTCAAGGTCAAAACTACAAACTTGATTATTCAACTGAACCCTACCTTGAACTAGAGAATCCTATCGTATTGTGTCAAGACTCAATTGGTTTGCGACACCATTTTACGCTGGCAGAACCGATGGAAGTTTTAGGGGAAGATGTAGATTCGTTCTATATTTTTAATTGGTCTACTCTTCACCTTGCCTTAGGCAAAAAGAAATCGACGGAGGCAGATTTATTTGTACCCATCAATACCGCACTTAGAAAAATTACTTCAACTTCTGATTCTATTGGCTTTTCAATTTCGTATGAATTATTCGGTGAAAATGGCAATCGGGTTATTAAAGTACAGTGGAAAGATGTTAAACCTAAAGAAGCATACAAGCCCAATGATGTATTTAATGTACAAATGATCATTGACGAAAGCGATCAAAGTGTATCGTACCATTTTGGACCGATGCCTGAATATTTTAATACTTTTTTTTCCTTGTTTTTACAAACTAGAATTCTTGCATTGTACTTCATAGATGATTTTAAGTCTTTTTCAGCACCATTGAATGAAATCTACGCAATAGGACAATCTATTCAAGACATGTCAAAACTTGCATTGACAAAACATATATTTTCAAATGTACAGTTTAGTGATGAGGCTTTTAGTACATATTTGCATTATGACCATCCCAATGCAACTTTAAATTCCGGTCAAAAATTTAAAATATCTTTACTTCAAACGCAAACTATTGACCAAATCTCATATAAGAATAATATTATCTATCCAAATCCAGCATTGGACAATCTTTATCTTAGAAACTTTAATAGAGAATTTGTTGAATTTGAGATCATGGATCGATTGGGTTCCATAATTAAAAAAGGTAATATAGATAACAATTCTATTGATATAAAAGAGCTAAGTAGTGGTCTTTACTTTTTAAAATTAAAGTCTGAGAATGAACTATCTGAATTAAGCAGGTTTATCAAACTTTAATTTTCATGTTTTACTTAAAGAGTAAATACATATTTATTGTCGCTTCAGCTATTCTGTTTTTCAGCGCAAATGTCAAATCCCAGCCAGGATGCATCAAAGTAAAACTTGAATCTGATTTTCCCCATTTCACAGCCCGCTTAGGGCATGATATATACATCCAAAGATTGTGGTCAAATGCTTCTTTCACGACACTCAGAATTGTCCATCCTTCTTTTGAGAGACCAGTCTTTCAACTCATACATAAACCGTTTTTAGCAATTATTGCTGATACAATTGTTCCTCACCTTGTAAACGGTATCTGGCTCAGCGAACGAGTGGTTACCATTGGGGATTCCGTATTCATCCGCCCCATCAACCCCGGCCAGGCCACCATTTCTTATCCCACCAGTTTTTATTGCAGTCCCTACTCCAAAGTCTACACCGTGATCTCAGATGAAGGCGTGAAGTCGGATGTCAATTTTGGATATACCAACCATAACCTGGGAGGTAGTTTACGCACCAATGACTCCCTTTCTTTTCTCTGGCACTACCACAATCAGGCTACGCTGGTAGATGGTCCCCCGGGTGCACAGGCCATGCTCGCAGTGCAGAGCAATGGTCACTATCAATTTACCGCTAATGCCAAAGGCAAGTACGTTTATGATATAGGCGTTGTGAGAACTACCGACAGTGTGCAACTTTATACCAACAGACTTTTTATCACCCTCATTGACAGCCTCGACACCCATGCCCGATTTGTAGCCAATGCAGATCACATAGTGGTGGATTCCTCCGGTACTGCCACCCTGCCCTGTCTGCTCAATGACCGCAGCTTTGGCCTGCCAGATCTTGTTGCCGATGCCAATACGGCTACTTTGGTACAGCCACCAAAAAAAGGAAGTGCTGCCTTTGTTTCAGGTCAGCTTCATTACCTTCGTTATGCCAATGCTTTTGGCACCGATACCCTCTACTACGCCGTTTGTGCTACTGGAAATATTCAATTGTGTGATACCGCTATGGTGGTGGTTGCCCTCTCTCCACCCTTTGCCAATGGCAGCTGTGTGGCCAATGATGATTTTTTATCAGGTACTTCCCTCACCACCCTGCAAGGCAATGTATTGGCCAATGATGCTTGCCAACCTATTGCTGGCGCAACCGTAAATGCATATACCATCAACCACCCCTCCGGCACTTTTACCCTGGCTGCCAATGGTGATTATACTTTTATTTCATCTTCCTCTTTTTCAGGTCCCGTCCATTTTAGCTACCAGGTATGCACCACCGTCGGCACCGAGCAGTTTTGTGATAGCGCCACCCTTTACCTCTTTGTTTTTCCTTCCTTCACGCTCAAACTCAGGGCTTACCTGGAAGGGGCCCTCATCAATTCCACTGCTGTCTCAGTCCAGGGCCTGCCCCTCATGCGAGATGAGCTCCGATTCAACCCTTTGACCCAACTGTCATACCTTCCCAAAAAAGATCCCTATCGTTATCCCGTCATTGCCTCAAATGGTCTGGTCTATGATCTGAGCATCGGCACTACCGCCTTACGTTTCGCAGAAAAAGGGGCCGGGCTCATCCCGGGCTTTGATTCTATCACCTCTCCTTCGGTGCTGCTCACCACCGGCGACAATGCCATTGTTGACTGGGTATTTGTAGAGCTACGAGACAAGGACGATGCCAAAAAAGTCATCTCTTCCCGCTCCGCCCTCCTCCAACGCGATGGCGATATTGTGGACCTCGATGGAGTAAGTGCCCTCGCATTTCCCAATACTCCCTATGCTGCTTATTACGTAGCTGTCAAACACAGAAACCACCTCGGCGTCATGACGGCTTCAGCCATTTCTTTTCAAAATCTATCTTCCGTCATCGACTTTACCCTGCCCGGCACACCTACCTTTGACTTTGGCAATACAGGCAATTACAATTACACCGGCCTTGCCCAAAATAAATTTATCGTCCCCGGCTATACCTGCCTGTATGCAGGCGACTTTGATGCCAATGGGGTAATAAAATTTTCTAATCCCGGTGACGATGCCAACATCCTCACCACCGATGTACTTACCTACCCCACTAACATTCTCTTTGTTTCCAACTACAATGCCGCATTCGGCTACCTTGCCGGTGATTACAACATGGACGGCAAAGCTAAACTCGACAATCCCAATGACGATCAATCCCTGCTGCTAAGCCAGATTTTTCTTTACCCCATCAATGTTGGCATTGTACATAATTTTGGGGGTATGGTGGAGCAAGTGCCTTGGTAGGGGCGTAGGTGTGCAAAATATTGCACACCTGCACCCCTTGTTTTTCGTACCTCTGCGACATGCGGTAAGCGCCAAGCGGGATATTCTGCACCTAATGGTGCATCTGGCCCCGCGCTAAGCGTTGAGCGCCAAGCGGAATGTGCAAGAGGCCTTGACCTAAGCGCTATACGCTATGCGCTCCGCGCTTTACGCCCCGCGCTAAGCGGTAAGCGCCAAGCGGAATGTTCAAGAGGCCTTGCCCTAAGCGCTATGCGCCCCGCGCTTTACGCTATGCGCTCCGAGCTTTACGCCCCGCGCTAAGCGCTACACGCTCCGCGCTAAACAAGGTAGCAAAAAGCTAAACAAAGAACACTTTCTCTTTTATCATTACTTTTCCAAAATTGAGTGTGTAAAAAAGGGGAATAGGCATTTATTTTTGTCTTAAATAAAAGAAGAATAAAAAATGGGAATCAGGCTTAACCCCAATTTTTTTATAAAATATTATAGGTATTAACACCCATTTATTCTTAATTTCATAAAAAATATAAAAATTTAATATTGACTTGTATATTTACATAGTATTTTTGAGTATTATCTAACCCAATTAAATGTTATAAGCATGAAAACTTATTTTATTTCCCCGCACCCAGTTATTCAAACTGAAACCAGTAAAAGTCTCAGAAAAAAGAAGTTTCCGGTACTGTTTTTACTTTTTTCTGCCCTGTCTTTATTGATTATCAACTCCTGCTCTACCGACTTCAATGCTGCCCAAACAAACAAACAAACATTCTAATGCTGCCACCCTGGCAGAAACCCGGGACGCGCCCTGCGGCCCGACAGGGACACCACCTGATGGGTGTGTAGATACTATGATTTATGGTTTTCCTGTAGTTGTAGCAGGTTGTACCATTTTAGTAGATTATAAATTGAGAAAATGTCCAACAGGGTTTACACTTTTTGATATACAACGTAATTATACTTATCCTAGCTGTAATGCATTGAATGCAATAATTAATAGTTATTTTAATTCAGGAAACTATACTGCAGCGTCAGACCTCCTAAATATAGTTTATTCCTTTATGGCAACACAGATAGAAAAACACGAATTGAGTAGCTACTCCATTCCATCATGTGAATCAGGTTATTTCATTAACACTCAAGTGTTTAGTGCATCTTGTCTTCAATTGTGCCAATTTGAGGATGAAAGGGGCAACTTATATGTAGACCAAATAATCTGTGGTGGTGGCTGTTGTACAAGATATTCATATTATTGTTACGATACTGATAAAAAGGAAGTTATTGCAAGTCATAGCAATGGTCCAATCCCAGCTTGTGTATCTAATAATGAATGCAATGAACTACTCCAAACTCCATGTCAAGCTAATTGCAACAGAATACTATATAATGATGTAGAAGTTAGCTTCTAGCTTAAAGGCAGACACAGGCTTATCTAAAATCATAAGTCTGTGTCTCGCTTATAATTTTTACCTTAAACTTCAAAAAATGAAATTAGCGGCAATAATATTATTTGTTATACTCATTAAAGTTTTACCGGCCCAGGAATATAATCTAAATTATAATTATGATGGATACATCGAACTTGATGATGAAATTATACTTTGTAGGGATTCGATACCAAGACATAAAAACTTTTTATTAGAACATCCGATAAAGTTGTTTAACGAAGTGATTGATTCAGTTTTCATTCTTGATTGGAATGTGATTCATATTGGGCTTGGGAATAAAAAATCCAAAGAATTTGATCTCTATACACCATTAAATTGCCCCATTAAAAAGGTTAAAAATGTAGAAGATTTTGAAGGTTTTACCATAGGATATAAAACTTTTGGTGAACCAGGTAAACAGATATTAGTCATTCAATGGAAGGGAATAAATCCTAAAATCAACTACAGCGAAAATGATAATATAAATCTACAAATAATAATTGATGAAGAAAAAAATACATTAACTTATTCATATGGAGATTTATTGCCATTTTTTGAACTTATAATAACAGTTTGGACAAATAACAGGCAACTTTCATTATATTTTGTTGATGATATGGAAGGTTTTAATGATGTAGAATTTGATGTTAAATATATTGCGAAGAGCATTTTACCACCTCATGATTTTGCGATTAATACCGCTTATTTTACAGGTGGATCATTTAATGATTATTTTATAAGTTCAAAGACTCCATATGACCACGATGGAATAGAAATAACTGAAGGATTAAACTTTATAATAGGAGAAGTTATTAAGTCACCCACTCAGGAACTTATAAATATAAATACCCCCCTTTACCCCAACCCTGTATCATACGAATTACATATAATGTCAGAAGATTTAATGAAACCAAACTATGAAATTTATAATACTTCTGGCAAGCTCCTAAAAAGTGGGACTATTCAAAATAACACTATCAATGTTGAAGAGATCAGCCCAGGGTTACATTTATTGAAATGGGTGACAGAAAGAGGTGCGGTGAATGTTGGTAAGTTTGTAAAGCTCTAATTCAATGTTTAAAAATAATGTCAAACTATCATTATTGGCTATTATTGGGTTCCTTGTCCTTAACACAAATATAAATGCGCAATCCGGTTGCATCAAAAACTCATTAGAGCAGAGTTATCCAAACTTCACCGCAAGGTTAGGAATCGATCTATATTACCAAAATTTAGGCGCAACCGCAATTTTTACTAATCTTCGAATTACCCATCCTTCGTTGGAAAGACCCGTTTTTCAGTTTATTCATAAGCCATATGGTGCCACTGCATTTGATACGGTAGTACCCCAACTCGTAAATGGGGTATGGATAAGTGAAAGACTTATTGGTATTACGGATGTGATCATTATCCGCCCCGTCAACCCGGGCCAGGCTACCATATCTTATCCTATTAGTTTTTATTGCAGTCCTTACTCCAAAGTCTACACCGTGATCTCAGACGAAGGCGTAAAGTCGGATGTCAATTTTGGTTACACCCACCATAATCTGGAGGGTAGTTTGCGCACCAATGACTCCCTTTCTTTTCCCTGGCATTACCACAGCCAGGCTACGCTGGTAGATGGTCCCCCGGGCGCCCAGGCCATGCTCGAAGTGCAAGGCAATGGTAAGTATCAATTTACCGCCAATGCCAAAGGCAAGTATGTTTATGATATTGGTGTAGTGAGAACTGCCGATAGTGTGCAACTTTATACCAACAGACTTTTTATCACCCTCATTGACAGCCTCGACACCCATGCCCGTTTTGTGGCCAATGCAGACCACATAGTGGTGGATTCCTCCGGCTCTGCCACCCTGCCCTGCCTGCTCAATGACCGCAGCTTTGACTTACCTTGTCTTGCAGCCGATGCCAATACAGCTGCTTTGGTACAGCCACCCAAAAAAGGAAGTGCTGCCTTTGTAGCGGGTCAGCTTCAGTACCTTCGAAATACCGATGCCTTTGGCACCGATACCCTCTACTACGCCGTTTGTGCTGCTGCCAACTCGCTTTTATGTGATACCGCCATGGTGGTCATTTCCCTCACATCTCCCTTTGCCAATGGCAGCTGTGTTGCCAATGATGATTTTTTGGCCGGTGCTACCCATACCTCTTTACAAGGCAATGTGCTGGCCAATGACGTTTGTAATCCCTTTGCTGGCGCTACTGTAAATGCATATACCATCAGTGCTGCTTCCGGCACTTTTACCCTGGCTGCCAATGGTGATTTTACTTTTATGCCATCTTCCTCTTTTTCAGGCCCCGTTCATTTTAGCTACCAGGTATGCAGTACCGTCGGCACAGAACAGTTTTGTGATAGCGCCACGCTTTACCTCTTTGTTTTTCCTTCCTTTGCCCTCAAACTCAGGGCTTACCTGGAAGGGGCCCTCATCAATTCAAATGCTGTCTCAGCCCTGGGCCTGCCTCTCATGAGGGATGAGCTCCGATTCAATCCTTTGACCCAGCTGTCATACCTTCCTAAAAAAGATCCGTATCGTTTTCCCGTCATATCTGCCAATGGTCTGGTCTATGACCTAAACACCGGCACTCCCGCCTTACGATTCGCAGAAAAAGGGGCAGGGCTGCTCTCTGACTTTGATTCTATCACCTCTCCTGTGGCGCTGCTCACTACCGGCGACAATGCCATTGTTGACTGGGTTTTTGTGGAGCTGCGAGGCAAGGACGATGCCAAAAAAGTCATCTCTACCCGCTCTGCCCTCCTCCAGCGCGATGGCGATATTGTGGACCTCGATGGCCTAAGTGCCCTCCAATTTCCGAATACTCGCTATGATGCTTATTATGTAGCTGTCAAACACAGAAACCACCTCGGCGTCATGACTGCTTCACCCATTTCTTTTCAGGATCTATCCTCAGTTATCGACTTCACCCTGCCCGGCACTCCTACCTTTGACTTTGGCATCACCCCCAATTACAATTACACAGGTCTGGCACAAAACAAGTTTATCATTCCCGGCTACACCTGCCTGTATGCGGGTGATTTTGATGCCAACGGGGTGATCAAATTTTCCAATCCCGGCGACGATGCCAACACCCTCACCACCGATGTACTTACCTACCCCACCAACACCCTATTCGTTTCCAACTACAATGCCGCCTTCGGCTACCTTGCCGGTGATTACAACATGGATGGCAAAGCCAAACTCGATAATCCCAATGACGATCAATCCCTGCTGCTAAGCCAGATTTTTCTATACCCTATCAATGTGGGCATTGTACATAATTTTGGGGGTATGATTGAGCAGATGCCTTGATAGGGGCGTAGGTGTGCAAAATATTGCACACCTGCACCCCTTGTTTTTCGTACCTCTGCGACATGCGGTAAGCGCCAAGCGGGATGTGCAGCACCTATCAGTGCAATGGCCTTGCGCTGAGCGCTCCGCGCCCCGCGCTATACGCCAAACGGGATGTGGTGCCCCTATCAGTGCAATGGCCCTGCACTATGCGCTTTACGCTATGCGCTCCGCGCTTTATGCCCCCCGCTAAGCGGTAAGCGCCAAACGTGATGTGCAGCACCTATCAGTGCAATGGCCTTGCGCTGAGCGCTCCGCGCCCCGCGCTATACGCCAAACGGGATGTGGTGCCCCTATCAGTGCAATGGCCCTGCACTATGCGCTTTACGCTATGCGCTCCGCGCTTTATGCCCCCCGCTAAGCGGTAAGCGCCAAACGTGATATACTGCACCTAATGGTGCATCTGGCCAAGTGCTAAGCGTTGAGCGCAGAGCGGAATGTGTAAGAGGCCTTGCCCTAAGCGCTATACGCTATGCGCTCCGCGCCACACGCCATACCCTCCGCGAATTTTTAGCAGGATTTGCCAAACTACCAAACACCACAGTGCCCTACTTTTGAAAATAAAAAAATGTACCGACACCTTTCCATTTGTCTTGTTTTCTTATTTGTAATCCAAAACACTTTTTGTGTTGCCCAGGTCAATCCTGACCTTCAGGTGGTCCTCGATAAAACGCTGGATAGTATGCGCATTCGCATTAAATCAGCGGCACTGAGTGGGGGTATGGTCTTGCCAGATGGCAATGTGTGGACTTCTGCTTCGGGTATGGCTTCTCAAAACCCGGTTACACAGGCGCGGCCTGATCAACTGCTGCTCATAGGCAGTGTGACCAAAACCATCATCTCTGCGGCCATCCTCAACCTGGCACAGAATGGTCAACTGGCACTCAATGATAAAATTTCTAAATGGATTGAGCCCCTGCCCCACATCGATACCAATATCACCATCACCCATCTGCTCAGACACCAAAGTGGTATATATGACATCCTGGAAAGTCAGGGGCTCAACGTAGAAATGATCACCCATCAGGATGTGGTCTTTTCGCCATGGGACATTATTACCCGGTACCTTCAGGCTCCTCTTTTTACTCCGGGTGCGAAATGGTCTTATTCCAATACCAACTATTTTTTATTGGGCATCATCATTGAAAAAATTACGGGTCAGACCTACTATCAATACATAAGGTCTGAGTTTTTGGATGCCCATCAATTGACTTCCTTTGCCATTCCGGCCTTTGAAAACATGGAGGGAGAGGTGTGTCACGTGTGGCTGGATCTCAATGGAGATCAGCTTACAGAGGATGCGCACGACTTTTATAGCAATTACATTGCCCTCAATTCTGTGGCTGGGGCTGCGGGTGGATACTATGCCAATTCATCCGATCTGGCCAGATGGATTTACAAGTTTATGAGAGGGGAAATCGTAAATGCTGCCTGGGTGGCAGAAGCCCAAAAAACGGTCTATGCATCCGGTGTCCCTAATGGCACCTACGGCCTGGGCCTGATGAAAAAATCATTCCTGGGCTACACCGGATATGGCCATGGCGGCGATTTGGGCTATTCGGCCAGTGCATGGTATTTTCCTGAAAAAGAAGTAAGCATTGCCGTTCTCAACAATGACGCTAAAAATATTTCATGGAACCTGGTACCCGTTGTACAAGCCCTCTTAAAAACTTACAATACCTGGGCAGCTACCACATCTACTGTTGATGACAACGATGCTGCTCAGCTGAGGCTCTACCCCAATCCGGCTCAGGCTGAGATTACCCTCGACCTGGCTGATGGGTTGAAAAAGGCCAACCGTGAAATCAGCATCTGTGATAGTCGAGGTCAGATTTTCTGGCAATCATCCCCGAAAAAAAACAATATGGCAACAGACAAGCTCACCATTGATGTAAGCCATCTTCCGGCAGGTCAATATTATATATGGATGCACCAGACCGGCTTTCAAAAACCTGTAAAAAGTTTTATAAAATCATAACCATGAATATCAACAAATCAAATGTAATCAAATACTGGTACCTCTCACTGCCTTCCTTTGTCATTGCCGTAGCGGGCTTGTATTGCCTTGGCTTCCATTTTGGCCAATGGCTCTACACCGCCAATCATTGATGTATTTTGTCGTGAAAAAGTCATGAAATGAATTGGGCGAGGAAATCCAGCTTAACTGCATTAGTTTTGGTAACAAATCCTATGTATGTTGAATGTTTTTCATGCCCAATCGCTTCATGCAAAGCCATTGCCTAGAAGAAGTAACCTGGTCAATTATTCTTTGTTCAAAACACTCGACTCATGGATTGATTTCAGAAGTTTTTCCATCAAATATGTATGCAGCGGCATGGAAAAATATACCGTCAATCAAAATACCTATGAAGTAAAATCAGGTCAATACATTCTGGCCAACGAACATGCCAGCGGTAAGGTGGAAATAGAAAGCAACGAATGGGTAAGAGGTATTTGTATTGACATCTCGCCTGAACTACTGGCCGAAGCCCTCGCTTCTCAATTGAGACCCGACACCCTTTGTCCAGATCTCAACCTGGATCGTTTTTTTAACTCTCCCGACTTTCTGGATAATCTATACAGCGCCCAACAAACTGCGGTTGGCCAATTGCTGACTCGGCTGGATGCCTCCCTCTCTTCTGGAGCCATTTGTCCGAATGCCATACCTCAAAACCTGTATTATGACTTGGCTACGGCCCTGGTACAAGATCATATACCCATTTATTTATCTCTGCAAAAAATTCCTTCTGTCAAATGGCAAACTTCTAAAATACTATACAAAAAAGTATCTGAAGCCAAAGCTGTGATAGAACACCAGACCCATGAGGCCATCGATGTAGCGCAACTGGCCTTGTATGTACAAATGTCGCCCTATCACTTTCACCGCATATTTCAAAAAACATTCAACATCAGTCCTTATCACTATTCGCTGAAAGTGCGCTTGAACCATGCCATGACTTTGATGGCTCACCAAAAATACAGCATCACCGAGGCAGCCATGGCTACGGGTTTTTCAGATATATCATCGTTTAGTAAAACCTATAAAAAACACTTTGGCACATCGCCTAGTCAGCTGGTTTTGTAAATCATAACGATTTACTTATCCTATTTTAAAAGTATACGTAATTACCCCGGGTTTGGGTGCTGATGGCTTTGGTTCTGAATGTTTTTCCGAATTCGATATCACCTGATATACAATTTGAGAGGGGTTTGATACCGGCTGTGGTGCAGAAGCCACAGTTGTATGTGGCTTAAAATGAATCTGGATATCTTTGTGAAACATCACTTTCAGTTTGCGCGGCGTCTTGGGTACTTCAAATTTCAACAGTCGTACCACCCTCAGGGCCTCTTCGTCAAATACCTGACCCAAACTTTTGATGACCCGGGCATCTACAACATTACCGTGGTGATCAATATCGTATTTCACAATCACCGTACCTTCGATTGGAATCTCTGCTTCTTTGGGATACACCAGCTGGGATTGTACAAAAGCACTCATCGCCTGGTTACCTCCCTTGTAAAATGGCTTTTTGATAAAACTATCTTCCTTCCTTTCCTTTTTCAAGACCTTTGATTTTGTGCAAAAATAATACAATTAAACCAGCATCTGTTAGTGAACGATGTTGACAATGCTGTAATGGCAACCTTGGATCATCATTTTATAAAATTTCAAACTACCCTAAATTTCCTTTTGCATGCCAAGACTAAATTTCAAAACAAAGCCTCATTGATTCAAAAAGATTCAAGACCCTTGCTTGGCAGCATACCCCTCAGCAGTTTCTTCAAGACTGAGTGTCTTGATATACGGTAGTAATCAACTGAGCAAAATTGTATCATTCAGGAAAAACATCAATATACCCCGTCCAGCGGAACGTTTGGCATTTTTTCTCTTGCTCACAACCAAACAAGCTGCGCTTTACAAACCCACTTTTGAACCTTTTTGCCCTTTGTTACATTATTTATTTATGCAGTCTTCCCTAAAAAAACCGCTTGTTGTACTTGGGCTAATTTTGCTCTTTTTTGTGGGTAAACACTTTTACCTGGCACCCAAATTCAGCGATGGAGAAAATGTGCCCACTTTTTCCGCAAACCTGCCTGATGGCACTTCGTTTGAATTGACCTCTCTAAAAGGAAAATATGTACTGCTCCAGTTTTGGGGTTCGTGGTGCGGTCCGTGCCGTCGTGAAAATCCGGAGTTGGTGCAATTGTACCAGGATTTGCATGCCCAAAATTTTGAAATCGTTAGCATCGGTCTCGAAAAAAACAGTCAATCCTGGCAAAAGGCCATAACCAATGATGGGCTCATCTGGCCTTACCACATTTTGCAACAAGGCGGTTTTGACAGTCCGATCGCCACCCTGTATGCTGTCAAACAAATTCCTACCCTCTATTTACTGGGCCCCGACCAAAGGGTAATTCTCACCAATCCTACGCCAATAGAGGTAAAGAATTACATCCAAAACCGCTCTTTATAGCCGCTATTATGCCATTTTTTCGGTTCTTTGTGGTCAAAATATGCCAATTTGACCCAATTTGATGTTTGGCAGGCATATTGAGGAGGATAATAGACGTATAAAAACAAGAAAAATATGACCGAAGAATCTCTTCACAATGACAATGAGTTGATGGAAAACGAGGGCAGTGCTGTGCAAAACCCTGAAATAACAGATGAGGCGGCTTTTTTTACAGAAACCGCTTCTGATTCTGATGTGGTCAAATTAAAGGCCGACCTCGAAGAAGCCAGGGACAAGTACCTGAGGCTTTTTGCCGAATTTGACAATTTTAAAAAACGCACCATGAAGGAGCGTTTGGACCTCATCCGTACCGCCGCTCAGGATACCTTACAGGCCTTGTTGCCCGTTCTGGACGACTTCGATCGTGCAAAAAAAGCAGCTGAAATGCCGGGTTCTACGGAGGTCTTTTCTGATGGGGTAAACCTCGTTTACAGCAAATTGGCCAATACCCTGGAAGCACGTGGTCTGAAAGAAATGACCAGTACAGGGGAACCCTTCGATCCTGAAAAACACGAAGCCATTACCGAAATCCCAGCCTCGGCCGAAAATCTGGTTGGCAAGGTGGTTGATACGGTAGAAAAAGGATATTACCTACATGACAAGATCATTCGTTACGCCAAAGTAGTGGTCGGAAAATAAAAGACATGACAAAAAGAGATTATTACGAAATCCTGGAGGTTCCCAAAAATGCAGAAGCGGATGCCATCAAAAAGGCTTACCGCAAGGTGGCCATGAAGTACCACCCGGACAGAAATCCGGGAGACAAGGCGGCGGAAGACAAGTTTAAGGAAGCAGCTGAGGCTTATGAAGTACTTAGCGATGCCGACAAAAGAGCCAGGTACGACCGCTACGGCCACGATGCCGTTTCCGGCAATGCCAGAGGAGGATTTCAAGGGGGCAACATGAACATGGATGATATCTTCTCTCAGTTCGGAGATATCTTTGGTGATGACGGCGGACCTTTCTCTAGTTTTTTTGGTGGAGGGGGTGGCCCAAGAACCGGACAAACGGGTCAAAAAGGTACCAATCTACGCATCAAGGTAGCCCTTACCCTCGAAGAAATTGCAACTGGCGTCAATAAAAAAATCAAGGTCAAAAAGCAGGTAAAATGCCATAACTGTGCGGGTACAGGTGCCAAAGATGCCAACTCGGTAAAAACCTGTGGCACCTGCCAGGGCTCAGGTTATGTAAGACAGGTAAGAAATACTTTTTTGGGTCAAATGCAGACCACAGCGGTGTGCCCCACTTGTCACGGTGCCGGTAAATCAGTAACCGCTACCTGCCATGTATGTAAAGGTGAAGGGGTAACCCACGATGCAGAAACCATCGACATCGATATACCTGCAGGAGTTGAAGGAGGTATGCAACTATCAATGCGCGGCAAGGGCAATGCCGGTAAAAGTGGTGGCCCGGCCGGCGATCTGCTTATCACCATCGAAGAACAAGCCCACGACCATTTCACACGCGATGGTATGAACATCATCCACGATTGTTACATCAATTTTGCAGATGCGGCCCTGGGCACCTCTGTGGAAGTACCTACACTGGACGGCAGGGTAAAGGTGAAGATCCCCGCTGCAACCCAGGCTGGTAAAATATTGCGACTTAAAGGCAAGGGACTTCCTTCTGTACAGGAATACGGCAGGGGCGATCAGTTGATCAACATCAATATCTGGACCCCAAAAGATCTCACCGCAGAAGAGAAAGCCATCCTCGAAAAATTGCGACATGCACCTAACTTCCAACCCAATCCAACAAAGGAAGACAAGGGCTTTTTCGAGCGAATGAAAGAAATGTTTCAATGAGAACGGCCCTGATATTAATTATTCTGGCCGTAGGTCTCTCAGCCTGCCATTCAGATACCCTCTTTGAGGAAAAAATCAATTTGCCGGTGGTCGGATGGAGCGTGGCAGACAGCGTAAAATATCAGGTAGCCATCGAAGACACTACCCAAAATTATGACATGGTCTTGCGCGTTGATGCGTTAGATTCATACCGGTACCAAAACCTGTATGTTATGATCAACACCCTCTTTCCGGATGGGAAGCTGGAAAAGGATGTTGTATCACTGGAAGTGAGCACCCCTGGCGGTGAGTGGCATGGAAAATGCAGTGCCGATCACTGTGCAGTACCCATTTTGATACAGGAAAATTTTAGATTCCCCAAAAAGGGCAATTACACCATTACCGTGGCCCAACATTCTCGTCTGGATACCATAAAAGGCATTGAAGCCCTTCAATTGAGCATCGCAAAAGTTGAGAATTAATACGTTAGGGGTCACAATTCTTGCTTCTTTTCATTCTTTTAGCAAAAGCTTAATAGTATTTGTTGCTTTTAATGCGTTATCTGGCTTTAGATCAGAGCTTCTGGCTCAATATTTGTTATATTAAATATATTTTTAATATGTTTAGCATGTCTAGCGGTAGTATGTCAATGATTAATGGACTTAAAAAAGCTTTTACGGTTATTTGTTTATTCACGAGCCCTTTAATGGTTCAGGCCCAATCTCAGATCCCAGAGGCAGTTACCGCCTTTAACGAAGCCATTGCCCATTTTAATGCCAAGGCTTATGAAAATGCCATTGTTTCCTATTCTAAGGCAATAGCACTTGATCCTTCTTACACCAAAGCCTATTACAACAGGGGCAATACCCGACTCAACCTGGAGGATTACAAAGGCGCTCTTACTGACTATGTAAAAGTAGTGAGCCTGGATCCGAAGTTTGCCAAAGCCTGGCAGTACAAAGGGTTTGCAGAAATGAAAACCGGAGAGACCAAAGCCGCCCTTAAATCTTTTAATACAGCCCTCTCGCAAGACAGGTCGCTGGATGCGGCCTTTCTCAACAGAGGTGTTATCCAACAAAAGCTCGAAAATTATGAGCTGGCCATTGACGACTACAACGAAGTAATCAAACTCAAGCCCACCCAATACAACGCCATGTACAACAGAGGCTTGTGTTATTACAAATTGGGCCAGTATCAGGAAGCTATAACCAGCTTTACAGAAGCCATCAATTACCAGCCTACCAAAAGTGAGCTTTACGAGAACAGGGGTAAAAGCTATTTGAAAATTGAAAAATATGCTGAAGCCGTTGCTGACTTTTCAGCAGCCATCAAAAATAACTCCAACCAGGCAGAGTACTATTACTATCGCGGTTATTCTAAAATGCAAATAGAAGATCTCAGTGGCGCCAATACCGATTTTGCCCTCGCCTTACAAATACAGCCGGAGCACGAAGCTTCTTTGACCAATAAGGCCATGGTGAGTCTGCAACTCAAAAAGTTTGATGAGGCCATCGTAGATTATTCCAACCTCATCAAAAAAAATGCAAAAAACCCGGACTACTTTCTCAACAGGGGACTGGCCTATTTGCAAAGCGAGAATTACGAAAATGCGGAAGAAGATTTCAAAACCGCCACCCAACTCAAACCAGAGTTTGCAGAGGCCTATTTTAATCTGGCCAACGTGTTGACCAAGTTAGAAAAAATAACAGATGCCTGTGACGCCATGAAACAGGCTTCCAAGTTGGGCTACGAACCTGCCAATGCCCATATCAATGCCCTTTGCACCCAAAAATAAATAAGCCTTGATGTGTCATTGCCTCCCTATTCTATCCTATACCAGTTACATAACCGTTTTAGGAAGATCTCCTGGAAAAATACATATGCACCTCTTCCCTGCAAAAACCTTTAAGTGGAAACCTGCGCATCAATTCATAAACATCCGTTAAAATGCGGGCCAGCTGCCGGTAGTCTTTGACTATTTGCCCGCAATACCGCATCTTTGTATTCCGAAATTGAACCTTTAACATGAGAGCAATCATTTTTATTCTAAGCCTTTTGTCCTTTCACCTGCAGATCAAAGCCCAGGGTATCAAATTTGAAGAAACTACCTGGAAGCTGGCACTGGAAAAAGCCAAATCTTCTGACAAACCCCTCTTTGTAGATGCCTTTGCCCAATGGTGCGGTCCTTGCAAATCGATGGCTAAAAATGTTTTCACCCGCGATGATGTGGGAAAGTTTTTTAATGAAAACTTTATCAATTTAAAATTAGACATGGAAACGCCAGATGGAAGAGACTTTGAAGGGCTCTACCCCGTCAGTGCATACCCCACCCTGTTTTTCATTGATACCAAAGGAAAGGTGATCAAAAAAGTGGTAGGAGGCCAGCAGGCAGAAGGTCTGCTCCGATTGGCCAAAGAAGTATTGCTCAAAAATGACAACTCTGAGGATATGGCCAAAGAGTACGAAGGTGGTAAACGAGATTACGACTTTATGTTGAAATACATCAAGGCTTTAAACAACGCCGGCAAGCCCAGTCTGAAAATTGCAAACGACTACCTGCAGAGCAATCCTGAGCTAACCGAAGAACAACTGCTGGTGTTTCAATTTGAGGCAGCCACAGAAGCAGATACCCGCCTTTTTGAAGGAGTGGTAGCCCGAAAAAAAGAGGTGATCAAATTGGTGGGTGAAGAAGC
>CALMSX010000030.1 GCA_937872515.1 uncultured Bacteroidota bacterium
AAATATGGTTTATAATTTTAACTAGCAAGTTGTCTTAAAAATGGGGGGAACTTAAGGGTTTTGTTTTATCTCAAGTAATAGCAAAATTGTGCAGAATTGTGCACTCAATGGGTTATGCGCATGCAAATGGGGTGATGGATTTTCTTAAGCCTTACCTGGCAGTAGGAAATACAGTTACTAATTTTTATGTAATTGCACCTGAAAACGCAAAGGGACATGAAACTAGTATTGATCCAATATATTGGTTAAATGTTGCGAATTTTGATTCTGTGTTTCAATATGGGTCTAATTTTACAACCGATATTTCTGGAAACCCAATTGAAGGTTATTACCGAAGAGATGGTGTAGCGCCACAGGTTGGAATAAATGGACTTAATGAGTGTTTCAATGTGTTTATACCTTCGAATAGCAAGTATAAATGGATGAGAGATTTTATTAATGCACATTTGATTAATAACTATACCTGGATATTTACTCCAGATAACGAAGCAGGAAAGATAAAAAGAAGAAACATTTAACTATGGGAAAAAGGAATTTTATGTTGATACTTTTAATTTATTCTTTTTTTTATTCATGTACAAATTTCGGTTATGATATCGATAAACATAAAAAAATGGATGAGTATGTAAAAATTAATTTCAAATCATATGAATCATTATACCATGAACTACATTACAAAATAGATGAAATGGTTGGTCGACATGTCCATAGTATTAGAGGGCAGATTGGTAACGAATATCGGATCGATAGTTTCATAGCCTTCAATAGTGAAAGAAATAAATTATTTACAACATTGAATACTAAAAACATGAATATTAATAGCTATAGCGATCTTGTGCAAAACCTGTATGGGGTTAAAATTGACAATAAGTGGTTGTTGTTTTTTAGTTATAACTTAATTGCTCAGCGTGAGGGGTATAAAAAAGATGTCTCAAAAGTATTTACCTGGGATGAATTGAGTTATGTGGCGCGCGAGCAAATGTTTCCTCAATTTATAGGTTTTGATGAAAATAGTAACATAATCATTTCTGATAATGCATTCATTAAACATGTAAAAGCAGATGTTATTGGGGGAAGTCGAGTATCTCCAGAAGGATCGGAAGATGAGAAATTTTTAAGACTATGGAATTATAAGCAATCTGTATTATTGGATAGTTTGGAATTTAAAGAATTAGCAGAAAAGGATTCTGTTAAAATAGATAACCCTCTTTATCAAATTGATAAGCCAGAGAATCAATCTTATTTGTTTAATACTTTAATTTTTGATTCTAAAGAATGGAAAGAATACCTGCACAAAAAATATGGCAGGATAAAGGAGTAAGTTTAAATCAAAAATCAGGTTACAAATAATTTTACCTTTAAGCCTCAACTCTTAAAGTGTCATGCGGGTCAGGGTTATGCTGCCAAACTTAATACACGAATTGATCACCATAAATCTTTATTCAAAACACCTTACCCTACCTCACCACCGTCAAATCCCCCTTAAACCGCTGCTGGCTGTCGTCTGCAAATAAAACTTCAGCGATCCATACATAGACACCGGGGACCACGGCACAACCATTAAAATAACCGTCCCAGCCGAGGTCAGGTACATTGGGGTCAAAGTTTTCTTTGCGGAACATCAAATTACCCCAACGGTCGTAGATGTTGAGGTAGAGAATGGTTTTGACGTTGCCCTCGGGACTGATCGGAAAGAAGGAGCCATTGGTATTTCCTCCCTGGTTGGGTGAAATGACATTGGGGAATAGTACAGTGTAGGTTCTCGTTCTCCTTATTTCTATAGGCTGCTCCAGGATGCAACCATTTTTTAGCTGGATGGTGAGGAGTAAAATTCCCTCTGCATCAGGTGTAATGCCGGGCTTGAGGGCAGAGGCTAAACTGTTGTCCTTAAAAACAAGAAGTTCGTAGGGAGCCCATTGAATAAAGTCAATGTCGTCAAAAGAGAAGCCTGTGTAGTTGACTTCAATTTCTCTACTCTCATTGAGAGCGAGCACAATGGTGCCGGGCACAACCAATGCAGGCTCTGTCCATGCTGCAACCAATACCGTGGTGTCTTTCTGGCAACCCAATGCGGTGCGCACAATAAGGGAGTGCAGGCCTGATTGGATGGGAGATAGAGTGTCCAATGGATTGACCTCAATGTAGTCCCACAGATAGGTGAGATCTGTATCTACCGCTGCATCAAATACGAGGTATTGTCCATTGTGCCGACAATTTCCGGGGTGGAGCACAAAGGAAATATCCGGATATATTATCTGGTTTTGTATGCTTATACTATCCACAACCTTGCATCCGGCAACATCGCTAAGGGTGAGGTAGTAGCTGCCGGCAGCTAAGTTTGGCAGCATGGAGCCGCTTTGACCGGATGACCAAAGAATACTCACAGCCTGATTGTTGGCCGTAGTATCAATGCTTATGAGGCCGTTGGGCATAAGACATGATGTATTATCAGTAGAGGTCAATTGATAGCTGATAGAGCCGCCCTGGTTGCTTAGGGTAATGGTGTCAGATGCCTGGCAACCCAGATCGGTAGTTAGTGTAACAGCATAGGTACCGGGTGCCATTGAATATCGGTCTTTGAGTGTGAAGCCGTCGGACCACAGATAATTGACCGAACCTACATTGGGTGTGTTGAGCCGGATGATGCCGTTGTTTTGTCCGCAGGCTGGCTGGGTTGGCACCAGCGTCAAGGTAGGGAATATCCTTTGATCAGCTATTGTATAGGATTGCGTTTTTTGGCAGCCGTTGTCATCTGATAGGGTCACTTGATAAGTACCGGCAGGTAAGCTGTCCAGGTTGGCTTCTGTGTCGCCATTGGACCAAAGCCAGGTATAGTTGGCGACCGGGCTCACGTTGATGCTGATGCTGCCATTGGCACTTTGACAAGAGGTAAGGGCGCTGACATTGGCCTGGAGGGTCGGATTAAAAGTAATCTCATTTATCACCATGGCAGCCGTATCTGCACAGCCATTGGCCAGCGTAACGGTAACGCTGTAATTACCGGGCTTTAGGCTGGAGCGATTGCCCTGAGTGCTGCCATCATTCCATGCATAACTAAGACCTGTTGTGGGAGTCGTTTGCAGTAAGATGGTACCATTTTCTTGTCCACAGTACGATGGGCTTACGGCTGAATATATGGTGGGGAACATTGTCTGTTGTTCCACATTAAACACCATGGACCGCTGACAGCCGATGGAGTCGGTGACCGTAACGCTGTAATCGCCGGCAGCCAAGCCATTGATTACAGGGGTGGTGTCGCCGGTGGACCACAAATAGCTCACATCATTGGCAAATAAAATCACCATGGTGATGCTGCCATTGGGTTGTGAGCAGGAGGTATTGGCATTGATTAGCCCTGATATTACCATGCTCGACAGTGGAGGTTCCAGGGTGAGTGTATCTTGGGTGGTGCAGCCTGAAGCATTGGTGACCGATACATAGTAAGTGTCAGGCACTACTTCCTGTAAAAGGGTGTCTGTAACACCTGTAGACCATAAGATCTGATGATTGGCGGGTGAAGTCAGGTGAATTAACAAAGAACCCGTGCCGTCACTGCAATCAGCAGGAATAATTTCATTAAAAAATTGAGGATAACTTTGTGTAGAGGTAACTATAAATGTTGAATCAATCTGACAGCCATAAACATCTGTGACGGTGAGAGAATAATTTCCAGCCTGTAAGCCGGTGAGATCTACCGTAGTTTGTCCACCCGACCACAACCAGGAAGATAACACTTCGCCTCCGGGTAGGGTGTAGATGGCACCATTGGGATTGGTGCAGCTGGTGTTTTGTACTACCTGAGCTGCCAGGAAGAGGGAAGAAGTCACAGTAGTAACTGTATCGTGCACAACGGCCGTACAGCCATTGGCATCAGTGATGGTAACGGCATAAGGTCCTGCTGCTACATTGACCAGATTTTGGGTGGTACTGTCATTGGACCAATGATACGTGAGGTTCGTGCCAGCGGTGATGTTTAAAACAATGGAACCATTGGCAGCTGTACATCGGGCGGGCATGGTGGAAGTGCTTGCCTGGGGAGGACTGAGCGTGGAAGTAATTTCGTACAATCGGGTCGTAAGACAGCCATTGAATTCGGTAATGGTCACGGTATAGGTACCTGCACCCAAGGCGCTTAAATCTTCCGTAGTGGCGCCATTGGACCAAAGCACAGTATAGGCATTAGAAGCTGATATGTTTTGATCGATGCTGCCGTTTTGAATGAGGCAAGAGGTATTCGGATTGATAACCGCACTTACGGTAAGGTCAGAGCTTCCTGAAATGGTAAAGCTCTCTTGCGCCTGGCAGCCATTGGGATCGGTAATGGTAATGGTATAAATACCGGCGCCAAGATTGGACAAATCTTCTATAGTGGCGCCATTGGACCATATGTATGAATAGGTGCCTGCCGGACTGGGTGTCACATCAATGGTGCCCGTATTGAGTATACAGGAAGTATTGGTGGCAGTGCCACTAACGGTGGGATAACTGAGTATGTTGGTTAAGGTAAAATCGGCTACCACTTCACATCCTTCATTGTTGGTGATGGTTACAAAATATTGTCCACCGCTTAGATTGTTTAAAGTAGGTCCGAAGTTTCCATTGCTCCACTGCGCTGTATAAGGAGAGGTAGAGGTGATGTCGAGCACAATGCTGCCATTACCACCAATACAGAGTGTGTTTTGTGTAAGGGCAGATTGATAGGTAATGAGACCATTGCTGGCGAGAACTGTGGCCGTTGCTTCATCGGTACAGCCATTTTCGTCGGTTACCGTCAATGAATACATACCGGGGGGCACATCTGTCAGATTGGGTGTAGTTTCACCGGAAGACCATAGAAAGGTATAGTTACCCGCAGGACTCACATTAGAATTGATATTGCCAAAGGGATTGGCACAAATGGCAGGCAGTGGAATTAAGGTCAATATGGGAGGCATTATATCATTCAGTATGTTATTCCCGGAACTAGCCGTACATCCTGCAGGATCTGTTGCTGTTACTGTATAAAGGCCTGCTGGCAAATTGGTGATGGTTTGGGTAGTGGCACCATTGGACCATAAAAAACTGTAAGTTCCCGGACTAGCCATGATGGCTTCCAGGCTACCGTTGGGAGTGCCGCAAGAGGTGTTGTTTTGAGCAATTACGTTGGTAATTCCAATGGCTTGGGAGATTGCAATTACATTTATTTGAAGAGAATTGGTGCACCCTACTGCGTCAGTTACAGTGACAGAATAAGTTCCTTCTGCTAAATTACTCAGATTTTGGGTTGTTGCACCATTAGACCAATTATAGGCATAACTTCCTGGTGGATCCACCATAAGGGTGATGCTCCCTATGCTAAGTGTGCATACGGTTGCAACCGTAGAGGCTGATAGTGTGGGCAATTGAATATTGGCATCCACCACAAAACTTGATTCCGCCGAGCAACCAGTTGCATCAGAAACGGTGACACTGTATGTGCCCTGAGACAAGCCATTGATATCTTCGGAGGTACTGCCATTGCTCCAGTTAAAGGTATAACTTCCGGGAGTCAGCACTGTCAGGTCGATTCTGCCATTGGGTGGCACACATGAGGTCACCGGGATAACAGAACCAGTAAAATCCAGAAATCCGCTGAATACTTCTCCGTAACCCTCAGCCATGCAGCCATTGGGATCGGTTACAGTTACGGTGTAAGTACCAGGCGCGCTCACAACGGTTGTAGCTGTATTATCCCCGGTCGACCACTGAATGTCTACAAATTCAGAGGCATTTAGGAGGATCAGTGTACCATTTTGTCCATTGCAAAGATTGAGAGGGCCATTGACCTCGGGCAATACCCCACTTGATAATACAATTACGGTATCGTGGTCAACACAAGAGTTGTCACTAATAACAGTAACGTCATACGAACCGGGAGCCGTTACTTCTATACTTTCGGTGGTTTCCCCACCGGGTGCCCATGATATGCCATTAAACGGACCCCCTGAGGCCGTTAAAGTGATGGTCTCTCCGGTACAGATGGTCAAAGGTCCGGTGATTTCTACTTCAGGGCCGGGAAGCTGTGTTACCGTAGTACTTAGCACCTGCGAACAGCCGGTGGCCGGGTCAGTTACAGTTACTTCATAGTAGCCGGGAGTAGGTGTAGTAATAAATGTCGTTGTTTCGCCTGTAGACCATTCATATTGGGCATTGGTCGGCTCTTCATAGCCATTCCATTCCACAATGAGGTTGATTTCTTCGCCGGGGCAAAGATTATAAGCTTGAATGTAATAAGTGTAATTGGCAATGTCAATTGTCACTTCGTGGTTAGCCATACAGCCAACACCATCCGTAAGGGTAACAGAATAAGTGCCATTGGCATTGGGCACAGAGATGGTGGGTGTTGTTTCTCCGGTAGACCAGGCATAACTGTAAGGAGGAGTAGCCATGCCAAACACGACAGTTTCCAGTGTGATTTGACCAGGGTTGCACAGGTCGGGAAAAAGGAAGATCAGAATTTTGCAATGGGGTTGGGCATACGCCTTGGTGGAGGCCATAAACAGGAAAATTAAAATCCATCCAAAGATTTTGATATTTTTCAAAATTTTGACCGATTGTTTTATCACAGTTGGGTTTTTGCCAGTTTAGCAACTAAATTACAATGGAAAAAGAAGGTAATAAGGCTTTTGTGACTGAAAATGATCAAAATATAGCTGTAGCAGGAAGGCAAAGTTCAATAACATTCGTTCTAAAATTAGCTATATTTAAATAATGAATAATGTATTAAATGCTTATAATCATAATAATACATATATGTATTTAAAAATTATATTATGTATAACCGCTTGATATTATCTAGCGATAAATATCAATTTTGTTATGCACTCGCTTTTGGCAGTTTTGAGCTTTAATTCATAAACACCCGGCAAAAGATGGGCTACCGAGATACCCTCATCTTCAATACGACCACCCAGGCTTATAAATTTTCCGTCCAGTTGAAAAATAGTAAATTCGATTACACTGTGGGCGTCGCCACCAAGGTAAATTTTATCAGATGCGGGATTTGGATAGATAAATAATTCATCTCTTTGTTGCTTTTCATGAGTCGACAACCAAATAAACACATTTCTTTCAGATGTGCATAACAGAGGTAGGCTAGAAAACTGCCAGTTGTAGAAATAGGGATAAAAATTGACATTTCCCGAACAGGAATCAATGCTGCCGAGATTAGCCAACGGGTAAGGATAATTGTAATCTCCCGCATTCATGGCCTGATCGTTTCGGTCACAATGCAAGCGGTACCTCCCCTTTTGCAATTGGATATCCAGGTCGACCTTGTTTTTTCCATCTTTTAAATCCCTAACATATTCGGCAATCATTTCTCCATCGCCGGTGGTAAGCATAATTTTGCGCAGGCCTTCATTTTCTTTTTTCAACACAAACATATCCACACTGTGTAAAATCAAATCTTCCTTTACGCTAAAGTAAAGGTCTCTGTTTGCAAAGGTTGCAGATGCACCATCTGCATTTATCCTGCCACCACGCTGAACAGGGTAGGGCAATGTTTGATAGGCTTCCAGAAATACTTTATTGAATAAAAATGCGATTGAGCCGGTATACGAAGGCCCCTGGGCCAGTGGCTCAATGGATTGATCATCCTGGTACCACAATGTATTGGGGTCGGAACTGTAAAACGTGACTGAGTCCTGGGTCCAGTAGGTGGAATCCACAGTGGCTTTGTCGATACTCAAAAAAGAGATGTCTAAACTATCCGTCAAAACCTGACCGGGAGCACAAACAGGTGTTTTCTCAATTCTGTATCTTCCTTCCTGATCAGCTACAATTATTTTTTTGCCACTCCAATTTTGTGAGGCCAGAATGCTGCTGTCTTCGTACCATGGAAGCCTGAGTTCATTCCCCTGACAAGCCGAAGTCAAAATGGAATCTCTGATGAATACGGGTGGATTGGTATTATCGGATCTTATTTGATAACGGATCGCGGGATACCAGCAGGCAATGCTATCGCGGCCAAAGGCGGTATAGATGCCGGGCTTATCAACGGAAATCGAACTTCCGGTTTCACCACCAGACCAAAACCAATCGGTCTGCGTATCGGGGGCATGAAGTATCATGGGCGTACTGCACATCGTGCTGTCTTTGATTTTAGGCAGGGAAGCATAAGATTGTCCTTCACATTCTGTAATTTCATAGCTTGCATCCGCCAAAAGATTTTGGATGGTGGTAGTAATGCCCGATGGCCACCAAATTTTTAAACTATCTATGTTACTTTCTTTTCCGAGACCGAAATGGATTTGGAGGCCCGACATAGCAGCATAGCCCTGTCCTGCTCTTAACTCTCTGGTTTGGGTACCTGCGGCCGTGTAGATCCTACAAATGGCTCCAATGCCCTGGTGATTGCTTTGGATGCCGTTTAGCCTAATTTTTACCCAGTGATTTTCATTTTTTGTGTTTTCAAATAGGGTTCTCCCTTTGAAAACATCCAAAAACCCATCGTTGTTGATGTCGCCCACAGCCCCTGCTTTGGCAGATCCGGGGGAATATGTAAAAGTAAGGTCTCCATTGCCCAAAAACAGGGCTTGCTGCTGATCGGTCAACACATCGCAATAACCATCGTTGTTGAAATCGCCGGTCGCTACTTCAAAAGCGGTGTAGTCAACAGCATTTAAACCTGAATTACCAATCACATCTGTGAAACTACCATCACCATTGTTGCGGTAGAGCCTGCAGGCCAAATCGTGATTGAGAACACAGAGATCCATGTCGCCATCATTGTCAAAATCTTCTACGGCACTAGTCCAACTTTGGGCCGTATCGGCTACTCCACTCTGCTGGCCTTGTTCTTCAAATTGGCCATTACCTTTATTGATGTAAAGCAGGTTTTTTCTTCGATCATCAGCAGGTGGTACATTGGCAAAACACTTACTGAGATAAAGATCCGGAAGCCTGTCACCATTAAAATCAGACCAGATGGATGAATAATTGCCGGCAAGTGCAGAGAGGTCAGTCAAGGCTGTACTTATGCTAAAATGACCAATGCCATCATTTTTATAATAAAAATTTTCCCCTTCATCGTTGCAGACAAACAAATCCAAGTCGCCATCGCCATCAATATCCAGCAGGTTGGATCGCTGACTCACCAGGCTGCCATCGAGGACCGACTCGGTATAAGAATCACCGGTTTGCAATAGCACCGTTACTCTTTTATCTCCCCCCAACACAAAGTCTGCCCGTCCGTTTCTATCGACATCCGCGGCACAGACACTCCATTTGGGTGGATGCTGAATGGACAATGGGATGTGTCGAGTGTAACGCCCTCCCGAAATTGGAAAATAGTCGATATATACACCCTCTGCGTTAAACCTCACCAATTCATCGCTGCCATCACCATCCACATCGGCTATGGTAGGAGGATACTGCCCGGTATTGTAAATGTAGTCTAAAGGAATGGAATTGAAATTGACCGGTTGGGCCCTCATACCAAGCGGGAGAATCCAAACAAGCCAAAGGGTCAATCTCAAACCGCATTGACAGGCAGCCCGCCAACGTTCTGGATGAACTCTATTTCCTATTTTTTGTCTGAATTGGGTTGTCATTATTTTTTGTACATCAAATTTATATGATCAGGATGTAAGCGGTCTTTGAACTTTTAGCTTACTTTTTCTGACTTAATGCGCGATTTCCTTATTTCTTTCATGTGTTCATCGGCCCATTTGACCAGGCCTTTGAGATGGGGAATGAGACTTTGACCACGGCCAGTAAGAGAGTAGTCCACCCTGGGAGGTACCTGTGGGAAAAGTTTTCTTTTGACCAGGCCGTCATTTTCCAGACTTTTCAGGGTAGTAGCCAGCATCTTTTGACTGATGGTACCAATGCACCTTTGAATTTCATTGAAGCGCAAGGTATCACATTCCGCCAGCAGCAGCAAGACCAACATCGACCATTTGTCGCCAAAACGATCTAGGACGTTGCGAACCGGACATTGGTCGGCATTGCCATATTTTTCTAACATATTTTCCATGATAATAGGATGGTTGTCAACAATAATTACCTGCGGGTAACTGAGTGATGCTCCGGTAAGCTCTTGCGTAATGGTTAAAATCACCGCACCTTTGGTTACCAAAAGTAACTAAAAAACTAAATTATACTTAATTTCTTAAATTTAATTTTATGTCACAAAAGATTTTAATCACCGGAGCTACCGGAAATTATGGTGGGGGTATTGCCACGGGACTTTCAAAGTTGGGTATGGTCCATGATGTTGCCCTCTTGGTCAGAGATGTGGAGTCAGAAAAATCAAAGTCCCTGGCTGCACTTGGATTTGAATTACGATCCGGCAGCTACACAGATACAGAGTCACTCGAAGCCGCCTTACAAGGCATTGATGTCCTCTTTTTTGTATCTGCCAGCGATATCGATGGCAGATGGCCACAACATCTGAATGTATTGGAAGCCGCTGAAAAGGCCGGCGTCAATCATATTGTCTATACCAGTGCAGGCCATAAAAACAAGTCTGCTGATGGTCCACTACACCCTGTTATGTCGGCCCACATTGAAACTGAACAATGGCTTCAAAAAAGTAGTATTACTTATACGATATTGCGACACAATTTATACGCTGAAGTCATACCCCTGTTTGTGGGTGATAAGGCTGCACTGGCTCAAAGTAATACTCTTTATTTTCCTGCAGGAAAAGGCTTGACTGCTTTTGTTGCCAGACAGGACCTGATTGAGGCAGGTATTAAAATTATCAGTGATGTGGCGAGCCATGCCAATAAGGTTTACGCCTTCAATGGTGTAGCCAACTATGGATTTGATGACATAGCCGCCACAATTGCCAGCATCACGGGCAATCCGGTTGTTTACGTATCTCCTGACTTTGCTACCTTTAAGAGTACAATGTCGGGGTACGGTGTACCTGCCCCTGTTATCGAGCTGATGCTGATGTTCGCCGGAGGTATTGAAGAGGGCGAGTTTGATAATGTGCAGAATGATTTACCACTTATTTTGGAACATGCACCAACAGACCTGGCAGCTTCCCTGGCCCGGGTTTATTGATGATTGCATTGATGATCAATGGGATTATTATACGGCTAAAACTTTAATCTCAATGGATTCTTTTGGTTTTTGGATTGAATTCACGATATCGGTTAGCACTTGATCCAGCCCTGCACTTACTTCATCGGTGAGGTAGATGCCCTGCTGCTGGATGCTGGCTATGCTGATGACGTACAGACTGATTTCAGGCAGCCTTCCCGACAAGTGAAGAGCACTGACAAGGTCTTTGAGTCCGATGTCGTGTGTGCTCATCGCTCTGGGAAAATCATTGGCATACCTGGGTTTTATTTTGCGCCATTTGCCGGCACCTTTGTCATCCAGTGTAGCATCAATCATGACTACATGCCTGTATTTTTCGAAATATTCGAGTAGGTGAAAACCTCCTGTTCCGCCGTCCAGGATGTCCATCCATTCCGGTAGTTCAAAGTTTTTCACCCGCTCGATGGCGTGTACTCCTACGCCTTCATCGCCCATTAGAATATTTCCAATGCCGAGTAGGAGTACAGGCTTGTTTTGAAGATTGATCATTTTTCTGGATTAGGTGTGTGTGGCTTGTTTTTTTCAAAATAGTCTTCTTCGATAAATTTCCAGCCTCCGCCCATGCTGCTGATCTCTCCACGTCCTTCTACGTAGTCATGGTAAAATACCAGGTAAACGTGGATGACGGCAAAGAGGATAAAAAACCACATGGTCCAGTGGTGGATCTGTCGGGTCAGAATATCGCCTCCCAGTACAAAAGGTACCCAGGCAAACAATTTGGGAAACCACCAGGAAGCCATTGAGGCATAAAGTCCAAAACCGGTGAGACATTGAAGCAAAAAGGCAAGGAAAGTTCCAAAATAAGTCAGTCCTGCCAAAGCATTGTGACCTATGGTGAGGTGTTCCCTTTCTTCTTTGTTTCCCTTCATCAGAAGGATGTCCATTTTCAGCACCGTTTTTAACTCCTTCCAAAATGTTTTTGTAGTGGGAATAAACTGTTTCCAGTTGGCGTATTTATTGCCTGCAAAGCCCCAGTAAATGCGGAATACAAAATTAAAGAAAAAGATATATGCGGCTGCAAAGTGCAGGTATCGAAACCAACCCATGGTGTAGACCTCGGAGGCTTCTTTTCCACTCATCAAAGCCAGTGGATTGCCAATGTAAAAGCCGGTAACGATCAGCACAAGGAGCACCAAAACATTGACCCAGTGGTATATTCTTACGGGTAACTCCCACACATAGATGCGTCGAAGCCTGTGTACCCTCAATAGTTTTTCTGCCATTGTTTTAAGTTTTAAGGGTTAATCTCCTACCACATTGACTCTACTAACTGTTTTGCCTTCTTCATCATAAAGGTGAACACTGCAAGCCATGCATGGGTCAAAACTGTGGATGGTCCTGATGATTTCCAGTGGCTGGGTTTCATCGGCTACCGGTGTATCGATCAGGGATGACTCATAGGCTGATAATTGGCCTTTTGTATCTCTCGGCGATGCGTTCCAGGTAGTAGGAACCACCAATTGGTAGTTGGCAATTTTCTGGTCTTCAATGTTGATCCAATGGGCGAGGGCTCCACGTGGTGCTTCAGCAAATCCTACTCCTAGGGCCTGAGCGGGCCATGTTTCCGGATTAAAGCGGGTAGTATCTGCCATGCGGGTGTCACCGTTTTTGATGTTGCTGATGAGCTGATCAAAAAATTCTCTGCCCCAGTTGGCGGTCAATGCACATTCAAAACCTCTGGCAGCGGTTCTGCCTAATGTGGAGAAGAGGGCGGTTACCGGTACGTTTAGATCGGTAAGTGCTTTGTCTACTACTGCCTTGTATTCTTCAATGCCTTTGGCATAACCTACCAACACTCTTGCCAGTGGTCCTACTTCCATGGCATTGCCATTCCACCTTGGTGTTTTGAGATAGGAGTATTTGTCCTTTACATCCAGGTGCTCAAATGGGGGTTTGGGACCTGTATAATTGATTTTGCTCTCTCCCTTCCAAGGGTGCAAACCTTTGTCATCACCTCCACTGTATTCATACCAGGAGTGTTTGATAAATTCTTGTACTTCATCGTCTTTTTTCAAATCCACATCATATACCTTACTGATGTCTTTGTTGAGGATGGCACCTGATGGAAACTTAAAGGAAGAAGTATCTCTGATTCCTTTGGTAGGTAAGTCGCCATACACCAGATAGTTGCCCAGTCCACCGCCAATGGCTCCCCAGTCTTTGTAGAAAGAGGCAATGGCCATAAGGTCAGGTATGTACACCTGTTCGATGAATTGTTTTCCTTCGGTAAGCAGTCTATCAACCATGGCGAGTCTTTCTGCGTTGATACCGCTTACGTCATCAAGACCAATTGAACAAGCCATACCGCCCACCAGATAGTTGGGGTGTGGGTTTTTACCGCCAAAGATGGCATGGATTTTTACGATTTCTTTTTGCCACTCCAGTGCTTCCAGATAGTGTGCCAAACCAATGAGGTTTACTTCAGGTGGCAGTTTGTAAGCAGGGTGTCCCCAATATCCATTGGAGAAGATACCCAATTGGCCGCTGGCTACAAACTTACCTATTCGGGCCTGAATATCGCTGAAGTAGCCGGGTGAACTTTTGGGCCAGTGCGAAAGGCTCTGTGCCAGTTCTGATGTTTTTTTAGGATCTGCTTTCAAGGCATTGACCACATCCACCCAGTCCATGGCATGAAGGTGATAAAAGTGAACTACGTGATCGTGCATGTACAGGGTACAGTGCATGATGTTTCGCACCAACTCGGCATTGGCAGGGATGGTGATGTCGAGTGCATCTTCAACGGTACGCACTGATGTGAGAGAGTGGGTAGAAGTACAAACGCCACATACCCTGCCTACGTAAGCCCATGCATCGCGGGGATCTCTTCCTTTTAAAATTTCTTCGATCAGGCGCACCATGGTGCCCGAGCTATAGGCATCTTTGATTTTACCATTTTCTATATCTGCTTCGATCCTGAGGTGCCCTTCGATACGGGTGATTGGATCTACAACTATTCTTTTTCCCATTATACCTGGTTTTTATGGTTTATTCAATTACATCTACGTCACCGGCTTCTCCTTCGGCCGTAAGTGTGTTGATGTCTTTTCGTTTTTTAAGATTGGTAAGTACGGCATGACCGGCCAATGCCACTCCTGTGGCTCCCAGTGCATATTTACCTAAGGTATCTGCATCTGATTCAATACCAAATCCCGCAAAGGAAGATGCCCTTTCGTAGAGTCGGCCATTGTCCCAGTAATTTTCTTCGCTACAACCAATACAGGGGTGACCCGATTGGATAGGATAACTGGTACCTTCGTTCCATTTCATGACACCACAGGCATTATAAGTAGTTGGTCCTTTACAACCTACTTTGTACAGACAATATCCTTTTTTAGCATTTTCATCATCAAAACTTTCTACAAACAAACCAGCATCGTAGAATGGTCTCCTGTAACAAGTATCGTGCACACGTTTGCTGTAAAATGCCTTAGGCCTGCCCAAACGATCCAGTTCCGGAATGGTACCAAAAGTGAGGTAGTGCACAATCACACCTGCCATGACTTCTCCGATAGGTGGACATCCTGGTACTTTGATGACCGGCTTACCTTTTACCAATTTATGGATTGGGGTGGCTTTGGTAGGATTGGGTTTGGCAGATTGCACACAACCATTGCTGGCGCAACTACCCCAGGCAATTACGGCGGCTGCATGTTCTGATACTTCTTCCAGAATCTGCATGGAGGTTTTTCCACCAATCATACAATAAACACCATCCGCTCCCACAGGCACACTGCCTTCTATACATAAGATGTATTGTCCTTTGTATTTTTCAAGGGTGTTTTTTAAAGCGGCTTCTGCCTGAGTGCCCGAAGCGGCCATAAGGGTTTCTGAGTAGTCGAGAGATATTTTATCCAATAGGATATCGGCTACAATGGGGTGTGATGAACGAATAAAACTTTCGCTGCAGCAAGTGCATTCCTGAAAATGCAACCAAATGACCGGTAGCCTTGGCTTAGTTTCCATCGCCTTAGCCACCTGACCAATGGCGGATGATTCCAAACCAATAAAGGCTGCCATCATGCTGGCAAATTTCATGAAGTCCCTGCGCGAATAACCCTTAAAGCGGATTTCGTCGTAGTAAGTGGGTTGTTCAAACCACTTTTCCTGGGAATGATGGTGTTTTGACATTGGCCTTTAGATTTGTATAGGTTAAAAAACTTCGGAAAATTAGAACTGGGTTTATCGAATTTTGCTGACAATGATCAGCGCCAAATATGATTTGGGTCATAAACGTCATATACCAAGCTATTTACTTTCGTTCAACAGAATCTAAATATTTTCAATTTCTTCATTTTTAATCAATCTAAATAAACATGAAAGGAATACTAAGCTTAAGCAAAGTTGTTTTGGTGCTTATTATTGTATCACTTCCAGAATTGATGTTGGCGCATCCGGGCCACGGCGATCATAGCCATGATGGTTGGAGCATTATTCACTATTTTACGCAGCCTGAGCATGCGTTGGTATCTATTGCCATCGTATTATCACTGGCAGTTGTTGTCATTGTAATGAAAAAATCAAAAGCCCGAAGGGCCTAATTTATGCATGAGTTGTCCATCGCCATGGGCATTATCGACATTGCCAATCAGGAAGCTGTAAAGGCAGGTGTCGGGCATTTTGACGGCATAGAGCTTGTCATTGGTGAGTTGAGTGGCGTAGAAATGGCTTCTTTCGATTTTGCCTGGCAACAGGCCATCAGAGGCACTGTGTTGGAGAATGCTGCTCTTGAAATTATAAGACCACCAGGCAATGCAAAATGTTTGGACTGCGGCCAAGCTTTTGCCGTATCCCAAATTTATGACCTTTGCCCGGTATGTCAAAGTCATTTTAAAGAAATTATTTCAGGAAAGGAACTGAGGGTAAAATCTCTTAGCCTCGACTGATGTTACCCTAAATATTACAAATATGTGTGTAAGCTGCGGCTGCGGAGGCGGCCATTCCCACGATCATGAACACATAGATTCAAACAAAATTATCGATGTCGAAAAAGACATCCTGCAACAAAACAACCTGCTGGCAGAACGTAATCGCGGTTATTTTGATGCCAAAGATATTTTATGTTTAAATCTGGTGAGTTCCCCCGGTTCCGGCAAAACTTCTCTGCTGGAAAAAACCCTTACCGACCTAAAAGGCAGTGTGCCTTTTGCCGTCATTGAGGGCGATCAACAAACTTCCAACGATGCAGATCGCATCCATGCCACAGGCACCAAGGTAACCCAAATCAATACGGGTAAAGGATGTCACCTGGATGCCCATATGGTCTATCACGCAGTGCAGGGCATGAAGCCTGAACAAGATGCTGTTTTGTTCATCGAAAATGTGGGCAACCTCGTTTGTCCTGCCATGTTTGACCTGGGTGAAAAGTACAGGGTGGTGGTCATAAGTGTGACCGAAGGCGACGATAAACCGTTGAAGTATCCGGATATGTTTTATACGTCTCATCTCTGTATCATCAACAAGATTGACCTGCTGCCATATGTGCCATTTGATATCGAAAAAGCAAAGGAAAATGCAAGAAGGGTAAATCCCGGCATAGAAATCCTGGAAGTGAGCAGCCTTACCGGTGAAGGCATGGAGCAATGGTACAACTGGCTCAAAGTAAAACAACAACAGGCCGTAGCGGTCTGATCAAATCAGAGAGAATGTTTACCCGCCATATTCATATCAGGGGCAGGGTACAGGGTGTAGGCTTTCGACCTGCAGTGTATCGCCTTGCCTCCTCCTTACAACTTAAGGGTAAGGTCGTCAATGCTGACGATGGGGTACACATTTATTTCAATACCGACCAAAAAGGGACTGAGCTTTTTCTACACCATCTTCGCAACGAGCTACCAGCCATGGCCGTCATCTCACACATTAAAACCGAGTTGGTGGATTATTTCCCATATGCTTCTTTTTCGATAGAAAAAGAAAAGGAAAGGCAAACGTTTGATATGTGGATTACACCCGACCTCGCCCTATGTCCATCCTGCAGGCAAAGTTTATACACCGAAGGCGACAAACGGAAAGACTATGCATTTACTACTTGTGTCAACTGCGGTCCAAGATATTCTATCATTCAGAACCTACCTTACGAAAGGGAAAATACTGCGATGCATTATCTGCAAGCCTGTCCATCTTGTGAGGTTGAGTATTCCAATCCCAAAGACCGACGATTCTACAGTCAGACCAATTCCTGCCCTGCATGCGCGGTGAAACTGCAGTGGTGGGATCAAAACCAACAATGCCCCTCTACCGACCAAAACGAAATGCTGGATCTCACCCTTGATGCGCTTAACCATGGCAAAATTGTAGGGGTGAAAGGTATTGGCGGCTATTTGCTTTTGTGCGATGCCACCGATGCGAAAGTCATTCAAACATTGCGAAAACGAAAACAACGTCCGGCCAAACCGCTGGCGGTATTGTACCCCAATTTGACAACGGCTCAAAACGATGTAGTCATCACGGCTCCGGAGCAACAATGGCTGGAATCAAGTCAGGCGCCCATCGTATTGTGTCGACTGAAAAAGCAAAAAATGACCGGCATATGCAGTGAAGATCTGGCACCGGGCCTGGTCCATTTAGGTGTTATGTTGCCTTATTCTCCGCTCCTGGAATTGATCAGCCATCGTTTTCAAAAACCATTGGTGGCAACAAGTGCCAATGTCAGTGGCTGTCCGATCGAATACAAAGACCGTGAGGCTTTACAAAATCTGGCAGGAATCGCTGATTATTTTCTAACCAACGACAGGGATATTGTGGTGCCCCAGGACGACTCCGTATTGCGATGCAGCCAAAAGGGAAATACAATTATTATCAGAAGGAGCAGGGGATTTGCGCCGGCCATTATGACCCAAGTATTGAAAAAGTATCCAGATTGTCACCTGGCTTTTGGTGCCGATATGAAATCAAGCTTTGCCATCCGGGATCAACACAATCTCAATGTGAGTCAATACCTGGGTAAGCTGGGATCCTATGAAAGTATAGGTGTTTATCAATCATGTATGAATCACCTGATTCAACTGACCCAAGCCCGGGTTACCCGGGTTTTTGCCGATGCTCATCCCGATTATCACAGCAGTCAGTTGGCTGCAGAATATGCCGCGCAACATCAGTTGGAATTGGTCACCGTACAGCACCACAAGGCCCACTTTGCCGCCCTCCTGGCCGAGAATCAATTGTGGGATCATGACCGGCCTGTTTTAGGATTGGTGTGGGATGGTACCGGCTATGGAGACGATGGTCAGATTTGGGGCAGCGAAAGTTTTGTTTATCACGACTATGATATGATTCATCACCATGGCCTCAACTACTTTGCTCAGCTGGCTGGCGATAAAATGAGTGAGGAACCCAGGCTTAGTGCTTTATCATTGCTAGGTAATCATGAAGGCTGTCAAAACCTGCTTCAAGATCAATTCTCAGAACAGGAGAGGAAATTTTTCCATCGTTTGAGAAGCCAAGCTTCATTGAAGACATCCTCCATGGGTCGTTTCATCGATGCATTGGCTGCCATAACAGGAGTTTGCACCAAACAAAGTTATGAGGGACAAGCCGCCATGCTGCTGGAAGCCCTGGCCTGGAAAGAGGAGTGGAGTGTACCACAACAACTGTACACATTTATAATCACGGATACGGGAATTGACCATTCGGCCTTGCCTGATCAAATTATTAGCGATTTGAATGAAGGATTGTCAACTGGTGAGATGGCCCGTAAATTCTGGTTTAGCCTGGCAGCTCTTGCCCTTGACCTGGCAGATTTCCACGTCATCAAAGACCTGGCCCTGAGTGGTGGCGTATTTCAAAATGATTACCTCATTACAGCCATTCAAACTTTAAAAAGAAATGACATCCAAATTTATCTGCACCAACAATTGAGTCCCAATGATGAAAACATTGCAGTGGGCCAACTGGCATGGTACCAGATGGCAGAAGAAAAAAAATTAGTTGAATCGATCAAAATAACAGCCACATGTGTTTAGCCATTCCGGGAAAAATAATGGAAATTACCGCTCAGCTGGATGAAACCTTTCGAACTGCAAAAGTTTCATTTGGAGGCATTGCCAAAGAAGTCAATCTCTATATGACACCTGAGGCAAAGGTGGGCGATTATGTTATGGTACACGTAGGTGTAGCCATCAGTGTAGTCGATGAAGAAGAGGCCCGTCTTACTTTCGATTACCTGTTGAAAATGGGCGAAGTAACAGAACAGCTTGAAAATACAGATGGTTAGTATTTGAGATTATTACTCCACGATAAAGCAAAAAAAATGAAACATTTAGACGAATACCGTGATCCCCATCTTTTTGATGTGCTCATGGAACAAATACACAAAAAAGTGACCCAGCCATGGACCTTAATGGAAATCTGCGGAGGTCAGACCCACAGCCTGGTAAAAAATGGGATTGTTGACCTCCTGCCCAAAAACATCAGACTGGTTCATGGTCCCGGCTGTCCGGTTTGTGTGACCAGTCTGGGTGTCATCGATGAGGCCATAAAGTTGGCAAGTAGGCCGGATGTCATCCTTTGTTCATATGGTGACATGTTGAGGGTGCCAGGCAGCAGCCAGAGCTTGCTTGAAGTGAAGGCGAGAGGAGCGGATGTGCGCATCTTGTATTCCCCCCTCGAAGCGGTTCAATTGGCAAAGTCGAACCCCGATAAAGAAGTGGTGTTTTTTGCTGTGGGTTTTGAAACAACAGCCCCTGCCAATGCTCTTGCCGTAGTGCATGCCGATATCACGGGGGCTGAAAATTTCAGCATCCTGGCTTCACACGTTTTGGTACCTCCTGCCATGGAAGCCATTCTTTCTGACCCTGAAAATACGATTGACGGATTCCTGGCCGCCGGCCATGTTTGCACCATCATGGGACTCGATGAGTACTATCCTATTGCAGAGAAATACCAATGCCCGATCGTAGTTACAGGTTTTGAGCCCATTGATCTGCTACAGGGCATTCTCATGACCGTCACCCAGTTGGAAGAGGGTAGATATGAAGTAGAGAACCAATATGTGAGGAGTGTTCATGAAGGAGGCAATGCCGTTGCTAAAAAAACACTGGAAGACGTATTTGAAATCAAAGACAAGGTATGGAGGGGCATTGGCCCCATTCCTAAAAGCGGTTACGAGGTAAGAGACCGGTACAAAAGGTTCAATGCCCGATTGAGATTTAACCTTGGACCAGACACGGTAGAAGAGGATAAAAACTGCATCAGCGGGGCCATCATGAAAGGTCTTAAAAAACCAATGGATTGTCCCAATTTTGGGATAAAGTGTACACCTGAACACCCACTCGGTGCGCCTATGGTGAGCAGTGAAGGAGCGTGTGCAGCCTATTACCATTATTCATCCGCCTGGAACATGCAAAAAGCAGAAAGCCTATGAGCCTCGAATTACAATGCCCGGTACCCCAATTCGATTTTGACCACATCAACATGGGACACGGCAGTGGGGGTATCCTCACCCATAAGTTGCTCAAGAGCGGCGTCTTTGATGTGCTTAAAAATCCTATGCTCGACCAACAACATGATGGAGCTGTACTGGAATTAAAAGGTAAGATTGCCATCAGCACCGATTCTTATGTGGTTTCGCCGATCTTTTTTCCGGGTGGCAATATAGGTGATCTGGCCATCAATGGCACAGTCAATGACCTGGCTATGTGTGGGGCATCGGCCCGTTACCTTACCCTTTCATTTATTTTAGAAGAAGGTCTGGCCATGACAGAGTTTAAAGACGTTTTGATGGCCATCCGACAAGCGGCCGACCAAAGCGGGGTGCAGATCGTAACCGGAGATACAAAAGTAGTGCAAAAGGGCAAGGGCGATAAAATTTTTATCAATACCACTGGGGTAGGAGAACTCCACCCGGCAGCCGATATTCGCCACCAAAGAGTAGAGCAAGGCGATGTTATCTTGCTGAGTGGGCCCATAGCTGCCCATGGTGTGGCCATTATGAGCTTACGCGAAGGGCTTGAATTTGAAACTACCGTGTGCAGTGATACCCAATCCCTGAAAGCGCCGGTTTTAGCCTTACTTGAAGTCCTGGGGCAAGATGTTCATTTCCTGAGAGATGCTACCAGAGGAGGCCTGGCCTCTGTTTTGAATGAACTCAGTGAAATTATTGCTAAGGGTATTCACATTTACCAAAAAGACATTGTTATAGCAGAAGAAGTCAGTGGTGCTTGTGAAATGTTGGGCTTGGATCCACTATATGTAGCCAATGAAGGAGTGTTTGTTGCTGTGGTCAAAGCCGATAGGGCAGAGGAGGCATTGCAAATTTTGCAAACTCATACTGCTTGTCAGTCTGCCAGCAAAATAGGCGAAATCATAGCCGATCATCCCGGCAAGGTGGTCATGAAAAGTAAGATCGGCGGTAGCCGGGTTGTCAACTTTTTGCAAGGGGAGCAGTTGCCGAGGATTTGTTGAGAATTACGAATGTCGAATTGAGAATTACGAATGTCGAATTGAGAATTACGAATTACGGAGCTCAATGTCGAATTACGGATGTCGAATAACAGACGTTGATATCAGGATTTTGGGAGGGAGTTTAATAATTGTTTGATGAGGATATAGGAGTTTTTCTGTTTTGAATCCGGAAAATGTGTAAATTGGATTCCTTTTTGTGAAGGATGGCGAGAGCGCCAAAAAAGGAGACTAAATTAAATTGGCACATGAAACAGAGAATCGTATCAGGAAGTTTATTTTTTTTATTGTTGTTATTGGCAACATCATGTGGACATAAAGCAGGGGAGACTTGTGAAAAAATGGCTACTTACTTTACCTATCCTTCTGAATATGATGCATCCGGGGTTAGGCGCATCCCCATTACCACTCCTGTGGGCAATTTTGAAGTGTGGACACAACGATTTGGCACTAATCCTAAGGTAAAGATCCTGCTTTTGCACGGCGGGCCTGCTATGACTCACGAGTACATGGAGTGTTTTGAGCTTCCCTTTCTCAAAGAGGGCTACGAGTTTTATCAGTATGACCAGCTGGGATCTTATTACAGCGATCAACCAACCGACTCCAGCCTGTGGACAACCGAACGGTTTGTGGAAGAAGTAGAACAAGTCAGGAAAGCCATAGGTGCAGACAGCAGCAATTTTATTGTGCTGGGCAATTCTTGGGGAGGAATTCTGGCCATGGAGTATGCACTTAAATACCAAAAAAATCTCAAGGCCCTTATTGTGGCCAATATGATGGCCAGTGCTCCGGAATATGGAAAATATGCAGCTGAAGTATTGGCTCAGCAAATGGATGTTGCAGTGCTTAAAGAAATCAGGGCATTGGAGGTCGCCAAAGACTTTTCTAATCCACGGTACATGGAACTTTTGATACCCCATTATTACAAACAACACATCTGCCGACTCCCCAAATGGCCTGATGGGCTCAACCGGGCGATGAAACACGTCAACGGTACTATTTACACCCTAATGCAGGGACCCAGCGAGTTTGGCATCAGCGGTCGTTTGGCACAGTGGGACATTCGCACCCGATTGCCGGAAATAACAGTGCCCACCCTGATGATTGGTGCCAAACACGATACCATGGACCCAAAGGCGATGGAGGCACAAAGTAAGATGGTTAAGAATGGTCAGTACCTTTATTGTCCCAACGGTAGCCACCTGGCTATGTGGGACGACCAAACCGTCTTTATGGAAGGAGTTATCAGTTTTATCAACAAGACAACCCAAAACAAATGAAAGTAGCAGTCATTGGGGCCTCAGGCCTGATAGGAGGATATTTGGTTCAGCACCTGTTGGCAGAGCCTTCGGTCCAGCATGTAAAAATCCTGGTGCGCAAAAAAATCGACCTGGCCCACGATAAGTTAGAACAGGTACTGGTCAATTTTGAAGACCCCACCACACTTCAAACTGCCTTAAAAGGAACAGATGCTGTTTGTGTTGCAGTGGGCACTACCCAGGCCAAGGTCAAAGGAGACATGGCTGCTTATCGAAAGGTAGATTATGACATTCCTGTCAACTCAGCCAGGGCAGCCGCTAATCAGGCATGTGGTTTATACCTCCTGGTATCCTCCGTGGGTGCAGATGCAAATGCCTCCAACTTTTACCTCAAATTAAAAGGAGAGGTGGAAGACGAGATTAAAAAAATGGATCTACCCTCCACTTTTATCTTCCGTCCTTCTATGCTGTTGGGCAATCGAGCCGAGTTCAGACTAGGTGAAAGGATAGGGCAAGGCGTTATGCGCGTTTTCAATTGGCTGATCCCCTCCAAATACAAGGCTATCAATGCTAGTGATGTTGCAAGATCAATGGTACGCTGTTGCCTTGAGCAGCGTCCACCAAAATGGAACATCCTGGAGTACCACCAAATCATGGCTAAGCTGAAATAAAAAAGGTCAGCAAATCGATCTTTACAATTCAAAAGTGGTAGCTAACAATTGTAAAAACCCAATCCACTGACCCGTATTTTGGCAATCAATCATGGCATTTGGCCATTAGATAGTAATCGCGCCTTTTTCTGCTTACAGATAGCACCTGAATCAGAATGAGGTGGCCTTGTTGTGAATAGTCAATTGTCATTTTTGTCTATTCCTAACAACTCCTCAAAGGTAATTATATGTTTTTTTCTGTTATCCCGTATTTGTCGGGTGGGCAAAAATACGTATTTATACGTATACGTAAGGACGCAATGTTTATATGTTCATATGTTCACATGTTCACATGTTCATTTGTTCACATGTTCATTTGTTCACATGTTCATATGTTCACATGTTCATCTGTTCAATGGTTTAGTGACGGCATGTGAACTTAACAATGCTGGGCATCGTAACATGTAAGTGGTGCAGAGTTATTTATTTTGATTTTTCTTTGTTGTACTGATAATACTACCTAACACTTGTTTGATAATTTTTATTTCAACAAGCAAATTTGAAGAATCGCCATAGGTTGATCTTCTGCCACAAAGTTCAAGCCAATATTCAGTTTCATCAGCTTCTTTCATTGCAATGATCATCTTATGAACAAAATCTGCCCTTGAAAATGGATTTTGCGCTTCTCTAACATTAGCTCCAATTGAGGTGCCGGACTTAAGTAATTGATTTGAAACAACATACTTTCTTTTGCTTTCTAATATTTCGCAATAATCAATAATGTTATTTGCAAAATCAAAACTCATTTCGAGGATTTTGTTATATTTCATAGCGTATTTTTATTCACAATTTGTGCTGTTTAATATGAGAAGTCAAGTGAATTGGTGTTAATTTTTTTTTAAATTTTTAAATGTTTACATGCTTGTACCGATAAATCGAAGTTTTGGCGGTATTCATATGTAGGAGAACTTTGTTTGAAATGGGATATTTCAGATATAAAGGATATCACAAAGAGATATGAACATAGCCCCTATATCAGTTCACTGATGTAGGGGCACCATGTGAATATAATCCCTTCATCAGTTTACTGGTGAAGGGATACCATAAGATCCGGTTACACAAATTTACTCACATTGACAGAAATAATTTTATGTTCAATGGCATAGATCACCAGTCCGGCAGTGCTTTTACAATCCGTTTTTTCAAGGATGCTTTTCCGGTGTCCCTCCACAGTCCTCGCAGAGATAAATAGTTTTTCAGCAATTTCTTTATTGGTAAACTCAGCGCATATCAGTTTCAATACTTCAATTTCTCTGGGAGTAAGTTCAGACTGGATGGGTTTTTTGCGACTGAGCAACCGGCGATTTCGGATGAGGTTGAGAATGTAATCGTTGATATAAAAACCGCGTTGGGATACGTTTCGGATGGTAGCCAGTACGGTGGCTGGATCTTCGTTTTTGGCCAGAAAACCGGCAGCACCTTCATCCAGAAGTTTGAGGATGATGCTGTCATTGTAATGGGAGGTAAGTACAATCATTTTAAAGGGCAGGTCCATAGTTCCCGTCTTGAGCAGTACATCTACACCGTCCAATACGGGCATCGATAGATCGAGTAAAATAATGTCAACATCTACCTTGCCAGCACCAACGTCGTCTAAAAACCTGCTGCCATTTTCTGAGTGGTAGTTGACCATGAGGTCTGCTTCACTGTTGATGATCATCTGCATGCCCTTGATGAACAATTTTTCATCGTCGACAATACCAATTTTAATTTTATCCATGAGAAGAGAAAGTAAACTTTATTTGTAAACCAGATTTTTCAGCGGGTGGTTCTATTTGATAGCTGCCTTTCAGTATCTGGCATCGGGTCTGAATATTGCGCATACCGGAACCCACCTTTGTGCTTTCCGGATCCATTCCTTTTCCATTGTCGGTATAAGTCATAAAAAAATGTGCGCCTTCTAAACGAAACATGATTTTGATCAAACTGGCCCCGGCATATTTTAGCGTAT
>CALMSX010000031.1 GCA_937872515.1 uncultured Bacteroidota bacterium
GTAATCTGGGATTACAATATAAAGACACAGAAAAGTATCAAAATGAAGAAAGTGCTATAATTCATTTTTGTTACAATCCATTAATAGCTTATTTATAAATATGATACACCGGACAATAACTGATTCTAATCAACTTGTTGAACATTGCTTCAAGAATACTATAGTGAGTATTTTCATCAAGTCGAGCGGAAGTAATCTAGACATTGATAATTGTTCATTACCGGCTATTCCGTCGGAAGGTATTAAACCGATCATTTTCAGTAATGATGAAAACTATAGTTAAATGCTACAAAGAATAAGTCATGTTTTAGAAATATTGATTTCTGGAAATCCACAATCAATGAATATGTAAATTAATATAAAAACTCAAGTTGATAAAAACATTACAATAATCCGACACACAAAACCCTTCCATATGAAAAAAGCACATTTTTACACACTGTCCGCTTCGTCTCTCATGTCCAAAAAATTTAATAGGTTATCTTCTTCTCTAATTTTATTCAGTCGCAGTTATCACTGTTTTATTGGAAAAATGGGTTTGGTGCTCCTGTTTTTGTTGGGAGGAGTTGGTTCGAGTTGGGGACAAAATGTATTGGCGGGTTGGACTTTCCCGACTAATTTTGGTCCAGCACCATTAACTATAAGTGCAGAATGTGGAAACGGGTCAATATATGCAGACGGAACAAATGGTTCAAGCGTATGGACTTCTAATAATAGCAACTATCAGTTTTTTTCTGGTAATGTATCAAGCCCTGCATTATGTGGTGTGACAATTGCATCAGGTGCTTTGTCTCCAACTAATAATGCCAATAATGGAAAAAGTATAGTTTTTAAACTGTCCACCCTAGGTTATAAAGACCTCTTATTGATTTATGATACTAGAGGAACTAGTGCAGGGTTTAAAACTCATGACTGGGCTTATAGTACTGATGGAATAAGTTTTACACAATTTCAGCAAATTACTGGAAGAAACGATGTTTCTTTTTCAACTCAAACTGTTGACTTTTCAAGTGCCACAATACTTAATAATAAATCAGATATTTATATAAAAGTAACTGTGGATGGTGCTACAGTTGGCAGTGGTAATAATAGATTTGATAATGTGAAGTTTGTAGGAACATCATATCCTATCAACGTCTATACCGACAATACCCTGACTACCTTGGTATCCGGACATAATACAATACAGGCTGCCGTTGATGATGCTAGTACTTTGGCTGGATATGTGATAACCGCAGCTGCAGGTACCTATACCGAAAATGTTACCGTAAACAAAGCTGTTACCATTAAAGGTGCTAATGCGGGGATTGCCGCAGGTAACGATCCGGGTTCGAGAGGTGCTGAAACTATCCTAGACGGTGCATTTAAAATGAATGCTGGCGGTACTATTGACGGATTTGAAATTATTAATGGCTACCAATTTGGAGGATCGCCAAATAAAGATGGAATATTAGTAGCCTCTGCGGGTGTTTCTGTAACCAATACAATAGTTGAGAATGTGACAGGTAGCCAAAATACCGGTATTGAGGTAGGCTATCATAATAATTTTTTGCTGACTAATAGTAGCGTCATCAATAACTGGAGGGGGATCTATTTAAATCCTTCCTCTGGTCATGTACTATCCGGAAATTTAATTGACGGCAATGATTACGGTATCAGTTCTGATGGACTTACTAATTTCTCAATGACCGGAAGTTCCATTACAAATAACAGTCAGGAAGGCTGGGGTGCAAGTACGGTGGGAAGTAGTGTAGTTGCTAATAATAATATTATTGCCAATAATCCTATTGTTTCAATTGCACACTATGGTGGTAGTGCTATTGATGCAAATTGTAACTGGTGGGGACAAGCTACTGGTCCATTATCTGGACAAAATAGTGGTAATGTTACTGCGGGTACTTATCTTAACAGTGGTACAGATAATCAACCGGGTACACCAGGTTTTCAACCTGCAAACGGCACGTGTATCGGTCCGGTGCATAATATCAATCAAAATACATACTATACTAAAATACAAGATGCCGTAAATGCTGCCAATGCTAATGATGTAATAGAAGCAGCAGATGGAACATATAATGAGCGTGTTACTATCGACAAATCCCTGACCCTGCAAGGGCAAAGTGAAACCGGTGTTATTCTTGACGGTACAGGATTGAGTGGTACAGGTAGCGGTATTAAAATCAATAGCAATGTTACCAATGTAACGATTCAAAAGATGACCATTCAAAACTATACCGGTTCTACACCTAATGGATCAGCCGGGATATATGCCAATGGAAGTAATAATGGCTTTTTAGCAGATCATGTAACAGTTAAAAATAATGTAAGTGCCAGTGGTATATATGCCAATGGCCCTGTCGATGGATTTGGTGTAACCAACTCTACAGTAATCGGGCATGGACCTGGTGCCAGAGGCATTGTGATCTGGAATGGATTAAAGAAAAATGTAACTATTTCAAATAACACAGTTACCAATAATAATTGTTGCGGTATCGAATTGCAGGATGGAGATGCATCAGCAGTAACTGTATCAGATAATATTATTGATATAGGTGGTGGGGACAATGCCATTGGGTTGACAGGACTAAATGCTACTGTAGGATTGAATGTAATTGATGGCAATACGATTACCGGAGGTGGCAGATATGGCATTGAAGTTAAGAACCCGGCAGGCGGAGTCACCGTAAGTGATAATACTGTAACATTGAGTACGCAGAATGCAGATCTAAGAGACCGGGCAGGGATAGCAGTATTTAGAAGAGGTGTATTGGGCAATAATGTGGATATACCGAATGGAGTAACTATAACAGGAAATACTGTGGATGGCTATCAGCAAACCTCCACGAGTGAAGGATTTGGTATAGTGGTGGAAGGAACAAACCATACAGTGACCGGCAATACTTTACAAAACTGTGAAGTGGGCATACTTCAACAGCGTAATCCATCTAATTATCCGGGCGATGCCGATCAGAGCAATGTCGCAGATCAATACTTTGGTAGAGGTAACTCGCCGATGACATGTGGAAATACGATTAGTGGTAACACATTTAATAGCAATGGTACCGACACGCGAAATATAGGTGTCGGAGGTGGTATTGTTACAAACACAAATACCGGAGAAACCTTCTGTTCTATTCAGTCTGCAATAGATGATGCACAGACAATAGCCGGTCATACTATTACAGTAAGTGCGGGGACATACAATGAAGAAATCACTGTCAATAAGCGTCTAACAATCATTGGTGCCGGATCTGGTTCTAATCCTGCAACCAATACAGTTATCCAAGGTTCTACATTGAATATCCCTGTAGTAAAAATCAGAACCGGTGGTTTAAATGTATCTGATAGAGCAACTATCAAAGACGTTTATGTCACTACTAGTGCGTCCAACACATTATCATGGATTGGAGGCATCGAAATAGATGCTTCTAATAATAACCCTTTAGGACATATTACCTTGGAGAATGTTACAGTGGCAAATTGTCTTGGAAAGACCACTGGAGTTCATTTTAAGGGAGTAAGTGCTACAGGGGTTTCTACAGATATTATTTCTGATGTTAAGATTATCAATAGTTTAATTACCAATAATCAGTATGGTATTTCCGCACGCCACACTCAGGTGCATGGCTTGGAAATTCTTGGTGGATCGGGTAGAACAGTCATCTCTGAAAACAGAAGAGCAGGGATGTTAATTTATGGAGTGGATAATGGTTCTGGATTTTCAAATCAATTTGATGATTTTGTGTTTAATAAAGTTGATTTTAATCATAACAATACCAGTGGAGATTTAGATGCAGGTAATGGAGACATTTTCTTCTTAGGCTTTAATGGAGATTTGAATGTGGACGATGTAGTAATTACTATGGGAAATACGGCAGTGGCTAGTCCATATTATATCGGTTTTGGTATCAATGGTAAATATTTGGGAGGTACTGAGCCTGCCGGAAATATGACATTTAAAAATATGCAATTAAATGACTATTCCGGTGCACAGCAACATCCACGTGCCTTGATGGGAATCTGGACATTTAGTAATTTAAATGCAGGAGTAGAGCTTGACGGTGTCGAGTTTAATGGTACCGGCGCATCTCAGGGAGCCTTATCCTTGAGTGGATTATATGGGACAACTCCTTTAGTAATAAAAAATTCTAAATTCGCAGGATTGTCCAGTTATGTGGTTGCTCCTGCCAATCAGATAACAGATATTCGTAGTGTTGGTTCTTACGTACCTGTTGATGCAACCAATAATAATACATTCACAGGCACTTCAGATAATTATGACATTGAGGACAGGATCATTCATAAAATTGACAATGCTTCCTACGGGCTGGTTACATGGGTAGCGACTCATTGCTACGTGACACCCAATTCATATCTGCCAAATATAACAACAAGTCCTGATGTTCAGCGCGGTGTTGGTGCAGCTTCTAATGGCGATATAGTGCATATTGAAGCCGGTGTCTATACAGGAAATGTGGATGCTACTTCCAAGACAGTTACATTGTCACCGGGTGCAAGTCCGGGATGTGTAACCATAAATGGCAACGTAAGTCTGAATGGTGGAGATATAATGTACATTGAAGCGAATAATACCAATGCTTGTACAGATTATGATCAGTTTATTATCAATGGCAGTGTTTCACTCGGAGGTGCCACACTTGATTTGACATTGGGCTATACCCCGGCTTTGGGTGACAGCTATACCATAATTAACAATGATGCTTCTGATGCTGTAGTTGGACAGTTTGCACAAGGTGCTGCTATCACCGTTTCAGGTTATACTTTTAGTATTAATTATGCCGGTGGCGATGGCAATGACGTAGTGCTGACAAGATGTTCCGGAGGAGTACAGAATATTAATACTGGAGAAATTTTCTGCACTATTCAGTCTGCAATAGATGATGCACAGACATTGGCTGGTCATACTATTACAGTAAGTGCGGGCACATACAATGAAGATGTTAATGTTACCAAGTCAGTAACAATAAGTGGTGCAGATGCTACAACTACCATTGTCAATGGTCCTAAAGGAGGGGGCAATGCTACATTTAGAGTCTCTGCATTTGGAGTTATCATCGAAAACTTTACAATAACAAGAGATGGCAATAATACAACTGACTGGAATGATCCTACTTTGAACAGTGCCGGAGTGGCAATCCAAAGTCAAGGTAATACAGCAACGATAAGACACAATATTATCACCGGTAACAGGACAGGTATAGATGTTAATAATTCCAATGGAAATACGATTACCGGTAATACAATTGACTTTAACAGAACCGGTTTATTGTTTAGAAATCAAACGGACAACACTAACATGACCAACAACTTTATCCGGGATAACTGGACGGTGGGTGTCTTGTTTATTGATGCGAGTGGTGGTTCCAATAGTCCGTTACAACAAGCGCTTAATTCAAACTTCAACGACAATAACATCTCAGGTAACTGGTACGGAGATATCGTAGATCGCCAGAACGGCGGATCATTGCCACCTCCTGGTAGCAATATGAAGAATTTTGAGTGTAATTGGTATGGAGTTACTTCACCAGTAGTATCTATAGTTAATAGCGCAGAGCCAGGTTATGCAAGTCAAATTCCTGTTGCATATGGAGGAACAGCGACAAATCCTGGCAGTGCACCAAATATATTAGGTCCGGCATCTGCTAATTTTGATTATATTTCCTGGTTGACCAATGGCACCGATGATCAACCTAGTACGCAAGGCTTCCAACCTGTATCAGGATCATGTAGCGGCACACCGGTGGATATCACATCGGCAACACCAGATGATATCATTTGTGGGGAGACGACCGGATCGATTAATGTATCATGGGCAGGAGGTACCAGTCCTTATGACATTGCATGGACAGGAGGATCAGCCACAGGAGTGACATCACCATACATTATCACCGGTTTGGCAGCAGGCACATACGGCATCACCGTAACGGATGCCAATGGATCAACGGACACAGACAATGCGACCATAAATTATTACCCGATAACGAACCTCACACAAAACACCACCTTTGCAGATATACAACCGGCAGTCAATGCGGCCAATGATGGCGATGTAATAGAAATTTGTGCAGGTACATTTGCACTAAGTGCGCCGGTGACGATTACGAAGAAAATCACGTTACAGGGACAAGGTACATTGAGCTCAATAGTAGAACTATCATCATCGTGGTTCAATGTGAATGGAGTAGATGCATTTTTCTGTAACTCATCAGATGTAACCATTCAGAACATACATTTCAAGGTAGTAGGAAAGGGCCAGGGAAATTTGGTATCTATCTACCATTCGAATACACAAATACTGAACAACAAGTTTTCAGGCGAGTACGTATTTGGAGATCCAGAGGTAACAAGAGCTACAGTATGGTCAGCCAATCCAATGACAGGCATCGTAATGGATGGTAATATCATTGAATCACTTCGACAGCCGGGTTATCTGAGCAATGGATCAGGCACGATCAGCAATAATACAGTTAATAATACTCGAGGGTGGGTAATCGAAGGAGTAGGTACTTTAAGTTATACGGGAAATATCTTTGGTACTAATACATCACATATCACGATATTAAATACCGCATCGAATATCAGTGGATTGACAATCAGCAATAATGATTTGTCAGGCACAGTAACAGACTGGGCAATAGATAACCGAACAACAGGCACAGCGAGTGCAGAGTGTAACTGGTATGGAACGACAAGTTCCAGTGGAGTAGCATCTAAGATTACTGGCAATGTAGATTATACACCATGGCTTACCAATGGTACAGACAATGCTCCTGCATTGGGCTTCCAGCCTGTTCCGGGGTCATGTAGCGGCACACCAGTGGATATCACATCGGCAACACCATCACCAGAGACATGTGTACATGATAATGGCTCGATAGCCATCTTGTATAGTGGTGGTACAGCTAATTATACGATATCCTGGAGTGGACAGGAGAGTGGAAGTGATTTGACCAGCAATACCACTTATACAATACCGACTCTAAGTGCAGGTAGTTATAATATTACGATTACGGATGCTAATGGCTCAACAGCTACAACCTCTGTAACCTTAGAGTATCATCCTGTACTGAACTCTACAACTTCAGTGACTTACGCCACTATACAAGCTGCAATAGATGCTGCCAGTGCCGGTAATGTCATTGAGGTATGTGCAGGGACTTATACTGAAGCTGTTACAGTAAATACTAGTTTAACCATCAATGGTCCAAATGCAACTATTGATCCTAATATCGGTTCTAGAGTACCAGAAGCAGTAATTGTCGGGAATGTAAAAATTACTGCTCCGACAATAATTTTTCAAGGATTTACAATAAATCAAGGAAGTAATCTAAGAGCAATTGAAGAATCTGGAGGGGCAAATAGTTTATCGAGTAATATATTGGTAAAAAACAATATTATTGATGGGCTTAGTACTTCAACTAGTTTTGCAATATACAATGGAGGTACTTTAGGCACTCATACTTTTGAAGGAAATTTAATTCAAAACTTTACAACTTCGGGATGGAAAATATTTTTTGATGGAGGTTTATCATCTTCTGTATATGTTACCAATAATCATATAATAAATATGTATTCAGGTATTATCTTTTCTGGAAGTATGGGAAGTTCGGTAGGCGTGATTGAGGAGAATTACTTTGATATAAATACATGGCCTGCTATTGCTTTAGGAGCAAGTAATAAAGAGGTTAAGAATAATACCTTCGCTAAAGGTTCTGTTTATATTACAGGGCATGCCAATAACCCAAGTCAAAATTTTGGATTAAATAATAATATCCATAATAATTTATTTACCGGAGCACAATCAACTTGTGTTTCAATTGCTAACCTGCCTCACTCGGGAAATGTTATTCAAAATAATTCATTTGACAGAACGGGTTCGAGTGCATTTGTTTTAAATAGCCATGCAGCCTCTTATGTTGATGCACCTTGTAATTGGTGGGGATCTTCTGATCCTTTGGTAATTGCCACCAAAATTTCAGGAAATGTGGATGCTAGAATGCGATTAGATGGCAATGGAAATAGTGCTGCAGGCGAAGGTTTTGTCCCCACAGGCACTTGTATCGGTCCTGTGCATAACCTCACTCAAAACACTTATTTTAGTACAATCCAGCCGGCTGTAAATGCTGCAAATTCAGGTGATGTAATAGAAGCAGCAAATGGCACATATAAGGAACGAGTTACTATCGACAAATCTTTAACCCTCCAAGGGCAAAGTGAAGCCGGTGTTATATTAGACGGTACCGGATTGAGTGGTACAGGTAGTGGTATTAAAATCAATAGCAATGTTACCAATGTAACGATTCAAACAATGACCATTCAAAACTATACCGGATCTTCTCCTAATGGGTCTGCCGGGATATATGCCAATGGAAGTAATGATGGCTTTACAGCAGATCATGTAACGGTTAAAAATAATGTGAGTGCCAGTGGTATATATGCCAATGGACCGGTCGATGGTTTTGAAGTAACCAACTCAACTGTTTCCGGTCATGGTCCAGGAGCAAGAGGTATCGTTATCTGGAATGGATTTAAACAAAATATTACTATTTCAAATAATGCGGTTAGTAATAATAATTGTTGCGGTATCGAATTGCAGGATGGCTCAGCCTCAGGAGTAACCATTAGTGATAATATACTATTAGGAAATGGTGATAACGGCATTGGCGTAGTGGGTCTCACATCAGGAGCAGGAGCTAATGTTATCAGTGGTAATTTCCTTCAAGATAACGGTCGATTTGGTATTGAAATCAAAAACCCAATGGGTACCGGCTTGGATAATGGTGATGGCTCTATTGTGGTTGAAAATAATACAGTCGAATTGACAGCACTTTATGTGTTGGGGTCACCAGAATTAAGAGACCGTGCAGGGATAGCCGTATTCAGACGCTCGCCTATCTTTTCTGATGGTAATCCAAATATGCCACAAGGGGTAATTGTTAGAAATAATACAGTAGAAGGCTATAAGCAACCTTCCAATTCTGAAGGTTTTGGTATTGTTGCAGAAGGTCAAGGGCATATTATTACAAATAATACTTTGAAAAGAAATGATGTAGGTTTGCAATTCCAAATGGGCCATACGCCATACACAGGAAGTGGTGGCATTCCAGATGCAGGTGATCAAAGTAATATTGCCGATCAATATTTTGGTAGAGGTAATGCTCCACAATCTTGTGGAATAGTTGATGGCGGACAAACCAATGGCACTGGACTCCTTGCTAATGGAACAGACTTCCGTACCGTAGGTTTTGGTGCCAATTTTGTTCAGTTAAACGGCAGAAAGGTAGAAAACACAAATACCGGAATGGCATATTGTTCAATCCAACAAGCTATTGATGATAATCCTACCCTCAATGGTCATACTATTGAAGTTAGTGCCGGCACTTATGTTGAAAATGTTGTGGTTGGTAAATCGGTTTCGATTTTAGGCCCGAATGCCACAATTGATCCATGCACCGGAACTAGAGGTGCTGAGGCTATAGTAGTCCCATCAACTTCCGCCATCAGTTCTGGTGAGATTTTTCATGTGGCAGCATCTGATGTAACCATTTCAGGATTTACTATCGATGGAGACAATACAGCATTGACTTCAGGATTTTCAAGTACCAATGGAGCAGATATTGATGCAGCTGAAGGTATTACTGTATATGAGAATAATATAAGTAATCTTACGGTTCAAAATAATTTTATCCAGAATTTATCTTATTTTGGGGTTAGCCTTTTTGGAGCTAATTATAGCGCCCCCGAAACTCATGGACATGTAGTTTCAAATAACCAAATCAGAAATATGGGTACCTATGATGCATTATCTGGTATAGCCAACTGGGGAGGTGGAATATTGTTGTACAATAGTCAATATACACATGTATATGAAAACTGTATCGAGAATGCTCGTATTGGTATCCAGACAGGTAATTTCCAAAAAGTAAATTCAGGTTCTACTGATTTTCAATTAATCGAGAACAACACAATTGAAGCGAGAGCGCTGGGTATCTTCTACAACTTACACAATTATTCACCATTCACGATAAAGGACAATACCATTACTGCCCTTTTCAATTCGGATGAGTTGCCAGCGAGCACTAAGTCTTGGAAGGGACTTTTGATAGCATCATTGGGTAATAATATGGGCTTGAGCAATATAGTAAATAACTCAGTTGATGGTAGTGGATTGACCAATGCATGGACTAGAGGCTCAGAAGGTATTAATGTATGGAATGTCACCAATACAGCTCGTCCTATTATTACAGAAGGAACTTTAACTAATGTGGACAAAGGTATTTTTGTCAACAATTTTGAAGGGTACAATTCAGATGGCTCGTATGGATCATACGCAGATATAAGTAAAGTATCTGTTTCCAATGCAGATGAAGGTATCGTAGTTTATGATAGCCCCAATAGTACCAGCCACAGTTCTGTCAATGCTACGGCAATAAATAACTATATCTCTGCTGATACGGGCATACGATTAGGAGAAACGGCATCAGGAACAGTTAACGGTACATTTCATGAGAACCATATTACTAGCTTTACCACCTATGCAATTAATAGCACAGTAAGCAATACTGTTGATGCTACCTGCAACTGGTATGGAACCACTAGCAGCAATGCTATAGCAGCCGCAATAACAGGTACTGTGAATTATATATTATGGTTGACCAGTGGAACAGACGATCAACCAAGCACATCAGGCTTTCAGCCTTTACCTACAGCATGTAGCGGCACGCCTGTCGAAATTACTTCAACTACACCATCGCCTGAGACTTGTACACATGACAATGGCTCGATAGCCATAGTTTATAGTGGTGGTACAGCCGATTATATGATAGCATGGAGTGGACCTGAGTCAGGTAGCGACATGACTTCAGCTAATAGCTATACAATTCCTACACTTGTCGCCGGTAATTATGTAATTGCTATTACAGATGTAAACGGTTCTTCAGTGACGACAACAGTGGCAGTGGAATACCACCCGGTGACCAATCAGACTACGTCATCAACTTACGCAACTATTCAGGCAGCGATTGATGCTGCTACAGCGGGAGATGAAATCGATGTGTGTGCGGGAACGTATGTAGAGCATATAAAAATAGATAAAGCGATATCTTTATTGGGTCCGAATGCCACGATTGATGCATGTGGCGGAACAAGAGTACCAGAAGCAATCATCTATCCACCGGTATCTGATATAGCCTATAATACTGATGATGGAGCCTTGATTGATGTACAGGCATCAAATGTTACTATCAGTGGATTTTTACTAAATGGGGATAATCCTGATATTACAACCGGCTTTACTAGTACTAATGGTGCAGATATAGATGCCGCAAGCGGTATAGTGCGATACAGTACAGGAGACAATCTGGTAGTTACGAATAATATCATACAAAACCTATCCTATTTTGGAGTTACACTGTATGATTACCCTGCCGGTGTTCCATCTGCAGGAAATATAATAGCAAACAACAAGATTCAGGATTTGGGTACGTATGACGCAGGGTCCGGAATTGATTATTGGGGTGGCGGTGTATTACTATATAATAACCAATATACCTATGTACATGATAATTGTATGACCAATGTTAGAACAGGCATACAAACCGGAAATTATTCGAAGGCCAACCCGGGTACGACAAACGATCAGTTGATTACAAATAATATTATGGCAGTACGCCGACGTGGTATATTCCACAATCTGGCGTATAGTAATGCCTCCGCATATACCTTGTCCAATAATACGATTACCGGATTGATGGATAGCCACGAGACAGTGTGGGACGGCATTTTGTTATCTTCACTTTCAGTTCCTTCCACCACAAGCAATAATAGCATAAATGGCGCAGGAATCACGAATCCAAGTGAGGGTATCGAAGTATGGAATGTGAAGAATAATGCACCTGCAGCTATCAGTGGTGGCAACATCAGTGGAGTCTCTACGGGTATATTCGTGAATAACTATGAGGGCTATTCCTCTAATGGAGCTGACGGTGCACATGCGGCTGTCAATGGTGTGACCATCAATGCCACTAATATTGGGGTCTATCTACACGATCATCCAAGTAGTACACACGGTCAGGTAAGTGGTAGTTTCACCGGATGTGCCATTACAGCTAATGAAGGTATCCGTACAGTTGAGTCAAGTTCTGGTGCGACCAATGGCAGTTTTACCGGAAATACTATCAATGCTGACTCACTTGGTATCAATCTGACCGGAATGCTTCTGTCAAGTTCCAATGGATTGACGATTGATGATAATACAATTACTCTTTCTGATCAAATAGAGAATACCCAACCTACAGTGGGAATCCAGTTGGCTAATCTGGCAGGGACAGCTGCTGCAACGATTACAAATAATGATATTAGTGGTGCATTATATGGTTATGCAGGATACAACATCAATACGACTCCGGTATCGACCATTGATGGTGGGACAGTAAGTGGGATAATGCAAGGTATTTCTATAATAAATACAGATGGTGTGTTAACTAAAGGTTCTTCAATTAACGTGAAGGATGTTATAATGAACGGCTTTACCGGCACTTCATCCAATCCTGCCATTAACTTCCATGCAGGTGTATATACATTTACCACAGCAGGAACGACAATAGCCGAAGGAATCACGATGAATATCGAGGGGGTAACTATTGATGGTACAGGCAAGCCGTCACAGGCGAGCGGAGGTATCTATTTGGCTGACTTCAGTGGCGGTTCTACTAATGTTCAGACCATTACAGTATATAACAGCACTATCCAAAATAATGCCAACCGAGGATTTGATGCTCGTGGTAAGGTAAATCTAGCTTTGACAGCAAATACGATAAGTAATAATGGTCATGATGCATGGGGTGCTGGAGGAAATTATGGATTTTCAATTATTGCACAGAAAGAAGCTACCATTACAGCCTATAACAACTTTATATCTCTACCAGCATCAAGTACTACAGAAGTATATGGTTTGTTTACAGGTAATGGTACGACTAATTCAATCACAGCACATGATAACAGTATCTTATTAAATGGAAATGCTAATTCAGGCTCTCGTCTGGCAAGTTCATCCGCAGGTACAGGAAGTATAGATGCTACTTGTAACTGGTGGGGCACGGTAGTAGTGAATGATTTGGCGTCAATGATATCAGGCAATGTTACTTATACTCCATGGTTAATCAATGGTACAGATGATCAACTCGGGACACCGGGTTTCCAACCGGTATCCGGTGCATGTAGCGGTATTCCTATTGCGGTAACAGTAGATGGTGTGATAGATGCACTCTGCACTACAGGCGTAAATGGAACGATTTCAATAACCGTGACAGGTGGTATTTTACCTTATACCTACTTATGGAGTGATGGTCAAACCACAGAAGATGCTGTCAACTTGGCAGCAGGCGTATATACAGTAACAGTAACGGACAGCTTTGGAAATACAGGGACTGCTAGCGCAACGGTAGGATCATCACCGGTAGTCAATACTACTACAATGACCGGATATAGCACCATTCAAGGAGCTATTAATGCAGCAACAGCAGGTGATGTGATTGATGTTTGTTCAGGTACTTATAGTGAAGATTTATTAATCAACAAACCATTGACTTTAAATGGTGCGAATGCTAATGTATCATGTTCAGGAAGCAGGGGAGTAGAAAGTATTTTGCAGCCTGCAACAGCGGGAAGCACACCTATTAACTTATCAGGAGCAGGTATATCAGATGATGTAACAATCAACGGATTTGAAATTACAGGTACATTATCAAATTATGCTATCTATGCAGGTGGTGATGGCGCGAGTAATCTGACAATCAAGTATAATTATATACATGATATTGGAACAGCCAGAGGGTCGGGCAATGTATATGCAGTTAATTTCCGAGTTAATAATCCAAATGTTACAGGACCAACGATTACAGATAATTGTTTTAATGAGATATTTAATACAACGACAGCATTAGGTCATAGTGCAGCTATATGGTTGGGGCAAAGTACAGCAAATGGCATCGTGACTGGAACGAATATCAGTCGTAATACGATCAGTAATGTTAAATCTGCGTTATCAAACAAAGATGCATCAGGCGTTTATGTAGGAGTCGCATGGGGTGCAGGTACGGGTAGTGTAAACGGAGCAATAATTCAGGATAATACAATAACCAACATAATAGGTGGTTTGTCCTATGGCGTTCAGTTGTCAGGTAAAACACCAGGAGCTTCTGTTAAAAACAACTTTATAGATGGAGTAAATAACGGATCATTACCTACAGCTGCCTTCGGTGTTGCAGTTCCTAATACTAATACTGGTTTTGCGAGTATATCCGTAAATGAGAATAGTATCTTGAATGTAGATAAGACCATAGTAAATGGAAACGCATCATTAGATGCAGAATGTAACTGGTATGGATCAACATCAGCAGGTGTAATAGCTTCCAAGATAATAGGTAATGTTGATTATACTCAATGGTTAATCAGCGGAGTAGATGATCAACCTGGCACGGCAGGCTTCCAGCCTGTACCTAATTCTTGTAATGGATCTCCTGTAGAGATTACATCAGCAACGCCAGATGATATCATCTGTGGGGAAGCTTCAGGATCAATCAATGTTGTCTGGACGGGTGGAGTAGCGAATTATACTGTATCTTGGACGGGAGGATCTCAGACTGGTTTGGCAAGTAGTCCATACGATATAACAGGGTTGGCTGCAGGTAGCTATATGATTACAGTAACAGATACGTATGGTAATACAGACACTTATGGTCCGGTAGTAATTCAGTATCTTCCTGTGACCAACATTTCAACAGGAGAAACATTCACTACCATTCAAGGAGCTATTAATGCTACGAATACAGTAAATGGGAATACTATAGTAGTCTGTGCCGGTACCTATAATGAAAATGTGGTGGTAAATAAGGAATTGACCATTAATGGAGCAAAAGCCGGAGTTGACCCAAGACCTTCGACATCTTCTACACGTGTTATTGATGATGCTTCTGAGTCTATTGTTATTGCTCCTAAGAACAAAAATATTTTCAAAATTGAATCAAATAATGTAACTATTAATGGCTTCGAAGCTAAGCACTCTGGCGGAAGTGGTACAGCTGATGCTTTCAAAGCTTCAAACAGCCAAACTAATATCCAGATTTTAAACAATATCGTGTATCAATCTACGGATGAAGGTATCCAGTTAGAAGGTGGAACAGATTATTTGGTGCAATATAATTATGTTAAAAACCCTGTAGGTGATGGTATCACATTCTCCTCATACAGTGGTACAACACCTACTAATCAGCCAGGCACTAATCTTCATATAAAAGACAATGACATTGATGGTTCAACAAGTGCGTTTGGCTCAGTTTATCTCTATGGGGTTAGAAATGTAACTGTTTCAGGAAATATGATTACCACAAGAAGCTCAGGAATTATTGTTGGTTCAGATGGCTTGCCGGTTAGCAATGCCCTCATCCATAACAATACAATTAACACTGAAATGCATTCAGCTTATTCTGCCTATGCTATGGGTATCGGTATCGACGGTAATGGTGAGAATATTCAAATTCATAATAACTATATTGACGATATAGGAGATGGAGATTTGGTTCATTCAAATGCATATCCTGATAACTTTGGTTTGATATATGTAGGACCTAGTGCTAATGCCAATCCAACTAATGTTACAGTTAATAATAATTATTTATATCGTTTCGTGGATCATAATTACCTGTTTGTTAAAGGTTCGGTAACTAATCCAATTGATGCAAATTGTAACTACTGGAGTTCTATACATGTTCCAACAATTAAATCCAGAATAAATGGAAACGCTGAATTCTGCACTTTTATTGATTCAGGAGTAGACAGTGACCCTGTCGCAAAAGGCTTCCAGCCTGCTGGATCATGTGTAAATGAATTCATAATTTCATCAGCTTCATTATCAGGTGGGCCATCTTTCGCATACTGTTATGATGATGTGCCAGTCCTTTCAATAGATTTCAATGAATTTGATGGTCATGACTGGGTAGGTAACGTAACTGTCGAACTACATATTGTAGGTGCAGATGCCAATAGTTATAATCCTACATTTACAACTACAGTTGCTGATTGGCTTATTGGCGTACCATGTTATATGAGTGTTCCTGGCTTTATCGGAGTTAATACGATAACTGGTGCTACAATTACAAATGAAGATGGTTGTTCTATCAGTTTGAATCAAAACGATGTCCTTTCACTAATTGGAACTGATCAGTTTACTGTCAACCCACTACCTACATTTACTTTTGAGTTAAATAATGTTGTAGTGCCAAATAATGGAAGCGCAACGGTTTGCGAAGGCAGTACAGTTGATATAGAGATCAGCAACGTGAATACAAGTGGTACTTATGATATGTACCTCAATAATGTATTAATACAAAATGACTTGCCATTTGTCAACGGTAGTTACAGCTTTACAGCGTCATTGAGCGATGCAGGTGATTATGACTTTGTGATAACTACAGTACCTGGTTGTACTTCTACATTCAGTTACACACTTACTGTCAACCCACTACCTACATTTACTTTTGAGTTAAATAATGTTGTAGTGCCAAATAATGGAAGCGCAACGGTTTGCGAAGGCAGTACAGTTGATATAGAGATCAGCAACGTGAATACAAGTGGTACCTATGATATGTACCTCAATAATGTATTAGTACAAAATGACTTGCCATTTGTCAACGGTAGCTACAGCTTTACAGCGTCATTGAGCGATGCAGGTGATTATGACTTTGTGATTACTACAGTACCTGGTTGTACATCTACATTCAGTTACACACTTATTGTCAACCCACTACCTACATTTACTTTTGAGTTAAATAATGTTGTAGTGCCAAATAATGGAAGCGCAACGGTTTGCGAAGGCAGTACGGTTGATATAGAGATCAGCAACGTGAATACAAGTGGAACTTATGATATGTACCTCAATAATGTATTAGTACAAAATGACTTGCCATTTGTCAACGGTAGCTACAGCTTTACGGCGTCATTGAGCGATGCAGGTGATTATGATTTTGTGATTACTACTGTACCTGGTTGTACTTCTACATTCAGTTACACACTCAATGTCAATCCACTACCTACATTTACTTTTGAGGTGAATAATGTTGTTGTTTTAAATAATGGAAGCGCAACCATTTGCGAAGGCAGTACAGTTGATATAGAGATCAGCAACGTGAATACAAGCGGTACTTATGATATGTACCTCAATAATGTATTAGTACAAAATGACTTGCCATTTGTCAACGGTAGCTACAGCTTTACGGCGTCATTGAGTGATTCAGGTGATTATGACTTTGTGATTACTACTGTACCTGGTTGTACTTCTACATTCAGTTACACACTTACTGTTAATCCTCTGCCAGGTATATCATGTTCTCCTGATGTTACTATTTTGTCTTGTGACTTTGTAGATCAGGCAGCAGCTGATGCAGCATTTTCAACTTGGTTGAGTCAAGCAAGCGCATCATACGGTATTCTAACCAATAACAATACTGGTGCACCGAACTTCTGTGGAGGAACAACGACAGTAACTTTTACATCTACCTCGATTTATGGGTGTGGAACAATCACATGTGATGCAACATATACAATTACGCCTCGGCCGTTAGTGTCAATAACTACTGACTTGCAGTATGCTTATAATCGTTGTGAAGGTAGCTCGATTACTTTATCAATTCAACATACCGGAGGTTGTACGACCAATGAATATGTGTGGAAAAAGGATGGATTGCCAGTTGCAACAACTAATGTGCCAAGTTATACTATACCTACGATAGTAATAGGAGATGAAGGCGCATATACTGTCACCATCAATTCTGGCTGCGGAACACCTGTCGTTTCAAGTCCTGGTGATTTAAGAGTGTATGCTAAGCCAGTATTTACTATATGTCCTACTAATTTTGTTCAAAGCACGGAACCAGGCTTGTGTAATGCTGTAGTAAATTATACTACCAATGTATCCAGCCAGATATATACATCTTCAGGAACAATGCCACTGACTTATAGTGTGACTTATCAGTTGAGCGGAGCCACCACTGGATCAGGAAGTGGTAATGGTAGTGGTATCGTATTTAATAAAGGTGTAACAACAGTAGTCGTTACAGCTATCAACACATGTGGTCAGGCAACTTGTACCTTTACGGTAACTATAGCTGATACAGAGAATCCAACAATAGCATGTGCCGGCAATCAGACACAGGCAGCAGACGCCGGAGTGTGTACAGCGGCAGTAACAGTGGTTTCACCGACAACAAGTGATAATTGTGGAGTAGCGTCATTAGTGAATGATTTCAACAATACATCAGATGCGAGTGGAACATATCCAATAGGCACGACGACAGTGTTATGGACAGTTACAGATAACAGTGGCAACACATCGACCTGTACTCAAACGATTACAGTAACGGATACAGAGAATCCAACAATAGCATGTGCCGGCAATCAGACACAGGCAGCAGACG
>CALMSX010000032.1 GCA_937872515.1 uncultured Bacteroidota bacterium
ACGCCCCGCGCTCCACGCCCCGCGCTCCACGCCCCGCGCTCCACGCCCCGCGCTCTACGCCCCGCGCTCCACGCCCCGCGCCCCGCGCTCCACGCCCCGCGCTCTACGCCCCGCGCTCCACGCCCCGCGCTCCACGCCCCGCGCTTAACGCCCCGCGCTTAACAAGGGGACGGACCCCAATCTCAATTTCTCTTATCTATATACTTATCAAACTCACCCTCTTGGTCACTATCTTGCGACCCATACCATCAAAAACAGAATACATGTAGGTGCCTCTTTTTAGCTGGCTTAGATCTACCTTTAATTGCCTGCCATCTTTGGGGCTAAAACTTTTACTGAAAATGCGTTTGCCTACGATGTTGTACACTTCAAAATTGTACTGGTCATAGGGATAATTGAAAAGATCAATCACTACCGGACCAAAGGTGGGATTGGGGTAAGCCACAATGCCATTGTCATCGTGGGTGAGGTGCATGACATTGGCTGCAATGTCTCTGTTTTGGTATTCTACGGTGGGTATGCCGTTGTTGATGACTTCATAGGCCACCATAGGACCGGCATAATCTGGGGAATAAAATTCTACGCGGGAATACTTTTGGAATCGCAGCATGGAGCTCAGGGCAGGGGGTAGGGTATTGCCATTAAATTTTTCATAGTTCTGCCATTTGCCATTGCCTTTTTTTGACTTGGTTCTCAGAAACTGGCTCATGTTGTATTCTATGCGGGATACGGCCGTGGTATTTTGACCGTAGCTCAGATCCCCGTCGTCGGTGTATTCTCCATTTTCGCTGTACTCTATTTCAAGCAGAAGACTGTCGTACTGAGCCGGGATAAAATTAGAAGCCACCGTAACATCTGCCCGTGCTATTTTCACAACCATGGTGTATTTCTGTGTCCATTGCTGTCCCTTTTTTGTGCCGGCTTGCATGATTTTTTTGGCAGGCTCATAACGCAAAATTTCCCAACGGGATTTTTTATACGGTACTTCCATGGCCATTCCCAGTGAATACAAACCGCCGTCTTTGGTGTAAAGGTATTCTTCAGTACCATTGGCTTTTTTCCAAACCAGGGTTGAACCCGGAAAGGACTTGCTGAACTTGCCGGTACTTGCCTTTTCAAAATTTTCTTTGATGGTATAATAGGACCTTAAAAAGCCAAAGTCCCAGTAGCCAACGTCGGTTGGATTCACCAAAAAGGTTTCTGATTTTTCTATGTGGGTGCACCTGTAATAAGTATCACCGGCTTGGGGTAAACTTTTGGTCGACTGGCCATAAAATGGGGCTGTTGAAAAGAAGGCAAACAGGGTAGACAAAATTTTCATATTGCCATGTTTTGATTGTCAACCAAATTGCGGTACAGCTCAGCGTTTTCGTACAACCATTCGTGTTTTCCCATGGCCAAAATCTTTCCTTTTACGATGACAATGATTTTATCTGCTTTTTTAATGGTCGAAAGACGGTGCGCTATCACAAAGGAGGTCCTGTCTTCCATAATGTGGTCAATGGCATCCTGCACTATTTTTTCCGACTCTGAATCTAACGAAGAAGTAGCTTCGTCGAGTATCATTATGGGAGGATTTCTGTAAACAGCCCTTGCAATGGTGAGTCGTTGCTTCTGACCCCCGCTGAGCTTGCCCCCCTTGTCGCCTATGTTGTAATTAAATTTTTCAGGAAGCTGATCGATGAATTCAAAAGCATTGGCTGTCTTTGCTGAATCGCTTACCTGCTTTGCTTCAGGACGATCCACTCCAAATCCGATGTTGTGGCTTATGGTGTCGTTAAACAGGATGGCCTCCTGCGTTACCACACCAAAGAGTGACCTGAGTGCGTTGATGTCCAATTCCCGGATGTCGGTGCCATCGATGGTGATGGAGCCGGATGTGATTTCCTGGAACCGGATGAGGGTATCCATCAAGGTACTTTTACCTCCACCGGATGGACCAACCAGGGCAACCTTCTCTCCTTTATGCACAGTAAAACTGACTCCGTTGAGAGCGGGTTGTTCGGCATTGTTATAAGTGAATACCACATTGTGAAATTCAATCTTGTCTTCAAACCGTTGAATGTTCTTACTGCCACCTGAAATTGCGGCCTGGGTCTCAGTATTGAGAATGGTCTCGATCCGATCCATGGCAGCTCTTCCTTTTTGTACATTGTACCAGGCCGAGGCAAAATATTTGCTGGGCTCGATGATTTGATAAAAGGCAAATACAAAGGCAAAAAATGTCTCCGGACTCATGGCATTTTTCATGACCAAAGAGGTGCCATACCACAACAATACAGCTACCACAGTGACACCCAAAAATTCTGACATGGGTGCCGCCAAGTCTCTTTTTCTTAAGAGTTTATTTAAGGTGCGGTAATACGATTCGTTTTCTGCATTAAATTTATTGCGGGTAAAGTCTTGTGCGTTGTAAGCTCTGATGATCCTAAGACCAGATAAGGTTTCTTCGATCATCGATGAAAGGTTGCCCAGTTTTACCTGCACCTGGCTTGAAGATGACCTGAGCGACCTGCCCACGCCGCCGATGATGAGGGCGGTGAAGATGAGCAAGACAAAGACAAAAATGCTTAACGAGGCACTGATGTAAAACATAAAAATCAAACAACCAGCAATGATAATAGGTGCCTTAAAAATCGATTCAATAACGTTGAGGATCGACCATTCTATTTCCTGGACATCGAGACTGGCCCTGCTCATGAGGTCACCCTTGCGTTCTTCGCTATAAAAAGAGAGGGGTAGGGCAAGGAAGTGTTGAAACAGGTCGTGGCGCAAATCCCTAACAATGCCATTTCTCACCGGAGCGATAAAGTAAAGTGCCAGGTACCTAAAAAGATTTTTAAAAAAAAAGATGAAAATGATAAATGCACATACATAGAGCAGGGCTTTTTCTTTGCCCTGACTATCGATGAGCGAAATAAACTGCGCATTCATCCATGCTTCGATGCCAGTCTTGCCTTCAGCCTGACGGGGCACTCTGTCAAAAAGCAGTTGAAAAAAAGGAATGATGATGGGAATGCTAACCACAGTGAATACAGAAAGCAAAAGATTTGATACAATACTGGCTGCCAGTGCCGGTTTGTACCGACCCAGGTATGCGATTAATCTCTCCAGTCCTTTCATGAATGTATGGCCACCTTACTCAGGATCCATCTCAAAATTGTTGAGGAAGCCCGTGTGGAAATTGCCACTGCGGAAGTCTTCGTTCTTCATCAGTTGAATGTGAAAAGGAACCGTGGTTTTGATGCCTTCAATGATAAACTCATCCAGGGCCCGCTGCATCTTAGTGATACATTCTTCCCGGGTTTGAGCCTTACAGATCAGTTTGGCTATCATGGAATCGTAGTAAGGAGGTACGGTATATCCTGCATAAACGTGGGTATCCACCCTTACACCATGGCCTTTGGCTGTATGGAAGGATGTTACCTTTCCCGGTGAAGGCCTGAATCCATTGTACACGTCTTCGGCATTGATTCTGCATTCCATGGCGTGCATGGTGGGGTAGTAGTTTTTACCTGAAATCGGAATTCCTGCTGCTACCTTGATTTGTTCTTTTATGAGGTCATGGTCAATTACTTCCTCGGTTACCGGATGCTCTACCTGGATCCTGGTATTCATTTCCATGAAGTAAAAATTGCGGTACTTGTCTACCAGAAATTCGATGGTGCCCACGCCTTCATAGTTGATGGCTTTACCTGCCAACACTGCGGCATCTCCCATTTTTTCACGCAATTCCGGTGTCATGAAGGGTGATGGACTTTCTTCGACCAGTTTTTGGTGGCGTCTTTGAATGGAGCAGTCTCTTTCAGAAAGGTGGACTACGGTGCCCATCTGGTCGCCAATAATCTGAAATTCGATGTGTCTTGGCTCTTCGATAAATTTTTCAACGTAGATGCCATCGTTTCCAAAGGCAGCCTTTGCTTCCATTCTGGCTTTGTTCCAGGCATCTTCAAATTCATCGTCACTCCATACCACACGCATCCCTTTTCCGCCGCCGCCGGCAGTGGCTTTGAGGATGACGGGATAACCTATTTCATTGGCAATCTTAATGCCTTCTTTGATGTCTTTGAGCAGGCCACCAGAACCGGGTACCACGGGTACTCCAGCCTTGATCATGGTTTCTTTGGCGGTAATTTTATCGCCCATTTTACGAATCTGATCAGGAGTGGGGCCAATAAATTTAACACCATACTCCGCACATATTTCAGAAAATTTGGCGTTTTCTGCCAAAAAGCCATATCCCGGGTGAACAGCATCAGAATTGGTAATCTCAACTGCTGCCATGATTTTGGGTATGTTGAGGTAGGAGTCAGCTGATGGAGGAGGACCAATGCACACAGCCTCGTCGGCAAACCTCACATGAAGGCTGTCTTTGTCGGCCGTAGAATAAATGGCTACCGTTTTGATGCCCATTTCTTTGCATGTACGTATCACCCTCAACGCGATTTCACCGCGATTGGCTATCAATATCTTATTAAACATGAGTCAAATTTTTGTGGAAATAAAATCAAGGTTCAACTAAGAACAACACTTGATCGTATTCTACCGGTGATGCATCTTCAACTAAAACTTTTACAATCTTACCTGCAAATTCACTTTCTATTTCGTTGAAAAGTTTCATGGCCTCTATGATGCAAACAACACTGCCCTTTTGAACGGAGTCTCCTACTGAAACAAAGGCGGGCTTATCAGGTGCCGATGAGCGGTAAAAAGTACCTACCATCGGACTTTTAATTTCAATCAACTTATCTGTTGCTGCTTTCGGTGCAGCATCTTCAGCTTTTGGTCCTTCCTGCACTGAAGAATTGGGTGCAGCAATAGGTGCCTGAGATGGCATTGCAACGGGCATCGACGGTACAGCGGTCGTCACCATGGTGGGTGCATAAGACCTGGGGCCTTTGATCTTGACTTCATACGTTTCGGTCTTGAAACTAAACTCACTCAAAGTTGATTTATCCATCAATTTGATCAGGTCCTGAATTTCTTTAAAGGTCATGCTCTTTTATTTTTTGGTTATTAGATCAGTTTGCGAAAGATAGGACAAATTATAAACTTGGCGAACTTTCGCAAACTGGTTTTTTATCATAAAAATATTAATTCGATTATTCATTAAATTCGAAATAATATTCTTTAGAAAATACTATTTCATTCTTTCAAGGTAATCTCCTGTGCGGGTATCGATCTTGATTTTGTCACCCTGGTTGATAAAAATAGGAACCTTGATTTCGGCACCGGTCTCCAGGGTAGCAGATTTGGTGACGTTGGTAGCGGTATCACCTCTTACGCCTGGCTCTGCATAGGTTACTTCCAACACAACGTGGGGAGCCATTTCTGAGGTCAGTGGAATCTCTTTTTCTGCGTGGAATAGGATTTCGATCTCTGCACCTTCTTTCAGAAACTCAGGTCTGTCAAGGAAGGCTTCTTTGAGTTCAACCTGGTCGTAACTCTCATTGTCCATAAAATGATAGCCATTTTCATCCTTGTATAGGAACTGGTATTTTCTTCTTTCTACCCTTACATCATCGATTTTATGACCAGAGGGGAAGGTATTATCTACCACTCTACCGGTGGTGAGTGATTTAAGTTTGGTGCGCACAAAGGCCGCTCCTTTTCCGGGTTTGACATGCTGAAATTCCACAACGGTATAGATATCGTTGTTGAAACTCATGCACAAGCCGTTTCTGATGTCTGCAGTTGATGCCATTATTTTGTTATTTTTTTAAAAAACGGGGCGAAAATAAGCATTTGTCGGCACATGTGCCAATGTTAATGCCAATGTATTTGTAAATCAGATGTTTAAGCTTTAGAATCGTAGGCCCACTTGAGGTAGACGGTACCCCAGGTAAATCCTCCCCCAAAGGCGGTGAGGATTACATTGTCGCCCTTTTTGAGCTTCGTTTCGTAATCTGCCAGGCAGAGGGGTAGGGTGCCGGCTGTGGTATTGCCGTAGTATTGAATGTTGATCATCACTTTTTCGATGGGAAAATCGAGCATTTCTGACACCGAATTGATGATGCGCATATTGGCCTGATGGGGTACCAGCCAGTCTATTTTATCATTGTCGAGCTGGTTTCGGTCCATTATCTCTCTGATCGTAGAGGTCATTCCGGTGACAGCCGCCTTAAAGACAGGCTTGCCATCCTGGTAGGCGTAGTGCAGCCTCTGTTTTACAGTTTCTTCTGAAGTCTGCATCAAAGAACCACCCGCTTTCAGGTGGAGATATTGCCTGCCCGCGCCATCGGCCTTCAATATACTGTCCATCACACCCAGGTCTTCTTCATTGGGCTCTAAGAGTACACCGCCGCCGCCATCACCAAAGATGACACAGGTGGTGCGATCTGTGTAATCTACGATAGATGACATCATATCCACACCCACAACAATTACTTTTTTGTAGGTGCCTGTTTCAATAAACTTAGAAGCAGTGGTAAGTGCGTAAAGAAAGCCGGAACAGGCAGCATTGATGTCAAAACCAAAGGCATTCCTTGCACCTACCTTTTCTAAAATGGTATTGGCGGTGTCCGGGAACTTCATGTCGCCTGTTACAGTGGCACAGATGAGGAGTTCTATTTCCTCCGGCTGGGTGCCCGTTTTTTCAAGGAGTCGGGTCACGATCTCGTAACCCATGTCGCTGGTGGCCTTGCCGGGGGTTCGCAAAATGTGACGCTGTTTGATACCTGTGCGTGTTGTTATCCACTCATCAGATGTGTCTACCATCTTTGCCAGATCATCATTGGTGAGTATGTCTTCGGGAACATATCCTGCTACGCCGGTAATGGCTGCCCTCATTTTTGTCATTTGGTGTCTTGGTTTCGGCTGCAAATATACATTTTTTACATGACCACTGTCATTTCCTTCCCTGCTTGATTTTAGCCTCTCTTCTATTTCCTTACTCCTGGCTCGTGGATATGACCTGCTTGAAGCTTAACTACCAAGGCTAAATAAATTAAAATCATTTATGTTATTTAAACACCAGATAATCAATAATATAAATATTAATTATTATTTTATGTTATAGTACATCTTTCGTTTTGGCATTATTATTGTCTATCATTAAAGTAATTACATATTACAAAATAGTTTAATTTATCAACCATTTATTTCACTAAATCGGAGTACCATGGCTAGAATATGGATGTTGTTGCTGGTCTTGTTTTCATGCCTCTCAGTGGTAGTAGCCGGTCCCGGCCTCGAACGGGGTGCATTTGAAAAAGCCCAACAAGAGGCCCGCGATCAAGGCAAATTTTTATTTGTCGATTTTTATGCTCCCTGGTGCAATCCATGCCAATGGATGGATGAAAATACTTTTAAAGACGCCGAGGTTTTGGGCATCCTCCAAAAAGATTTTATCACTCTCAGGGTCAACATCGATGACATGGAGGGCTTTGAAATGAAAAGCAGATTCGATATCCGTTTTCTGCCTACCGTCCTTGTTTTTAATGCTGAGGGTGTCATGGTGGAAAGGAAAGAAGAAACGTTGGGTCCCAAAAAAATGAAGGGCATGCTCACCGGGGTTTTGGAAAAAAACATCCAGCAGCCCATTGTACATAAGGTAAATACTTCTCCTTCTATGGCGTTTACAGCCTCAGCGCCCGACATCAAAGTTGAAAAAAAGGAAGAGGTCATTTCCGGCCAGTTTCTTGTCCAGCTGGGTGCCTTTACCCATGAGTCAAATGCCAAAAAACAATCTGAAACCTGGTCGAAACTGCTGCAAAAACAAGTTTCTGTGAAAAAGGAGGAGCGGCAGGGAAAGGTTCTATACCGGGTGATCTCTGCTTCTTTTGGTTCAAAAGAAGAGGCGGATCAATACAAAGAAACATTAAAAAACACCCATCAACTGCAGGCTGTAGTGCTTTAGCCTGCCATAAAGACCAATAAACCAATCATAGGGGTGATTGTTCAGCCACCTCCCTTCACAGGGCAGGTGGCTGATAATTTTTTATGATTTTGGTCATCCCTTCAATGATTACAATCTGAGTCAAGTTTGTCAAAAAAAATTTGATCGGGTAGCAGCAGTGTATGACAAAATATACTCTTAAATATGGTCTCTTCTGCAATTTTAATGTTGAATTTCCGTTGTTATAAGTCGACCTGCTTTTCTATTTAGGGTAACCACGGATGTTAATTCCGGGAAAACCAGGTTCATATTAAGGGAATATTCCATATTTTTGCGTTTTATTTTGAATGAAAAATCCTCTTTCCATGAACATAAGGGTACTGCTATTCTGCCTGGTTGCCCTCCTGACCCCCTTTCAGGAGCTGCTTTCCCAGAATCAGACACTGAATATTGACATTGGTTGTAACGACGGTGCACCCGGCCAGACGCGTTGTGTTACTTTTACAGCCACCGAAGCCATAGCCCAACTCAACGCTATTCAGTTTGTGATATCTTACGACCCTTCTGTACTGAGTTATACCAATAATCCTGTAGTGACCGGATCATGCCTGACAGGCCTGACTCCTTCTGAATTTAACAATAACAACAACGGTTACATTTCTTTTATATGGTCTGCCACCCCGGCTGTTGATCTGGCACCCGGCTGTGAACTCTTTCAGGTCTGCTTCAACATCATTGGTGTACCCGGCGATGTCTCTCCCATAACCATTGCTACCAACGTAGACTTTGAAGTGGCCAGCGAGTTTGGACAGGAAACCCTGGATTTTACGCCATGCGAAATCAAGGTATTACCCAATGATTTTACCATTGTTAAAAAATATTGCAACCCTTCTACCGCCGGTGGTTCTGATGCCAGCATCAATTTTTACGGCATCGGTGGTGTGCCTGGTTATACCTGGATTCTGAGGAGGGGAGCAATGGACATAAACTCTGGTACTGCCTCTGATGCAGAACTCATCAATATTCCCAACCTCACGGGAGGTACCTACACCATTATAATGCAAGATTTTAATGGCATAACGCGTATGATAACCTTTAGCATACCCGACGTAGGACAGCCCACTTTTGAAGAAGACATCTTTGATCCCTCGTGCTTTTCAACGGCCAATGGCAAAATCAAGTTAAAAAATATCAACGTACTCAACACCCCTTATCAGGTCAAATGGTCTAACGGGGTATTTAACCAGGACAGCATTGAAAGCCTGCGCAATGGCGATTATACGGTAAGTGTGGTCGATGCCAATGGTTGTGCCGTTTCAAAAACCTATACCGTATTCGCGGATACGATGCGCATGCAGGTGGAAGTCCTGGACTCTGCCAGTTGTAAGGGTTTGACCGATGGTACTCTAAGAATCACGGTTACAGGTGGGACTCCCAATCCGGGTGCCCAACCGTATCAGTTGGATGTAAATCAACTGGGTAACACATTTATCGCAACCGGCAATCCCTACACCTGGACCAATGCACCGGCTGGATGGGTAAGTATTCAAGCACGCGATTATGCAAAAAATTACCTGGGCAATATTTCGCCTTGTACCATTGAAACCAAGGCCTTTGTTCCCTTTCGCAACGCCACCGATTTTAATCTGGTAAACCTCGAAAACGTAGCTTGTTTTGGAGAATCTACCGGTAAGGTGGAGGTCAAGGCGGGGGGTACAGGAGTAGGTACTTCCTTTATCATGAATACCTATTATGCTGGTACCAGCAACCCACATCCGGGAGGCATCAGCGGCCCAATGGGCGTACACCTCAACAACACGCTTGCTTCAGGAGATTATTGCATCTACTCACGGTCCAATATTGGTTGCAGAGATACTTTCTGTTTTACCATTACTCAGCCTTCCTCCAAAATGGAAGTGAGTGTTAATAAAATAGATCCATCCTGTATCGGTCTGGGTAGTATTCAACTGACAGCCATGGGTGGGGTTCCAGGGTATACCTATCAATGGAGCGACAATGGTCCGGCAGTAGGCAACAGAGCCAACCTACCTGAAGGTATTTACAGGGTAACTGTAACAGATGTAGCCCTGTGTGATACGATCATTGACATTGAACTCAAAAATGCCTTGGGTACAGCAGGTGTCTCCATTGTTCCGGTGAATGTCATTAGTTGTAAAGATGGTAACGATGGAGTGCTCAAAGCCGTACTTTCCTCTTCACCAACAATGGTGAATTATAGCTGGTTAAAAAAAGAAGACAACAGCACCTGGAATACGGAAACGATTTCTAATTTATCCTGGGGAACTTACTTTATCACCGTGACGGTTGACGGTTGTGTTGCTATAGATACTTTTTACCTGCTCAATCCCGAAGGTCTGGTTATTACGGATGTAGAGGTGATTCAACCCGAATGTCCAAGAGGGGGTACCCAGGGCAGTTTGGGTGTATCACTTACCGGGGGCTTTCCCACCTACAACTACAGGTGGACCCTGGCAGGCAATCCGGGCAATGTGTTAGGTGTAAACTCAGTGTTGGCACCGATAGACCCAGGCACCTACAATGTAAGAATCACAGACCAAAAGGGCTGTGCCAAGGATACTACGCTGGTGTTAAATTCGCCTCCCGATTTTACACTCAATGTTTCAAATATCATAGCTGAAAGCTGCAATGGCGATGCCAATGGAAAAGCAACCGCCCTGGCAGCCGGTGGTCCCGTCAATAATGGACAGTATAAGTTTTTCTGGTCAAGTGGTGAAATGAGTGGTGGAATCTTCAACCCACACTCTGCCCAGAACCTGGCCGGTGGCAGAAACTGGGTCTTTGTTACAGACTCAAAATGTGTTTCGGATACCGTATTTTTTGATGTGGCTTCACCTCCTGCCATAGTCACTTCTTATGAGGCAACCGGTATTTGTGCAGGGGGCTGTACCGGACAAATTGATGTTACCGCTTCAGGTGGTACAGGCGGAGCACTAAGTGTAAGTTGGCCAAGCATTCCTTTTAATGGTTCAACCGTTTTTAATCTCTGTGCTGGCAGCTATCCTTTTGTGGTAACCGATGGCAATGGCTGTTCATTTACAGATACCGTCATTATTGCTGCAAGTGATACCCTTAAATTAATTGTTGATGATGCGCTGACTGTACCCTTGTCTTGTCGCACCAGCATAGGACAATTGGCGCTGATAGTAGACGGAGGTACGCCCATTCCGGGAGTGGGTTATACCTACAACTGGTCGCCCAATGTTTCTCAAAGCAATCTGGCTACAGACCTTGTTGAAGGACAATACCGAATTACAGTTACCGATCAGAATGGTTGTACCGCTTCATTGAATTATACAATGGAAAGGCCCAATCCGGTCAAAGCAGATATAGCCAATCCGATTCCACCTTTGTGTTCGGGTGGTACAACATGTATTCAGGTATCCAATGTGATGGGTGGCGTGCCAGGCAATTATACCATGCAGATCAACAATGGCCTCAGAATCCCAGTAGATTCTTGTTTGCAATTGTTTGCGGGCGACTATCTGGTGAGCATCTACGATGCAAGTGGGTGTAAGACCGATTATCCGGTAACCATAACCCAGCCTGATCCCATCCAAGTTGCCCTGGGAGAAGATATTGAAATCAACTTGGGAGAAGAAATTGGCATTATCACACCTTTCATTGAATCGGAGCTGCCCATTGTGAACTACCAATGGTCAGGACTGGGAGACTTAAGCTGTACAGGGGATCCATGCACGGAAGTCAGTGGAATACCATCAACCGACCTCACTATACTTTTGGTGGTTTCAGATGAGAATGGTTGTACTGCACAAGACATCCTCGAAATAAAAGTAAAAGACGAAAGAAGGGTTTACCTGCCCAATATCTTCCTAACCTCAGGTCAGGAGGCCAATCGCTTGTTTGATATTAAAACGGGATATGGAGTTCAGATCGTTGAGAGTTTTTATATCTACGATAGATGGGGTAATGTGGTGTATAGTAACCTCAATTACATTCCGGATGCCACAACGGGCTGGGACGGTCTTGTGAATGGTCAGCAGGCCCTGCCCGGAGTATATGTCTTTACCGCAGCGGTAAGGTTCCTGGACGGCCAGGTAAAAACCTATCGTGGAGATGTAACCCTTTTTAAATAAGCGGTTTTGTCAGATGGCACTGCTAAATTGCCTGACTTCTTTTTTGCGTTGGTAAGCAGGATCAAAACATGCAGCAATATTGCGGATAAAAGGCAAACCAGCAGGTGTGATCTGGTAAGTGTTACCTGTCTGCATCAGTAAGCCATCATTCATCATTTCTGTTAATGCGTCGGGATCAGCAACGGCATCGATGGATGCTGAAGTCTCAAGCCTGCACATTAGATTTTTGACATGGTAACGGGTTTGTTGTTCTCCTTCATCCAATAAATGACTTCTAAAGCCGGGCAATACAACTGCCTCGATGGCGGCATAATACTCTTTTAAGGTTTTGACATTTTGATGATATCCTTCTGCCAGCTCCGAAATAGAAGAGACACCCAGGCCAATCATGCGGTCAGAAGCCAGGTCGGTGTAGCCCATAAAATTGCGGTTAAGACGGCCACTGTGGCGTGCCTGTGCAAGACCATCTCCCGGTAAGGCAAAATGATCCATGCCGATTTCTTCATAACCCAGGGCCAACAGCCTTTCCTTTCCCCTTTCATACAAGGCTCTTTTTTCTTCACCTGTAGGCAGATCTGCTTCGTTGTAAGCCCTTTGACTTGGCTTGGTCCATGGCACATGGGCGTAGCTGTAAAAAGCAATGCGCTCCGGCATTAGGCTGGCTACATGATCCATTGTTTGTTCAATGTCTGTCAGATCTTGTTGTGGCAGACCATAGATTAGATCAAAGTTGACGGAACTGTATCCGTGTTTACGAGCCAGCGCTACCGTTTGGTAAACCTGTTCTTTGGTTTGAAACCGGTGAATGAGGGTCAGAATGTGATCATTAAATGTTTGGACTCCTATGCTGATCCGGTTAAATCCCAGCTGTTGCAGGGTTACCAGATGTTCTTCTGTGGTAGATGAGGGGTGGGCTTCAAAACTGAAGGCGGGTTGATCACTGATCACGATGCCTGCTTCAAAGAGTCCGGTTATTAACTTTTTAAGGTGCTCGGGGGAGAAAAAAGTAGGGGTGCCTCCTCCTAAGTGCAACTCCTGAACCATTGATTTTTCCTGCATCAGAGAGCTATACATCTGCCATTCTTTCAGCACTGCATTGATGTACGGATCCTCAACATCGTGGTTGGTTGTAATGTGTTTGTTGCAACCACAGTAAGTGCACAAAGACTCGCAAAAAGGAAGGTGGATATAAAGGGAGAGGGCAGAGGATTTTTGAAATTCCCGGCTGACCAAATCAGCCCACTTACCACCGGATAAGGCATCATTCCATTGGGTAATTACAGGATAGGATGTATACCTGGGCACCTCATAGTTGTATTTATCAATAAGGGAAAGCATCGTGGAAATTTTAGCAAAATTCACATTTTTTAAACCTTCTCGGGGTGACCAGAATCAATTGCAAGATTGACGGCGGTCTATCTTTCTTTTTATCCACCAAAATCGAATCCTTATCTTTGTCAAAAAAAGCATGCAAATAAGCTGGAAAGGAGTATATCCTGCACTTACAACCAAATTTAATTCTGATTTTACCTTAGATGTAACGAGTTTTCGTAATAATCTTTTGTTTCAGCTTGAATGCGGTGTCGATGGCATCATCCTGGGGGGCACCCTTGGGGAAGCCAGTGTGCTCACAGAAGAGGAAAAAGAGACATTGGTCAGGGTAGCAAAAGAGTCCTGTGGAAACAAAGTGCCGGTCATTCTCAACATTGCTGAGGGCTCCACAGCGGAAGCTCTATCAAAAGCAAAGACAGCTGCTGCGTGGGGGGCGGATGGTTTGATGGTCCTACCGCCAATGCGTTACAAAGCGGATGAGGAGGAACTTTATCAGTATTTTTCAGCTATTGCTGCCTCCACTTCATTGCCCATCATGATATACAATAATCCGGTGGATTACAAAAACCTGGTCACCCTTGAAATCTTTGAACGGTTGATCAACCAACACGATAATATTCGGGCCGTAAAAGAATCTACCCGCGATGTGAGCAATGTAACCAGGCTTAAGAATCGATTTGGTGACAGGCTCTCTGTGCTTTGTGGGGTAGATACCTTGGCCATGGAATCCTTTGTTTTGGGGGCAGATGGCTGGGTAGCCGGCCTGGTTTGTGCTTTCCCGGCTGAGACGGTCCACCTATTTCACCTTTGTAAAAACGGAAGGTATGATGAAGCCAGGGCAATCTATCGCTGGTTTCTGCCCTTGCTTGAATTAGATATCCACCCCAAATTGGTACAATACATAAAGCTGGCAGAACAGTTTTGTGGATTGGGAACGGAATTTGTGCGGCCACCCCGATTGCCTCTTGCAGATGAGGAGCGCAAACAAATAGCCACCATCATTCTGCAAGGCATTGAAACAAGACCTCAATTACAATAACGAAAAAATATATGATGCATATAGACCCAATGGTTAGGTCAGCAGCTGCTGCCACCTCTCAGGTAAAAAGAAAATCCAATCAGGAAAGGGCTGACTTGCTCAGAGAGATAGCCAATGAAATTGAAGGCCTTGGTGATGAGTTGCTGGAAACCGCATCTGCAGAAAGTAACCTGCCCCTTGTGAGGTTTCAGGGAGAAAGAGCACGCACCTGCAGGCAACTCCGCATGTTTGCTGCTACCATTGAAGAAGGCAGTTACGAGGAGCCTACTATAGATACAGCACAAGCGGAAAGAAAACCACTTCCAAAGCCGGATTTGAGATCCTTGCTTATACCGGTGGGACCCATTGTGGTGTTCGGGGCCAGTAATTTTCCACTGGCCTATTCAACTGCCGGAGGGGACACGGCTTCTGCCCTGGCTGCAGGCTGCGCTGTCATTTGTAAGGCACATCCTGCCCATCCAAGGACCTCAGAAATGGTGGCAGGTGCTATTCAGAGAGCCTTAAAAAAATGTAATTTTCCTCCCGCTTTTTTTAGTCATTGGGTTGCCCGTGATTTTGATGAAGTAAAAGCCCTTGTCCAACATCCATTGGTAAAAGGTGTCGGTTTTACAGGGTCATTGTCGGGAGGAATGGCCATCCACAAGTATGCACAGGAACGTCAGGAGCCTATTCCTGTCTTTGCAGAAATGGGTAGTGTCAATCCCGTCATCCTATTGCCCAATGCCCTGGTAGATAAGGCAGGCCATTGGGCGGAAACTTATGCGTCGGCCATTACCATGGGAGTAGGTCAGTTTTGCACCAATCCAGGCCTGCTTTTTGCCATAGAAGGTGAAGCTTTGCAACATTTTGTATCCTTGCTGTCCGCTCATTTGCTAAATATACGCGATTATAAAATGTTGCATCCAGGCATCCATGACAACTTTGTAAAGAGAAAAGAAATGGTCTTGGGCACGAAGGGTGTTAAGGCTATGGCTGTTGTTTCAGCAAGTGGTGAACATACGGGGACCCCTGTGCTGGCCTTAGTGGATGCTGAAGATTTTAGGAATCATGCTACCTTGCATGAGGAAGTATTTGGGCCATTTTCGATGGTAGTAGCATGCAAAGATAGGGACGACCTGATGTCGTGTCTGGATGTATTGCAGGGGCAACTCACATCTACCCTGATTGCAACACCGGAAGATGATGAGGATGTAAAATCACTTCTTCCTATCCTTAATGAAAAAGCGGGTCGAATCATTTACAATGGAGTGCCTACTGGTGTGGAAGTTTGTGATGCCATGGTGCATGGAGGCCCTTTTCCGGCTACTACTGATGCCAGATTTACAGCAGTGGGAAATAAGGCCATCCGCCGTTGGTTAAGACCGGTCGCTTTTCAGAATTGCCCTCAAAACCTGTTGCCCGCTATTTTACAAGATAAAAACCCAACAGCCGCCTGGAGAAACATCAATGGTCAGCTGACAAAAGCAGATGTCTGATGGAAAGAAAAAGATTTTTTTGTATTGACGCCCATACTTGTGGCAATCCTGTTAGGGTTGTAGCCGGAGGCGGACCTGCGTTGGAGGGTGCTGATATGGGTGAAAAGCGGAGGTTTTTTATGGATCACTACGATTGGATCAGAAGGTCACTCATGTTTGAGCCACGCGGCCACGATATGATGAGCGGCTCCATCCTTTATCCTCCAACTGACCCTCAAAACGATGCAGCGGTTTTATTCATCGAAACAAGTGGCTGTCTGCCCATGTGCGGTCATGGTACCATTGGCACTGTGACCATTGCCATCGAAGAGGGCCTGATAATTCCTAAGGTCCATGGTCAATTAAGACTGGAAACACCAGCGGGTCTGGTACTCATAAGTTACCAGCAGGAAGGACAAAAAGTAAAAAAGGTGAAGCTCACCAATGTGCCCTCATTTTTGTACGCCAGCAACCTCGAAGTTCATCATTCCGTATTGGGCTCACTCAAGGTGGATGTGGCTTATGGTGGTAACTTTTATGCCATCGTAGAAGCCCAGGAAAATTATACCGATGTGGCCCAATATACCGCTGATGCGCTGATAGCCATGAGCAGGGAGCTTAGGATGCTGGTCAATGAAAAATATACCTTTGTTCACCCATTGGATGCCAAAATCAACACATGCAGCCACGTTTTGTGGACAGGATTACCTGTCAATCCTGGTTCCCATGGCCGCAATGCTGTGTTTTATGGAGACAAGGCCATTGACAGAAGCCCGTGCGGTACAGGTACCTCTGCCCGGATGGCACAGTTATATACAAAGGGCAAATTGTTTCAAGGAGAAGAATTTGTGCATGAAAGTTTTATTCTATCTACCTTCACCGGCAGGATAGAGGGAATCACCAAAGTGGGCAACTTCGATGCCATCATTCCTTCAATCGAAGGGTGGGCCAGGATTTTTGGATATAACACCATTTTAGTAGATCCTCAGGATGACCCCTATGCCGGTGGATTTCAGGTAATTTAAGATTGTAATCATGGATGCAAAAAATATATTATCGGTAAGTTTGATTCTTTTTTCTGTAATTGATATCATAGGCTCTTTGCCGATAATTATTGATTTGAAGGAAAAGGGCAACAGGATTGAATCGGCAAAAGCAGCTGCAGTAAGCCTGGTACTGATGGTTACGTTTTTATACGTAGGTGATCAGGTGTTAAAACTATTTGGGGTAGATATCCCTTCCTTTGCGGTTGCAGGTTCCATTATCCTTTTTATCATCAGTTTTGAAATGATTCTGGGTATTACGCTTTTTAAGGAAGAAAAAAAGGTAAAAAAGGCCACCATTGTACCGGTTGCTTTTCCGCTGGTGGCAGGTGCAGGTACCATGACCACTATAATTTCTTTGAAAGCCAAATTTGACAACATCGAAATTCTAACGGGCATAGTCATCAATATTGTGCTTGTCTATTTTGTGCTCAAAAGCAGCGACTATTTGAAAGACAAGTTAAGTCCTTCTTTTATCAATGTTTTGAGGAAGATGTTTGGCATCATTCTGCTCGCCATTGCAGTTAAATTGTTCAGGGATAATTTCCACCTGTACATTGCTACCGGGAGTCCGGCTCAATAAATCTATAAATTTATTTCTATTAGCGAAGTACCCGTTTTGACAATGTTTTCATAGATGGGCGTCCCCAAGAGGTCAACCTTTAAATATTGACTACTATCGGGGATTACACCTATGAGCACCGAAGTGTCTGATTTGACAGTGAGACGCTGATTTTTTATAATATCATTGCCATAATAATTATACATACAACTGTCTGCTTTCAAAGCTATGATGTATTCTCCCGGTTGCGTGAAATGGATGTTTAATAAATCTAAAAAAGGTCTGCTGTTTAACTCAATGACTTCGTTCTCAGCTTGTAGGCTTTCATTCTCATACAAACACTGATTCCGATCCAAATATTTGTCATACCCATAAGTAGTATTGTATTTTAGATAGAAATTTTCTGTTTTCCCACAAGGAATTTCAAAAGTGGTATATCTTTCATTATCAGTTTGCACTATGACCCTGTAGTATCCGCCCGGATATTCTGTACTGGAGGCTGCTACAAGGGTAAATTCATCAAAAAAGGTAGTTTCTCTGTAACAGGTAAAACCCGACAAAGTAAAAAAAGCAAGCATTAGTATTTTACCACGTAAGTCCAACATGAAGCTCAATTTTAAATGAAACATAACTGCCCTTGTCTCTGAAAATTAAATTATTATTCCACCTGCCCACAGTAGTGATATCAGCATCCCGGTCTTCCAGGTCTGCCCCTGCTGGTATTTCAGTGTTTTCATTGTTCCAATATCTGGCATACATGGGTCTTAAATGTAATTTCATCTCGGCCAAATTTTCGAAAGTGACCAGGGGCAGAACAAACCTTAAGCCGGTTTGAAAAATATGGATTCGGTCATTGTAGGTAATGTGTTGAAAATTGTCGCATCTGTAAAACCATTCATCAATGGGGGCACCTCCTGTGCAAAAACACTCATTTTTCCGAACGTTAAAGTTTTCGTACCCCGCATAAGCACCAATCAGATTGTCATAAAAGTAAAGGGTAAATTCACCACCAAGATTGGGACGCTTCTGTATAGTCTGGTAGGTAAAATCTGGAGTAAAATCTTGATTGTTGAGTACTATGGGTAGGGCAAACTGGGTCCTGAACAAACCAAGTTGTATGCCCCAGTTTTTGGTCAATTCTCTGTGATAGGTCATGCCCAAAACCCCTTTGGTAGAAACCATTGAAAATAAATTGGTGCTGAGGTGATTCTTGCCCTGAGCAGTAATTTCGCCTTGAGCCGCAATCAATAGGCAAAGAAGGGTGGCATATAAACTTTTCATATTTTAAAAACGATGGGTAAAATTAATCGCTGCCTGTGATAAAAGAAGACAACAGCTTATATTTACTCAAAATTAGAATCCATGCAAAAGTTATTTTTAGTTGCATTTTGGGTACTGACCCTGACGGCCCCGGGGTTGGCACAAGATCTTAAACCCATAACCCACGAAGAAATGTGGATGATGAAGAGGGTGGGCAGTCCCAGCTTAAGTCCCGATGGCAAATGGGTTGTTTTTTCGGTAATGGATCCTTCTTACAATGAAAAAGAACAGGTCAATGACTTGTGGATTGCAGCTTCAGACCGGACCAGCCCACCTAGAAGACTCACCACCAACAAGGCCGGCGAATCTTCCTATGCCTGGAGTCCTGACGGGCATTCTATCGCCTTTGTGGCCAAAAGAGACGGCGAAGAAGAAAGTCAGATATATTTGCTCAATATGAAGTTGGGGGGAGAGGCACAAAAATTTACATCAAGCCTCGCAGGTGCTTCCAATCCAAGATGGAGCCCTGATGGGAGAATGATCTTGTTCAACAGTTCTGTCTATCCGGGCTGCTATGCAGACTCTCTACAAAAGAAAGCCATGGAAGAAAAAAAGAACCTAAAGTACAAAGCTAGGGTTTACGAGGGTTTCCCTATTCGCAACTGGGACAAATGGCTCGATGAAAAACAAAGCCACCTCTTTGTTCAACATATTGACAGCACAAAAGCAAAAAACCTGTTTGCGGTTTCAAAAATTGCTGACGATGCCGGCTTTAGTCTCAATGGTGCTCAGTGGGCGGGTAATGACAAAATTGTACTAACTGCTACGATAGACGACAATACCTCTGCTTATCAATACACCACCAGTAAAATACACACCCTGGATGTAAGAACAGGGGAAATTAACTCGATGGACATAGGGTTCACAGATGTTTCCAATGCCCAACTGAGCCCCGATGGCAAATATCTGTTTTGCCTGGTTTCTAACAATTCTTATTCAACTTATCAATTGTCGCATTTAATGCGTTTTGATTGGCCTTCACTCAAGAACCCTGTCAACTTTAGCAAGTCGCTCGACAGGCCAATAAACATGTATACTTTTGATGGTAACTTGCTTTGGGCATCGGTTGAAGATAAGGGCAGGGACCTGATTTATCAGTGGCAGCTTACAGACTCTAAACCCAAAAGAATTGACAGAACGGATGTGGGCTGTCTGTCGCAATTGTCAGTTAAATCAGGTGTTGTGGTGGCATCGTATGAAACAGCAGCTATGCCCCCTGAAATTGTAGCTCTAAGGATTGACGGCACGGTCGATTACATAAGTACATTTAACAAAGAAAGACTTTCTAGACTCGACTTGCAGCCGGTAGAAACTTTTTGGACCAAAACAACTCGAGGCAAATCCATTCGATCCATGCTGGTGAGACCTGCTTCTTTTGATGCGAATAAAAAGTACCCACTACTGGTACTGATGCATGGCGGTCCCTCCATTTCCTACAAGGAAGCCTTTAGCTATCGCTGGAATTACCACCTGCTGGCAGGAAGTGAATATGTATTGGTATTGACCGATTACACCGGAAGTACAGGGTATGGAGAGCAATTTTCAAAAGACATACAATACGATCCTTTTAAAGGACCTGCAACTGAAATTCAGGAAGCCGCTGCCGATGCCATCAAACGATTTTCCTTTATTGATGGCACTCGTCAGGCAGCAGGAGGAGCAAGTTATGGTGGCCACCTGGCCAACTGGATGCAAGCCACAACCTCCCATTACAAATGTTTGATCTCACATGCAGGGGCTGTCAATTTTATTTCACAATGGGGAACCAGCGATGTGATTTTTGGAAGAGAGGTAATGAATGGTGGAGCTCCCTGGGTTCAGACTCCCACGTGGAAAGAACAGAACCCCTATTTTATGGCACCCAATTTTAAAACGCCAATGCTTTTGACGGTGGGAGAGCTGGATTATCGGGTGCCTATCAATAATACCATAGAAAACTGGCACATTCACCAGCGATTAAAGATTCCTTCAAAATTGGTTGTCTTTCCGGAAGAGAACCATTGGATTCTAAAAGCTGAAAATTCTAAATTCCATTACAAAGAAGTAAGAGACTGGTTGGCAAAATATCTCAATTAAATAAAAAAAGGGAGTGCCCTCATCAATGGGTGACACTCCCTTTTTTTAAGATATAGGCAAACATATTCAGAATAGGCCAAAAAGCTCTCCATCTACCTGCTGGAGGACCTTTCCAAAATCTTCCTGGTTTTGTTTGAAATCGAGCTCATCTACATTGATGATCAGGAGATTGCCATGGTCATAGCCCTCAATCCAGTCTTCATATCTTTGGTTAAGTCTTTTGAGGTATTCAAGGCTCATATTCCCTTCATAATCCCTTCCTCTGGTATGAATGTGTGCCACGAGGGTCGGAATGCTGGCCTTTAAGTAGATAAGGAGGTCAGGAGCTTCTACCTGTTTTGACATGGCCTGGAAGAGATCAAAATAATTGCTGAAATCTCTTAAGCTCATCAAGCCCATATCGTGAAGGTTGGGTGCAAAGATGTGGGCATCTTCATAGATGGTTCTATCCTGAATTACGGTCTTATCTCCTTTCCGGATATCCAGAATTTGACGGTATCTGCTATTTAGAAAATAGATTTGCAGATTGAATGACCAACGATGCATGTCGTTGTAAAAATCACTTAAGTAGGGGTTGGTATTGGTGTCTTCGTAAAGCACATCCCATTTATAATGTTTGGAGAGCATCTCAGAAAGAGTGGTTTTACCCGCCCCAATATTTCCGGCTACCGCAATGTGTTTTAGTTTTTGCATAGATCTAATTATCATTCTACCGGCCAAAACCGGACCTGACAAATGTACAAAAAGAATCGAATTTCCCCCTTTTTTTATACCTTTGGCGAAGTTTATCCGCATCACATCGAAATAAACAACATGGTAGTCGACGATCACTTAATTTTGAAATTGCAAAAACTGGCTAAGCTGGATCTGGACTCTGTGGAAAGAGAAAGCATGAAGCAGGAATTGGAAAAAATCATCGGCATGTTTGACAAAATTTCTGAGGTGGATACGGACGGACTGGAAGCCCTGGTGTATATGTCTGATTCCCAAGACAAGCTCAGAGATGATGAAGTTCATGAAGGATTGTCCCTTTCTACTTTAGCCCGTTTAGCCCCTTCGATGGAGCAGAATTATGTTGCAGTACCGAAGGTCATCGAGACTTAAATTAATGATATGTCACTAATTGTAATTAAAAACCTGGCCAAAACCTATAAAATGGGTGATGAGGTGGTCAATGCCCTCAAAGGGGTAAGTATCAACATTGAAAAAAATGAATACGTAGCCCTGATGGGTCCTTCCGGATCCGGTAAATCTACCCTAATGAACCTGGTGGGCTGCCTGGATTCACCCAGCTCGGGCGAATACATCCTCAATGACAATGTAGTGAGTGAAATGTCGGATGCCGATTTGGCGGAAGTTAGAAATAAACTCATCGGCTTTGTTTTCCAGACATTTAATCTTTTGCCCAGAATGTCGGCTCTTGAAAATGTAGCTCTTCCGTTGGTTTACTCAGGGGTGGGTAAAGATGAAAGGCTCGAAAAAGCAGCCCGTGTGCTCGATGTTGTAGGTCTTTCTGATCGTATGCACCACAAGCCCAATGAGCTGTCCGGCGGTCAAAGACAGCGGGTAGCCATAGCCAGAGCCCTGGTCAACGACCCTGCCATCATTTTGGCGGATGAGCCTACCGGTAACCTCGATACTAAAACTTCTGTGGAAATTATGGCCATTTTTGATAAGATCCACAAAAACGGGAATACGGTCATCCTGGTAACCCACGAACCCGATATTGCTGAATATGCACACCGGATTGTAAAACTGAGGGATGGCTTGATTGAATCCGACATGGTGAAATCTGAGCACCCCGCTTAGGTTTTAGCTTCATTTTTAAATCGGTAATCAAAGTGTGTTCTGTAAAATGGATGGCTACTGATCTGTCTTTAGGAAATAGGTAGTTTAAACAATCTGCAAGCTACTCAAACCACTTGAATCGCGTATAAGCCGGATCTGACTGTTGATTCTTTCTTTTAAGGAATCCACATGTGAAATAATGGCAATGGTTTTATCACTTTCTTCTTGAAGTCTCTCAAGGGTTGAAATGACAATATCCAGCGTATCTCCATCCAGGGTTCCAAAACCTTCATCGATAAATAAACAGTCGAGTTTGACATTTCTGGAAGCCAAATCGCTGAGGCTGAGAGCCAGAGCCAATGACAAGATAAAGGTTTCACCTCCGGACAGTGTTTTTACACTTCGTTCCGTTCCACCAAGATAGAGATCTCGAACAAAAAGATCTGATCGGCTTTCTTCACCGGGACTCACCAAAACATACCGATCAGATAGCGCAGTCAATCTTCTGTTGGCCAATAAAATGATTTGTTGCATGGTAAGCTCCTGGGCAAAATTGGCATATTGTTTTCCCATAGAATCTCCAATAAGTTGATTCAGCATTTCAAACTTTCGCAACGATGTTTCAATATTTTTTTTCTCTATCTCAAGATGTTTCGCCTGCTCTTTGAATTGGTGCCATTGTTTTATTTGTTCCTGAATTCCCCCTCTTTTTTCCGCAAGTTCCGCAGCTTCTCTTTTCCGGGTTGCAAGTTCTGTCCTATATAAATTTCCATCTGCGTTTTTCGGGATGGCAGCTTCTAAAACCGAAAGCTCATTGTTGAGTATGTCTAAGGTATTGCGGAGGCTGGCACCCTTTTGTTCATGGCTGTTTACGGCTTCTTTGATTTGTTCATAAGTTGCCTGGTCCAACATGGTGTCAATGGCGGTTGCATAATCTGCCAAACCCAATTCCTGTAGGCGAGAACCGATTTTTGATATTAATTCTTCAGATTCTTTTTCTCTTTTTATCATCCTCTCTTTCAAAGCTGCAATCATTTCCCGAACCCTTTCTTCTTCTTGCGCCAATAGCAATGTCCGATCCAAGTCCTTCTGCCAGGTTTCCCATTGAGCAGCTGTTGGTAAAGCGGTTTCTCTTTCCTTTTTAATTCGTAAAAATGCAGTTAAGGTTTCATCCAGATCTGTAAAAACTTTCTCAAGAGGTGCTATTTGTAATAAAGATTCATAGCCTTGCACCGCCTGCTGTCGGCACATTATATCATTTTCCAGTTTTTGCATTTTTTGGTCAATGTCCTCTGTAGTTAGTTTTTCTGTTGAAAGGGAGGCAATAGTATGTGCTATTTTTATTTTTTCTTCCTCTTTTTTCTCAAGCTGCTGGCGCTGCATTTGTATTTTGACCTTTGTCGCAGCTTCTTCATTCATGCACTTTTGAAGCTGTTGTTCAACTTGTTTTAATTCCTGTTCCTTAAGGCTTAGGTCTATGGACAGATGACCTATTTCAAAAACGAGTTGTTGGTCACAGTAAGGGTGGCTCAGAGATCCACAAAGAGGACAAGGTTGGTCTGGCTGCAGCCGACTCCTCCATTCGTTGAGGTCAATTTGTCTCATCCTGAGTTCTTGGTCACTTTTCAGCTGACCCACCTGCGAGGAAATAGAATTAACAGATTGTTGATGGCTTTCAATCTCTTTTTGCAGCTGTGATAATTGTACCACTTCACCCTCAACTACTTTTTTCAATTGAAGCATTTCTTGATCAGCTTCCTGACTTTTATGTAGCCAAAATTTAAGTTCCTGAAATTTTGTTTTTATGTTTTGGTCATCTGTCAACTGTTGACGGATGACATTGACATCGGCCCCATCTGTTAGCGCAATTTTACTGATCGCTTCTTTTCGGAGCTGATTGAGTGCGCTAAGTGCCTGTGTTGGTGCAATCTTACTTTCCTGCCATTGTTTGAGGGATGCGGGTAATTGGGCTGTAAGCTCTTCAGTTTGACTTCTCAATTGATCGCCCAAGGTACGCAGTCGCAGAATCTCCCCGTCCAAACGATTCATCTCCTGCCTGATGGCAAAGAGTTTATCCTTAACAACGGTATGGTTCCATTCTATTTGCAGCTGCGAAGACAGTGCTAACTCCAACTGTTTACGATCCTTGCTGACATTGGAGATTTTGATGTCAAGATCATTGACTTCCTTTACCAGTAGATCTTTTTCTTGATGGGCCGATCTGATCAGCGACAATTCTCCGCTGATCGACAACAGGCTTTCATGTTGGGTAAGTTTATTTTTATCCAATTGAACCTCATCGCTCCTTAAATGCCATTCTGCCAACTGCCGGGAGATTTCAACTACTGCTCCTTTTTTCTTTTCAAACAACTCGGTCTGATGCACCCATGAAATCAACTTTTCTGTGGTCTGGTGCAGGCTGATAAGTTGTTGATCAATGACCAAAATATTTTCCTGCATACCTGCGAGTTCTTCTTCTGAAGTTTTCGGTAGCTGTAGGATGAGTTCATGGATGGCAGCATATTGTTGCCTTACTTCTTTGTGTTTTTCAAAAGCCTTCTTACCCAGGCTTCTGTAGATGTCCGTACCAGTTATTTTTTCAAGCAGTTCAGCGCGGTCTTCTTGTTTGGCTTTCAAAAACTGCGCAAACTCTCCCTGACTCAAAACGATCGACTTTACAAACTGAGGATAGTTTAACCCTATAAGTTCCGCATTCTTTTGCGGTACTTCAGATTTTTTCAGATCGAGAATTTGTTGTCCGTTCTCATGCCAAATCTCCATGTGATAATCATTGAGATTACCATTTCTATTGACCTCGATCGACCATTTTGACACGTAACGTTGCCCCTTCCTTTCATAGGTTACCGATGCCCAGGCTTCCTTGCTATGATGGGTCATGATAGAGTTTAAATCACTCACCATTTTTTTGGAGATGTCTGGCAGGCGGGGTATCTGGTTGAACAAAGCCAAACTGATGACATCCAGTAGGGTAGACTTACCTGCCCCTGTGGGTCCTGTGATTAAGATAAGCCCTGCACCGCGCAAAGGGGGTTCATCGAATCGAACGCTATGCTCTCCTCTGAGACTGTGGATATTTTTGAATTGTAGTGAAATTATTTTCATGGCGCCGTGGTGTGGTAAACTTCATCTAACAGCTCTCTGTAAACCTCTCGCAGAATCAACTTTTCTTCATCGGTATAAGAGTGACCTGCCATCTTTTTTTCAAAAACCTCCCAGGGATCAATTTCACTCAGATCTACATAAGCTTCCAGCTGTTGTGATAAGGAAACAGTTGATCCGGGGGGAATAATTTTTCTTCGCGCAATTTTTAATCCACGATCTCTGTACAGCTGTAACTGACTTTCAATTTGAGGGATAAGTGAAATTTCGGCTGTGATTTCGAGGTCATACAGATTGGGCAATGTGAGAGAGTGATGCGTATCTTCTAATCTGTCTCTGACTTCTTGCCAGCTCCCTTCTATTTTGACCAATGCCCTGTTTTTCGGTACATCCACATTGTTGATCTCAAGTTCATTACCCTTGATTTCAATTACGACAATGTATTTTTCATCCTTTCTTTCTGAAAAGCTGAGCGAAATAGGGGAGCCACTATACCTGACCCTGCCCCCATCAAATTTTTGGGGTCGGTGAATGTGGCCTAAGGCCAGATAATCAAACATACTGCTTAAATCAGCGGAAGCTACCCCGGCCGCATTGCCTATTTGCACTTCTCTTTCGCTATCAGAAGTACTAGCCCCCTGGAGATAAAGGTGACCCATAGCTATTACCGGCCACTTTGAAACATTTATTTCATTAGCCATCAGGCGCACCTCATTGTATGTGCTTACAATGCCCCTCCTCAATTTTTCTATCCTCTCTCCCTGGCTTTCACCTTCAACATAGCTCCTCAGGTCTTTATCGCGCAGAAAGGGTAGGGCCAGGCAAAGGGCGGCTGTCTCCCCTTTTTTATCAAGCAAGGGAATGATGGCTTGCCTTTTGTCTTCAGGCATCCCCGCCACCACGTGCACATTCAAAAGCCCCAATAAGTCTCTGGAAGATTCAAGCATGGTAATGGAATCGTGATTACCTCCCGTTATCACCACCTGTACCTTTTGTGCCGCCATTTGGGTCAGAAAGCCAAAATACATTTTCCGCGCTTCGTTGGAGGGGTTGGCATGGTCAAAAATATCGCCCGAGATTAAAACCGCATCTATTTGATTGTCTGCAATATAGGTAATCAACCAGGCTATAAAAAGACGATGATCTTCGTCAAGTGTGGTTTGGTGCAATTCTTTTCCCAGGTGCCAATCGGCTGTATGGATGATCTTCAATGTTGGTTTTTTGGATTCCTAAAGTAAACATACTAAATTTTTATTACTTACCCAAAGCAGACCGCTGGTCGTTCGGCACTGTGTGAAAAGCACCAAACGTAAAGCGGAACGCGCCAAATCCTTGCATAGAAAGCAGATTGTCAAGCATTTATCGGATTGAATAAAAAGCCTAGCAGATTGAGAACAGCATCAAGTCGACAAATGAATAACCGCTACGCCCTAACCCCTCACTGCCCTAACCCCTAAATTACTCCCTAGCCCCTAGCCCCTAACCCCTAAATTACTCCCTAACCCTTAAAATAAAATTTGGTTGAACCCCATTTTAATTTGCATTAATATTAAATTTTGCAATAATCTTTTATTCCCACAGAATTAAAACTATATTTGCCGACGGAATTACGCAATCATACGGAATGACGACCAAAGAACCTAAGCCCGCCGTTTTAATCCTGGCCAACGGCAGTATTTATCGGGGCAAGGCAGCCGGTATTACTGGCACAACCACAGGAGAAATCTGTTTCAACACCGGCATGACCGGCTATCAGGAAATTTTTACCGATCCTTCCTATTTTGGTCAAGTGATGGTCACCACCAATGCCCATATTGGCAATTATGGTATCAAAAATGATGATGAGGAATCAGGTAAGGTACAGATTGCAGGCCTGGTTTGTAAAAACTTTACCAATGAGTTTTCCAGAGCCATGGCCGATGAAGACATTCAGCAATATTTTGAAGAACAAAAGATAGTTTGTATTCACGGTGTTGATACCCGTGAAATTGTGCGGGAGATCAGAACCCTCGGTGCTATGAATTGTATCATTTCATCCGAGTCCGATGATATTGAACAGTTAAAAAAACAATTGGCTGAGGTACCCGACATGTCAGGACTGGAACTGTCATCTAAGGTATCAACCCTTGAGCCATACGATTTGGGGGATCCTGCGGCGGATATTAAAATTGCAGTGATGGATTATGGCACCAAACGCAACATTCTTAGAAACTTTGTCAACAGAAATTGTTATTGCCGGGTCTTCCCAGCAAAAACTTCCTTGGCTGAGATCAATCAATTTAATCCCGACGCATATTTCCTTTCCAATGGCCCTGGTGATCCGGCTGCGATGGATTACGCGGTCAACACCGTTAAAGAAATGCTGGCCACAGGAAAACCTGTTTTTGGCATTTGCCTTGGCCACCAGATCCTGGCCCTTGCCAACGGCATAGATACCTATAAGATGCACCATGGCCACAGAGGCATCAACCACCCGGTCAAAAATTTGGTCACAGGAAAGTGTGAAATCACCAGCCAAAACCATGGCTTTGCAGTAGATGCTGAACAAATAGAAAACCATGCTGATGTAGAGGTTACCCATGTCAATTTGAATGATGCCTCTATTGAAGGGCTCAGGCTAAAGAGCAAACCTGCCTTTTCGGTACAATACCACCCGGAAGCAGCCCCTGGTCCGCACGATGCGCAATACCTTTTCGACCAATTTGTAGACTTAATAAATCAAGCTAAAAACAATTAAAATCATGAGCATAATTACAGACATTCTGGCCCGTGAGATCCTGGATTCCAGGGGCAACCCAACCGTCGAAGTGGAAGTATACACTGAAAATGACGTGATGGGCAGGGCAGCTGTACCGTCAGGTGCCTCTACCGGAAAATATGAAGCCGTTGAACTACGCGACAACGATAAAAGTCGCTACCTGGGAAGAGGTGTGCAGAAAGCATGCTACAATGTTGACGAAAAAATAAGAGAAGCCCTAATAGGCGAATCGGTTTTTGATCAGAGATACATCGATGACATCATGATTGAAATCGATGGCACTGAAAATAAATCCAACCTGGGAGCCAATGCCATTCTGGGTGTTTCTTTGGCAGTAGCAAAAGCTGCGGCCTTAGAATTGGAGCAACCATTGTACCGATACATAGGAGGAGTTAATGCCCATGTGATGCCGGTACCAATGATGAACATCCTCAATGGAGGCAGTCACGCAGATAACAGCATAGATTTTCAGGAATTTATGATCATGCCTCTGGGGGCTGACAGATTCAGCGAGGCACTAAGAATGGGTGTTGAGGTTTTTCACCACCTTAAAAAGGTATTAAAAGACAAAGGATATTCTACCAATGTTGGCGATGAAGGAGGATTTGCTCCTAACATTAAAAGCAACAAAGAAGCCATAGAAATTGTACTCAAATCCATAGAGTCTGCCGGATATCGTCCGGGAGAAGATGTTTTCATAGCCATGGATGCAGCCAGCTCGGAGTTTTATGACGAAGAGTCAGGTCTTTATGTATTCCACAAGTCATCAGGAGATAAATTGACTGGTGATGACATGGTAGCTTATTGGGAAGAATGGTGCAACAACTATCCAATTGCATCTATCGAAGATGGGCTTCATGAAGACGACTGGAATACATGGGTAAAACTCAATAAGGCCATAGGAAACAAGGTTCAGTTGGTTGGCGACGATTTGTTTGTGACCAATACCAAACGCTTGCAAAAAGGCATTGACATGGAAGCAGCCAATTCCATCCTTATAAAAGTCAACCAAATTGGCTCACTGACAGAAACCATAGATTCAGTTCAACTGGCTACTCGCAACGGATATACCTCGGTCATGAGTCATAGAAGTGGAGAAACCGAAGATACCACCATTTCTGATCTGGCGGTGGCACTTAACACAGGACAAATCAAAACGGGCTCGGCCAGTAGGTCAGACCGGATAGCAAAATACAACCAGTTGCTTAGAATCGAAGAAGAACTGGGTGATTCTGCTGTATATCCGGGCAAGGCCCTGCTTAATATTTAAGGAAGAGCCTTAAAAAACTATAATGCCCCGTAATTGCTTATTTACGGGGCATTTTTTTAGCAACAACAGGGGGGTAGATTGCCCTGGATTTGGGGAAAATCAACTTTTTCCCTTTCTCGAAGCGATTGATCACCAAGTTCATTTAAAGAATCCAAAAAAGACGTATCTTTACCAAAATTTTTCTAATGGGCTCTATAATGAAACTACTGCAACAAGTGTTGTATCGACATTTGCATATTCATCCCAAATTTGTGAACAAGTTTACCCTCGTCACCTGTCTGTTTATAATTTGGGTGGGTTTATTTGACACCCACAGTTTTTGGGATTCATTTCAGTTAAGCAGGACCATTTCTCGACTTGAAAACGAAAAGGTGGAATTGCGCAAAAACATTGAAATAGCCAAGGCCGACAAATTGGACCTGGAAAGTAACAAAGAAAAATATGCGCGTGAAAAATACTTTATGCACAAAGACAACGAAGAAGTTTTTATAATAGAAAGAAGTAAATAATTTTATGAGCGTACTCGTAAACAAAGATTCAAAAATCATTGTACAAGGATTTACCGGAAAGGAAGGTAGTTTTCATGCTGAGCAAATGATTGAGTATGGAAGCCCGGTTGTAGGCGGTGTGACTCCAGGAAAGGGCGGCAGTCTTCACCTTGGTAAACCCGTGTTTAATACCGTTCAGGAAGCGGTTAAGGCTACAGGTGCCGATGTTTCCATCATTTTTGTACCCCCGGCCTTTGCATCAGATGCCATCATGGAGGCTGCTGAGGCGGGAGTAAAAGTAATAATCTGTATAACAGAGGGAATTCCTGTTCAGGACATGGTGAAAGTAAAAGCTTACCTTGAACAATATCCCGTTACCTTAATAGGTCCCAACTGTCCGGGTGTAATCACACCGGGTGAAGCCAAGGTAGGAATCATGCCTGGCTTTGTCTTCAAAAAAGGAAGGATTGGCGTGGTATCAAAATCAGGTACACTTACCTATGAAGCAGCAGACCAGATTGTGAAAGCAGGCTTGGGTATTTCTACTGCTATCGGTATTGGAGGAGACCCCATCATTGGAACTCCAACCAGAGAAGCGGTAAAATTATTGATGGAAGATCCTGAGACCGATGGCATTGTTTTGATTGGTGAAATTGGGGGCAATTACGAAGCCCTCGCGGCAAAATACATCCGTGAAACAGGCAATAAAAAGCCGGTTGTTGGCTTTATTGCCGGACAAACAGCACCCAAGGGTAGAACAATGGGACACGCAGGAGCCATTGTAGGAGGACATGATGACACCGCTGAGGCCAAGATGCGAATTTTGGAAGAAAATGGCATAATTGTAGTCAAGAGTCCTGCTGAAATTGGAGAAACCATAGCCAGGGTAGTAGCAGGTAAATAGTCAATACAACTTATAAAAAACAAAGAGCCCTTGAGTAATCAAGGGCTCTTTTTGTTGAGAAAAATAACGCCCCAATACACATTTGCACCAGGGCGTTCAAAACAAAGCTGTTCTTTATCAAAGCTTTACAACTCTATGGATCGATATTTTACTAACTCCTTCCTGTACCTCCAATAAATAGGTGCCCGGAATCTGGTCAAAATTTAGGTTGATGATTCTTTCGGAACTTGCTTTTTCAACTTCTCTTCCAAACAGGTCAATAAGTCTTGCTGAAATTGCTCCCTTATTTTTAGACTCAATGGTTAACCCTCTCACACTTGGATTAGGATAAACAGTAACATCAGATGTTCCATCGACCTCATTGGTCGCGCTTGGCGGTAACAAAACAGCATCAATTACATGTACTATGCCATTGTCTGCCAAAACATCGGCCACCGTCACTTTAGCATTGTTGATAAAAACACCATCCGAATTGATAGTAACCGTGATTTCTTTTCCATTGATGGTCGCTATGGTTTGTCCATTGCTCAAATCACTTGACAAAGCTTCGCCGGCCACTGCATGGTACAACAAAATCTGGGTGAGCAAGCCCTGAGGGTCTGCCAACAAGGCTTCGATGGTTCCGGCAGGTAGTGCAGCAAAGGCGGCATCGGTGGGTGCAAAGACGGTAAAAGGACCATCACCTTGAAGGGTAGAAACCAAACCGGCAGCACTGACAGCCGCTACAAGGGTGGTGTGAACGGGAGAATTTAGGGCTATGTCAACTACGGTCGTAGGAGGTAAAATCACAGCATCAATAACGTGTACAACCCCGTTGTTGGCGATGACATCGGCCACGGTAACCTTGGCATTGTTGATAAAAACGCCAACGGCATTGATTTTTACTGAAACAGACTTACCGTTGATGGTTTTGATAAATTGGCCATTGTTAAGCCCTGAGCTAAGCGCATTGGCACCTACAGTATGGAAGAGCAGGATGTCGGTAAGAGCTCCCTGAGGGTCTGCCAACAAGGCTTCGATGGTTCCGGCAGGTAGAGCGGCAAAGGCAGCATCGGTGGGTGCAAAGACGGTAAAAGGACCCTGACCTTGGAGGGTTGTAGCCAGGTCTGCTGCAACAACTGCTGCTTCGAGGGTATTGTGATCAGGCGAATTAACAATGATGTCAACAACACTTTGACTTTGGATTTTTAAAGTGGTCAACAGAAGGGTGATAAACAGTAAAAGTTTAGATTTCATGTTCCATTTTTTTAGGTGAATGATGACCGATATATGCACCATTTTAAAAAAGGGTTGCTTTTGTCTAATTAATTTTAACAATTTCTTAAACAAAAAGCCATGATTTATGTAATTATCCCGATATCCCTAAGGAAAGAACCTAATTTTTTTATCCCTTGGGCAACTCTTATTATTCAAAATGCATATCTCGGATATGGAAAACAAAGCTGTCAGGGAAGAAGAAAAACATATCCTCCTTGCCTTGGATGGGTCCCAAACCGCATTCAGGTGGCTGTATGATGCGTACAAAAAATCTCTTTTCCTGATCTGTTTGAGATATTGTTCAACCAGAGAAGAGGCAGAAGATATGCTTCAGAACGGCTTTATCCAGATTTTTAATGAATTATCGAGATTTGATCGCAACAAAGGCAGTTTTTACACCTGGTCCTCCAAAATAATGGTAAATATCTGCTTGCAGGAATTAAGAAAGAAAAAGATACAGATTCAACCGGTTGACGATCCGGTGATTCATCAAAAATTAAAAGACGATTTCGATGCCATAGCCCATTTAAGCCTGGAAGAAACATTAAAAACATTACAAAAAATGCCATCTGGCTATAGAACCATATTTAATCTTTATCACATAGAAGGTTACAACCATAAAGAGATTGCTGATATGTTGAGCATTACGGAATCAACCTCAAAGACACAGTTGATGAAGTCCAAAGTGTTTGCGAAAAAGTTATTGACTAATGAAATCGAAATGACAAAATGAGTAACCATCCTATTCAAATATTAAAATCATATCAGGAAGACTATTTTGGGTCAGGTCTTGATCTCGAACCTTCTGAGCAGGTCTGGGATGTGATACAGGCAAATTTGCCCAAAAAGAAAAAGAGAAGAGTCTTGATTATCTGGTTCTGGGCTGGACTTCTTTTAATAGCTGGCATCTTTGTTTCAAAACAATTTTTAAATGATAACCTAACTCATGCTAATCAGAGCAATAGTACAATTGTCAAATCATCACACCCAAATCCCGACATACATAGCAAAATCAACTCCGGTACGAATCAATCCAATGTAGGCTCGCACTTGCCCAAAACCAAGATTAAGGGCACTGTGACTCCAGCTGCTTCTAATAACGGCAGCAGTGCATTCTCGCAAATTGTGAGCAATGAAAATTCGGGAAATAGTATGAAACCAGCAATCAGCCTTACTAAAGATCCCTTGGACTTGGGTAACGAGATTCAAGCATCGACTGGTGGTGAAATTAGGACAGATGTGTTATTAATGCCCATCTCCGGCAATTCAAAAAATGGATTACAATATCCCAACCGGGAGGTGATTTGTGATCTTCCATTGGAGAAAATTCAAAAAATGAATAATGAGGCATCACACAAGATTTGGCTTGGCTTCCATTATGCTATTTCTCCCTTCAAGCAAGACAAGGCATTTAATCTGGTAGCCCCCTTCAGTGAACTCATTGTTGGCTCCTATTACAACCAACGACAACATATTGGTTTTGATTTGTATTTGCCCTTGCGCAGAAATTGGTCAGCAGTAATAAAACCATCGGTGGCAAGAGAAAATTTGATAACCGATTACGATTTGAACATCCCTTACGACTACAACTCAGAAAAGTATTTTGGAGCGTACAATGAAAATTATTTTTCCCACTCTCTTCCTACTGATATGGGAAATATCAAAACCAATTTGGTGGTAACCCGATCTTCTGACAGCCCGGTCGGACACAATGAACTGATTTCCTTAGATTTCAGGTCCAACCAAAGCCTTACATATTTGTCGGTGCCCATGGGTCTTGCCTTTGGCAATGGATTGCGAAAAAATGGGCTAACGGCTGCATTGACTTTTGTTCCCGAATATCTTATACACCGCAGTGTAAGTGTTGATCTCATTCACTCCAATCATACCTTTGTGTCACCCAAAGAAGTAAAGCTGAGCTCTGAAACAACGCGCAGTAAATGGCACTTAGGTGTTGGTCTTAATTTGGAGTATCGCCTGGCCTTATACCAGAATTGGTCGCTTCAGTTGCAGGGCAATTACAACCATTATTTGACACAAACGGGTAGAAGTAATCTCTATCAATTGCAAGTGGGGATTGGAAAACTATTTTAAGTAAGAATTTACTCCATTTAGTTGAAGGAGTTAAGAATCGATGAATCCGACGTATTTATATTTAAGCGAAAAAAAATAGACCCGTAAAGATCGTTATCTTCACGAGTCTCATTCTGGTATAATAAATTTTTATCAGTGAGATTTCGGGAATAATATGATTTTGTTTATGGGACCAAAGTGTTAGGGTTGGTAATAATTCAGCAATTGTTTTCTCATACCCCTCGAATAAACAGCAGTATGGCTTTCTGCTAGGAGGAGTTGATATGTGCCCATTTTCATCTCAATCACCTTTTCGGCATTGATCAAATAGGTCTTGTGTATTCTTAACAATTGAGCAGAATTAAATTTATCAGCCCAATATTTGATGGTCTTGCTGGTGAGGATGGATTGATGATTGTCGAGAATAATATAAGAATAATTTCCAGCAGCTTTGATCAGAATAATTTCATTGACACATATTTTTTTTCTTGCACCTTGATTAATAACAAAAATGCCTGGATTGGAATTTTTTACCAATTGGAAATGGGCATTAGGATTTAAATTTATAACTGTAGCTTCACTGTTTGAGGAAAGGTGGGATATGGCGCTCATGGTTTCGGATTAATTTTTTGAATAGAGGTACATGTTGATATTAACCGCCGGAAGATATCCGTTGGATATTGGATTGTATTTTTTACCATCGTTAAAAGAAGTGTTATTATCACCACCTCCCCAAATGATTTGTTCACTTCCGGTCCAAATGCTTGAGTGACTGCTCCTGGCGGATGGACTATTGGTTGAGCTTGTAGTAATCCATGCATTGGATGTTGGATTGTATCTGGCTCCGGTGTTATTTACTACGTCTTCATGCATGCCTCCCCATATAATCATCTCTGATCCGGTCCATACAGCACTATTGGATACTCTCGGCGTGGGTGCATTGACCAGGGTAGTTGTTGACCATGTATTGGATGTTGCATTGTAGACTCCTCCTGTATTAATACCCATAACTGGAGAGTTAGTACTGTTGGTGCCACCCCAAACGATCATTTTATTTCCGGTCCAAATAGCGGAATGCAAAAATCTGACAACCCCGCTGTGTGTTAAAGTAGTCCATGTATCGGTGATGGGGTTATATTTTTTAGTGGTGTTGTTATTGATACCACCGTGTATAATCATGGCATCTCCTGTCCAGACAGCACTGTGATAAGCAGTTGAAGTGGGTGCATTGCTGAGTGAAATAATAGTCCATGTATCGGAAATTGGGTTGTATTTGGCCCCAATATTGGTGGGGGTTAAAGGTGTTAGAGAATTGATTCCTCCCCAAACGATCATCTCTGTCCCTGTCCAGACGGCACTATGGGCATATTTGGAAGGAGCATTGACAGTTGACATGGGGGTCCATGTATCGGTGGTTGGATTGTATCTGGCTCCCGAATTAAAAACAAATCCTACATCTGTACCTCCCCAAACGATCATTTCGGTGCCTGTCCAAAGGGCTGTATTAAAGATTCTTTGCGAGGGGCTGGCTATAGCAGACATGGATTCCCATTGATCCAATTCTGGGTTGTAGCGGCCTCCTGCATTTTGGTCACAATCCCATGTTATCATCTCAGTACCCGTCCAGACCGAATAAATTCCGGGCATAGCAGGAGGTCCATTGGTACCTGTTATATCTGAAAATGATCCAGGCCCCAACATTGAAGCCTCTTGTTCAAATGGAATAGTAAAGCGACCCTTTTTGGTAAAACCATTGTTGAGGAGGAAGGAGTTGTTTTCCACTTCACTGAGAAGAATACCTGTGGAGGGCACACCTATCAACTGCAAACTTTTTAAGGCTACGGCATTGGCAGTATCTAACACCATTGCATAGGCCGCATCATTGTATTCACTGATATGAATAGGATCCAACTTAAGCTTTCCAAGTATTTCTACCGATTGTCCTTTTAATGTGAATGGGCTCAGCAGGGCTAAACTCTGCCATGTAAGCAGAAATAAAATGTGGATTATATAAAATTTTGAAGTATACATGTTACTTAAGTTAAAGCTCAATTGTAAAGTCAAAAAAGTATTTGTTGGTATCTTAAAAGTTAAATGACCAATATCTAAGGTAGAATATGAAGCATGTCTTTATTGTCAAAAAGAGTACCTGTGCCATCCAATAGTATGGCCTCCGTGGTGGTGTTGTCTACATTGATGATTCCACTCGTTGTATTTTGCAGCAAAGCAGCCAAATCTAAATTGATGCCCCGGCCACCGATGCTGAAAAGGTTGCCAATATTTAGTGTTGCAGCATTGACCAATTTGGTAGAAGTGCCACTTAAATAAAGCGCATCAGAGGTAGTGGTAATGTTGATGGATATGGAAGAACCCGCATTATTCAGTATTTCTGATGCCCCATTGGCAGATAGACCTACTACGTTGATGGGTGCCAGGTTTCCTATTTGAATAGAGCCATTATTGGTAATTTTTGATGTCAATTGCATTGAGATGCCGTATTGACTTGTAATTCTATTTACTTGTAAGGATCCTGTTGAATTGTTGGTGAATAGAGCTGATGAACTCATGGCGATTCCAAACCTGCTAATATTGGAAAGGTTACCAATATTCACCACATTGTTATTAATAAAATTACACCCCGATAATCGCAATGCAATACCTTCATTTGCAGCAGTGCTCAAGATATTGTTGATTGTGAATACGCCTGTAGATCCATTGGTAAATGCGGCAGGGGTACCCAAAATAATACCAAAACGATAAATACCTGAAATGTTGCCAAGGTTAATTGTTCCATTATTGGTCATTGTGGCGCCGGCAGTTCCTACGTTTAGCCCATCCAAAGTGGGAATGTTATTGATTTCCAGAAGGCCACCTGCCTGATTGTTAAACTGAGCAGCAGAAATCAAAATTCCAACTCTTGTAACGGGACCGGACTCTCCTATCTTGATTTGGCCGGCATTGTTGAGAACAGAAGCAGTGCCTGACATTTGGATGCCATCAAAGGAGGTAATGTTGTTGATCTTAATTACCCCGTTTGTTTGATTGGTGAATGTTGATGGAGAATTGAAAAGAATGCCCAGTTGACTGATGGGTGAAAGATTTCCAATGTTGATCGTAGTGTTATTAATGATACTAGCCCCACCAATCAAGGCAATGCCATAACCCTGGTTGGCAGCAATACCTATGATTCCATTGATCTCTAATAGCCCTGAAAGGTTTTGCATAGAAGCAGAGGTGCCCAAAAAAACACCAAACCTTTTAACAGGAGATAAATTCCCGATTTTTATGCTTCCATTGTTATTGATAATGGTGCCAATTCCTGAGCCGTATAAACCATCAAAAGTAAGGATGTTGTTTATTTGAATGGCTCCCGAAGATTGATTGATCAAACTACCAGAGGAAACAAAAATGCCTAGATTGAATAAGGGGGATATACTGCCAATGTTGATGGTACTGGCATTGGTAAAAGTACTGTTTCCAATGAATGCTCCAAATCCCGCTGTATTTAGCGTGTTGGTGATGTTGTTGATGGTGATGGTACCTGTACCATTGTTGTTAAATACACTGGATAAAAACATTGAAATGCCAATGCTTTTCACAGCCAATAAATTGCCGATATCAATACTTCCATTATTGGTAACAGTAGAGTTGGTACCTGTCAATGAGATACCATCAATATTGGCTACGTTGTTGATTTTAATGGATGCTCCATTTTGGTTGAGAATGGCTGCAGCTGCTGAAACATAAATACCATAGCGGGCAATAGAAAAATTAGTCCCCAGGTTGATGTCTCCTACATTGGTGAGTCCCGCGTTGGCCATGTAAATGCCATGGCCTTCTGTTGAACCGGTACCATTGATGTTGTCAATATGAATCTCTCCGGTACCCTGATTAGACATCAAAGCCAGATTGGATAAAAATATTCCATTTCTTCTTACGGTGGCATCGTTGCCAATCCGAATGATTCCAGCGTTAAAAAAGTTGGTAAATTCATCTGAAAGAGAGATCCCATCCAGGTTGGTGATATTGTTGATTTCTACCAGACCATTGCTTTGGTTGTTAAAAGTACTTTCAAAAAACATCATAATGCCCGTTGTATTGGCGACTCCATTGTTGCCTATCAATAAATCCCCACTGTTGGAAAATGAACTATTACTGCTTAAATACAAAGCAACTCCTTCTGTAGAACCACCATTGGTGATCCGGCTAATCGTGGTAGTAGCTGTTGAACTATTTGAGAAAAAACTACCTAATTCCATTGAGATGCCCCTTCCTAAAATAGGGGATAAATTACCAATATGTATTTCTCCATCATTTGAGATATTGGAATCCTGAATATACATCCCGTCACCGGTAGGAGAGTTGTTGATGTTAATTACTCCCGTACCGTGGTTTTCTAAGGTGGTGACATTGTCCATAGAAAAACCGCCAAAAGCAATGTTTCCGATAGAACCTATATTAAATTCTCCTGCATTGATCAATTTGCCTACCAAATTAAGGGTCACAGCAAATGCGCTGACATTGTCGATGTTAACAACACCAGTTGTATCATTAAAACATTGAGATAAGGAACTTTCAATCGAAATGCCATTGGCCACAATAGGTCCGGCACTGCCAATATTTAAAAACCCTTTGTTGTGAAATTTGGCCCCATTGATGATGGTCAATGCCACCGAAGGTGAATTTGAAATATTTAGTACTGCAGTTTCTGAGATTAATAATGTAGATACACCTTGAACAGTGACACTTAAAGCATTTGCTGTAAAACCTGCAGGAATGGTAACATTTCCAGTTACAGGTATTAATACTTCGGTAGTGGCATCAGGCACTGATCCGGTTGACCAATTTCCTGGAACATCCCATGATCCTGTGCCACCTATCCATGTTGAACTCACTCCAAAAAGCATTTGGGTGCTCAACAATGACATTAAAAGCAAAAGTATCTTGATTTTCATAAGCCAATTTTTTATAGTTCAAAAGTATGGCCAGTTATCAAGGTAGCATATAGCTAAATGTAGCTATATGTTTCTGCAAAGACTCGGATATATCTTGTTTTTAATGACTTGAAGGGATGAATCTTCATTTCCCTTCTTTTTTTTTCAAGTCGACATAGGGGAAAAAAGGGGCTTTGTTTTCTTAGGTACAAACAAAGCAAATATGAAATTGAAATATATAGGATGCTGGCTGTTAATGCTGATTTTTTTACCACAGCTCAAGGCCCAGTTAGATGCCTACCAACTCAGGGGAAGTGTTTTGGATGCAATATCTCAGCAGCCTTTGATTGGAGCCCATGTAAGCGTTTCTGAAAATCCCAACCTGCATGCAATCACAGATGTGATGGGTGAATTTGTGATAGAAAACCTGGCACCAGGCAGGTATCATATAGTGGCCTCCTATTTGGGATATACAGAGACCATTTCACTGGTTGAAGTGACCAGTGGCAAGGAAAAAATTGTCACGCTGTCAATGACAGAAGATATTCACTCATTGGAAGAAGTGGTAGTAACCGCTCAAAATGATAAACAGAGACCTGTTAATTCAATGGCCTATGCCAGTACAAGAACCTTCTCAGTGGAAGAAACCAATAAATTTGCAGGAGCGGTCGACGATCCGGCCAGAATGGTGCAATCGTTCGCTGGCGTAGTTCCTACCAATGATGGGAGCAACTACGTTTCTGTTAGAGGCAATCACCCGTCCGGTCTGCTATATCGATTGGAAGGTGTAGACATTCCCAATCCGAATCACTTTGGAGATGCGGCTTCCTCAGGCGGAGGGGTCGCAGTGATTTCATCTCAACTCTTGTCCAATTCTGATTTTTCAACAGGTGCTTTTTCTGCGGAATACGGTAATGCTATTGGAGGGATCTTTGATATAAAGCTAAGAAAGGGCAATAACCAGAAAAGGGAATGGACCGTGAAAGCCGGATTTTTAGGACTGGAAGCGGCTGCTGAAGGTCCAATATCCAAAAAACACAAGTCTTCCTACCTTATAAATTATCGGTATTCGACACTTTCATTGATAGATAAGTTAGGGGTGAACTTATCGGGCGTCTTGGACTATCGTGACCTCTCTTATAATGTAGTTTTTCCGCTAAAGGACAATGCACAACTATCTTTTTTTGGGGTCAATGGATGGAGTAGTCAATTGATCGAAGAAGATACGGCTGATGTAGCGTTTGAAGCTCTTTCTCATCGCTATTCTGCCAAATTTATAAGCAATGTTTATACCAATGGTTTGAAATACCAACGCAGTCTTGGAAAAGGATTTTTATCAGCCATCCTTGTCAATGGCATCACACAATCGGGGTATAAGGAGGAAACCAACACTTTGTTTACTGATCGCAATTATTTTAACAAATTTGATACCCAGAATGAGGTTTCCAAATGGTCACTTGCCATTGCGTACACACAAAAAATTTCTCCATCTTGGGTTATTAAGGTAGGGGCATATGCTGACAGGCTATCTTATAATTTCAGATACGATGAATATCAGGATACAGAAAACTTCACCAACCTGATCAACAACAATGACCATACATCTATGCTGAGGTCATACGTTCAGGCAAGTTACAGCATTTCTCAAAAATGGTCGGCACAGCTGGGAGCCCATTATACGAGGTTTGTACTTAATGACCAACAGGTCGCAGAACCCAGACTCAGTCTTAAATATCAACCTACGGCAACAGCTTCGGTCTCACTTTCTTATGGAAAACACAGCCAGATTCAGCCATTAATGGTTTATTTTCTTAAGGCCACCGATGGTTCTGACCGATGGCTCAATCATGACCTGGAGATGACAAGATCCGATCATTGGGTGCTTACATTTGAAAAGCAATTAAATGAGAATACACGGCTTGTAGCAGAAGCCTATTATCAACAATTGAATCATATACCAACAGGTCTTGATGAAAACAGCAGCTATGCCATAGTCAACCAGCAATTCTTTTTTCCTGATTTTGCCTTAGTCAATGATGGCAAAGGTCAAAACAAAGGTGTAGAGCTGACACTCGAAAGATTTCTTAACAAGGGCTTGTATTTTATAATTAGTGGGTCTATCAGCGAATCGAAATTCAAAACGCCTGCAATGAGTTGGACCAATACTCGATTTAATACACAAAATTCGTTTCTGCTTACCTTGGGCAAAGAATGGAAGGTAGGTAAAGACAACAGGAATGTATTGGGTGTCAATATTAAAAATGTTTGGGTGGGTGGACAATGGGATACACCCGTTGATTTGCAAGCATCCAGAGCAGCTGGCAAAGAAGTGAGATTGGAAAATGAAGCTTTTACCATAAAACTAAAAGACTTCTACAAGTTAGATGTTGGATTTAAATATAAAATCAACAAAGCCAATAGAACCGCTACCTGGTCTTTAGACTTTATGAACGCTACCAATCATGAAAATATAGGAGGTGTCTATTACGATGTTTTTCACAATGAAGTGAGAAATTGGACAATGATGCCATTGATCCCTGTTTTATCTTATAAACTTGACTTTTAAATTAAAATAATCATGAATACAAACAAAATTTTACTTACGCTTGCTCTTGCTGCAGTCTTTTTTCTTCAATCATGTGATATTGATTTTCTGGATTGTTATGATGGAAAATTTATTGAAAAAGAGTTGGTGCTGGATGAGATCAATGCCATTGAAATTGATTTTCCCTGTGAAATAGTGTTGGTCGACGGCCCCACACAACAAATTAAAGTAAATGGGAAAGAAGACCTGATATCTGATCTGGAAGACAAATCCAATGTATCCGGAAAGACGTGGAAGGTTAGATTGAAAAACAATTGTATTAAGCACAGAGAAGATATAACCTTTACCATTGCTGCACCTGGTTTAAAAAAGGTAGATGTAGACGGGAGTGTACGTTTATCAGGTGACGGCGTGTTAACAAGGCTTGCCAAAATATTTGAAATCAAACTCGATGGAGATGCCGACGTCAGCCTGGATTTACCTGAACTTGATAAACTTTTAGTGGATGCAGATGGCGACATCGATCTTAGGTTTACCGGTTCTGCAGATGCTGCTGTATATACGCTGGATGGTAGTGGTAAGGTACGGGGACTCGATTTTCAAACAGCATCTACATTTCTCAACATGGATGGCAATACGAATGCAGAAATATGGGCAACGGAAAAATTGGACGTAAAATTGGATGGCAAAGCGACAGTTTGTGTGAAAGGACATCCGGCTCTTGTGTCACAAGTCAACGGATCCGGTAAAATTTTGGACTGTAACTGATGGCGCCATTTCATAACGTAGCCTTAAATAAGGAAAATATTGTTAATTTTCCCGTCCAAACCCAATTGTTTAATAAAGTAACCATCCATGCAGATCGTGTTGAGATAAGCTCCGGATTAAACCAACCACAAGCAAGTCAAATACATATGACGGAAGCCAAAATAAGAGCATTTAGCCGTAGTTCTGATTATAATACAGAACTGGAGTCAGCATACCGGCAACATTTTGATGAGTTGTATCGATACGCATTTTCTATGGTCAAAAATCAGTCCCAGGCTGAGGATGTGGTTCAGTCGGTTTTTATGGAGGGATGGCAGGATCGTTCTAAAATACAGATTCATACTTCTTTGCGGGCGTTTTTATTCAAAGCAGTTTACTTTAAATGCATGAATGAACTTAAACACCAGAAGGTAAAGCAAAAATTTGAATCATTTTTTACAGCTAGAACTGAGAAGGTTGTAAAAGAAGATCCCGTGCGAACAGAACTGAAACAGAAAATAGAGGAAGCCCTACAAATGCTGCCACCGGAATGCAGAAAGGTATTTGAATTGTGTAAGATGGAAGGACTTAAGTACTACGAAGTTGCAGACAAATTACAAATTTCACCCAAAACAGTTGAAAACCAAATGGGTAAAGCTTTAAAGTCTTTAAGGCAGCAGCTGTCCCGTTACCTTTTTCCAATAACCCTATTAATAATATTCTGGTCATGAATGTACCTTCCAATATAGATGCCTTAATTGCCAAATACCTGAGTGGCGAAGCCCAACCTCATGAGGCAATAGAACTTGAAGACTGGTGCCATCAACAACCAGAAAATAAAAAATACTACGATGAAATGGTAAAAACCATGTCAGTAGTCGATGGCAAAAACAGATTTGTCCCATCAGTGGCGGCTTCCTTCGGCCGGCTACAGCAAAGAATAGGGATAAAAAGAATGTACAGGGCCATGATTGCTGCTTCTTTTATCGCCATACTTTCTCTCGTAATTTTTACAATGAATGAAAACCAAGGTAATAAATCAATAATTGCAGGTAGCCAACCCCTGGAACATCAAATGATGGATTTAACCAGAATAAAACTAAGCCCGGGTGCTCACATTGATATCGATCCTAATTACGGCAAAGGTTCGAGAAAGGTCAGTTTGTCTGGAGAGGCGGCTTTTAATGTAAAACATGATGTTGAAAAAAAATTTATTATCCATGCAGGTGGAGGTGTTTATATTGAAGATTTGGGGACTGAATTTTTAGTAAATGCACAACCTGATTCTGACACCTTATTTGTGATCGTTGCAGAAGGTATTGTAAGGTTGTTTGATGAAAGTGGTCATGAAATTATTCTCAAAGCAGGAGAAAAGGCTTGGTACATAAGATCTACCAAACAAATAATTACCGATATCGATACCCGGGTAGTAAAATTTAACTTTAACAACACCCGCCTTGAAGAAGTAATCAGATTGCTTTCGGAAACATACGACATAAAAATTGAGCTCCAACCAGCAGTGATAAGTGAATGCAGACTCACGACCCAGTTTTTTGACGAAGAAATTGCAACTATCATGACTGTGATCTGTGAGACCCTTGATTTTAGTTATGAGTACCACAATAATACGTATATCATAAAAGGAAGGCCATGTCAGTGATCAGGTACCTTATTTTACTAAGCTTCCTCTTTGGGGTATGGGATGTTGCCGGCCAGCAATCTTGTCGGGTAGATTTGCGCTTTCATCAGGTACCTGCAAAGGTAGTATTTGAAGCCATCCAAAAGCAGTGTGATGTAATTTTTTCTTATGGCTCCATTGATGACCAGACCCGGGTGTCAATTCAGGTGGAAAATAGTTTGTTAGGTTCAGTCCTGGATTTGTTGACGCCTCAAATGGGGGTAATTTACGTGGTTAAGGATAAGTACATCATCCTTAAAAAGAAGGAAAGAGATATTTTAAACCAGAGGATTATATTGTCTGGCGTAATTCTGGATAGCACAACCCAGAAGCCTGTTAAATCAGCAACCATCTACATTAAGTCACTAAAAACCCTAGTAAATACAAATGGTAAAGGTGAATTTGAATTAAATGTAAAGCCAGGGCGAAAATGGCTTACCCTTAACATAGCCAAAGAAAGTTATCCGGATACTACCATAGTAATAGCAGTAGATAAATCAACGCCGTTAAACATCTATTTAAAAAAATATTCCAGGGTACCTATGAATGAATTGTACCCAATCGAAAGACAGGCTCCAGACCTTTCATCCTTGGATTCGTTGGTTACGGATAGTTTTCCATCTATCGGAACCATGCGTAAAAAAGGATTTTGGGAAACGCTGGAAATAGAAAAACCTGATTTTTCCAATATCAGTGAAAAACTTTTAACAAAGGTGTCAGTATCGTTGATCCCACCCCTCAGTACCAACAAAATGCTGGCCTACCACACCATCAATAATCTATCCTTAAATTTAATTGGGGGTAATTCGGCTGGAGTAGATGGTGTGGAATTGGGAGGAATTTATAACTACACCAAAGGAAACGTAAATGGCTTGCAAGTGGGAGGTGTAGTAAATAGAGTATCAAACAATGTTACTGGTTTGCAGGTAGGCGGCATACTCAACTCTAATAGTGGCAATATGAAGGGCATCCAGGTCGCAGGAATTGTCAATTATACTGCAGACACAATGCAGGGTTTACAATTATCGGGTTTTCATCAACAGGCCGGAGCAATGATTGGCTTACAGGCCGCTGGCTTTTACAATGAAGTTAAATCCATCTCAGGTGGCCAGTTGTCTGGCTTTTACAACCAAAGTCAACATCTCAAAGGCCTCCAGGTTTCAGGTTTTGTCAATTACACCGATACCCTCGAAGGGGTTCAACTTGGGCTCATCAATATCAGTAAGTATGGTAAAGCAGGACTGGGAATTGGCTTGTTTAATTACGTAGGTAATGGTTATCACAAAGTTGAGCTTGCTTACAATGCTGAACAAACCTTGCAGCTGTGCATCAGATCGGGTTGGCCTGCACTGTATCTGCATTATTTTTTGGGCTGGAACCAAAGTGTGAAAGACAGTACTTTTATCCAGGGTGGTTTTGGGCTGGCGTCTTCGTTGCCTTTGTCCAATCACTTTACTTTTGAGGTTGACGCCACCATGAGGTCCAATAGGGTATTCCAGCATTTCCAAGACTGGCAGTTTAATTTTCACAACCAATTATTTCTAGGGTTTGCCTGGCAACCCTTCCGAAAACTGGGTCTTAGAACAGGGGCCGTTTTAAATCATTTTTGGTATGATCCCAATGACAAGGCAAACATATCCTATAATGAAATCTCAGGCAAAGGGTTTTACGAAAATGCCGATGCAGATTTTAGCCACAAACTATGGTGGGGGTGGCAGGTGTCTTTGTTGTTTTTTTAAATGAGGTTAAAAATTATTAACCTTTATTTGGAATACACGAAGCCCAATTGTTTTTTGACGTTTTCCGGCAATTCTGGTAATTCCGACCTGGGTATAAGTAAGGTTGATATATTGTGAAAATCCTTAAATATGTGGTGTCTCTGAGCAGTTTCATTTAGATAGTCATGGCCGCTGCTGCCTCCTGTTCCCACTTTTCTGCCTAACATTCTCAAAACCATTTGAGCATGTCGGTATCTCCAGGTAGTGAGCAATTCATCAATATCAACGATGCACAATAAGAATCGGTAAGGAAGTTGTAGCAAAGGTTCTTCATTGTACAAATTAATCATAAGGGCTGCAAGGGTAGCCTTGTAACTCAATCGTTGACGTCCCTCTGCAACGAGTTGCTGGTGAAACTGTTCATCAAGAATGGTTTGAAAGTAGGTGTCTGTGCTACCCATCATCCTTATCCGCATTTCTTTGTCCTTGTCAGATAGATAAGCGGAATTCCTTATGGCGTGTTCTTCTTTTGTCAACATGCGCTCAACAGCGGCCCTGTACTCCTGAAGAAAGTTGAAATTTTCAAATTGTAGAAAGGGGATGCGTTCAAGCCATGCTTCAACGGCATTAAAAAGGTTCTTTTCTTTAATGATTTGATCCAATTCCGCTTTTTGCTCATCTGAGAAAAAAGCAGCATAATGGTGGCCTGCATAGGTCATTCTTTCATCTTCCGGCAAGCCCAGCAGGTTCTCAACTTTGCGAAACTGATAACTTTGAAAGCCCGATGCAGGAAACAAATAATTCCTGAAATCAAGAAAATCAAGGGGCGTCATGGATTCCATGATGGGAATATGATCTACCAATAATTTAAATATCTGGATTACTCTGTTAAGTCGGGCTATTGCAGTTCCTATATTTTTTTCATCTACTACATCAGTATTAAACATATTGATGACCGATTCCAATTCGTGGATGATTTGTTTAAACCAGATTTCATAACTCTGGTGAACAATAATAAAAAGCATTTCTTCATGGGCTTCACCCGTTTCCATTTCTGCAGATCGCGGATACTGTGCAGAAAGAAGCTGCTCAAGCGCAAGATAGCTTTGGTAGTGAATGGAAGAGTATTTTTGCGGCGTGTCCATTATTTATTGTTACATTTTGATTAGGTAACAACAAAGATACCATTTCTGCTCATTTTTTGGTTTTTAGCCGTCTTGTTAAGCGTGTGTTTTTAGTGAAAATCAATTTTGATATTTTGCTAAAAATGGCTTTATTTACACAAATAAAAAGCCTAAAAAGCTTTTAAATTCAAGAGCAATGAACAAAATATTTAACTGGGGGAACATCGTCTTTGCTTTGTTCTTCCTAACACCAATGTTTGCCCAACCTGTGATAGATGGCACTTTTGATGGTGAAACGGTATGGGGATCTCCTGTGTCAACTGCTGATTTAACGCCCGGTTGGGCCAACGCCAATGCAAAAAAGTTGTATGCAGTTGAAATGGGTGCCTATGTGTATTTGGGAGCAGAAATAACGGCTTCCTCGTGGATGAACTGGGCTTTTACCCTTCACAGTAAGGCTGGAGGAGGAGGCTATGACTCCTGGTCAAGAAGTATTGATTACACCAACACCAACAAAATTGATTACATCGTCCGGGGACATTTTAATGGTTATGCTGAATTTCATACATGGAACGGAAGTTCCTGGTCGGGCCTCGGTTCTGCTCTTGGATCAACTGAATATGCAGAAAACATCACCGGCTCTGACCAGAATGGATGGATTGAGGTTCGAATACTCAAAACAGCCATCATGAGCCCTTCGGTTGCCGATCTGCAATTTTATATAACTGGAGATCAAAATGCCCATGGCTCATTCGATGCAGTACCCAATGATGACAACAGTACTTCCTGGAATCAGTCTTCTAACCGGAGTCCTCTGGACAATCATATTACCAATATCAACATGGGAGGTGGTCCCGTAGTCCTTGTCAGCCCCGCCTTGCCTACTGAAACCACACCATTTGTCATTACATTTAATGCCTCCTTGACTGCACTAGCCGGTAGTCCGAAAGTTTACCTGCATGCCGGTGTTTCAACGGATCCAGAAAATGTAACCGCATTTAGCCATGTTGTGGGTAACTGGGGCCAGGATGATGGCATTGGTGAAATGACTTCAATTGGTGCTAACCAATGGCAAATTACCATACCCAATGCCATGGTCTATTTTGGTGTTAACAATATAGATGATTTATTTGGTTTAAATTTTTTGTTCCGATCGGCAGATGGGTCCCTCAAGGAAGACAACAATGGCAGCAATTATTTTAATGCCATGAATCCAGGCAATTACATTAAAATTGTATCGCCCAATTACAGCCCTTTTATGACAGAAACCGGGCTTGGTTTCGATGCCACAATAGCGGCCAGCAGCAATGCCGATAGCTGGATGCTTGAAGAACTCGATCCAATGAGCCAGCAACCCTTTGATACAATTACTACTTTAATTTCAAATGACACCTTTGACTGGGAAATAACCCTTGCCAATACAACCTTACATTTGTATCGTATTAGTGCTGTTTTTGGCACCGACACCAGGATTAAATACTTTGAAGTACTAGCCCATAATGCGGTTATTGAAGAAGGAAGACCCTCATGGGTAAAACCTGGAATAAACTACCATGTAGGTGATTCTACCAAAGCTACCTTGGTTTTGCACGCACCGGTATTTACCAGATTCTACAAGGGCAATTCAGGACCACCTGCTGCCCCATCAGGAACCAATCCCACAGAAGCTAAGTCAATCGTTTATGTGGTTGGTGATTTCAACAATTGGACTCCTTCAGAATCCTATAAAATGAAACGAGACAGGGATGGCTGGGATGGCACCAATGATGCAGACAATGATGGTGATCGGGGAGATTACTGGTGGATAGAGCTAAGTGGACTTCAAACTGATACTTCGTATGTTTTTCAATACCTCATGGATGGAGGTGTGCAAGTGGCAGATCCCTATGCAAATCAAATTAGTGATGCAGATGATGCATTGATCAGCCCAACAATTTTTCCAGACCTCCCAACTTATCGGACAGAAGCGGTTGACAGGGCCTCCGTTCTAAAAATAAGGCAAGATTCATTTGAGTGGACTGCTCCGGTTTTTGTAAAACCCTCGACCAACGAACTAAATATTTATGAGCTTCATTTCAGAGATTTTACAGATGAGGGTACTTATTTGGCAGCTATTGATAAGCTCGATTATATAAAAAGCCTGGGTATTAATGCCATCCACGTGATGCCGGTTTCAGAATTTGAAGGCAATTCAAGTTGGGGTTATAATCCTAATTTTTACCTGGCACCTGACAAGGCTTATGGTACTGCCAATGACCTTAAAAAATTTATTGATGAATGTCATAAAAGGAAAATTCAGGTATTTAATGACATTGTACTCAACCATGCCTTTTTATCCAATGTAATGGCCAAAATGTATTGGAATGAAAGCGCCGGCAAACCAGCCTCCGATAATCCATGGTTCAATCCGGATCACAAAATGATCGCTGAACCCGCCGGTTGGTGGGGGGTAGACTGGAATCATGAAAGTGAACATACCCGCAATTTTGTAGATAGAGTGCTTGATTTTTGGCTTCAGGAATTTAAATTTGATGGCTTTAGATTTGATTTTACGAAAGGGTTTGGACAAACCGCTCAGGATCCGGGTGATCCCTGGGCCTCTTCGTATGATCAGGATAGGATTGACATACTTAAACGAATGGTATCCGGCATGTGGTTGAGAAATCCCGGCACTGTTGCTATTTTTGAACACCTTGCAGTGAATGCAGAAGACAAGGTTCTGGCAGATTTTGGCATAAGTATGTGGAGTGGGGTAGGCCACCACAACGATGTTAAATCCTTTGTTTTGGGTTGGAATGGCGACAACCCCAATCTTTATGAATCCGGTATCTACAACACACCCTCCCGGAATTTCATCTTTGCCAATTGGATTTCATATCCTGAAAGCCATGATGAAGAGAGGTTAGGTTATGAGTTGATGCAATATTTTAATGGTCCAAAGACCAAGGATAATATGATTGATCGATTAAAAATGGGCTATAATTTTAATCTGTTGTTTCCCGGGCCAAGAATGCTCTGGCAGATGGGGGAATTGGGGTATGACATTAGTATTAATTTTAATGGCAGAACAGGCGAAAAACCTGTGAAATGGGATTATTTTCAAGGTGATAAAAGGAGGGAATTATACAACCAGATTTCCCATATTCTAAAATTGAGGAATACTTACCCACTTTATGCGATAAGCCCTGATTATGGCAATATTGGCCTGGGAGCCGGCAACCTAACCACCCCCAGAAGAATGTTGTTAAACGATGGAAATGGACATTATGTAATCAGTGTAGGCAATCTGGATCCAGCTTCCAGCCACGATGTGGTACCTGGATTTCCGGTTAATGGTACCTGGTATAGGTACAATGGTACAAGCGCTGAAGATGGTACTACCTTTACAGTTTCATCATCCACTGATATATATAACCTGGCACCTTCTGCCACTTACTTATTCACCAATTTTGGAGCAGAACCCTGCCAATGGGTATACAAATCAGGCGATTCAGGACCTGGTACTTTGCGACATGCAGTTTCATGCGCAGCCGAAGGTGATACCCTGCTTTTTAGTTATCCGGTATTACTAGATACAATTAATTTGTTAAGTCCCATAGAAATAGATAAAAACCTGGTTATTATAGCCACAACGGAGGGTCGATTGGTAATCAATGCAGCCAATACTGACAGGGTATTTGATGTTTTGCCCGGTAAGTCCCTCCAATTAGAAAATACAACTCTTGTAGCAGGCACGGAAGATGATGGAAGCTGTATTAGTAATCAAGGTTTACTGATCTTACATAATACATTATGCAAAAAAGGAAACAATCCAGGTTCAAATAGTACCATCCACAACCTCGGAAGTGGGGTGGTGGAATACAGGGGCAACAATGCTATAGAATAGCTAAATCCAGGTCTTTACTTGAGATGTAGCGATAGCCATTTTTCAAACAATGCCCAGTCGCCTTCAACCATTTCAAAGTAAAGGGAGGGCTGGCCTTTTGGTCTTTTTTGTGGACCAATCCAGGCGCCTTTTATCTCCGGATGATTGAATAACTTTATTCTGTAACTGGGATGAATCGGATAACTAAATCCTGCTTTGTTCAAATCAGCTAATAAACCAGGTGTAATAAAGATGGCAAACGGTATGGTGTTACCTTTAAACAATAACTGGAGCTGCACATTACAGGCACTGCAAGACGAATCTTCTCCCGGTTGGATGTACTTTATTTCAGATAAAACTACTGAGTCTCTATACGATTTCTGCACCTTGTTGTCAATATGGATGTACTCAAAAAAATTCTTATAGTAATAGGCACGAAAGCTTTGCTCAATGTACTCTCTGGCGTCCTGAGGCCCCTTGGGAACAGAGGTGCCATATTGGTATAGCAGTTTAAAACCTTCACCCTCCAGGATTCCTTTTTGTGCATTGTTGTCTAGTGAGTCAGTACCGATACTACAGGTACAGTTTTCGAAAATAAAACTGCCCAACTTACAGGAAGGGCTAACCATCTTTTTTTGAACACTACATGCCCCAACTGCAAATAGTATCCCAACAAACAAATTAATTTTCAACTTCATCAAGAATGGTTTTTAGGAGTTGGTTAAAATCAATGTCTTCCAGTCCTAGTCTCACTACCACCATGTCATGAGAGGGAAGCATGGCCACCATCTGCCCCTGATATCCATCCATCGTGTACATGTCATGGGGTGCATCGGGATAGCTAATGCCATTTTTATTCAACCAGAAATGGCCACCATACCTGCCTTGGGAACCGGGTGCTTCTAACTGCACAAAATCAATCCAACTGCTGTCAATTACCTGGGTGCCTTGCCAATTTCCTTTTTTTAGAAATAACCTCCCCAGCTTCAGCCAATCTTGTGCTGTGGCATACATATAAGATGAACCCAGGTAAGTACCGCTTTCATCGGGTTCAATCCAGGCATGTTGAAGGTCCAGGACATGAAATAATGCGGTGTGCGGAAACTGCCAATAAGCCTCAGCTGTTTTAAATTTTGATTTTAATATGCCACTTATCAAATTAGTGGTACCCGAAGAGTACTCCCATTGTTTTTCACCAAATGATAATTGCCCAACTTGTTCAAAAACATTGTCGCTGTCAAACAACATTTTTGTAGCACTACTATATTGATTGTAGTTTTCTTCCCAATCCAGCCCACTGCGCATTTGCAATAAATCTTTTAAGCTTGTATTTGATTTGTAAGGATCTGGTGATGTTTTAAAAGGCCGCTCTTCTAAAAAAAGTTGTCCATTTTTAACCAAAATACCTGCACAGGTACTGATAATCGATTTTGTCATAGACCAGCCCAATAATGGTGTAGTTCTGCTTATGCCATTAGCATATTGTTCATAAATCAGTTTATCCTTATGCAAAATCAAGAGAGCCCTTGTCTTTTTGTTGGAAACACTAAAGCCTTCATCAAACGCCAGAATGTCAATTCTGTTTTTTGCTTCTCTGTCAAGGGTAGTACCTGTAACATCTTCCCATGGCAGCACTTTTTTATTTGAATCTGGGGGGACGGTAAATTCAATATGGTAATCATCCTTCCCTTTTAGCAAGATACAACCCAATCCTTTGCGGTATACGGCTGTTTTGGTAGATATACCAAATAGGGAGCTGGATACAGATTTTGATTTTTCATCAATGTTAAATCTGGCCAGTGAAAAGAATCCGCCACTCAAATCTTCCGCTACAATTTGTTGTTCTGATCTTTTAATCTCAAAGTGACAGCTGCAAACGGTTCGTGCCACATAACCATTTAAAACCCTGGCTTGTGGCAAAATAAACCAAAGAGCCGCAATGAATGCGCCAAAAGTAAGAATGAGAATCAGCCGTCGTTGGGTCAACATTATTTTTTTGTGGTTATTTGAAATGATAATGATTTTTCAAAAGATTCTGTCTTGATATTTATCCTGTATTTTCCTGGCTGTGGATAGATATTACCGTCATCAGCTATTTTTTCTGGCTCTGTTTTGACTTCAGCATCCTTTTTTTTCTTTCCTGATTTAACTTTTGCCTCCATTGGCATCTTTTCAAGCCAGAATGGAAGTTCTAATTGATTTAACCCGCTGCTTAGGTCAATTTCTTTATTGAATCGCACGACTCCGTTTTCAGTAGATAAGGATAAATGGGCTTTACCGGCATTTTGGGCAAAATACAAAATCTTGATTGTTGGTTGCTTTACTTCAAAATAGGCATTAAATTTTTTACCCCAATTGGTTTTATAAGCAATGTTTTCAATGTTTATGATGGCAAATAAGGAGTCTTTCAACTCCATGAGCTTTCTTATTGGGGCAATATCCATCTTATACAAAGAACGACCATGGGTGCCAATCACCATTTCATTGGCTTTCTTTTGCAGGGCAAGATCATGAACCGCAACATTGGGTAATGTTTTACTCAATCGTTCAAAATGTTGTCCTCTGTTGATACTGAAATACAAGCCGTGGTCAGTGCCTACAAATAGTATATTTTCATCTTCCGTATCTTCTCGTATAACATTAACGGCTTCATGGGGTAAATTTTCACCCAGAGATTTCCAATTCAAACCAAAGTCCTCACTAACATAAACATAAGGAGTAAAGTCATCGTTGCGATACCCATTTAGAGTAACATATACCCTGGATTTTTGATGTTGGGAAGCCACAATTCTGCTGACCCAAAGGGAAGTGGGCAGACCTTTGCTTATGTCTTGCCAATGATTTCCTCCATCTTTTGAAACATAGACCAAACCATCATCACTTCCTGAGTAAAGCAGTCCAAATTCTAAAGGCGATTCGTCAATGCTCGTCAGGGTGCCAAAGGGTACGTTTCCAGGCTTGCCTCCTGCTGTCAAATCGCCGCTGATGGCTTTAAATTGATCGCCTTTGTCCATAGACCTCAGAAATTTATTGGCTCCCATGTATATTATCTCAGGTTGATGTCTCGAAATGAGAATAGGTGTTTGCCAGTTGAACCGATATGGACGATCACCTAACTCGTGTTTGGGACTGATGTTTTTCCGATACCCTGATTTCATGTCTAATCTAAAGTAATTGCCAAACTGAAAACCTGTGTAAACGGTATTATTGTCGCGAGGATCGACCTGCACCTGCATGCCATCACCACCTAAAATCGATTTATAGGGATAGTTGCCATCACTGTGCCATGACGTGCTGTATGTATAGCTGTTCGGTCCCATCCAAACTCCATTATCCTGTAAACCGCCATACACGTTATAAGGTTCTGCATTATCAGTTTGTACTGCATAAAACTGGCCAACGGCTGGCATGGAACATTTTGTCCAACTTTCTCCCCCATCGTACGATATGTTGAGACCGCCATCATTGCCATTAAAAATGTGGCGCGGATTGGACGGATTCACCCATAATACATGGTGATCCCCGTGCTGATTATCGCCATTGATGTTTTTCCAGGTTTTGCCGGCATCTGTCGATTTTAACAATGGAACACCCAGAATGTATAGAACTTCTGAATCAAATGGGTGGGCTGAAATCTGGCCGAAATAATAACCATAGGTATAATATAAGCCATCAATGTAGCCTTCATGTGTTTTTTTCCAGCTCTGACCACCATCGTTACTTATATAGACTTCTGCTCCTTTTATTTCAGTTTCCAGCATAATGCTATTGGCATCTTCCAGGTATTCAACCAGCGATTTAACTTCAATTTTACCTTTTTTCAATAGTTTTTTAACTTCCTTGGCACTGTATTTTTCCGGGAAATCATTGGCCTTTAAGTAGGAATCAAGTTTGGCATCTTCTAGGTTCAGGAAGGTATCCACACTCATGGTTTTTAACGCTTCTTTGGTAAGTCCTTCTTTTTTTTCTGTCTTACTTTCTCTCGATTCCTGATTATCTACAATGGCGTACAACACAGTTTGGTTGTTTTTAAAGGATGCCGTAAGTCCAATCCGACCGGTGAATGCGCCTGAAGGAAAACCGGATGTCAATTCAGTCATCCGTTTCCAGGTTTTGCCTGCATCGTTAGATTTATAGATCGCAGAACCTTGTCCCGCACCGGAAAAGTTCCAGGCAGACCTTTGGCGCTGCCATGAACTGCAATAAAATACATCTTTTTCAATTGGATCTGCTATCAGATCAACGACCCCGGTAGAATCATTGACAAACAAAGTATGACTCCAGGTTTTACCCCCATCTTCACTTCTGAAAATGCCTCGTTCCTGGTTTTTTGAATACAAATGTCCCAGCGAGGCTACCATAATTTTGTTTACATCACTGCCATCCACCCATAAACGACCGGTATGGTGAGAGTCAGCTAATCCGAGGTGTTCCCATGTCTTGCCATTGTCGGTGCTCTTATATATGCCATTGCCTGCATACGATGATCTGCTGGAATTGTTTTCACCGGTGCCTACATAAATTGTCCTGGTCGCCCAGTGGACTGCAATATCTCCGATCGTCATTACGGTTTCATGGTCAAAAATAGGCTGAAAGGTGGTTCCATTGTTTTT
>CALMSX010000033.1 GCA_937872515.1 uncultured Bacteroidota bacterium
GTAGTGGTTTCAATCAATAATTTTCCACTTGGAGATTTCAACAAGTCAAACGGTAGCTCGAACAATATTTCATCAGGAATAATAAGCAATCTGTCGGGCAAAGGATTTTTTAATTCTTTGAAAAAAAATGACCAGGCCTGTCTTTGGATAGCATCCATCTCCGCCTTGTTTTGGATGGCTTGTCGCAATTGGAAATTAATGCTTATCGCTTCGTCCTTTACTCCCAGTCGAATGAATTTTTCGTCCCCATTTATCCAAATATATCGATATAAATATTTTTCAGAAAATGAAAATTCAATATAGTTTTTCGCGAGATTGCTCGATTTAGATTCACCGGCCAATCCGGCAGTTTCCAAGATCTTATTTCTTTGGGCTTTGAGTTTTGTTAAGTGGTCTCTTGAGTCGGATTTCCAGTACTCTTCGGCATATATATGGTAAATTGCTGCCTCTGTTTTTTTCAATTCTTTACGATCTTCATAGGATAGCTTATTCAAATTTCTGTTTTCCTCCAATTTTTGATCTAAAAGCTGGCCCTTTGTTTGTTTTAAAAAAAGTCGAAGTTTTTCGGCTGTTTTACCTTTGATTCCCCTTATTTGCATTTCATAAAGCACATCCAGGGCCTGTCCCACTATTTTTTTGTTAAGGGCTATGGCACTCAGTTTTGAGGGACTGTCAATGTAACTTGTCCATAAAAGTCGATTGACATAAATAGCATTTTCCAAACTCTTTACCGTCTCCATTAAATTTCCGGTTTCGAAGGATGCTCTGGCCTTTAACACATAAAGGTCAACAAAGATGTTGTCAGGATACAAGTACATAGTGTCTGCTTCCATTCCATTTTTCTTTATAGCGATGTATGGCGCAATAGTACTATCTACAAGCTCCACCGACTTTTTGTATTCCTTAAGAATATGATACAACTTGATTCTCTCTATAGCCAGTTTTGCACTTTCTCTGCGTCGATGATCTTTGTAATGATTTTGAATGTCATTTTCTGCCTTTTCATACAATTTTATGGCCTCAGTAATTTTGTTTTGAGCTGTCTGAATTCTGGCTTTTAGATCGCCGGCCTCGCTCAAATATTTAAAGTATTGTTTGTGGTCCTTTAACCCAATGATTGCTCTTTGCACCATCTCATTGCATTCTATGGCTTCTTTTGTCCTGCCCAACTTTATAAAGAGAATTCCCAATTGAATGTTGTTGGCCACAATCCCTTGTGTAAACTGTATTTTATTAGCCATAAAAACACCTTCTTTATAGCTCTGAATGGCTCCAAAGGTGTCCTGTTTGTCCAATTGAAGCTGGGCCTTGTTTACCATAAAGCGGGACAATTTTTCATTTTCCTGAAAATGGCGCAAACTTTTTTCCGTTATGTTTTGAAAATATTGTGCTTGTTCCAGATCTCCAAATCGGTTGTAGATGTTGGATATTTCGTTCTCTACATGCCAGACAAGTGTGTCATAGAACACTTTATTTCCTGCCAGCTCATTGGCCATTAAATAATACCGAAGTGCGCTTTCAAAATCCGATAATTGTTTGTTGCAGTTAAATGCATATCTCAGCAGGGCCTTTCTCCATAAAAAAGAATCATTTGAATTTTCCAATTCTATTTTGGAGTCGTATATAAATGCAATTTGCCTTAATTCTTTTTTCTTTTTTTTCTCTTTCAATCGGTCTGTGTAATACTTTAACCTGTTTACATATTCTTCTTTGTTTTTTGTTTGCTCCAAAAATTTAAAATATCTCTCCAACATGATGGGCTTTTGCCCTGAAATATTCACGGTGAAAAACAGAAAAAGAATAAAAGAAAAAATACGATACATACTAATATTGGGCTTGTATACCATTGGCCATGAAAAATAATCAATAATTCAGGCCGTCCTATATATAACATATAAGAGTTTCCCAAACCTCAATTCTGGTTTCCCAAATGCCCCTGAGTTAAACTATCATGAATTTATTTTATTTTAGCCAATATTTATTCATTATGTCTCTTCTTTATGCAATAAGCCAGGTTAAAAATTCCCAGGAGGAGCGACAATCATTGATTTCGGGCATCTACTACAATGTCACCATCAAATCTTCTATTTTTAATTTTATCCAAAAATCCGGCGGAGAGCGTAATGATGCTTCCTACATCTTTGATGAGACCATTGTACAATTTGTGAAAACCGCCTTTAGCCACAGTTCATCTACCATCTCCGGCGACCTCGAGCCCTACCTTATGGGCATCGCCCGCAACCTCTGGTACCAGGAGTGCAAAAAAAGAAAGCGCGAAATCTCGCTGCCGGAAGTCATCTCCCACCAAACCGCCGATGACCAGCCGGTGGCTGAAGAAATTTTCCTTACCAAAGAACGATACTCTCTACTGCATACCATTTTGGATAAACTCCGGTCCAATTGTCGGGCCGTACTCATGCATTGGGCCAATGGCTTTTCCATGACCGAAATAGCCGAAAAACTAGGATACCAGTCGGAAGGCATGGCCCGCAAAAAAAAGAGCCAATGCCTGGCCGAACTGAATGATTTCCTCTTTCAAAACCCCCACATTAAACTTCAATTGCAATGAGTCTTTATTTTGAATGGTTGGATGATTACATGGAAGGCAAGCTTACTCCCCAGCAGCGGCTCGACTTTGAGCAAGCGATGAAAGGTGATGAAAAATTGAGGCACGCGGTGGAAAACTATCCTTTGCTTAAACAACTTTCAGCCTCTCTGATTGAAGACGAAACCCGCCAAATGCTCAAAGACCTGGAAAATAAAAAATCTGTCCCTGACAATACCCGCCGTCTATGGTGGTGGCTCGCCGCGGCAGTTTTTGTGGGTCTGGTGGCTTACATTAACAAGTCCATTTTTTTCTCCACCACCCCTGGTAATGAACAAATCATGGCCGATGCGTACATCAAACCTGAATCCCAAAAGATAAAAGGTGAAGCCACCGACACCCTCACTCTCACCAGGGCCATCGACCTCTTCGATCGCAACTACCTTACTGAAGCCCTGCCCCTCTTCCAGGCACCTGCCACCAATGACTCGCTGCAAACTCTTTCCAATCGCTACTTAGCCCACATCTACCTGCGCACCGAAAAACTCACACTGGCAGATTCCCTATTTACAATCCTCGAAAACACATCCAACTACCGGAACGAAGCCCTCTACAACCGCATGCTCATCGCCCTCCTCCTCCATAAAAAAGAAGAGGCCAGAAATCTTTTTAACCTGCTGGACAAATCTCAGTTTTCGGAAAAACAGCTGAAGAAAGTGGAGGGATATTTGAGGTGAAAATGAGTTTCTACTTATATTTTTCTATTACCTGTCTGGTATAGTCTTCTTTACTATCATAATCTTCCGTTAGTGTAATGATTCCAGAAAGGCTTCTTACCAACGGACTAATATCCACTTCAGATCGTTTCTTGTTGCACATATAATTTAAATACGTTTCCATGAGTTGTGAAATGCTGGTGTTATGATTGTTAGCATATTTTTTTGCGCTTTCCAACAATTTTTCATCGATCATTATGTATATTCTCTTCTTCATATCCAATCTGGTTTATTGCTGTTTTTATTCTTGTTATCTCCTCCTCACCAACACAAAGTCCCTGCTTTTATACGTCGATGGAAATAAAATGGTGCCCGTGGTCCGGTTTCCCAAAAGGGTATCCTCATTGATATAATGCAACGAAGCAAAATTATCGGCAAATAAAAATACTGTAAAGGCTGTGCCAAAGGCAACGGTATCATTCTTGCCAATCAGCTCCATCTCTATTTCTTCCTGTTCCAATAACCATTTCATCTTGTGATCTTGGTCTCCTTCGCTGATTGTTGTCGTCCCTTTAAAGATATCTGGATGTTTTTGATACAAATCGTATGTTCCCAAAAACTTGTCGCGCGGCAGGGTTTCATCACCTTTACCACATGCCAACAATAAGGTGGTCAACAAAATCAGGGCTGGTGTCTTTTTTATCATGGTATACAAATATACAAGGGTTTTATGTAGAAGGGCAATATATTGCCCCTCTACCAATTGTTTTCTTGATAAATGTACAAAACCCAGACCTGTCCCTACATGCCGTCAGTTATGTAGGGACGAATAATACCCCATTTCCTACGCTTAATAGTTGGCCTGGGTTCGACCCTTACCGTGAAGATACCTTTGTGATGTAATTAATTCACCACAAAAATCTAAACAATGAAAACCATTCAATTTTTTCTGACAACAGTGCTTCTTCTGGCTGTTTCCACCGTTTTTGGGCAGTCTGAAAACAAAACCTACAAAACAGAACAACCCTATTTTCTTATTCAATCCGACAACCAGGAGCCAGTCCGTTTGCCCCTGAAAGGCACTTCGGTAAAAGCGAAAATTAGTGGCGTCATTGCAGATGTCACCGTTCTACAGACGTACCACAATACGGGTAAAAAACCCATCGAGGCACGTTATGTCTTTCCTTTGTCTGATAAGGCCGCCGTTTACAGCATGGAAATGTGTCTGAATACCCGGCACATAGTGGCTCAGATTCGTGAGCGAGATCAGGCGAGGGCAGCATACGAACAAGCCAGAAATGAGGGAAAACATGCCTCCTTGCTGGAACAGGAGCGCCCCAATGTTTTTACCATGAGCGTAGCCAACATCATGCCCAATGAAATCATTGAGGTCGAGGTAAAATATACCGAATACATCCTACCCAATGAAGGCGTTTACAGCTTCATTTTTCCAACTACGGTTGGCCCAAGATACAATGGCAACCACGCCAAATTTGTCTCTATGCCCTATCTTCGCTCAGGTAATCCTGGCAGCGCCAGTTTTGATTTATCAGTCGATCTTTTTTCCTCTGTTCCTGTCAGCCAACTCATTTGTTCTTCTCATAAGACCCAGCTTCAAAAAATAAATGACAGTCATTTTTCTGTGTCTTTGTGTTCCGATGAAATCAACAGGGCTAATAAAGACTTTACCCTTGATTACGTGCTCAAAGGATCAACCATTTCAAGTGGCATTCAACTTTACAACCATGGCGACGAACAATTTTTTATGGCCATGATCCAGCCGCCTAAAAGGGTGATGTTAGATGAAATCCCTGCAAGAGAATATGTTTTTGTAGTCGATGTTTCGGGTTCAATGAATGGCTTTCCTCTGGATGTGAGCAAGGATTTACTCAAAAACCTCATCGCCCACCTGCGCGCTTCAGACTATTTTAATGTGGTTTTATTTGCCGGTGGTTCTGCTTCTATGTCACCTCATTCCTTGCCCGCAACCCGCGAAAATGTCGACAAGGCCATTGCCCTGATTGACGGTCAAAGCGGAGGAGGGGGCACGGAGCTTATCAGTGCTTTGAACACTTGTATGGCCCTTCCTCGTCCATCAGTAAAGCTTTCCCGATCAGTGGTCCTTGTTACGGATGGTTACATCACAGTAGAAAAAGAAGCCATTTCACTTATTAAAAAGAACCTCAACCAATGCAATGTGTTTACCTTCGGCATTGGTAACAGTGTCAACCACTATTTAATCAATAGTCTGGCCCATGTGGGTGGGGGAGAGCCTTTTATAGTAACCAACACTGAAAAAGCAAATAGCATAGCCGATAAATTCCGAAAATATATTCAAACGCCGGTGTTGAGCAATATCTCGGTAAATTTTAAAGGCTTTGAAGCTTATGATCTTACTTATGATAAAATACCGGATGTTATGGGAGAAAGACCCATCATCATAAGTGGCAAATACAAAGGCAGCCCTATTGGCAAAATGGTGGTGTCGGGTCAAACCGGAAAAGGGTCTTTTGAAAAATCCATCTTTGTGGCCCCTCACCTGGTTTCGAAAGATTTTAATGCCCTGAGGTACCTGTGGGCTCGTGAAAAAATTAAAATTGCTGATGATTATGGAGATGGGTATAAAAATCAGGAACAGCAGGCTGAAAAAACACAACTTGGACTTAAATACAATTTATTGACCGCCTATACTTCTTTTGTAGCCATTGATCAAAAAGAAATTGTCAATCCGGGCTGTAAATCAGACTTGACCGAGCAGGCCAATGTGTTGCCTGCTGGTGTTTCAGAATTAGCCATTGGTGCAGACTTTAACATGGTTGGTTGTTTTGTGGCAGCAGCAGGCAGCCATTATCATAAAATTGTCACCATCATTGTTTTGGGACTATTGATCTCTGTTCTCATCATAATGATGTACCATGCGCTAAAACAACCCATTCCTCCTTCAGAAAACAAATCTTCCAAATAGTAAGCTGCCATGAACAAAATTCTGATCATCTTGGTCGCCACCTTTTCAATGATGTTGGCAGCTTGGTTTCTGGCTGACCAATACAAGGCCAGCCCAACACAAATGAAGGCAAATGCTAAGCGCGTTTCAGTAACCTTTATTTTAGGCACCGATGAAAAATCTAAAAATTCATTTTATTCAAATGCCAGTTACTTTTTTAATATGAACGAGCAGTATAAAACCAATTATGTGGTAAATAACTGCTCTACGCTAATAGAGGTGCTGGACTATCTCTTGAACCAACACCCCGGATACTGCTACAGTACCATCAATCTGGTAGGGCATGGCAATCCGTGGCAGGGTTTGAGAATACCAATAGACAAAGGGCTGCCCCGCGCTTCAGCCGTACATTTAAAAAATGCTTTCGATGCCAACCTGCTTTCTCCCCTGTGTAGTCCAAGAGTAGATGGAGGTACCACCATCAATGTGGTCAGTTGTGGTGTTGGTAATAATGTACTGTTTGTTGAAATGTTGAAAAAGCTATTCTTCTGCCCTGACAACGAAACTCAGCCTACCCTTCATTGTGAAAAATTTTATGTCAATTTTTCCAATAATCGGGAATACGTTAAATCTTCTCTGTTTTACATTGTTTCAAAGTATGACCAACACAATACCGCTACTTATGTGTCAAAACTCAAAAACAAATATCCCTCAAACAATATCGACTGGGAGGCCGCTTATTCCAACACTTGTAACAGAGAGTTGGGGCTTCCCTATCGGTATCATTTTAAAATGTTGGTAGATTGGAAGGTTTCATTAGATCCTCAGGAAACTAAACCGGTTCTTAATTCGGATGCCAGTATTATTGCCTGGTTGAAAAACCAGGATTTTGCGCTTTACGAACTCAGTCAAATGCAGATGAATGCAGAAGATATCCACTGGCACTGTCTGTCAGATCCGGCCACGCCCCACCTCGTCAAGATCAAAGGCTACTGCAACATTGAAGGCGTAATGGTTGACCACAAATTAAATGAGGAGCCGTCATCAATGGCCGCTCTTTAAAGAATTTTTTTATTATATATTATTTGTCTACATTTAAATTATGAATTGGGAAACTCGTTTGTTGTTGAATAAAAAATACCTGATTGCCCTTCTTTTGATCTTTTTTACTCTTCAAAGTTACGGCCAATCCGAAAACGTATATACTTATTCTATCACCGAAGGTTTGCCACAATCACAGGTCTTTGCCATTTGCCAGGATAGTTTTGGATATTTATGGGCTGGTACCCAGGGAGGAGGGGTGGCAAAATTTGATGGCCAAAAATTTGATGTCTTTACAGAACAGCATGGCTTGCCATCCAATTACGTCAATGCCTTGTTGGTTGACCATTCCAATACCCTATGGCTGGGTACCACAAAAGGGCTTTGTGCTCTTTCTTTTGATGGCAGCCCCGATCAAGGCTCATCCATCCTTGCTGATAAAGAGATCCTTTGTTTGGCCGAAATGAATCAAATTATTTATGCCGGTACCAGAGAAGGATTGTTTCAACTCAACAGAAAATTGAAGCGATGGCAGGAAGTGAACCTAAGCACTCCTAATTCAAGAATTCAGGTCAACGACCTTAAAGTGATTTCAGGCAGACTTTGGATTGCAACCGAAAAAGGCCTGTGGATAAAACAAAATGGTAAGAGCACGCTGCTCAAAGTGAAGGGGCTGCCGTACCCCAATATCAACAATGTTTTGTTTGATGAAAACCATTCGGTGTGGTTGTCGGTGTTGGGCTATGGCTTGCTCAGCCTCGATGAGTTGTCTTTAAAAATCCGCCAAACCCTTACCCACCCCTTATTAACTAAAACCCGATGCCTGTTGATAGAAAGTGCGGATCATCTATGGATTGGAACGGAAAACGACGGGGTGTGCAGCTACAATGTGCATACGGGCAGTCTTACTCAGCTTACTGAAGATGCAGGACTTTCTACCAGCAAAATACGTGCGCTTTTAAAGGATAAATGGGGAAACCTTTGGATGGGTACCTCCGGAGCCGGCTTGTTGAGAAAATCAAACCAGTTATTCAAAAGCTACAACCTGTTCGACTTTGAATTTGGCAGTAATCGCGTTTATTCTGTTGCCAATGGTCCTTCAAACAGCATTTATTTCGCAGTAAGTAAAGACAACATCGGCTATTACAAAAACAATGTCTTTCGTGTCATTGATATTGACTCTTTGAATATAAATGTAAAGATCAAATCTATTGCCACCGATACTTTATCAAGGCTTTGGATTGGTACAGAAGGCAAAGGTCTCTATTGTATTGATTCTACTTTTGCCTTGCACTTTAATCAGGCCGGACAGCTGCTTTCAGATGATTATATTACCCACCTTGTTGTCGATGAAAAAAATCAAATTTGGGTGGCTACTCAGTCTTCAGGTATTTCTGTTTTTAATCTTGTGGGCACCACGTTGGTCAAGATATTACAGGTAGACAGCCGTCAAGGTCTTTCTGAAAAACACATTACCTGTTTGGCAAGAGACACCTTTTCAAAAAAGACCTGGTTTGTTGGAAGAAACGGGAGCAGTGGGTTTATTACAGATCTGGGCAAGCTTACCCCTTTCGACGCTACCTCAGGACTCCCTTATAAAACCATTAAGACCCTCGCCCTGAACAAAGCCGGTCGTTGTTGTCTCGCTGTGGAAGGCCAGGGAGTCTATTGTATGGATGCATCCAACATTTCAGTTCCTTCTTTTATAAAATTGGCTGCTCCTGATAAAAGTTATTCCAGCAATATCTATTCGATGTTGTTTGATGCCAACCAAAATCTTTGGCTGGGTTCTGAAAATGGCGTGTATAAGTTAATTTTGGATTCCGTTTCTATGTCGTTAAAAAACGTGACCTGGTTTGGTCGCGATGATGGCTTTGGGGGCATAGAAAGTTGTCACAACAGCATCTGCACAGACAAGAATAACAATATCTGGTTTGGCACCATGAATGGGCTGGTACAATACAATCCCGAATTTAAAACCGGCATACAATTACCTCCTATCCTGTTCATCAAAGACGTTTTGCTGTTTAATAAAACAACCCACCAAACTGCGTTCGCCTCTTGTTTTCAGCCATTGGCCATTCAACTTTCCAAAGAATTGCCGCACAATCAAAACCACTTGAGTTTTACCTTCGATGCGGTTCACCTCAACCATCCCAATAAATTGCAATTTCGTTTTAAGTTGGAAGGAAGTTCCGACAAATGGTCTGAATGGAGCAACGAAAAAAGAATCAATTTTTCCGGCATTCCCCCGGGTCATTATTGTTTTGTGGTACAAGCCACTTTTGACCGTGTACACTTGAGTTCTACAAAACAACTTTGTTTTAATATTGCTACTCCTTATTGGCAAAAAACCTGGTTTCGACTGCTTCTTGCCGCAATCGGTTTGTTTGCTATTTTATCCGTTTTCTATTACAGGGAAAAAACGATTAAACAAAAAGCAGAAGCAAAAAACAAGGAACTAAAAATACAAAATGAACTGCTTTCTCTGGAGCAAAAATCTCTCCAGCTTCAAATGAATCCTCATTTTATTTTCAACGCACTCAACAGCATTCAATCGCTGGTTGTAACCGCTCAACCGGATGAAGCGAGACTCCAAATTCAGAACTTTGCCGTTTTGATGAGAAGCATATTGAATAATGCCAGAAAAACAGAAGTTAGTTTAAATGAAGAAATTGATCTCCTAAAAAAATACCTTACCATGGAGCAGTTCTGTCAGCAAAACAATTTTACTTTCCATTTCACTCTTGATCCTGATATAGATGCTGATGAAATTTATCTTCCTTCTATGTTGATCCAGCCCTACATTGAAAATGCAGTAATTCATGGTATTTCTCATTTACAGTCCCCGGGCAAAATTGACATTTCATTTCAAATGAAAAATGCTCAGTTGGTTTGTACCATTGAAGACAATGGTGTAGGTAGAAAAAAAGCGGCAGAATTATCCATCAACCGCAAAGAGGGCCATGTGTCAGTTGGAATGCAGGTCACCGCTCAAAGATTGAATACCCTGCGTACCGATAGCAATTCTCTTCCTGTCACCGTTATTGATTTATACGATGAAGCCGGCCATGCCTCAGGCACAAAGGTCGTTTTATTGATTCCCGTTAAAACCCATTTTTAAGATGAAACCAAACAAAATCCTTACTGCCATTATTGTAGAAGATATGCCGGAGGCAATGCAGTTGTTGCAGGCAGATTTGGATCGATATTGCCCTGATGTGACCGTTGTTGGCACTGCCGGCAGTGTGGTTGGTGCTGCAAAAGTAATCAGACAACAAACTCCTGACATTCTTTTTCTGGACATTGCCTTAAGCGACGGTACGGGATTTGATTTATTAGAAATACTTCCCGAACTTTCTTCCAATGTAATTTTTATCACTGCCTATGAAGAGCACGCCTTAAGGGCTTTTCGGTATTCGGCTACAGACTACCTGCTCAAACCAATCGATTCCAATATGTTGAAAAGTGCTGTCGATAAGGTTAAACACGCCCGTTTTAATTCATTGCCCGCCCTTGACTTACTTCGTGAATCAATTAAAAATCCCGGCAAGACCCCAAACAGAATTTCATTGTGCACCTTGGATAAAATTACCGTAGTCGCCATCAACGACATTGTAAGGTGCGAATCTGAAGGCAACAATACCTGGTTCTTTATGAATACCGGTGAACGATACTTCGTAACAAAGACCTTAAAACATTTTGATGATCTTTTAATTGACCACGAATTTTTAAGAGTGCATCAATCTCATCTGGTAAACTTTACTTTTATCAGTGAATTCTCGAAAAAAGACGGTGGCTTTCTCCGTTTGAAAAATGGCCATGAGGTCCCTGTATCCGTTCGCAAAAAACCTGAGATTGTTCAGATGTTGGAAAAAATGGGCTAATAATTATTTGTTTTACTCCTTATCCCTATGGAGGCGTGATAAATCGCAACCCTACGGTCTGCCATTAAACATTTTTAACATTAAAAAGTATCCCTACATGCCTAAAGGTATGTAATAATACTTTTACCATTTGAACATTCTTCTAAATATAAACAGGCTTTGAGGGGGAGGGCGAAATATGTTAAAGGCAGCGGCGAAAAATTTTGATTTCACCGGCGCAAAATATTGCGCCGCCGCGGCGGGGATTTCTGAAGATAAAAAATGCCATAAGCATTTTTTATCTTTAGAAATCTTCCTTCCCCCATACCTTTACCCTCTCACCTGTTGCGGGGTGCTCAAACTCCAGGCCGATGGCCTGTAAATACAAACGATCTGCGGGACTGCCATACAAATCGTCTCCTACGATTGGACAGGCCAGACCCTGGTGGTGGGCGGCGTGTACCCGCAACTGATGGGTCCTGCCTGTCATGGGGAAAAAATGGATGCGTGTTTTTCCATTGGTATATCCGATTACTTTATACAGGCTTACGGCCGGTTTGCCGTGCTCATAACATACGAGTTGGCGGGGCCGGTCATCGAGGTCCACACGCAAGGGCAGATCAATGGTGCCCGTGCTTTCTTTTACTTCTCCATCCAACAGGGCCAGGTAGGTCTTGCGGATGTTGTGGTGCAAAAACTGCTGTTGCAAATGGTGGTAGGCCTGCCAGGTTTTGGTGATGACCATCAGTCCGCTGGTATCCATGTCCAGTCGGTGTACCATCATGGGGCCCTCTGCTTCTGGCCATCGAATTTTGACCTGGGCACTGACCGAGTCCCAGTCACCTTTGCCTGGCACTGATAATAGGCCATGGGGCTTTGAAATGATGGCCAGGTGTTCGTCTTCCCGTATCACGGTGATGGCAGGTCCCCGGGGTTGTTTTCTGGGGGCGACATTTAATCCCTGCAACATGTGTCCCAAAATGGGTTCGCACTTGCTTTTGCATGCGGGGTAAAACCTACCATGGTGCCTCACTTCTGAAGGGATGGTTTTGCCCCACCAAAACTCACCCATGGCCAGGACCTGGTAGCCGTGGAGATAGGCATACTGCAATAGCTTGGGCGCCGCACATTCGCCTGCTCCGGATGGAGGTGTATTGTTTTCAGACACATCAAAAAGTTGACCCAAACTTTTGACCTCACCCCTTGCATTGAGAAAGGTATAGTGCTCAAATAATTTTTGCTGCAGTTGTGCCGAACGTTGCCTTCTCTCTTCTTTTAATAAAAAGATCGGTCCTTCTTTTTCGCGAAGTTTGTTTTCTGCCAACTCAACTTCCTTTTTCCAAAACCGATTGGCATCTTTCCACTCATAGTGATGACGGGCACTTTCGTTGTCGAGGGCTGTTAGTCTGGCCCGGGCATCCTCCTCCTCTTTATGTTGGAGCCTGCTCCTTTCTTCATTTCTAGCTGCCTTGGCTGTCTTGTGGGCCAATTTTAATGATGCCAATGTTTCAGCAGCTGCTTGTCTGCAAGAATCTAGTATGGCCAAAGCCTCCAGATACCCGGCCTCTTTTTCCATGGCTATAACCCGATGGTTGATGGCTGTGATGGCTTCTTCTTCTTTTCGATAAAAACCCTCCTCATCCAGAATGTCAAAAACGGGAGGCACATAGCCATAATGTTGGTTGCCATCATCCAGTCTGCCGGAATAAGCGGCCAGATAACCCAAGCTGCCTTGCTGATCTCGCACCACCAATACACCCATCATCTTGCCAAGTCCGGTATCTCCGCCTTCCCGGCCAAAGTCGTGGTCCAGTTCTGTCGATATTTTTTGCTGTAAATCCTGGGCCGCCTGCAGCACCCAGGGATGGGCTTCGTAGTCAAAGGGTTGGGTAAAAACATCCGGCGCTTCGCCAGACACTCCTTGTAATTCCCTGAAATAGGGTAACAACTTGTTTTTACCTTTTATTCTGCCCATGTCATCACAAAGATAGAAGGACGTGCCTTTTTATGGCATATAAAAATTGTGCTGGGGCCACTTTTATCAATTGTGGCCAAATTTTGTTTGTTTTGGCTGTCAAAAAAACCGGTAATGCCAATAAATATTTGGAGAAATAAGCAATTTTATGTAAAATAAAATTTGGTGGGCCCAAACAAAAAAGGCCACTGTTGTGCAGTGGCCTCTTTATCTTTATTTGAAAACTATTATTTTTTCAGCTCTTTCAGCTTTTCTTCAAGTTCAAACTCGTCACCGGCATTGTAGCCGCTGTGGGTATAAACGATGTTTCCTTCACCGTCCAGTAAAAAGGTTTCCGGTACGGTTTGGAAGCCCAGGTTTTGCTGTAACTCCTGCTTGGTATCTGCCAGCACGGTAAAGGGCCACGACTTGGATGTCACAATGCCCGGAACTTTGGCCAGACCCCTGCTGTCGTCAATGGTGATGGCCAGGAGCTCTACCTTGTAATTGGCCTGCCATTCCGGGAAAATTTCGGTCATGGCATCAAGCTCTCTCTTGCAGGGGGAGCACCATGATGCCCAGAAACTAACAATCACCGGATTGCCCTTGCCAATGTAGTCCTGTACATTAACGGTCTTTCCATCCAGGGTTTTCAGGCTGGCAGCTGGAAATTTTTTGTCTCCTGTAAAGGCTGTCAGCATCGTGAAAGCCATTAGGGTAAAAAGCGCAGTTTTCATGTTTACTTAAGTTGTTGTTGAATTGGATAACGAATGTAAGACGATTCTTATGTAGTGAGGTTACCCCAGCCTGTTTTTTTAAATAATTTTTAAGCTTTTGTCCCCCACTTACCTTAGAACGCCATTTACCGCTCATAGTCCCCTTGTTTGATGGAAAATTTTTACTTTTACACCAATTTAACAACAATCTATGCTGCGTCAATTTGTTTTGCCCTTATTATTTTTTATTCCCCTTATAGTAAGTGCCCAGCAAGGTGCTGTCATCAGTGGTGCCTTGCAGGTAAACGCCAATGTTTTCCTCAAGGATTCTGCCATCAATGCCTACCTCCAGCCCCAATACCAACATCAGTTTTTTGGGGGTGAAAGCTGGCTCAACCTCAATTACAGCTACCAGGGATTTACAGCAGGCCTGAGATACGATATGTTTCTCAACTCTAACCTCAGAGACCCCAATGCTTCTTACACCAATCAGGGCGTGGGACGTTGGTTTGTGAAAAAAACCTTCGATAAGTTCACCGCTGAGGTGGGCTACCTCTACGACCAGGTGGGCAGCGGCATCATCTACCGGGCTTATGAACAGCGTCCGCTCTTTATAGACAACTCTTTACTGGGCGCCAGCCTTAAGTACCAGTTCAGCGACGCCCTTACGGTGAGGGCTTTTGGAGGCCAGCAAAAAAATGCCTTCGACATTTATACCGGCAGTGTAAAAGGCGTGGTCGCCGATGGCTTTTTTAGCTTTGGCAGTGAAGAAAATGCCATAAACCTTATTCCGGGTATTGGCTTTATCCACAAAACGATTTCTGAAGAAACCATGGAGAAGGTAGTCAACGGTGTGAAAACCTACCTCGATGTTGACCGCTTTAAGCCCAAGTACAACTCTTATGCTGCTACCTTCTACAATACCCTTAATTACAAGGGCTTCAACTGGTGTGTTGAAGCCGCCATTAAGTCGGATGATGTTTTTTTTAATCCCCGTGCTGAAAAGCAGGAGTTTGGTGGTGGTACCACCTTCGGAAAACTGGAGTTTAAACCAGGCAGTGTCTATTACACCAGCCTCAGCTATTCCGCTGGTAAGCTGGGCATCACCCTGGAAGCCAAAAGAACCAAAAACTTCAACTTCAGAATCGACCCCAATCTGCGTTTGTTGCGCGGGCTGATTTCTTACATCCCACCCATGAACAGGCAAAACACCTATCGCCTCACCGCCCGTTACAGTCCTGCCACTCAAGACATCAGTGAACAGGCTTATCAGGCCGATGTGCGGTATAAGTTTACGGATAAATGGAGCACCCTGGTCAACTTCTCCCACATCAATACCCTGGAAGGTGAAAAGTTGTTCCGCGAATTTTTGACAGAAGTTACCTATAAAGCCAACACCAAAATGCAGATCACCGGAGGTTTGCAATTGCTTAATTACAACCAGGAAATCTACGAACAAAAACCCGATGTTCCCATTGTTGAAACGGTAACCCCTTACGTTGATGTCTTGTACAAATTCACCCGCAAAAAATCATTGCGCACAGAGGTACAGTACATGAAAACGGATCAGGACTACGGCTCCTGGCTATTTGGACTGGCCGAATTCGGCATGGCTCCCAACTGGATTTTTGAAGTTTCTGGCATGTACAACATCGTTCCTAAAAAAATACTGGGCAACGATACAGAGCCCAAAAAAGTATTGTACCCATCTCTTGGTGCTGTGTACATCAAAGGATCCAACCGCTACCAGCTTAGATACGTCAAACAAGTAGAAGGGGTTGTGTGCAGTGGCGGTATTTGCCGTCTGGAACCCGCCTTTAGTGGGGTTCGATTTTCTTTAAATTCAACTTTTTAATTCTTTTTATATGCGCGCTTATAATTTGATTCTTTTGGCTTTGCTGGCTGTTGTGTGGACTTCGTGTACAGAAGAAGGCGTAATGATTCCTCCTTTTGAAGAACCAGACTCTAAGCGGGTTGTTTTGTTGGAAGACCTTACCGGAGTGCAGTGTCCCAACTGTCCCAAAGGGGCAGCGGCCATCGAAGACATCCTTACCCGACTGCCCAACAACGTGGTTGCCGTAGGCGTGCACGGCAATTTTTTGACCAAGCCCCTTCCTGAAAGTAAATATGATTTTCGCACTGCCAAGTCCATTGCACTTGAAGAATTCCTCAAACCGTTTTTGGGCAAACCATCAGCCCACATCAATCGAAAGTATTTTCAGGATGAGCTGTACATCGCCGTTGATGCCACAGAACTTTGGCAGTCGTATGTAGAAAAGGAATTGAAGGCCCAGCATGTCATGGATTTGGCCATTGAAAAAACCTACGATGCCGCCAGCCGTCAATTGTCGGTTACCGTCAATGCAACACCCCTCATCAATGAAACGGGTACTTATAAAATCAGTGTTTATCTGACCGAAAGTGGCATTGTTGACTTGCAGGAAAACCAGGGCACCATCATTGAAGATTATGAACACAACCATGTTTTGAGGGATATGCTTACCAATGCTACCGGCGATGATATTGCTACCTCTCTGGTAAAAAACAAGTTGTTGACACGTACCTATGCCTATACCCTTCCCGCTACTTTTAATGCCGCCAAGATGGAAATTGTGGCCATGGTTTCCAGAAATACCGGAGATGACAAGTCGGTGCTTCAAGCCGCCGGGGTTAAAGTAACGGAATAATTAAATATTAAGCATTTTTTAAGGTGTTGTGACTGTTCTCTCTTTGGCATCGTCGCTATATTAAGTACTTTTGTAGCTACCAATCTTTCAACAAGTGAGACAGCTCATTCTATTTATTGCATTTTTTTCTTTGATTGTCTTTTCGTGCAAACAAGACAATTCTGACTATAAAAAATCAATGGCCCAGCCCATGTGGTTGCACGATGTGATGGGAGCCTATACCAATATTCTGGTTCACGACATTTTTTCTCCTCCCGTTGCCAGCAGAAACTATGCCTATACCTCCATTGCTGCCTATGAAGCCGCTCGCCACCTCAACCCCAACTTTGTTTCACTCGGTGGCCAGCTCAACGGCTTGAGTGCAGTGCCCGAACCTGAAAAAGGGTTGGAATATTGTTATGAGTTGGCGGCTATCAAAGCCATGCTGACCACGGGTAAAAAATTTATTTTTTCAGAAAACGATTTTACGGCCTTTGAAAAATCAATGATGGAAAAAGTAGATCAACTCCACATACCCAAAGAAGTGCATGACAGATCAATTGCCTATGGAGAGGCCGTTGCCAAACACATTATGGCCTGGGCAGATGGTGATAATTACAAACAATCCCGCTCTTTTTCAAAATTTACCATCGACCTTAAAAATCCTTCGCGCTGGCGAACCACCCCGCCTGCATTTATGGATGCCATTGAGCCCCACTGGAATCAGATCCGGCCTATGTCATTGGATTCAGCCGGACAATACAAACCCATTCCGCACACACCCTTCGATACTACTGCCAACAGCCCTTTTATGAAAGAGGCCATGGAGGTGTACAATACCGGAAAAAACCTTACCGAAGAACAAAACCTAATAGCCAATTACTGGGATTGCAACCCATATAAACTCAATGTTACAGGCCACGCCATGCACGCCACCAAAAAAATCACCCCGGGTGGACACTGGATGAGCATCACCCGTATTGCCGGCATCAAGGCGAATTCTGACTTTGTAACTACAGCCTATTCTTATGCCATCACTTCCATTGCCTTGTTCGATGGATTCATCTCCTGTTGGGATGAAAAATTCCGCTCCAACCTCATTCGCCCTGAGAGTGTGATCAACCAATACATCGACGAAGATTGGCAGCCCTTGTTGCAAACCCCTCCCTTTCCTGAATATACCAGTGGACACAGCGTAATTTCTGCTGCCTCTGCCGTTGCCCTTGCCTCGGTTTATGGCGAAAACTTTGCCTTTACCGACAGTACTGAGGTGCGTTTTGGCCTGCCTGTAAGGGAGTTTCCTTCTTTTGAAGCCGCCTGCCAGGAAGCTGCCATCAGCCGACTTTACGGGGGTATCCACTACCAGCCTGCCATCACCAATGGGGTCGAACAGGGTAAAAAAATTGGCAACCATATTTTAAACACCATTAGGTTCAAAAAATAACACTGTTTATTTTCCTGCTCCTTATTAAATGGTAATAAACCTGCTTATTCGCGGGCTTTGACTTGTATACCTATCCCGTTTGATCTAATTTAGTCATTCTATGGATTGACTTTTGCGATTTCTTCTTTTATCCATTGTAAAAACAATATAATTTCTGTCTCTGTACAGTCTTCGTTTTTTTTATCGTGCTTTTTCTTTAATGCCTTTTCAACCGTTTTGTTGCTCCGGTATTGTTTCTGAAACCAATGACCTCCTGCTGTCTTTGAATGAAAAACATTGGTTTTTATAAATGCCAACATTCTGCACGCATTTAATACGGAATTACACCCTCCAGGGTCGTGGTAGCTATCCAGTATATGAACTTCGTGCCATGCCAATATTTCTAGGAATGATTTTACAATCATCGTTTTGGGAACCATGGCGGGCTTGACATCCTCCACTGAGTCATAAATTTTAATACCGCAGCACCGTGCAAGTTCTAAAAAAACCAACATCTCTTTGTTTGCTCCTCTTTGCCAACTTTGTTCAGGCCAGTTTTTTCCACTGGCATACCAAAATTCATAAGTAGGAATGGCTTTTAACCGCGTTGCTTCTTCTATGGTAATTATCACTATATCGAGCCCTGCTGTCGGACAAGGAAGATTATTTACATTCAGGGCCTCTGCTAGCTGTACGTTTTCATTTTCGCTTAGTGTTCTGCTAACAATGGCCAGAACGTCAATATCACTTTCCTCACCACTAAAATCTCCCGTACAAAGCGACCCGATAACATAAACAGACATCAATTTTGAATCTAATAAAACATTGAGAACAGAAACCAGTCTCTTCAAATATTTGTCTGTCATCACCTCCAACTGAATATTGCCCTAAATATATCTTTTTCTTTGTAGGCGACCCGTTTATTTGAAAAGAAAAGAACTTTTCTTGCAAAGGATTAAAACAAAACAATTTGTCGGTCTGGTTTGCCTTTTAAATAGGTTGTTTGTGTCATAATTACCAAAAGTATTCCTTTGTTTCTTTTTAATTAGCCATTCTGGTGAACTCAATTTCGATTAAAATATGAAAAAATTGAATACTATTTGGGTTGTTTTCGTTGCCAACGCGCTACTGTGATTCCTAAAATGCGATGTGTTGGACCTGCTGCATCAAGCCCATTTGTCTCATAATTGCCTGACTAATTTATCTGAAAGCAGCCACCTGATTTGTTACCTTTTTATTTGAGACCGTTTAATTTTACCTATCTTGCATCCAACCAATTTCAGTGCTGTGTATTCTTTGCTAAAGTTGTTTTTATTTCAAATGGATCCTGAAAAAGCCCATTACAGGATCATGGCTTTATTGGTCTTTATTGGCAAACTTCCTTTCGGCAGGTGGATGCTGCGCACTTGTTTTTCTATTAATAAAAATGAATATAAAAAGGAATGTTTAGGCCTGTCCTTCCCCAACGCAGTAGGCCTCGCAGCCGGCTTCGACAAAAATGGTGAATGGGTGGATGTGCTCGCCAACCTGGGCTTTGGGTTTATCGAAGTAGGCACCATCACACCCAGACCACAGCCCGGCAATCCCTTGCCCCGTCTATTCCGGCTCATCCCTCAAAGGGCCCTGATCAATCGAATGGGCTTTAACAACAAGGGAGTGGATGTTATGATCGAAAATCTGAAGAAGGTAAAAAATAAAAACATCATCATTGGCGGCAACATTGGAAAAAACAAAGACACTTCCAACGAGGATGCTATACACGATTATGTAATAGGCTTTGAAAAATTGTATCCTTACGTGCATTACTTTGTGGTCAATGTTAGCTCTCCCAACACCCCGGGCTTGCGTGCGTTGCAGGACAAGGAGCCTTTGATGGCCATCATCGAAAAACTGGTAAGTCTTCGTACCCACCAACAGGTTTACAAACCCATCCTATTAAAAATTGCCCCCGACCTGACCATTGGCCAACTAGACGACATTGCCTACATTGCCAATCATACCGGTCTGGATGGCCTGGTTTGCACCAATACCACCCTTGATCGGGAAAAAGTAGCTCAAAATCCTTTGTCTACAGAAAGTGGTGGCCTTAGCGGTCAACCTGTATATGAAAAATCAAATGAGGTGCTGGCTTACCTTCGGCCCAAAACAAATAAAACAATAATAGGTGTGGGAGGTATTGCCTCAGTAGCTGATGCCCAGGAAAAAATGCGGTTGGGCGCAGATCTCATCCAGGTATACACCGGCTTTGTGTATGAGGGTCCGGGCCTGATCAAAAAACTGGTGAGGGGTTTGCAAAACTAGCCCTCATCTTCCTGTCATCCATTGCAATAAATTGGCAAAAGGCTGAAAAATTGACCTTATCTTCGTGTTACTGTAATCAAATGCCTTTTACCCATGGATATGCTGCTGGCTAAAAATCCCTTGTTGCTCCTCTTCCTGGTAGCCGCCATAGGCTTTCTGGTAGGTCGGGTCAAGGTCTTGGGTGCCAGCCTGGGTACCGCTGCTGTCTTGTTTGTGGGCCTCGGCTTTGGTATGTTTAACCCCGATTTTGAAGTGCCTTCGATCGTTTTTCAACTGGGCCTCATCCTCTTTGTTTACAGCGTGGGCATCAGTTCTGGTCCTGCCTTTTTTGAAACTTTTAAAAAGAACGGCTTTCGCGACATCGGCTTTGTTTTGTTTAGCTTGTTCCTTTCGGCCCTCTTTGCCGTTTTGATTTATTTTGGGCTTCATCTCGACAAGGCTACCATTGTAGGGGTTTACTGTGGCAGCACCACCAACACACCCGCATTGGCCGGGGTAACGGACCTCATCAACCGATTGGGTGACGCGGAAAAGGGACAATGGGTCAAAGACCTGGTGGTAGGTTATACATATTCTTATCCCATGGGGGTGCTGGGCGTTATTCTGGTGATGAAATACACTGAAAAATGGCTGAAGGTAGATTATGTGGCTGAAAAAAACAGTCTTCGAAAACAATATCCGGTAGATGAAGAAATTGCCGGTAAGGCCGTTGAAATTACCCATGAAGTTGCTGAAGACAAAACTTTGCGCGACCTGGTAAAAGAAATGGGCCTCGTCCTGGGCTTTGGCCGGGTCTACCAAAATGGCAAAGTAAGCATTGCCAACTGGGATACCCGCCTTCACAAAGGGGATATTCTCATGGTCATTGGTGGGGTCAATGACCTCAAAGCAGCCACCTCTTTTTTGGGCGTTGAGTCAGATGAAAACATCCTCGACAATTATAGAAATTATGAGGTAAAAAGAATCTTTGTTTCGCAACCCGAAGTGGTGGGTCGAACCCTTTCATCGCTCAACCTTTCTGAAAAGTTTGATGCCGTAATCACCCGCATCCGAAGGGGAGACGTAGACATGCTCGCCCAATCTGATACCGTATTGGAAATTGGCGATCGCATCCGCTTTGTAGCCAGAAAACAAGACCTCAAAGCCCTGTCAAAGTTTTTTGGTGATTCTTACTACGAAAGCAGCAAGGTCAATCTTTTTTCATTTGGCCTGGGCATAGCCCTGGGTTTGCTCATCGGCACCTTTGAATTCCATCTTCCTGGTGGCCTGCAATTTAAACTGGGTTTTGCCGGAGGTCCATTGTTGGTGGGCCTGGTGATGAGTGCCTTAAGAAGAACAGGGCCCATTGTATGGACCCTGCCTTATTCTTCCAACATTACCCTGCGCCAGATCGGACTCACCCTGCTTTTGGCCGTGATAGGACTGGAGAGTGGTCACAGCTTTATGGAAAGCCTTTCACGCATCGATGGACTGACCATTTTTGGTGGTGGCGTTTTACTAAGCATGGTTACCGCTTTTGTCAGCATCATCGTAGGGTACAAGTTGTTCAAGATCCCTTTTTCTGTCTTACTCGGTTTTATGAGCAATCAGCCCGCCATCCTAGAGTTTGCTACCGGCATGAGCAAAAACAGACTGCCCCAGATAGGATACGCAATTATGTTTCCCATCTCTATGATCATGAAAATCCTGTATGCCCAGGTCTTGTTTTTATTGCTTTGAGTTTAGATAAACTCTTCTTCTCCCCTTTCTTTTTTCAGGTCGTCATAAAACTTTGCCATGGTTACCTGCATGTAGGGAAACAACCACAAATAGCCGATTCCGAGGGTAAGTATACACAGCAATGACAAGCCAAAGAAACGAAGCATCATGCGGAAGTACTTCATTTTATAGCCATCCATCATGCGCTTGCTTTCGTTTAATACCTCCATCGGCCCTAAATGGGGTTGATCTGCCAGAATGTAATAACTCATGGCATAGGCAATGGCCCTTATTACTCCAGGAACAATTAAAAGAAGGGTAAATAAAAGAACAATGATGGCCTGCAAATAATACAGTCCCAGAGCGGTTCCAAAATTTTTGAAGCCATTAAATATTTGCTCCAATCTGGCATCATCCTCCTCTCTTGCCAATGAAAGGGCAAAGGTGGCATAACCCAGAAGCAGTGGGCCTACCATAAAAAGTGCTGCAATCTGACCCACAAACGGTATTGCCATCGTAGCACATACCAAAATATAAACGGCTGAAGCGCCTACGGCAAGTCCCCACTTTCCGGATAGTGAGGCCCGCGCCATTTTCATTAATTCTGCATTTGGTGTTCCCATTTCGTTGCTATTGTTTTGATTTATCACACAATATACAAACAAACAATTATTACCAAATTAAAAAGCAAAATTTAATACTAAATGTGGTCTTATTATCCTCCCAAAAAGTGCATGTGCCCACCCTTTAAAAAGTTGTATCTCTGTTCCCTGATCAGGCCCCGTGTCTCTTGATTTCTATACCCATAAAATTGCGGTACATTTCTATGGCGTAACCATCTGTCATGCCTGCTACGTAATCAACTATGTTCAGTGCGGTTTCGTAAGGGGTCTTGCCTACACCAAATTGTGCCGGCAACAGGTGCAGGGTTTTTCGGTCAAGAGCCGATTTTTCAGGGCATAAGGCGGCCGAGATATAAATATCCAGGATCTCAGATAGTACCTTGTAACCGGCTATTTCCACCTGTATAACGGAGTGGTGGTCGTATATTTTTTCTACCGAAATGCGATTGACCTCTCTCAGGTTATGGCTTTGACTTACCGCATCGTCAATCAGGGTTTTGGTAAACCGGCCCTGCAGAATGTCATCGGCATTTTCCATAAACGACCTGCTGGCAGAGTTGACCATAGTGCTTATGGTCTTGGCCCTTAAGTAGGCTATTTTTTCGTTGGCATCTACCAAGCCTTTCAGTGTCTTCTTCACCTTCGAAGTGTCACCGTCGAGATCAGCTATCACACCCAGAAAAGCATCAGAAACTTCTGTCGTACTCATGATGCCTATGCGGTGGGCATCTTCCATGTCAATGATGCGGTAACAAATGTCGTCTGCTGCCTCAACCAGGTACACAAAGGGATGGCGCAGGTAGGCGATTTTTGAGGTAGTAGTGTCACGTTGCATGTGGGTGTGTTGCACCACTTCTTCAAACCGTTGCAGGTCAATGGCAAAGAAGCCATATTTTTTGCGGTGGGTGTGCTTTTTATCAACGGCCCCCGCCTCGCAGGGGTATTTTAATATAGATGCCAGGGTAGTGTAGGTAAGCTGCATGCCCATTTCTGCCTTGCCCTTGTATCCGTGGGTCAGCAGGTGGAAGGCATTGGCGTTTCCTTCAAAATTGATGAGATCGGCCCATTGGGTCTCGTCAAACCAATCGATCAGGTGGCGATCGCCGATCAATTTCTGGCTGTTTTGCAAAAAGTAGTTGGAAATGGCTTTTTCTCCGCTGTGACCAAAGGGTGGGTTGCCCACGTCGTGGGCCAAACACGCGGCAGCTACAACAGCAGAAAGATCGTACCGGTAAAAATTCTCTGCCCTGGCCAACTCAACCTTGCCGGCCAGCATCTCCCCGGTAATGGCACCCAGGCTCCTGCCTACACTGGCCACCTCCAATGAATGGGTCAGCCGGTTGTGAACAAAGGTATTGCCCGGCAAAGGAAAGACCTGGGTCTTGTTTTGAAGCCTTCTGAAAGCAGAAGAAAAGATAAGCCGGTCGTAGTCGCGTTGAAAGTGAGTGCGGTGTAATTCGCCCGATGCAGATTTGCCGGGTCGGGACTCTGATATACAGCTTTCCCAGCTCAGGCTTTCAGACATATCTCAAGATTTTGTGATGTATAGAGTTTTTTTATATATATTTGTGCCATAGAACTAACCTGAGAGGCTGTCAGACACAAGTATTTTTTTGACCAATCCTGAAAAGAGGGAATGATAAGACAAGTGAACAATCAGGAGTCTTCGATAATTTCGTCTTCTTCTTCGTTGTCTGACGGCCTTTGTTTTTTATCCAACGCATTAGCCCTGTAATGGTGATAATCCGCTCTGTTTTGGATCAAATCCTTGGTCACAAACAACGCCTTTAACATCGAAGAAGCGTCTGCTTCGTTTTGTCCTGCTATGTCATAGGCCGTTCCGTGGTCCGGCGATGTACGGATGCCCTTGATACCTGCTGTAAAGTTGGTACCTCCTCCAAAAGAAAGAGATTTCAATGCCACCAGGCCCTGGTCATGGTACATGGCCAAAATGCCATCAAATTTTTTATACTGCCCCGAACCAAAAAAGCCATCGGCCGGATAGGGTCCGTAAACCAGTAAGCCTGCCTTTTTGAGCTCAATAATGGCCGGTCGAATAATCTTTTCTTCCTGATCACCCAGTGCTCCTTCGTCACCAGCATGGGGGTTGAGACCCAAAACAGCAATGGTGGGCTTGTCGATACCAAATTCCACCCTCAGGCTTTCTTCAAATACCTTTATCTTTTTTTGTACCCTTTCTTTGGTGATCTGTGCTGTTACTTCTGACAAAGGAAGGTGGTTGGTTACCAACCCAACCCTAAGGCTGTCGCTCACCATCAGCATCAGTCCCTGGTTGCCAAAAATCGATTCAAAATATTCGGTGTGGCCAGGAAATCCAAATCCCGCCAACTTCATCGCTGCCTTGTGGATGGGGGCCGTTACCAGGCCGTCGATCAGCCCTGCCTTTAGATCCTGGGCCGCCTTTTCGATGGCCAGCTTGGCGTAACGTCCACCTTCTTCGGTCACCTTGCCCAGGGTTATATTGACGGTGTCTTCCCAACAGTTCAGCACATTGATTTTTTTCTGAGAAGCCCTGTTGGCCTCACTTATGTGGTGAAATTGGATAGCACTGTCTTTAACTATGTTTTTGTGGTACGACATCACCTTTGAAGAACCATAAATAATGGGGGTAAAGTGATCGAGTACCCGCTCGTCGCTAAGTGCTTTTATGATTACCTCAGGCCCAATGCCATTGACATCACCTATCGTTATTCCTATCTTCAATGTATTCTAGTTTTTATTTTGGCTAAGATACGTCTTTTACAAGACCTCAAGCAGTTCCACGTCAAAGATCAACACAGAGTTGGGCGGAATCGAACCTACCTGCTGGTCTCCATATCCCAGGCTGGGGGGTATGAGCAGCTTGCCCTTTCCTCCTTCCCCAAATAAGACCATTCCCCTTCGCCAACCTGCAATTACATTAGACAAATTTACCTCAAAATCCTCGTTTTCGTCAAATACGGTCCCGTTTGTCAGGGTACCTTCGTACTTGACCCTGATATCACTGTTGACCTTCGGTTTGGTGTCATTACCAGGTATTTCGATGATATAGTACAAGCCTTCATCCGTTTTTTGAGCTACCAGGTTGTTTTTATCCAGATAGTCTTGAATCTCATCTTCCGGATCCTTGCTACAGGAAGCCAGTTGCAGTGAAATCAGCGCCAAACAAAGTAGAAAAATGCGATTCATTATTTGATTTTATGCCACAAAAATGAAAAAAAACAGGCACTTAACCGATACAAAATCAAAGCAGGCTTTCAATTTCTTTTCCCAGCCTCTCCCATTCCTGGGTCAAACTTCGAAAATACTGGCTTCTTTCCAGGGCATTATCCCTGCTAATACTTACGCTATAGGCTTTTTGGTTGTAGATCTTTTCCCTGATCCTGCTGGTATACCTCGGATCGTTGGTGTGGATAAAATCGGGATATTCGGTACTCAAAAAGGCCTTTTCATAGCCATCTGTATTGTAATAGACCTGAGAGCCGCCAAAGTAATATTTGTTGATAAGCAAATAGGCATCTCCATAAGGCCGTCCACTTTCAATGTTAAATTTGTATCCTACCTCAGCCACCTTTTTTAAATGCTCCAACAAGTGAAAGAATTCCTGGTACAACTCTTCCGATTGTTGTCGGTCGATGATACCAATTCGAATTCCCAGTTTCAATTTGTGGAAGGCTGCATTCATAATGCCGGGGCCCCAAATTTCAGTTGTGGGGTGATTGTTGAATTCGTGGCTCAGGTAATTGGCCAGCTGTCTGTTTTCTGACGAAATTTCGAGGGAATCCAGTTTTTTTTGCTGGTGTTGATAACCTCCTTTTTCGTGGTGCCACATATGGTGCAAAAACTTAAGCAGTTTCGGAAAATCAAAGTAATAGGGCAGGGAAAGCTCGTTTCCCAAAAAAATCAATTCATTTTCCCGCCCCTTGCGCAGCGAATCAAATGTCCTGCCAAACGCTAAGAGGAAGTCGCGCATCGTGCTGTTGGTCGCACTCACATGTTCGGTTATAAAACTGATTTGATTGAGGCCCGAATGGGTTTCCAGCAGGGTGTCAAAAGAAATGTTGTAGTGCAAACACAGGGTCACTACTTCATCAATTTTTAAGGCCGTATTACCACTAATGCGTTTGTAAGAAGCTCCTTTTTCGAGGTGAAGCACTTCGCTGATCTCATCTACAAGCGAAAAGGTTTCCTTCTTAAACAGGTTTTTGATGCTTTGAAATAGTGCTTTTTGTGTTGAATCCATAACCTTTAGATAAAACGTAAACAGGATGATAGTAAAACAAATATACCAAAGCCATTAAAAAACACAACATTTTTATCCTGATATTTTGTCTTTTTTTAGCATTTTGTATATAATCGGTCTTAATTGACCAATTTTTATTATTCATTTCTTCTGTTTAGACCTCTAAAAACTTGTTTAAACATTGTCAAAAAACTCGAAAAATTATCCATTTTGTAAAAAAAACTCTTTTTGGATTTTAGTAATAATGAGTGTTTTTATGTTTTTTATAATAATCGGGCATTTACCCTCCTATTAATTTAATTTTTATCTGTTTTTAGAAAAATCGTAAAATAATTTTTTGGCATTGTCCAAATTGTGCACCATCCACCCCTTTTCTTGCCCTTATCTTTGCCTTACACTCTACGCTCATGAAATCGTCGCTATTGAAATGGTCTTTTGACCAGGTACTCTATACTCATTTTCTGTTTTTATACAAGTTCATTTTTTCAGGGGGGCCGAACGCTGTTCCCCTGTTTTTTTTTATGCTCCTCCTGCCTTTTATCGGCTGTAGTCCCTCCTATTATGCCCCGGGCCCCCAAAGCCCGCCGGGCTTTATCAAAAATAAAGAAAGCCGATTGGCCCTCGCCTATATACATTCCCCCTCAGTCAAGGGTTATGAGGCCTGTTTTGCACACACCCCCCTGCCGCATGTAAGTGTAATGGGAAATCACCTTACTTACTCCGGAGAATCCTCCACAAACCAATCCTCTCTATTCAGACACGGCTTCGTCAACGAAGTGGGCCTTGGATACTATTCCTCGCTGGGTTCAAGTCGAAAACTTATCGTGGATCTTTGTTACCATTCTGCCTTTGGCAATGTGGCCTTTCGTGGCTCAGGAAATCTATCTTCCCATCAAAATTTCTATGTTGAGTCAAAATTCAGAAAAAAGAGTCTATTGGCCGGATTCACCTTTTTATCCAATCACCTCGAAGCCGCATTATCTGTAAAACTGTCACAGTTGTCGTATGCTGATACCCGCTTTTCCCGATACAGTCCTGAATATCTTTCCTCTTCCCTGATGGATACTCAAAAAAAGTACCTTGCAGAGCCCTCTCTTGTGTTGCGAGCCGGATGGCCAAATGTGAAACTGTATTTTGGACTTGAATTATCCCACAGCATTGTTCCCAGTGCCCTGGCCATGGCTGACAAACGGGTGTCGGGTGGGCTTAGTTTTAAGTTTAAATGTCTGTACTTCTTGAAATGACGCCTACCCACACAATCATGAATTATTACAAACCATTCAACTAATTATAAACAGAACCTTGGGTTTAGCTTCTAATTACATTTTTTCATTTTGATTAAAACTAATTGGGCATTTTTTATACTTCTAACTCCACACAAAATCCTTCATTATAGCGGATGTCTATGCTGCCACCAATCTTTTTAGCACGCATTGCCATATTGTCCATGCCCTGGCCATCTGAATGTGAGGGGGGCATTTTGTTTCCATTGTCTTTCACCATCAGCTTCAGCCTTCCTTTTTCTTCTGTAACCGTGATTACTACATGGCTGCCATCGCTGTGTTTCATAACATTGGTTATTGCCTCTTTAAAAATGAGATAAATGTTTTGGCGCCTTTCCGGGTCGATGAATTTTTTGGCATCCCCAATCTGGGTAATGAAATCATGGGTCATCTTTTTTATGTACAAATTCTTTTCGGCATAGTCTCTCATTTTGTCGATCAGGTTTTCTACCTTGTCTTTCCGACTGTCAATGGCCCATACGGTGTCCCTCATTCTTTCCATGGCTTCTCTGCCCATTTTGCTAATTTCGTTGAGCACTTCCCTGTTTTCTTCAGAAGCCTCAATGGCCAGGATCTGACTTTGCATGGCCAGTCCCGAAAGCAGGGTGCCTACTTCATCGTGAAGGTCGGCACTGATCTTGGTTCGCAGTGAAGCCAATTCTTTTTGTCTTCTTAGCTTTTGATTGAAGCGGTATCTTAGAAATACAAACACCAGTGAGGTCAACAGCAGGGTGAAAATAACAATTACCCATGCCCTTTTGTACCACACTTGTTTTTTTAGGATCGTGATGGTATACAGGCTTGCTTCTTTTTCTGAAATGCCGGTCGAAGCCCTTACTTCCAATGTGTGGGTGCCGGGCTCTAGTCCATACAGAAATATCTTATTGTCAAGTTTCGGAGCCGTCCACTGGTTGCTTTGTTCTTTAATCCTGTAACTGTAGTAAACTTCGTTGGAATACTCGGGTACCGAAAACTGAAGCTCCAAACTACTTTCTGTTGGTTCGAGCACCAAATCTTTGAGGGTGTTGAGGTGGCGGTATTCATATTTGAACTTTTCTTTCTGCAGATCAAAGATGGCGGTGCCGATCAGTTTTAATGGCTTTATTTTGTTAGCCGCCTGCACAAATTGCAGTTCTTCTGGCATAAAGGAAAAGAGACCATCGGTGCTGCCAAAGTAATACCTGCCATCACTGCTTATGAGTGTCGACATTTTATTAAACTCAATTTCTGACAATGGGTGGCCTTTGGCTAGATTGTAAAATTGCAGGGCCTGGGTATCAAAATACAAAAGCCCATAACTACTGCCCAAATACAAATTACCTTGCTGGTCGGGTAAGATGGAAAAGATGGTTCGGTTTTGCATTACGTTTTCACCGGTAATCAATGGGTTTTTAAAAATGCTGACAGCTCCGGTCCTGGTGTTGAGCCTCCCCAGACCAAGTGTACATCCAAACCACAGTTGATCGCCTTCTACTTCTATTTCCTGAATGTCGTTGTCTGATGTATGCAGCGCTGTTTTATCAAATTGTTTGAGGAGTTGTCCGTTTTTTGAAAGCAGCTGTATGCCCTTAAAGGTGCTGCTGATCCAGAAATTTTGACCCCTTTTATCCATTTTGATGTCGTTGATGGCAGAATAATAGGTGCCCTCTCCATTGATCTGTGTCTTAAGCCCTGTTTCGGTTTGTCGCTTTCGCTTTAAATCATAACAGTACAGCTGCGGAGTGTGCCATATGTAAAGCCACAAGGTGTCGTTTTGTATCCATTGATTACAATGCCCTGCATTGTAAGGGGGACCCACATAGTTGGTGCTGTTGTCTTTTAAGTCAATGATGGTATTGTTCCATATAAGATAGTTGTTCCAAACATTCAAAGAATAGGTGCCCTTGGCTTTGTTGATCAAATGTTGCCACTTGGCAACAGCTTCAAAACCATTGGTCCCTGGTCTTTTCATGGCGATACCTCCGTAATAGCTCGCATAGATGTTTTTGTCTTTGTCTTCTGCCAGGGCCCGACAGCTTGTTGTACTGGACACCAGTGCATTGTCTTTTATGAGCTGTTTAAACTGGGTTAGTTTAGGTAGTTTTTTTTTGATCTGTAACACTGTCCTCAAATTACTGACCCAAAGTGTACCATCCCTTCTTTTTGTAAATTTTAGAAAATTAACTCCCAGGCCACCGTGCGCCTCATTTTTGATAATTCCTAAAAAGTCATTTGACAAATCCTGCTGGGTTCTTGTTTTTGTATTTAATATATACAAATACAAATTATCGGCTATGTATAATTTGTCGCCTTCCACCCATAGACCCGATAAACCGTCTTTTACCGTGGGAGGGATTTTTAAAAAGGGCAATAATTCATCTGACGACCGGTCCCACTTAAATATAGTATAGGTGAGTTGGTCTATAAAATAAAAGGAGGTGTCGTTGGCCCAAACACTTACGTGGTTGCTGATCTGAAACCGGGTGTTGTATCTTTTTATCTCTTTTCCTTCCTGGTTCAATCTTAAAAAGTATCCATTTTTGAACAACCAGATTTCTTTTCCCATCATTTTTGCAAACATTCCGCTAAGATTCTCAATGGGTGCCGTAAACAAAGTTTGAATACTTTTTCCATCTCCTTTCCTGCTCAAGGCTATTTTTTTGTCTTTGTTGTGATATGACAGTATGAACAAGCCTCCTTCCGGGTTTTTGTGGCTCGACAATATAAGTTTGTCCTCCCCCGGAAAAAAATCGGCCACTTGTTCTACGGTTCTTTGTTGCGTGTTGATTTGCAACATACGTTTGCCGGATTGTTGGACCCACATCGTGTGCTTTCCTGCTCTATTGAAAAAAATAAAGGGCCGCGATACACTGTCTGTATTAAAACCAAATTGGCCTTTGTCGCCCGTGTAGGTAACGGTTCTGTTGCCATCAAAAACGTGTAACCCGGCGGCACTGCTGAACCATACATAACCCTCATCGTCTTCCATGATGTCATTAAACTGGCCGAGATCCTCAGTGGAATTGAGCCTTACCATTTTCAATTCGTATTCCGGATTTATGATTTTAAAGCTTGCATTTTGCCCTGTGGCTGCCATTATAGATAGCAAGCCAAAACACACTACAATGATATTTTGTCTTAAGGTCAATTCAATGCTGTTTGTACAAAATTAGCTTATTTAATATGCCCGGCCTTCAGAAAATACAATTGATTGCCATTATTTTCTAAAGTCGTTTTTACCGTTGTCTTTCCTCTATCCCTTTATTTGATGTAACCCAACATGTATTGGGTAATGGCCTCGGTCTTGTTATTTACATGGAGTACCTTGTACATTTTTTTGACATGGGTTCTTACCGTTTCCACCGAAATAAATAGTTCTGCTGCAATGGTGTGGTAGCTTTTTCCATCCACCAGTCTCTCCAATATTTCTTTTTGCCGGTCGCTCAGTATTGTTGCCTTGCTTACCCTGCCCCCCATAAGGTGATTTACGATCTCTCGGGCTATGGATGGCGACATATACGAACCTCCTTTGGCTACTATGCGCAAAGCTTCTACAATGTCTTCAAGGGTGGCTTTTTTGGAAATATAACTGCACGCCCCACTACAAAGAGCTTTTAAAATGAGGTCTTCTTCCTCATAGGTGGTCAGCATCACGATGTTGAGGTCCGGATATTTATCGAGGATCAGGGGTATGGCCTCTATACCCGAGGTGCCCGGCAGCCCTATATCCAGCAGTAATATCTGAGTGATTTCTGTGGGATGTTGGATGGTTTTTAGCAAAAAGGCGTCAGCAGAAATGGCTATCTCTCCCATCTCAAATTCTTCGTGGAAGGAGATGAATTTACTGACACTATCGCGAATTACCTTGTTGTCTTCTACGATATGAATGATTACTTTTTCCACACCTTTATTTTATTACAAACATAGGTGATCTTGGTTGTAAATACAATCACCTTGCAGGGTGATTGACTTGTCCTTTCTTTCTTTTCAATTTTGTGGCATAATATTTTGAAAATGAAATCACCCAGATCCTCCTCTGCTTTAGCCCTGTTTTCTGCTACTTTTATCTTTGCAATATTTTTTACCGCCCTTTCAAAAGCTCAGAGTGTGGGGGTTGGCACCAATACCCCCAATGCCAATGCCATTTTAGACGTAAACAGCAGCAACAAAGGGCTGCTCATACCCCGTGTGGCCCTTAGCTCCACAACATCTGCATCACCTCTTGGCGGTTTTGTAGCGGGTATGATGGTGTACAATACTGCCACAGCAGGGACTTCCCCCAACAATGTAACACCCGGCTTTTACCTTTGCAGTGGTACCAAGTGGGAGAAAGCAGGAGCTGCAGGCTGGGGTCTGTCAGGTAATAGCGGCACCAATCCAAGCACCCATTTTATTGGCACAACTGATGATCAGGATCTGGTTTTTAAAAGAAATAATATAAAGGCCGGAGCATTAAATTTTAATTTAAGCAATACTTCCTTTGGGATATATGCGCTTAACAGCATTACCTCTGGATCGGGTAATTCAGCTTTTGGCAGGTCTGTTTTGGAAGGCAATCAAACCGGGGTTGGTAATTGTGGGTTTGGGGCTCAGGTTTTATTCTCCAATAATTCCGGTTCCTATAATTGTTCGTTTGGTGATTCTGCTATGCTGCTAAATGTTTCAGGTGGAGACAATGTTGCCATTGGTACTTCTACACTCGGATACAATGCTGCCGGCAACGGTGGAATTGCAATCGGATCTTGGGCTTTGCATCATGCAAATAATTCAATTGTTCCCTTTACAAATACCAATATCGCAATTGGTGCTTGGGCGCTCGCAGGTTCTTCAACTCCTGCCAATAACACCGGGCTTTCCAACAATGTTTTAGGCTATTTTTCTATGCGCAACAATTCAACAGGAAGTCGAAACAATGCACTTGGCACTAAAACTCTACATAACAATACCTCCGGATCAGGTAATATTGCCGTCGGTGACGGTTCATTGTTTCACAATACACTAAACGATGGCAATACTGCAATAGGTGACTCTACTTTACATAAGAATGGTCTTGGTGCAGTATCTGGCTTCCAGGCATCCAATAATACGGCTATAGGAAACAAATCGTTAATTTCAAACACATTAGGAGCCGCCAATATAGCGATTGGTGCATTGTCCTTAAAAAATAACACCATAGGTAATAGTAACATAGCAATAGGGTATAATTCTCTATCTTCAACCGTTGGTGGTGACGCTAGCATTGCCATCGGACAGAATACTCTTTTATCAAATGTAGCAGGAATTGGAGGGCTTGCAATTGGGAATGGATCAATGTACAATGCTAATAATACTCAAACTCCTTTTGAAAACACCAATATAGCTATTGGAAGTTTTGCATTGCAAGGATCACCTGTTCCTGCAAATAACACAGGGTTATCAAATAATGTTATAGGTAATAGTTCAATGTTAAATAACTCCACCGGTAGTCGCAACAATACGCTTGGTTCTGAAACTTTATATAATAATACCTCGGGTACGGCCAATGTTGCTATCGGTTTCAGATCCCTCTACTATAATACCAACAAATCAGACCTAATCGCCATTGGAGATAGTACCTTGTACAACAATGGAGTAGGGGCCTCACTTGCCAATGATGCAACCGGCAACACGGCAGTGGGTAGCAAATCGCTAAAAGCAAATACCATTGGCTGGTGGAATACAGCGCTGGGTAGCAAGAGTCTTTATAAAAATACATCAGGAGTGTTTAATACCGCTGTGGGTTATAATGCCCTCTATAGCAATTCAGTGGGGGCTGCCAATGCTGCCTTTGGTTCAGAAACGCTAAAAAACAATGTTGGAAACGCCAACTCTGCTTTCGGTGTGCAGGCTCTTTCTTCTAATACAACCGGAGAATCCAATATTGCTGTAGGCTGGAGGGCAGGAACCAATAACACAACAGGAAAAAATAATGTGTTTTTGGGTACGGCTGCTGCCTATAATAATACCGACAAATCAGACCTCGTTGCTGTAGGAGATAGCGCTTTGTTTAATAATGGCTTGTTTTCGATTTCAAGCAACGATGCTAGTTTTAATACGGCTATTGGAAAAAAAAGCCTTTTTGCTAATACGACAGGTAGTCAAAATACTTCCTGTGGATATTTTGCTTTAAGTGGTAATTCTGCTGGATTTGATAATACCGCTCTGGGATATAAAACCCTTTTATCAAATACACTGGGTCAATACAATACCGCCATTGGTAGTCAATCCTTATTCAACAATAGCATTGGATCAAAAAATGTAGCGTTGGGCTGGCTTGCTGGATTTAATACAACTACCGGGAGTAACAATATATTTATTGGATCCGGGGCGGGGTTTTATGAAACGGGTAGTAATAAACTGTACATACACAACTCGGCAGCTACTAGTAATAATGCATTAATTTACGGAGAGTTTGATGTTAACCCACAAAACCAATTGCTCCAAATCAATGGTAAAATAATCAGCAATATTCCCGCTGGTCAAACAGGTCTTGACCTGGCTTCAGCAGATGCTTATGCAGAGATGCGGGTAATCAGAAATACCCTTAATGG
>CALMSX010000034.1 GCA_937872515.1 uncultured Bacteroidota bacterium
ACAAAGAGGCAGAACGTTTTTACAGTAAACATGGCTTTATTCTATTACCGGATAGTGGCAAGATGTTTATAGCCATGAAAACAATCGCCTGGCTTTTTGAATAGGATTTGGCAGGTAAGTATCAGAGCATATTGGATTTTTATCAAATTTTAGAAGGTTTGACCGCATACTGTGTTTTGTTAGAGTGAGCGACATTTAAAGAATGCATACACAAAAAGGTGACTGAACTGCCTTTGTAAGAATATTTACCCGATTGGGTGTATTTTTGAAATTATTATTCACTTTACACCCTAAAGGGTATACAATGAGTTTGGCAGAATTTGTAAAAGAAAAAAGGAAGTTGGTAAAATTGATCCAACCTGAATTGGCCCTCAAGGCAGGTGTAGGTTTGCGCTTTCTTCACGAATTAGAGCAAGGTAAAGAAAGTGTTCGGTTGGATAAGGTAACCAGCTGTTACAGCTTTTTGGTTGTGAGGTAGGAGCGGTAAGAAAGACACCAACAACGGACTAGGAAATAGAAATTTTAAATTGCATATTTACCAAATGAGAAAAGTGGCCATAAAAACATCAGATAAAACAGCTGGATGGCTCACTCAAGATGAGCAGGGCTATCACTTTGTATATGATTCCACTTATTTAACAGAAGCAGGTGCCAGGCCTGTGAGTTTGACCCTGCCTTTGAGAAATGAAGCCTACTTTTCCAAAGTCATGTTTCCTTTTTTTGATGGCCTTATTCCAGAAGGCTGGTTATTGGATATAGCAGAAAGGAATTGGAAATTAAATCCAAGAGACAGAATGGGTTTACTACTGGCCTGTTGAAAAGATTGCATAGGTAATATAAATGTGGAATAAGTAAAATTAGACGATGTCCATGAATAGTTGTTTATTTAAAAGGTGTAAAAACAAAGTAGTCAATGAAAAATTGTTTGAAAATAGATAACACATTAAAAATTATTGAAGGAGTCTCTATAGGAGGAATAGACTTTACATTAAATTTGGACACACTGAAATATACTTCAAAATTCAGAATATCATGTGGTTATGAAATCATATTATCCATATCAAATGATCTAATTTTATCAATAAATTTTATTTCGGAAAAGGTTACTATATATTATGATCTTGAATTTGGCAAGGTTAGTAAAATTAAAGCTTCAAACGGTTACGTTGGATCTTGGAATAATCGATTCATTGTTGGCAAATTTCGGTTATCGGATATATTAGAATTTGATTGGACTTTTGAACAAATGACACCAGGAATGATAACTTCTGAAAATTTTAAAGGGATTGGATTTTTAGTACCTGATTCCATCAAAGAGTTTGCAGATTTTGAAGGGAAAGGAAAGGGAGTTTCTGAAATGGTTAGAACAAATGATTTTCTTATTGAAGATTTAGTAATATTTCCAAAGATTATTGGAAATAAAAATTTATGGGAGTTTTATGAACCATTTATCTGGGATGAAAACATTAAAAAATTAAGATATGAAAGTAATTATATAAACTTCAAAAAAAGAAAATTATAATGAATTTGTTTTTATCGCTATTGTTTTTTTATTGGACTTATGGTTACAAAATAACATCCCCGGACCACAACTTTTTCAATGACAAACAAGATTATGTAATAAACCAAAATATTATACCAGGTAGTAGGCTATTAAATAAGGATGGCGAGACGATTGAAGTATGTAATGTAGCAAAAAAAAATACCATAACAGAAGTGTATGATCTGCTTACACAAGATGGTGAGTACAGTGCTGGTGAGAGTGGAGTCATGAGTGGTACACGTATATTGAGGTTTTTGGCTGAGAATAAAGTTGAGTATAAAACTCTATATGACAACTATAAACTGCTTGACAAAACAAACAGAGCAAAATTAGTAAGAGATATGTACTTATTCCAAAAAAGTACAGGAAATCTATTTGATTTTGCTGAGGAGATCAATAAAGTAAACGGTCTTAAGGCATGGCAAGCACTAAGATATGAATCATATTTAGTAAGGACTCAGCCACATGTTATAGAAACTGTTGCTAGACATATAGATGAGACTGGAAAGTCTGAAGTACAAATTTCAGATGAAATGGTTGCTTCTCGAAGCTATGACGATTGGTTGGTTGATTATTTTGTGACATATGAGAAGAATGGCTATATATTAGATAAAGCCAGCATAGATTATCGTTTTACAACTCATTTGGAGCAAGTAGACGGCTTAATCTCTGGAAATAGTGCTCCAGCATGTCATAATAGAGTAGAATTTCTTAAAGAAGTATTTGACCCAATAACTGCACCAAATAAAAGAGTTGTAATATTAAATGAAATACCAAAAGGACTAAATGGATGGACAGAAATTATATATAAAACATATAAAGTAGATGCTTCACAAAATTTAATTTTACCGTTAGAATTTAATGCTGGCCCATCAAATGTAAAGACAGTATATAATCCCAGTATTATTAATGCAAATGATGGAAAAAGGTCAGGTTACAACTCTTTTAAAAATACGATAGATAATCCTACTACTAATATTGGATTTGGAAACAAGCCAAATTCATTTAGAGGATTATCAAACTCAAAATATTACACAGGCTTTTCATAAGATAATAAAATAAAAACATGGTACATAGAATAATTCGGGTAGAAAATTCAATTTATGATAAAGAATATAAGTTGATAATTAATATAAATAAAATTGATATTCTAAGTTGCTTCTTTTATTCCATTTCTTTAGTAAAAATACCAATTCTTCTTAATAATTTAAATAATATAGAATATACAGTCAAGGGGCATAGAATTGGATTTTATAAAGGTCCAATATTTGAAGAAAGATTCGATGAACCAAATTTTGAATTAAAAGAAAATGAAATTCAAATAAGATGTGGTGAAGAGGATAATAGTTTACAAATATGCAATTTGAATTACTTCTATATAACTATGCTTCAATATGCACATACCGCCCTCGAAGCCGTCACATGGTTTGACCTTCTAGAAAAAGGCATAGTCGATAAACAATGGGTAAATGACATAAAGCAATGGATAATAGAGAATGAAGAGAGTATATTAAAAATGCAAGAAGCTGAGAATGTTTAAAAGTATTATTTTTTCTTTATGTCATTCTGACCTTATGCAATGGTGAAGAAATCAAGGCAAGCCCAGACCACATCTTCTACAATGACAAAAATGAGGTTGTGGTTAGTCAAAATATAGCAGAAGATAGCTGGCTACCTCACCACCCCCACACTTATCCCCACACTCACCCCCTCCACAATCTCCAGTGCCTCAGTACCTGTGCTGGCTACCACGCGGATGTCGTCGGCCAAAACTTCGTTGCTGATGTAGCTTTGGAAGGAGGCCAGGGTTTGCTGGATGAGCTCGTGACTTTCGATGGAAACGACGATGCGGTCGGTGACTTCAAAGTCGCTTTCCTTGCGGATGTTTTGGATTCGATTGACGAGCTCACGGGCTACGCCTTCGAGGAAGAGTTCGTTGCTGATGTGTACATCGAGGGCTACGGTGATGCCTTTATCAGAGGCAACGGTCCAGCCGGGGATGTCTTCGGAGGTGATCTCAAAATCTTCTAATACAAGGTCGTACTTGTTGTCGCCAATGACCAGGGTATAGCTGCCGGATCTTTCGATGTCGGCAATTTGTTTTTGGTCTAAGGCGGCGATGAGGTCACCGGCGGCTTTCATGTCTTTGCCCAGTTTGCGACCCAGGGTTTTAAAGTTGGGCTTGGCTTTTTTGTGGATCACACCCTCGGTATCTGTGATGTATTCGATTTGTTTGATGTTGACTTCGGCGAGGATGAGATCGCGCACGGCCTCCACCTGGTCTTTGAACGAAGGATTCAACACAGGCAGGAGGATCCTGGACAAAGGCTGCCTTACCCTTATGTTTTCCTTCTTGCGCAGGCTCAGGATGAGGGAGGAGATACGCTGTGCATAGTCCATTCTTTCGAGCAGGTCATTGTCGATGGCCGTTGCATCTGCTGCCGGGAAATCGAAGAGGTGAACGGAAGCGGCACCTGATTTTTGGGTAACGTCGTTGAGGTTTTTGAACAACCAGTCGGAGAAAAACGGTGCTACCGGGGCCATCATGGCGGCGATGTTCTCCAGGCAGGTGTAGAGGGTCTGGTAGGCGGCGAGTTTGTCTTTGCTGTACTCTCCCTTCCAGAAACGTCTGCGACAAAGCCTCACGTACCAGTTGGACAGGTGGGCATCGATGAATTCTTCGATGTCTCTGGCCGCGGTGGTGGGTTCGTAGTCTGCATAGCTGGCATCTACCCGGGCCTTGAGGTCATTGAGCAGGGAGATGATCCAACGGTCGATCTCCGGGCGCTCATTAAGTGGCACTTCTGCTTCGCTGTACACAAAGCTGTCGATGTTGGCATAGAGGGCAAAAAAAGAATAGGTGTTGTACAGGGTGCCGAAGGTTTTTCTTTTTACTTCTTCCACCCCGGCCAGGTCAAATTTGAGGTTGTCCCAGGGGGGTGCATTGGCAATCATGTACCAGCGGGTAGCATCGGCACCGTGGGTGCGGATGGTGTCAAACGGATCGACCACATTGCCAAGGCGTTTCGACATTTTTACACCGTTTTTATCGAGTACGAGGCCGTTGGAGACCACGTTTTTATAGGCTACACTGTCAAAGACCATGGTGGCAATGGCATGAAGCGTGTAAAACCAACCCCGCGTCTGGTCCACACCTTCTGCGATGAAGTCGGCCGGGAATGAAAGGCCGTTGTCGATCTTGTCTTTGGCTTCAAAGGGATAGTGCCACTGGGCGTAGGGCATAGAGCCGGAATCAAACCATACGTCGATGAGGTCTAGTTCTCTTTTCATGGGTTCACCGTTGGATGAAACCAGTACTACTTCATCGATGTAGGGACGGTGCAGGTCTTTGGGCACCTGCTGGTTGAGGCCGAGGGCGGCATTGGCCTTGGCAACCTCACTTTCGAGTTTGGCTATGCTGTCGATGCAGATTTCTTCGGTGGCCTCGGCATTGCGCCAGATGGGCAGGGGTATGCCCCAGTAGCGGGAACGCGAGAGGTTCCAGTCCTGCAGGTTTTCGAGCCACTTGCCAAAGCGACCTTCTCCGGTGGAGGCGGGTTTCCAGTTGATAGAACCGTTGAGTTCGGCCATGCGCTCTTTGGTGGCACTGGCGCGGATGAACCAGGAATCCATGGGGTAATACAGTACGGGCTTATCGGTACGCCAGCAGTGTGGGTAGTTGTGCACGTATTTTTCCACTTTAAAGGCCCTGTTTTCTTCTTTCAGGCGGATAGCAATCTCTACGTCCACTGAACGTTCGGGTGCGTCTGACGCGTTGTAATACTCGTTTTTGACGTATTTGCCTGCCAGATCACCCATTTCCGGGCGAAAACGACCCTGCAGGTCAACAAGGGGCACCGGATTGCCTTTTTCGTCTAAGACCAGCATCGGCGGCACCTCGGGTTTGGCCTCTTTGGCTACCCGGGCATCATCGGCACCGAAGGTTGGGGCGGTGTGGACCACACCGGTACCGTCTTCGGTAGTGACAAAGCTGCCCTCAATTACACGGAAGGCGTTTTCCGGGTTTTGGTACGGCAGGGTATAGGGCAGCAGCTGTTCGTAACGGATGCCCGTTAGGTCTTTGCCCTTGCAGGTGGTGACCACAAAATAAGGGATGGTTTTATCCCCGCTTTGGTAAGCACTTAAGCCTGCTTCTTCGGCTACAGCGATGCATTTATTGCCAAATTGTTTTTCTACCAGGGCAGAAGCCAGCACGATGGTGATGGGTGCAAAGGTGTATTGGTTGTAGGTCTTAATGACCGAGTAGTCAATATTGGGTCCTACCGTCAGCGCGGTGTTGGAGGGCAGGGTCCACGGTGTGGTGGTCCAGGCCAGGATGAAGAGTTCACCCAGTCCCTTTAGGAAATCGGGCAGGGAGTCTTCAATGGTTTTAAACTGGGCTACGATGGTTGTATCGGTCACATCGCGGTAGCAGCCTGGTTGGTTGAGCTCGTGGGAGCTGAGGCCTGTGCCGGCTGCGGGGGAATAGGGCTGGATGGTATAACCCTTGTACAGCAGTTTTTTGTTGTACAACTGGCTGAGCAGCCACCATACCGACTCGATGTAGTCGTTTTCAAAGGTGATGTAGGGGTGGTTGAGGTCGACCCAGTAGCCCATTTTGCGTGTGATGTCGTCCCACAGGTCTTTGTAGCGCATCACGGTTTCGCGGCACTTGGCATTGTATTCGTCGACCGAAATTTTGGTGCCGATGTCTTCTTTGGTGATGCCCAGTTCTTTTTCTACACTGAGTTCGATGGGCAGGCCGTGGGTGTCCCAGCCTCCTTTGCGTTCTACGCGTTTGCCCTTCATGGTTTGGTAGCGACAAAAGAGGTCTTTTACCGTTCGCGACATGACGTGGTGGATGCCGGGCATGCCATTGGCAGAAGGAGGGCCTTCGTAAAAGACAAAGGTTTTATCTTCCGGGCGGGAAGAGATTGATTTTTCGAAAATTTGGTTATCTGTCCAAAAGGCCAAAATTTCATTGTCTATCTCGGGTAAATTGAGGCCTTTGAACTCACGATATTTTGTCATTTCTAAAAAAGCTTTATTTTTATATGGATTGGCAAAGATAAGGTATTTTCGCCTAATAATCGCAATGAGAGGGGCCTGGCAGCGGGTCGGGCTACTGTTGTCGTTATCCAATCATCACGCAACAAAAAGAAAAAAGTATGCTACGAAAAATGGTATTTCTGATCCCGACAATGTTGTTCGGTTTTTTATCTAAGGCACAATACGATTATACCCAATTCAGGTATGCGGATGTAGATGTGAGGGGATTGAGTATTAATCCGAATGTAGATGTAGGTAAAAAGAATAGATTTACTTCTTTAGAAACCATCGGTAGTATATGGGGATTGTTTTCCGATGGTGCAGCCAATTACTTTCATTTTGTCAATCTCCCGGATAGGCAGGCGAGGACAGATTTTTCCAACTATCTTGTTTTAAATACCTTCACAGATGAGGACTCGATACAGTACAATGAAATTTCTTTAAATTCAAGGTATTCGACAACAAAGACAAAATTTAAAGCAGATCAACGCTTTTACGAAACAGTATTCAATATTGCAGCTTTTGGATCCAGGCAAACTGAATATGACAGATTAAACCCGGATGATAAAATTGAGGATTGGTATGTGAACCCTCAGGTCGTTTTTGAGTATAACGTTGGCAAGGGCAGGATAGAACCCATCGGCCCGGTTTTTTTAGCCCGGTTTATTGTGGAAGACCTCAAAAAAGAAGCAAGACCGAAGGAAGGGTCGACACTGGAAGATCAGTTTATGATGGGTATATCTAAAGAATGGAGCCAGGAAGAGTTGTTTGAACTAGGGAGATTGATTGCTACACAGCAAAACAGACGGGTTTTTGATTTTAGGGTTCGGATCAAAGACCAGATCCGGAAGGTGGTAGAACACATTGCAGCAAAAAAACAACTGGATGCTTTGGATGTATATGGTATAGTTGCCGACAACTGGCAGTTTGCCTATCAGTTCAACCGCAGTTCCGGTAGTCGGGCATATTGGGGATTGGCTCCGAAGGCAAGTATGACAGTATTCAACAATAACACCAATTATATAACATCACTGTCTGTGCACAGGGGCTGGAGAAAGGAGGTTCCTGTATCTTATAAACGGCAGAAAAGTATTGAGGCGAGGATCGGGGCAGGGGTTAGCCACTACATCAACAACAATATTAATTATAATCACTTTTACTTTTATACTCGTTTTCAATATGATGTGGGATATTTTCCCTCATCGAGAACTTACGCCGGACTGGCATTTTCATTGGATGGTGAAGCAAGGTATCGCGATGAAACGGAAGTGCTGGGTTATAATATTATTCCTGCCATAAGATATAACGCATCTTATTTTATTAGTTACAATACCCGGTTGAACTTAGATGGCAGAATTTCAAAGAGGTATTTTAAAACCGATGACTTTGTTTACGAGGATGGAAACTTGTTGATTTCTGCCGGTCTCGTCCATAATTTTTACTAAACGGGTATGCTACTTACGATTTTTCCAACTCCATCGTCATTCGTTTGATGCGGTCTTCGAGTCGCTCGGAGGTGAGTTTTTCGCGGAGTCGGTCCACCAGCAGAGGAAAGGAAAAAGGGCTGGGTCTTTCGAGGATTTTAATGACCATGGTTTGGGATAAAATTCTTTCCAGGGCCCTTCTCATGCGGGCTTCTTCGAGCTGGAAGGTGCGCACTTCTTCATAGGTCTGGAGGTAGAGCAGGTTGTCGGACTCATACTCGTGAAAAACATTAAACAGCAGCTGGGCCGACGACTGCAGGTGTCTTTCTCTTTTTTGTTTTCCGGGGAAGCCCTGGAAGATAAGCCCGGATATCATGGCAATATCGCGGAACCGCCTTCGGGCCATCTCTACGGCGTTGATGCTGGCCTGGATATCGTCCATCAGATTTTTGGTGTGGAAGAGGTCGGTGGTAACCAGTTTTTCAACATCAATCTTCCTATCGCTGAGCAACTCAAAGCCGTAGTCGTTCATGGCGAGGGAAAAGGTGATGGGCTTGTGACGCGACAATCTTTTGGCGATAAGAGCAGCCAGGCCTTCGTGGACGTTTCTACCTTCAAACGGATAAAACATGAGGTGGTGGCCTTCTTCAGATTGGAAGTACTCCACCAAAAACTCATCGAGGGCGGGTACCATCGACCTTTCCTGCTGGGTTTCGAGCAGAGGGATCAAGGCTTGCAGTTCTACCTCATCGACCCTGCCTTCCAGGTATTGGTTCATTTTTTTGCGCAAAACCTCCGACATCTGGGAGCTCAGAGGAAGCCTGCCTCCCATGTAAGAGGGGATGCGGGCGTTGAGTTTTTTGGTATCCTTTACCTGGGCCGTCATATCCTTGACCCTGACCAGTTCAAGGGGTCGGCCGGCAAACCAAAAAGCATCACCGGGTTCGAGCTGGGAGATAAAATATTCTTCGATAGAGCCGAGCCTTTTGCCGCGGGTGTAAGCCACGTTGAGCATGGCATCGCTAACAATGGTACCGATGCTGAGTCTGTGTCTTTGGGCAATGTGTTTATCGGTCACTTTATACACCCCGTCTTCGATGACGATTTTCTGGTATTCGTCATAAGCCGCCAGCGACTTACCACCATATTGCAGAAAGTTGAGCACCTGGTACCAATCATCTTCATTGATGTCTCTGAAACAGAAGGTAGATTTTATTTCTTCAAAGACCTGTTCTGGTCGAAAGCCTTCTGCTACGGCCAGGGTCATGAGGTACTGGATCAGCACATCAAAAGAGCGGAGGTAAGGAATGCGTTCTTCGAGCTCCTGGTTTTCGATGGAGGTGCGGAGGGCCGCTGCTTCGATGAGTTCGAGCGAATGGGTGGGCACAAAGTAGATGTGGCTATCTGCTCCCGGCTGGTGGCCACTGCGGCCGGCTCTTTGGATAAACCTGGCCACGCCTTTGGGACTGCCAATTTGTACGATGGCTTCTACTGGTCTGAAGTCGACACCCAGGTCGAGGCTCGAAGTGCAGACAACGGCTTTGAGTCTGCCGTCATAGAGGGCGTCTTCTACCCATTCCCTGAGGTCCTTGCTGATGGAGCCGTGGTGCATGGCAATCTGGCCTGCCAGTTCTATATCTGCTTCGAGGAGTTGCTGGTACCAGATCTCACATTGAGCCCTGGTATTGGTAAAAATAAGGGTCGATTTGTATTGATGAATGATGGGTAAAACCTGGTGGAGCATGCGGATGCCCAGGTGGCCTGCCCACGGATATTTTTCAACTGAGAGGGGAATGACAGAAATGACTTCTATTTTTTTTTGAATATTGGCTTTAATGCAGATGGCTTCGCTGCTCTTGGATCCATGCAATACATCGATGGCCTCCTCCATATTGCCGATGGTAGCAGAGATGCCCCATACCCGGAGATCAGGAAAAAGAAATTTGAACCGGGCCAATAGCAACTCCGTTTGTACCCCTCTTTTGCTGCCAACCAGCTCGTGCCATTCGTCGACTACCACGGCTTTGAGTCCTTTAAAAAAGGGTTGATTTTGTTTGGTTGCCAGCATCACATGGATGCTTTCAGGGGTAGTGATGAGGATTTGAGGCGGATGGCTCCATTGTTTTTTGCGTTGGGTGGTGGTGGTATCACCAGACCGTATTTCTACACGCCAATCGAGGCCCAACGCAGCGATGGCTCTTTCTGATGAAATGCAGATCTCTTTGGCCAGGGCTCTGATAGGGGTGATCCAAATGAGCTGCAAGCCCTTGTGTTCGTTTTTTTGCAAGGCTTCCAGTAAGACCGGAATGATCAGGGAATAGGTTTTACCGCTGCCGGTGGGTGCGTTGACCAGGCCTGATTTGCCCGAGAGGTAGGCCTCCCAGGTCTGTTGCTGGAAATCAAATACCTGCCACCCGTTGGCATCAAACCACTGGGTGGCAGGAGATATGTCGATGGATGGATTCAGTTGGTATATAGCTTGGTCATATTACAATGCCAATTTGGTTTTTTTGGTTTATTTTTGGGCCAAACCAAAGGCAATGTTAATGCGGCTAAAATACAACTCCCCGGTCATACTTAGTTATGCGCTGATCTGCACCTTCGTGTTTTTTATTGATCGATTTACCGGCAAATCGCTTATGCCGCTTTTTACTTTGTACAACCAGACCAATTTTTTTAACCCGGTAGCCTTGTTTCGGCTGGTGAGTCACATAGCAGGTCACGTGACTCTTGATCACCTGTTGGGCAATATGACCTTTGTTTTGTTGCTGGGCCCTATTGTAGAAGAAAAATATGGCTCTGGCAAAACATTGTCGATGCTGATGATCACTGCCCTGGTGACCGGCTTGCTCAACATCCTATTTTTGCCTACCGGTCTGATTGGTGCCAGTGGTATTGTGTTTATGCTGATTGTTCTGGTGTCGTTCACCAATGTGGAAGACGGGCAGATTCCCCTCACATTTATTCTGATAGCCCTCTTGTTTGTGGGTAAAGAAGTGCTCAACGGCATATGGGACGACGGAGTTTCTCAGTTTGCCCATGTGATGGGAGGCGTGTGTGGAGGGGTGTTTGGATTTACATCCAACAAGTAGATTAGGCTTTTAGAACCATGGCCTGGTGCGGGATGTCATCTTCGAGGTAGACATCGCCTATGGCCACAAAGCCCAGGGCTTCGTAGAAGGGGAGCGCATAACACTGTGCAGAAATTTTCACATCAGCGGCTGGAAACAGTGTTTTTATTTCCCTTATGGCATATTCCATCAGTTTTTTTCCTTCGCCACTGCCCCTCACGGCCATTGAGGTAATTACCCGGCCAATGGAACTGTAGCCCGGATAGGCCAGGTCAGGTGGTAACAGTCGACAATAAGCCACCAGTTTACCATTATCATCCAGGCCCATGATGTGGATGGAATGAGCATCTCTACCATCGAGATCCTGGTATGGGCAATTTTGCTCAACAATAAACACTTCACTTCTCAGTCCCAGGATGGCATAGAGTTGATCCACAGAGAGCGTCTGGAAGGATTGTGATAGATAATGGACCGCCATTAGTGGTTTTTGGGCAGGTTTCTGGAAGGCTCGAGATTTTGCTGGAAAGCAGAAAAAATGCCAATGCGTTCTTTTCTCGATAGCATCATGTCTTTAAGGGCCAGGCACTGAAGGTCACCTGAATAAAAAACATGGTCAAAGGGCACTCTCAATGAGGCCGGAATCACATCTTTTCTGGAATTGCGCAGGTGGGTTGCCTCTCTGAATCTGCTGATTTCATCAGACCAATAGACCATGTTGAATTCGCCCAGAACGATGGTTTTGCGAGGGTGGTCCACTACAAAATGACTGATGTTTTTCATTTGATTGCGGGCCAGCGTCATGCCATTGCCATTGAGAGAGGGGGTGAGGTAGGTAGAGACCAGGTAATAGTTTTGGGTGTTTTTAATCACCTCAACGGCCAGGTCAAAGGCATAGGCGGGGCTGAGGGTATCTATCACACGGATGGGATATCGCGAATAAAAGCCCTTGCCAAATGGATCAATCCTTACAGCCTGGTAGGAGTGTGGATAGTTTTTTGACAGCGATACATTTAAAAACGAAGCCCATTCGGGGGTTAGTTCCTGAAAGGAAATGAGGTCTACATCGGTGTTGTTGAGTTGTTCCACCATGGCCTCCCGTTCGTAAACATTGCTGAGATTGATGTGACAGACCGCAATTTTTTCGGTAAAATTGTCTTTTGGGTAGATGAGTTCACCGTTGCTTTCATTTTTGATAAATACGCACAAAACGCCGCAAGCGGCAAAACTCATGAGCATCAACTTTTCAAAGCCGGTAAACAGAAAAAGGAAGCCAAGGGCGAATAAACCCAACATGATGTGGAGCAGGTGGGCCGACATCTGGCGAACAAAAAACACCTCGGGACCAGCAACGATAAGTGCCACCATCAGCAACATGATTACCATGAAGCTGGAGTAAACAAGCCGGTGATTGAGGAAGGTTTTCAGCTGTCCTGAAATTTAGCTTGTAAAATTAGTCAATAAAATCGGCAAGCACACAATCTTTTTTGAGGAGGTAACGGTCTCCATCAGGGTGAAAAAAGGAAGCTACCAGGATGTAGATGCCCATTCTTTCGGGCAAGCCGTTGTCATTGGTACCATCCCAGGTCAATACGCCGTGGGTGCCAAGCAACTCATTGTTTGTCAGCTTTTTTACCTTGTATCCTTCGGTACTGTAAACCTCGAGACTAAGCAAAAAGCCCGGTTTTTCGAGCTGGTATTCCATAATCAGCACATCTGCCAAGCCATCACCATTGGGAGAAAACACTTTTTCATAACTTAAAATCTGATCCTGAACCAGGCCTTGTATCAGTTGATTGCTGTTGGTGTAACCCGGTGAGGCAAAGCCACCAGCCCTTGCCCCTGAATGCCAATTGAAGGTACTGTTGTCAAAGTTTTTGAGACGGATGCGTTCCAGACTTACCCCTTTGCGATCCTCACTGTCGATTAAGGGGTGGTGCCTGTCTTCGTTATAACTGAAGGTATCCAGTATTTCACCGTCACTATTCATCACCTGAATTATGCCCTCATCGGCATTGAGAGGGGGTATTTCGGTTTGAAGGAATCGGGCATGGGCAGGCACAGGATACTGATTTTTTAGCGCCGTGGTATCCTCGCACAGGGCTACGTACTCACCCGCTTTCAAAACGTAGCTACTGCTTACAACCTCTTCACTGTTGTTATCAAGGTTGGCCAAAGCGGTATTTTTTAGTTGAATGGCCCTGTCAGAAGCATTGTACAGCTCAATAAAATCAAAGCCACCACTGTTGGGGTAAAACAAAACCTCACTCAAGACGAGATCGCCTACGTCCGGGCTGACCCCATAAAGAAGTGAGATGGTTGTATCCCTGATGATATTGTTGTTTTTATCGGTCAGGCCTTGAATGCTCAATAGGTATGGAGAATGGGCAGACAAGGGCTCGGCCAGCTTTACCACAATCATGCGGGAATTAAACAAGGCTACATCTGCATTTTCAACTTCGGGCGTGTTATCTGCGAAGCCAATATTTCCTATTTGCTGGGCGGAGATCCGATTCATAAAGTCGTCGAAAGTCAAAAGAACAGTTTGCGAATCCAACGCCTCTGCATGGATCAGTTTGGGTAATAATTGGTCAAGACGGTGAGCGCTCTCATAGCCCGGGCTGGCATACAGAGTGGAAGAGTCGCCCGATAACCAGTTGGAGGGGTGGTTTTGAAAAGTAAGGATTTGCATTTTTTCAAGGCTGACACCCTCCTGGTTTTTGATGTCGGGATCAATGGTTTGGAATTGCTGGTTGTAATAAAAACTGTCCAGGATATGACCCGAGGCATTGGATATTACAACGGCCCCTTTGTCGTTGTTGAAGGCCGGAAGGGCATTGAAACGGATGTCTGCTGTTGCAGCTGTAGCGTAGGTTTGACGCAGCTGATCGGCATTTGGGGTGTATGCGCGATAAGAACCGGGCTGTAAGGGTGCAGGGTCGTTGATCCATTGTTTTTGGCCGTTCATCGGATTGGAAATCAACAGGCTGTCCAGGCTAATTCCCACGGTTCCTGCATTGTAAACCTCGATAAAATCATCGTGATTAACATAGGGATCAAATAAAATTTCAGAAAGCACCAGTTCTCCCACCACCGGGGCCCTGAAGTACTCAAGCGTTGTGGTGTAACTTGTCAGGGTATTACCGGCCAGGTCGTTAAGAGAAAATAAAGTGAGATCAAAGGGCTTCGAAGCCGGTAGAGGATTGTCAAATTGTAAAAAAACCTTGTCGTGGCTTTGTCCCCAATAAACAGAGTCCGGAAAGAAGGCCGCGTTGATGTGGTAATTGTTTTTATCCAGGGCAGAATTTTCATCGAGCACCTCGCTGAAGCCCAGGGCCACGGTGAATGGATTGACAACCTTGGAGGAAGTAAGAGCTGGCGGTGAGGTGTCTACCTGATAAAGACTTACACCCAGGTTGTCAAAAACAAATTTGTCCTTACGGGAAGTGGTGAAAGTACATTGGATACCAAAATAGGAGGCCTGAGAGGGCAGGAGCATGGCATCCGTAGCAGAAAAACGGTCTTCGAAGCTGCCATCGAGGTTGTAGTCGGCCCATACCGTGATTTCCCCCAAATTTTGATAGACAATTTTAAGAGAAACAGTTGACGGGTCTCCTGCCATGGCTCCAGGAGTGCCGGAGGCGAGGAGGGAAATAACCCCCCATTCAGATTTGTATAAATGCAGGGCATCATTGCTCCCGTTTTCACCTGCCTGGATGAAGTAGGCGTTGCCCAGACCCGGGTCTTTGTGGTTCGACATAAAATAGATCCGGGTAAAATTGGTGGTACTGGGGCTAAACTCCATAGAAAGTTCGGCAGTGGCCACAAAACTATCGGGATAGACCAATTCGGTGTATAAATAAGCGAGGCCGCCGGCCGGGGCATTGAGCCTGAGCTTATTTTGCGGATCTACCGTGAATAAGGAATTGTTTCCCAACCATTTAGGGTTGGCGACGTGGTCTCCATCATCAAAACTATCGTAAAACTGAGCGTTCAGGGAGACAACGTGCAATACTAAAAGTAGCAGTACGTTATTTCTCATGGAATAAAATTAATAGAATTTTCCGGCAAATCCTATATTTGCGCCACTTTTTTATTTCCCTGAGAAACAACAGGGTGTGGAGAAAGAAAAGACCAGAAATTAAGAAATGAAATTAGCAATTGTTGGTGTTACCGGTTTAGTAGGTACTGTGATGCAGCAGGTATTGGAAGAAGAATCCCTTCCCATTACCGAGTACATCCTGGTGGCGAGCGAAAAATCTGTAGGTAAAACATTGATTTTCAACGGAAAACCCCACACAGTTGTGAGTATGGAGGCCGCTGTTGCTGCCAGACCCGATGTTGCTGTATTTTCTGCCGGAGGCTCTGTTTCATTAGAGTGGGCGCCTCGTTTTGCAGAAGTGGGCTGCACTGTGGTGGATAATTCTTCTGCCTGGAGGATGGATCCATCCAAAAAACTGGTGGTTCCTGAAATCAATGCATCGGAATTGACCCGTGAGGATAAAATCATTGCCAACCCCAACTGCTCTACCATCCAAATGGTCATGGCCCTTGCCCCCCTGCACAGGAAATATGGAATTGACAGAATAGTGGTATCAACCTACCAGTCTTTTACCGGAACGGGTGCCAAGGCTGTGGCTCAATATGAAGCAGAGCGCGATGGCCAAAAGCCGGAAAAAGATAAAATGGCCTATCATTATCCTATTTTTGAGAACTGTATTCCTCAATGTGACGTTTTTACTGAGAATGGGTATACCAAAGAGGAGATGAAACTGGTCAATGAGACCAAAAAAATCCTTGGAGACAACTCATTGAAGGTAACGGCCACAGCGATCAGGGTACCTGTAAACGGAGGGCACTCAGAAAGCGTCAATGTTTCGTTTCACCGAGACATAGATGTGACAGAAGTGCGGCAAATCCTGACAGAAACCCCCGGAATTGTCGTTTTAGACAATCCGGAAAAGTACGAATACCCCATGCCGCTGTTTGCCAAAAATAAAAATGAAGTTTTTGTGGGCAGGCTAAGAAAGGATGAGTCGGCTCAAAACGCGTTGAATATGTGGATAGTAGCTGATAACCTGAGGAAGGGGGCAGCCACAAATGCCATACAAATCGTAAAATATTTAATAGATCATCAGCTGATTGGCTAAGTTTTTGCAGTAATAGTTGGAATTCCGCCGTGAGTATATATTGATTGATTATTTAACTGACAAGTAAAAAATGAAAACGAAAGTAGTTCTGTGGGGAGAAAACGCCTCAAACGAAAAAATTCTGCTGGCAATGGAGTTACTCGAAAGAGATAACAAAGTGATGTTGTATGTATTTCCACTGGAAGTAGCCACCGAAGATTTTTATCAATCCCTTTTGGATTTATGGAGAGAGGGTAAACACGTTGATTTTCCTCAACCCCACCAGGTCATTGAACGTCCGCTGTCTGTCAGCGAGAGTTTGTTGCCTGAAGACATTAAAGTAGAGAGAACAGACCTCATCAGCAGGGCGCAGGCAGAATGGCATTTTGTAGTGCTTTCGGCCAAATTATACGAAATGTATAAGACAGAGCTGGATGAGTTAAAAGATAAGATTGACAAGTTATCTGATTACGATGATAAGTTGTGGGCCGATGCCAAAGGTTTCTGGACCAAGGTTCAGGATCAGGTAAAGGAACAAAACCTTTTCAAAGAGCATTCTGCCATTCTAAAAGAAAGGACCAATATTTTGTTTGACAAACTCAAGGATTTGAAGAAAAACCTTCAAAACGAGTTCGAAAAAACATCGGCCGAGGTTTCTGCCAAGTTTATGGAAGAAATCAAAGAAATTGAAGAAAAACTTGAAAAAGGACTCGGTCTCAAGCCTTTGTTTGAACAAATGAAGTCCATTCAGGAGAAGTACTACAAGGCCCAGATGACCAAAGATGACCGAAAAAATGTTTGGGACAAGCTGGACGGTACCTTTAAGGCCCTGAAAGACAAGAAGCCGGCAGGTGGCGGTGGCGGAAACCGGGAATACGACAAGTCCAGGCTGCAAGCCAGGTATGACGGTCTGGTTGACACCATTGGTAAGATGGAGAAGTCGATTCTGAGAGACAAACAAGACCTCGAATTTCAGGTTAAAAAAATAGAGCAGACCGATGGCCAGCTTGAAATGCAGATAAGAAAGGCCAAGCTGAAGATGTTGGAAGAGCGTATCAACTCTAAAAACGACAAGCTTCAGGACATGTACAAGGTTAAAAAAGAACTGGAAGACAGGAGGTCAAAAGACGAGCAAAGAAGGGTAGTAGAAGAAAAAAGAAACGAGGCCAAGGAGGTAGTTAAACAAAAAATTGCCAGTGGCATCGAAGCGGCCAAAGAAGAGCGTGAGACCATGGCTGATCTTTTGGAAAATGCGGCTACCAGAATCAAGGAAAGCAAAGGAGGTAAAAAGCCATCAATGCTGGAAAACCTGAAGGAATCAATTACAGAAACCTTTGAAGACGTGGTAGACACGGTGAAGGCGGTAGCTGAAGTAGCAGAAGACAAGATAGAAAATGCGGTTGATGCCCTGGATGACAAGATGGACGTAGCAGAAGACAAAGTTGAGTCGATGCTCGAATCTGTTGGCGACAAGCTGGGAATCACCAAAGAAAAATTGAAGTCTGTTGCAGATGCCGTTGAAGAAAAAATGGATATCATCGAAGACAAGGTAGAAGATGTCATAGACTCCATCACCTCTTCAGATAAGGACAAGGATTCAGAAAAAGAAGCTTAGCCTAATTGAGATAAGAACAAATGCCCGGCAATCAGGAGGATGCCGGGCATTTGTGTTTGAATACATGCCTGTCCTCCGTCACAAAAGAAAAAGACAAAACCATGATTGAAAAACTGGAAGCCATTGTAGAACGCTATCATTATCTGGAAGAAAAACTTTCAGACCCTTCCATTATTTCTGATCAGAAACAGTTTGCCAAGATCAACAAGGAATACAAAGACCTGAACGAAATTGTATCGACCACCAAGGAGTACCAAATGGTTATTTCGAACCTTGAAAATGCGAAGTTGATGCAAAAAGACCCGGATCCTGAAATGAGGGAAATAGCTTCGGCAGAAGAGGCCCTACTCAACCAGGAAAAAGCAGACCTGGAAGAAAAAATCAAATGGTTGCTGGTACCGAGAGATCCGGAAGATGAAAGAGATATTATTCTGGAGATAAGATCGGGCACCGGAGGTGACGAGGCCAGTATTTTTGCCGGAGACCTTTACCGAATGTACATGCGATATTTTGACACCAAGGGTTGGAAAACGGAGGTCATTGACGCCAATGAAGGCTCTGTGGGCGGATACAATAAGGTAGTTCTAGAAGTACACGGAGAAGATGTTTATGGCAAGCTGAAGTTTGAATCCGGTGCGCACAGGGTACAAAGGGTGCCAGAAACAGAGGCCAAGGGCAGGGTACACACCTCTGCAGCTACGGTGGCCGTGTTGCCTATTTTTGAAGAAGAAGAAATTGACATCCGCAAAGAAGACCTCAAGGTAGATACCTTCAGATCGAGTGGTGCCGGTGGACAAAATGTAAACAAGGTAGAAACCGGGGTTAGGTTTACCCACCTCCCTACCGGCATAGTGGCGGAAAGTACGGAAGCCAGATCACAGCATAAAAACAGGGAAATAGCCTTCCAGAAACTGTACCAACGCATCACCGACATCGCCAAAGAAAAAACCTACAACGAGCAAAAGGAAGCCAGGAGATCCCTCGTAGGAACCGGTGACCGCTCTGACAAAATCAGAACCTACAATTTTCCACAAAACAGGCTTACCGACCACCGCATCAACCTCACCCTATACAGCTTAGACCGCGTAATGAACGGCGACCTGGACGGCATTATTGATGCCCTGATCATGGCAGAAAACGCTGAGAAGCTTAAAGGTGAAAGCATAGCTAGTTAAACCATACGGCGGGGCGCTTAGCGCATTGCGCGGAGCGCAGATTGCAAGAGATATATCGAAAAGGGTTAGTCGCTGCCACGCGGTTAGCGCGTGGTGCCTTCACTAAAATGATCTGCCGATCATTTTTTTTGGCTGTGCCAAAACCGTTCAGTTATACTAAGCTGCAGGCGTATTGCCATGAGCGCAGCGTATTGGACTAAGGCGCAGCCGTATTGCAATCATTTCCTTATCTTCACCCGAACAAAGTAAAGATATGTCGCCACAGCTATTGTTTTCATTTGTGTTGTCTTATTTTGCCTTACTGCTCATAGTGGCATGGCGAACCTCCCGAAACGCAAACAATGAGTCTTTTTTTATAGGCAACAAAAACAGCAACTGGGTGCTGGTGGCTTTTGGCATGGTGGGCACTTCGTTGAGTGGGGTTACCTTTGTCAGTGTGCCGGGTACCGTTGGCAGTGCCGGCTTTCAGTACTACCAGGTAGTTTTGGGCTATTTCATTGGTTACCTGGTCATCATGTTTGTGTTGTTACCGCTGTATTACCGGCTCAACCTCACATCTATCTACAATTATTTAAAGCAGAGATTTGGGCCGGTTTCGTACAAGACGGGGGCCATCTTTTTTATCATTTCCCGCACCCTGGGTGCTACCGCCAGGATGTATCTTGTAGTGAATATCCTGCAACTGTTTATCCTTGATAAGATGGGCATTACCTTTTGGGCTACGACGGCTGTAATCTTATTGCTCATACTTTTGTACACAGTAGAAGGGGGGGTCAAAACCATTGTTTATACAGACACCTTACAAACCTCCTTTATGTTGTTGGGTCTTGTTGTTTGTATCTGGGCCATTCTGGGCCAAATGGACATGAGTTTTGGCCAGGCAGTAACAAAGCTGGGAGAACAGGGCCTGACCAAGGTATTTAATTATGACGCCAATTCCACCTCGTTTTTTCTAAAACAAATACTCGGTGGGGCCTTTATTACCATTGCCATGACAGGGCTTGACCAGGAGATGATGCAAAAAAACATCAGTGTAAAGACCCTGACCGATTCCAGAAAAAACATGCTGACCCTTGCCACCGTATTGTTGGTGGTCAATTTTTTGTTTTTGGTGATGGGAGGCTTATTGCACATGTATTCAACAGAGCACAGCCTTAACCTCAAGGGAGACGATCTCTTTCCGGGCATCGCCCTGGGAGGTCACTTATCGCCCATCATCGGAGTGGTTTTTATCATAGGACTGATATCTGCCTTGTTTCCCAGTGCAGACGGTGCCTTAACCGCGCTGACTTCTTCATTTTGCATTGACCTGCTGGATCTCAAAAACAAAACAGAATGGCCGGAACAACAAAAAAAGAGAACAAGGTGGGTGGTCCACCTCAGTTTTGCAGCCTTGTTTTTCGCCTGCGTGATGATTTTTAAGTGGATCGATGACAAATCCATCATCGATGTGATATTAAAGGTGGCCGGCTATACCTATGGCCCACTGTTGGGTCTTTTTGCCTTTGGCATTCTGACCAAGAGAAAATTGAGGGATCAATACGTGCTCTGGGTGTGTCTGGCCTCACCTCTGCTGATTTTAGGCCTTGACTTTGTAAACAATGCCGAGTGGTTTATAGGCAAAACGGGTATGAGTGGTGATTTTGCAGACAGTCTGCAGCGCTTATCGACCCAAATTTTTCAGGGATTTAGATTTGGGATCGAGATTTTGATCCTCAACGGACTGATAACCTTTGCAGGCCTATGGATGATATCTAAAAAAGAAGAAGATTAAGACTCCGGATTTCTTGGGAGGAAGACAAAATTGGCTCCTAACTCACTGAGCACAAAAACACAGACAAAGGCATCAGGATCCTTATAGGTTTTGATAAAATCGTCGATTTTTTCGTCAAAAATCAGGTTTTTGGCAGCAAATTCTTCCAGGGTAGAGGCGTGGATGTTCCAATTTCCTCCATTTTTTTCCTTTTCAATAATGGGGAGTCCGATGGAAACCTCTTGCTGATGGGCCACAAAAACGGGGTATTTGGATACGTCCTGGTCGCGGATTACATCTGCAGCTTCGCCCAAAACGCGGGCATATCTTTGAAGATCTTCCTTTAGAATAATAAAACTTTCGGCCTTGCTCATGGCGCAAAATTAAGGAAAAAGAAGGGCATAGGCAATGGCATGGTTTTGGTTCCAAAATTAGGTGGCTTAATGTAGATACCTATGGTTAAAAATTACGTTATTCTCCATAGGCTGCAATGGTGTAAGCTTTTGTATTTTTGCAACACAAATTAAAAAATGAGAATTACCGCCGTATTATTATCCCTTTTTATTGCCACAACCATGGTGGCGCAAAAGAACGACATTGACCTGCTTAAAACAGAAAGTGGCAACGAAATAACGTACTACGCCAAAAGCAACGTAAGAGAGGCCATGACCCTCGAAATGAATGTTGAAGGCAGTGGCTTTACCAGCAGTGTTCCCCTGCCGGCTGTTGTAGACCTCAAGTCGTATGAAAAAAAGTTAATTTTAAAAATCACCCTTGACCCAAGTGGCAATTCAAACTACAGCATATCCTATAAGTCGTATAAAAAAGGTGCCGGCGGACCCAAGATCACATCCGTAGATGCCAAGGTTTCAGAGCCAAAGGCAGAAAGACCCGGTTTGAGAAAAGGGGTGGTTGTATTCAGCAAAGACGGTTGCGGAAAGTGTCAATACGCGGTTAAATACCTAAAAGAAAACAACATTCAATTTCAGGAAATCAACATTAGCAAAAGCGAAGACGACCAGTCTTTGATGTGGAAGATGCTGATGGAAGATGGTTTTGCAGACACCTATGTGCAAACCCCCGTGATATTGGTTAACGGCAAGGCCAATTACAACATGGACCTCAAGGCCTTTCTGGCCACGCTCAAGCCCTGAGATGCAAAGAGTGGCCTCCTTGTACATTGCCTCGTCAGACGATCGCGGACGGGGTGTATTTACGGCATCTCCCATCCATGCAGGTGATGTCATAGAAGTGTGTCCGGTCATAGTCATTCCCAAAAGAGAGTTGCCCATTATCCACAAAACTATACTACACGATTATTATTTTCTTTGGGGAGATAATCTGGAAGATTGCGCCATAGCCCTTGGGTATGGATCTATGTACAACCACGAATTAAATCCCAATGCCAACTTCATCCTCGATTTGGAAAATATGACCATCGATATCGAAGCCATTCAAGACATAGCGGCGGGTGAAGAGATCACCCTCAACTATCACGGCGAACCGGGGGATGAAAGCGAACTTTGGTTTTAGAAAGAAATATTTTTTTGAGGGAGCGTTAAACCATTTTACAAGCCGTGGGTCAAAGCGATGTAACAAAAAAATAATACCATGAAGAAGTTGATGTTTTTAATGTTTGCGCTGACGATGTTTACTTCTATAGCTTGTAACAAAGATGAGGCCGCTACAGAGGCAGAAGTTGAAAACTATGTGAACCAGGCCATCGTAGGTTTGGAAGCAGAAAGCCGCACCGGCAGGGGTGGTTGTTTTGAGTTGGTTTTTCCTGTAAGCATTGTATTTTCAACCGGAGAAGAAGTGGAGGTAGACAGTTATGAGGCTTTAAAAAATGCCATCAAAAACTGGAGAAGAGAACACAATGTACCTAAAGGCACACCTACTGTAAGACCTCAATTTGTTTATCCTATTGATGTTATTACCGCAGAAGGAGAAACCGTAACCGTTGATTCAAAACTTGAACTTTTACAACTCAGAAGAGAGTGTATTCTGGCTGGAAATGGCCAGGGTAGACCCTGTTTCAAACTTAACTTCCCTCTTTCTGTAGCCTATCCTGATGGCACAACCGCTACTTATGCAACGGGCATGGAAATGAGACGTGCGTTAAGGGCATGGAAAAAAGCAAATCCTACATCTGTTTTAAGACCTGTGTTGGTATTCCCCCTTACCATCACCATGGAAGATGGAACACAAGTGACCGTGAACAGCAGAGAAGAACTAGCACTTATCAAGCGAGACTGCAAATAAAAAACTTAAATAAGCTTTTTGGAGGCCGGGATTCCCGGCCTTTTTTGTTTTATGTCCTTGCCGACAAGTACAAACCATAAAAAGTGTAGCAAAAGGGTTAATTTTGTATCAAATTCATTTCAATGATTAAGATGAGGTCTTTGCTTTTTTTATTATTTGTCATTCCGAATATCATCTTTGGCCAACAAGACTACGACAACCATTTTGAACACTGCAATAAGGCAGCACACGCGGAGCACTATCAGGATTTGCTGAAAGATGCCTCGAGAGAAGATGACGCCAATATCGACCTCGTTCATTACGAATTTAGATGGTACGTTGACCCAGCGGTGTATCAATTATCGGGAAGTGCTGCCGTTACTTTTAAACCACAGGTAGATGACCTCACACAGTTCATGCTTGAATTGGGTAAGGACATGCAGATTGACAGCATAATTGCAGAAGGAGTAAGGCTGGCGTTTACCCGCGATGGCGACTTTAAGGTCAACTTATTTTATGAAAAGGGAATGAAAAAGGATCAGCTTTACACGTTCACCATTTATTATCAGGGAGCACCTGCATCCGGTGGGCTGGGCTCATTTATCAAAGACAACCACAGTGGGGTCCCTGTCATATGGACCCTTTCAGAGCCATTTGGAGCCAGAGACTGGTGGCCGTGTAAAAATGGTTTGACGGACAAAATAGATTCTATCGATGTCATCATCACTACGCCCAGTGCTTACAAAGCAGCGAGCAACGGGGTGTTGGTAAATGAGGTGGCCAATGCAGACACCACCACCACCTTTCATTGGCAACACAGGTACGCCATAGCACCCTACCTGGTAGCGATTGCGGTGACCAACTATGAGAGGTATACCGATATGGTGCCTTTATCAGATGGCACCCAGCTTCCAATGGTTAACTATGTATATCCAGAAAACCTCAATGACGCAAAGGCAGGAACCGCAGCCCTGGTTAATGTACTTTCTTATTTTGACTCCCTTTTTGTTACCTATCCTTTTCACACAGAAAAATATGGCCATGCCCAATTTGGCTGGGGAGGGGGTATGGAACACCAAACCATGAGTTTTGTGATCAACTATGGTTTTACCCTACTGGCCCATGAGCTGGCCCATCAATGGTTTGGCGACATGGTAACCTGCGGCAGCTGGGAAGACATATGGCTCAACGAAGGATTTGCCACCTATCTGGAAGGACTGAGCAGGCGCAGGATTCAGGGTCCGGCTTCATTTCGTTCCTGGCAAACGTCTAAAATCAATAGTGTGGTTTCTCAGGCCGGGGGCTCTGTGAAAGTAAGTGACCAAACCAATATCAGCCGCATTTTTAGCGGAAGACTTTCATATAACAAAGGATCTTACCTACTTCACATGTTGAGATGGGTTTTGGGAGACGAAGCCTTTTTTGCAGGTCTGCGAGCTTATATAAACGACAGGCAGTACGATTTTGGGACGACAGAAAGTCTGAAATTCCACCTCGAACAAGCCGGACAAAAAGATTTAACAGGGTTTTTTAATGACTGGTATTCTGGAGAGGGATATCCTAAATACAACATCCTTTGGGAACCCACAGAAAAAGGGGTTAACATTCAGGTGTTTCAGGAGACCTCACACCCAAGCGTAGACTTTTTTGAAATGCCCTTGCCCATGCATTTTATTGGAGAGGGCAGGGATACTACGATCACGATTCAACATGGGTATTCAGGACAGGTATTTGAAATTGATGGGCCCAGCTGGGCGGATAGTTTGGTCTTTGATCCCGAACTTTGGATTTTATCTGCCAATAACAATGTGAAAAAAACGGTAATTTCCAATACCATAGAAAGCCAGCTAAATGCAAGTATTTTCCCCAATCCAACAGCGGATCTTTTAAGTATCAGGGCGGAAAGCGGTTTTAGTTTTCAGGTATTTGATGTTCACGGCAAACAGATTGTGAAGGGTCAGGAGACGTCGACACAAAGCCAGATCAATACTTCTGACTGGGTGCCGGGTCTGTACAGCCTACAACTGAAAGGTGTAAATGGCAAAACCACGGTTAAAAGTTTTGCCAAGGTCAGAAACTAAAACTGCGCTTAAACGTTGTAGGTAATTTCTACTACCGATGTCACGGGCTTGGCCTGGCAGGTTAAGATCAGACCCTTTTTAAGGTCCTCTTCATCCAGGGCATAGCAGGATTCCATTTTAACTTCTCCTTCGAGGGTCTTGGCCATACAAGAAGAGCACGCCCCGCTGGTGCAGCTATAGGGAGGGTTCTTTTTTCTGGCAATGAGTTCATCCAGAATGGGTTTTTTGCCATCGATGTTCATTTCAATGATTTCGCCATTGAGGTGAACCTTTACCATGGCTGCGCTGCCGGTTACCGGATTGACTTTTTCAGCGGGAGTTGAGAAAAATTCACGGTGGATGCGGAGTTTGTCAACCCCGTGTTTTTCCAATACTTTTTCAGCGTTGGAGATCATATCACCGGGTCCGCACAAATAATAAACTATTTTAGCACTGTCGGCGCCTATGTGGTCTTTAAAAAAGCGCTCTAATTTTTCTTTTGAGATCCGGCCGGTCTCTCCCTTCCAGGAAGTTTTGGATTTTTTAAAAATGCCGATAAGACCCGGTTCTTTTTCTTTCATCGGAGCACTGAGGGTATGCACAATGTTGAGCTGGCCTTCGTATTTTTTAGCCAGGGCATCCAGGGTTTCTTTAAAAATTATATTTTCTTCGTTTCTGCTGCCATAAAGCAAGATCGCCTTGCTCATAGGCTCATTTTCCAAAAGCGTTTTGATCATAGAAACGATTGGGGTAATGCCGGAACCAGCCGCGATAAAACAAACCTTTCTTTTTTTGTCGTGGTCTGTGGTTAGTACAAAGTTTCCTTCTGGCGGCGCCACCTCAACCACATCACCTACCTTCCAATTGCTATGGATAAAGGTAGAAAGTCGCCCTCCGGGGATTCGTTTGATGGTTACCCCAATATGGGCATCATGGGGAGCGGTGCTGATGCTATAGGCACGTCTTACTTCGGTGCCATTGACTTCATCTTTCAGTGTCAGGTATTGGCCCGGGGTAAAGTCAAACTGATTTTTTACCTCATTGGGTAAGTCAAACAAAACAGAAACGGTATCAGCCGTCTCTAACTGAATTTTGTGAATGCGAAGTTTTACGAAGTTCATACCTGGTATTTTGGGTTGAAATGGCCGCAAAATTAACATTACACAGGGTAAAAAGATTATAAAATTTGATTTTTTGATGCTGATGGTGATCATAATGAAGACAATAGGCGACAGAAAAAGGAAAAATCGACCGGGCAGACCTATAAAAGACCTATTTTTGTACCTCTTTAAAAAATATAGATTTGCAAAAGTTATCCATCGTAATTCCGGCCTACAACGAAGCCAGGACCATTCACAACATCCTCGACAAGGTGGATGCGGTACCGTTGACAGGTGGTTGGACCAAGGAAGTAATCGTGGTCAATGATGCATCCAAAGACGATACCGGCAAGACCTTAAAAGCCTACGCAGCCAATCATCCGAATTTTCCGATTGTTATCTTTGAACACGAAGTCAATCAGGGAAAAGGCGCCGCTTTGCGAACGGGCATTACCCGGGCCTCGGGTGATGTGATTGTGATCCAGGATGCAGATCTGGAATATGACCCCAATGAATTTAATTTATTGCTAAAGCCTATCCAGGATGGAGTGGCGGATGTAGTTTACGGATCCAGGTTTATGGGAGGTAAGCCCCACAGAATTTTGTTTTTCTGGCACTCCATTGGAAATAAAATCCTTACTTTTTTATCCAATGCACTGACCAACCTCAATCTTACAGATATGGAGACCTGCTACAAGATGTGGAAGGCAGAGGTGATCAAATCTGTGCAACTCAAAGAAAACAGATTTGGTTTTGAGCCCGAGGTAACGGCAAAAATAGCGAGGATTAAGGGTGTGAGAATATATGAAGTAGGTATCTCCTATTATGGAAGAACATATGCAGAAGGAAAAAAAATCAACTGGAAGGACGGATTCAGGGCCATCTATTGTATATTGAAATACAACCTTTGGTCTAAATAGAAGAAGACGCGTTAAAAGGCAGTGATTTATTATCTTTACGGCCTTTTTGAAGAATAATATTTTGAAGAAAAGCTTATTTTTGCCCAATAAAAAAATTAAATATGCCTTACTTATTTACATCGGAGTCGGTTTCTGAGGGACATCCCGACAAGATTGCGGATCAGATTTCAGATGCCCTGGTAGATCATTTTTTAGCGTTTGACCCTTCATCAAAAGTAGCGTGTGAGACCCTTGTTACAACAGGTCAGGTGGTTTTGGCAGGAGAGGTGAAGTCAAAAACCTATCTGGATGTACAGGAAATTTCAAGAGAGGTAATCAGAAAAATAGGTTATACCAAGTCAGAATACATGTTTGAAGCCAATTCTTGCGGTATTTTTTCTGCCATTCACGAGCAGTCTCCTGATATCAACCAAGGAGTAGAGCGCCAGAACAAAGAAGAGCAAGGTGCCGGTGACCAGGGTATGATGTTTGGTTATGCCACGGCAGAAACCGAAAACTACATGCCACTTGCCCTGGACTTATCACATAAAGTTTTGCAGGAACTTTCTGCGATCAGAAGAGAAGGAAAGGTGATGAAATACCTTCGTCCGGATGCAAAATCGCAGGTTACCATCGAATATTCTGATGATAACAAACCGGTGAGGATCGACACCATTGTAGTATCTACCCAGCACGATGATTTTGGCAAGGAGGAGGCCATGCTAAAACAAATAAAGGCAGATGTAATTCAGATAGTGATACCAAGGGTGGTTAAAAAATTGAAACCCTCATTGAGAAAGTTGTTCAATGACAAAATCACCTACCACATCAACCCTACCGGAAAATTTGTGATCGGGGGTCCACACGGTGACACAGGACTTACCGGAAGAAAAATAATTGTTGATACCTACGGAGGCAAGGGTGCCCACGGAGGAGGTGCTTTTTCAGGTAAAGATCCAAGCAAGGTAGACCGTTCAGCAGCGTATGCTACCCGTCACATCGCTAAAAACCTGGTTGCAGCCGGAGTTTGTGACGAAGTATTGGTGCAGGTATCTTATGCCATTGGAGTAGCAAAGCCTACCAGTATTTACATCAACACCTATGGCAGCGCCAAGGT
>CALMSX010000035.1 GCA_937872515.1 uncultured Bacteroidota bacterium
GGATCAATTATAAATTGAGTTGCAGACCGAAGATGTCTACTCATGGTTACCGCCAAAACCCGGCCGTCATCCCAATGAAAGGTAGTGAAATCAAAGGTGGCAGGTGTTAGTGTAGGGGCATTGATGGTAACAAAGGCAGTGTCGAGCGTTGCAAAATTGATATAGGTATATCCCTTGCCATTGTACACATAGTCTTCTCCTTCATGCAAGGTAGGAACTCTGTTGGATATAAAGTACGGGTCAAAAACAACCTTGTATTTTTTGACAAAGCCTTTTTCATAGTCAAATTGATGCATATAGTAACCAGCATCAAAACACAGCAAATATTGTTTAAACAACCTTACTTTGGTAGTCATAAACCCTGCGGCATAAGAGACACCCTTGCTGCTGCTCAACAAGGCTTCTTTTTTCAAATCGTAGGTCACTACATGGTAGTTGTCAATCTGTGAACCCATCACCACGAGATAATCATCTTTAACATGAACACTGGTGGTTGAGTAAAAACTAAGTTTGGCTTCAGGGAATTTTGTGAGGCTCTTGTCAATAGGATCATACTTTACAGGTACACCTTTGTCAACGTACCAGTAATTGCCCTCCCCAAAATTAAAAATGGGTTGATAGTTGAGATTTTTAACAATCAGTTTTTTTTCACCGGTCTTAATATTGATGACATCAAAACGGGAAGTGGTTGCACCGGAGGGACCTTCAAAAGAATGGCAAACAAATTCATGGCCATTTCTGCACAATGGAGTGCCATATTCTCCATTCCATCGTTCTATACCTTTGTCGTAGTCGAGTATAAAGTACAACTCGTAACCCGTTACCTTTTCATCCAATTTGAGTAAACAGTAGTCGAGGTCATAATACAAACTTTCTGCATAGGCATAAAAGCCCTCAGGCCTCTCGTAACTGTACAATTTTTTTTGGGTAAGATGAAAGGTAAACTGATGCGTACCATTCTGAAAAATCATCCATTCTCCAAAAAACCGGGTTGCCTCTGCAAATGTGTAAACACCGGACATCTTTTGTTCAAAAATCAAACGCGCATCCTCAGGACCCTTTAGCTGAAAAATTCTAACATCCCCGGTTGAGAACATAGAAATGAGGTATTGGGTGCCATTCCACTCGTAACCTGTTTCAAAATGAGTGTGGAGATTGTTGTGAATATCGGTCAGTCGCTCCTGTGCCCTCAACCCCAGCAAGAGTAGGATGCAAAATGTTGTAAGCATAAACTTTTTCACAATACATGGTTCCATCTTTCAAAGATAAGTTTTGACGGCATGTCATGAAATATTGCTTTATTATTTTGTCGGCAATTTTTTGTAATTAATTAGGGGTCAATATTTTATTTTTACAAATCATCGATAGCTTCACTTATATTTTGTTTTAATGTTTTATTTATTGGATAGCAGAATAAAATTTGATAGTAGATTCCTGGTTTCGTTGGGGTAAATCTGCAATTGGGTTTAATAGCAAGGGCTACGAATGGAATCGTAGTGTTGTGGTGTTATTCTTTTTCTCTTCTTTGGAGATATTCTTCCGGATAGTCGCGCACCCGGTAACTTAATGTTCTTAAGGCAGAGGTCCCTTCTTTTCGCCAGGCATCTATTTCATGAACGTTGAGTTCAAAGGTTATGGTGTAGATGGCAACGGTGCCACATATCACCTCAAAATATAACTTTCCACTCTCATCTTCAGTCAATTGGTAGTCCCAGTTACTATCCTCGATTATTTTACGCTCCACGGTTAAATGTAAATGTTTTTGTAAATCCTCTGACTTCCAAATTTAAATGTCTTTAGTTTCAGCAATGGCTTTTTACCAGGCTTAAGTTTTTTCACTTGAGAGACAACGCTTTCTTTGCCATCATCCTCTTCCAAGTAAGGCATTTTGGTATATTCAGCCTTTCCTGTATTAAAATTAAAATCATAGGTTTCCATAACATTATCTATGGGATTCATGGTACTATGAGTGGCGCCAATAAGGTACCAGTCGTTTTGCTGAAGTCGCCACTTATAGGTATAATCCCATTTGAAATTACTACCTCCATAATAGGATACGTGAACTACTTTATTTTCAATAAATAATTCAGCAAGGGGATCGCCAAATACACCGCCATCGTCGCTCAACATAGTAGATTCGTTCGATTGAACACTCAAATGATAGCCTCCTTCTTTTTGTCCCAATAAGATAAATAGGATCCGGGGTTGCTGATTGTGGTCAGTTTCTTTTAGGTTTTGAACTCCTTTTATGGACTCAATAATTAAAACTGCATCTGTGATCGTATCTGCATCCAGATGACCCATCACATGCTGGATCACTTGATATCCTTTTGGAATAAAGTCATCTGCCGTTTTTCCTTTATTCGGCAATACAGGATAAAGATAAGCCCAACCCAAAAGTATTAAGAGAAAAGTATGCATGTTACTGATTTAACCATTGTTTAAACTCCTGACTGTTTTCACTGCTTACCATGATTTCACGTTTGGCAGCCGGATTGAGTTCAATTTTAATTCTGCTCTTGCTCAAAATAACCATGGAATGGATGGCGGTTATATGCGTTATGAAACTGCGATTTAGTCGGAAAAAATGATTGGGATTTAATACTACTTCCAGGTCCGATAGTCTGTAGTCAACAATAAACCTTGACCCATCCCTTTTAACCAGGTAAACATACCTGTCTTCTCCTTCAAAATAGGCAATTTGTTCGATCGGCACACTCAAAAGTTTTTCACCTCTATTCACCATAAATCTTTCCTGAAAGGTTTTTGGTTCAAGAGCAATGGCCTTTTTTAACCACTCCATCGAGATGGGGGCGTGCTGTTGAAAGCGGATCTTGTATTTTTCAAGGCTGATTTTTAACTCTTCTTCCCCAATAGGTTTTAACAAATAATCAATGCTATTGACTTTGAATGCTTTTAAAGCGTATGCATCATAAGCCGTCGTAAATATTATTGGAATATCCACTTTGACCTGATCAAAAATGGCAAAACTTGAGCCGTCTGCCAAATGAATGTCCATGAAGATGAGGTCTGCACTTTCGTTTTCTAACCAGGTTACAGCCTCTGATATAGTAGTAAGCTGAGCTAAAATTATTGCCTCCGGGTCTACCCGTTTGAGCTGCCTTTCCAGGTGTTCCTGAGCAGGTTTTTCATCTTCTATGATCAATACTTTTAGTTTCATTTTAAAGGTATTAAAACTCCGGAATTAAGGGCAATGTTACTTTAAATATTTCTATATTTTTTTCAATGTTGAGGTCCATGCCAGTCAACAAAACATACCTGCTTCTCAAATTTTTCAATCCAAGTCCGGTGGATGGTTCTTCTATGGGTCGCAGTGCTAAATTATTAGCAACTTCTAAGGTGTTTCCTTTCTGGGTGATTGTGATTTCCAACGTTTGGTTATCCGATATTATATTGTGCTTAATACTGTTTTCTGCTAACAACTGCAGGGCAAATGGAGGCAAAACATAGCGTAATTCATCAATGGCCAATTTGAGTTTTAAATTCGAGCCAAATCTCATTTTTTGTAAGTAAATGTAACTGTCAAGAAGTTCAATTTCTCTTTCAAGGGGTATCAGTTTTTCATCTCCCATCTCCAATATTTGCCGATACATGCGTGCAAACTGAACGGTAAACTTTATGGCAGTCTCGGGTTCACTGCCTATCAATGACACTAATGTGTTAAGACAATTGAATAAAAAGTGAGGGTTGATTTGGTCCTTTAATACTTCAAATCGACTAGCTAAATTTTCTTTTTCCTGTTGGAGGTTTTTTAATAAGAGTGCCTGGTTCTCCTCTTTGAGTTTATTATTGTGTTCCCTTAATGCAAATGCATCCAGGGCGTTGTCAATGATCAGTTTGAGCTCTTCAAACTTCCAGGGTTTTGTAATGTAATAGTATATTTTACCTTTATTGATCGCATCAATGGTAGCCTGCATATCACTATAGCCGGTAAGTATCATTCTTATGATTTTGGGATGTTGCTCACTCAGCATTGTTAAAAATTCTACCCCACTAGTACCAGGCATCCGTTGATCACTGATCACTAACTGAATTTTATGATCATTTAACAATGAAATAGCCTCTTCTGCAGTCCCAGCTGTTAAAACCTTGTAATGTCGCCTGAATACGGCATGAAAGGCAGCTAGATTATCAGCTTCATCATCAAGGTATAAAATTGTATAGAGAGGCATTCCTTATTTGGATTTATAACCCAGCAAAAATACGATTAAAAATAAGATGGTATTCAACACAATGTAAAACTTCCAAACTGGTTCCATATTGGGTGTTCCACCTCTTGCATCTAACATCATTGTATAAATGAATCGACAGGCCAACAGCCAAAGAGCTACATTGATGATCAACCATAATAATTGGACTGAAATGCCAACCCCCAGACACCTAACCAAAATGAGTTTAAAAAACAAATAGAGGCCATGAGTAACCAAAACGGCGTAGATTATCAGACACACCAGCACGAACCCCAAAAGAATGCCCATTTTCAATGATTTGGAACAAAATTACAATCGGCTTTGGATTTCAATTTTTCTTTTGCAGTGAAAGAGGAAAATGGGGTAGTGAGTAGTGGCCGGTTTATTTTATAAATGTGCAAACATCATGGCCCCAAAAGAGGTAAATCCCCAAACCCACTGTTGCCACGGATTTTTGCAGGCTGCCAAGTCTGATAAAACTTCAACCCATCTGAAAGGAAGGTAAAAGAAGAAATAAAACAGTATGAGTTGAGGTAGATGAGTGATAATACTCGGACCTGTTGAAGATGTCAATTCTGTCAATAAGTTTCCAAGGAAGATTGAAAAATAAGCTGTGTAAATGAGAACTAAGCTACGTGACCACATTTCACGTACGGCAGATTTTGTTTGAGGTACGGGTTCCAAAGTATAACGAATTATTAATATTTCTCCAAATACTATCCCTGCACCAGCTACATAGATGAAAAATTGAATTTGCCATGGGGGATCATCCTGATGGAATATTAACTTTTGGCCCATCTGATAAATTACGGGTATAACCAGGTAAGTCATCTTGCAATAGCTTCGCCAAATAACGTTGAAAAGCAACATAATCCCAAACAAACAGCTTTGACTGAATCGATTCCAAAGGATGTTTTGTTGCGGATTTAGAGCTATAAATGTACGACTAATCAGGTATTTACTTGCCTTTACTTCAAAGGCAAGTAAAATTACCAAAAGCCCTTTTAATTCCAGAGGTAAATCTATTATTGAGAGTTGCTTATCTGTACCAGAATTGGATAGTAAATAGGACACTAATGCCAATATTACATTGAAAAAGGCGCCCTTGTAACCACTGAAAGGGATCAAGTGTTTTCTTTTTTTGCTGATAAAACCAGGAGAAGCAGGGCAGGGGTATACAACAACCCGGTAAGAGCTCTGGCCAGTAAGGCTAGTTCATTTTCGGGAAAAAGCAAGGGAAGTACCACCGTTAAATCACAAAGAAAAAAGAAAACCATGCCCCAAAGGATCTTTTGTGATTGACTGCGGGTAAATTCAGGTCTAAGTTCCGCCAGTTGGGCGCTAATTAGTGATACCACTAAAACAAATGCATATTTTAGAATGGGGTCTTGTATAGGAAGATCGATAGGATTTTTGTCTATCAGGGTATAGATTATGGTATAAAGGATTGTACCTGTCAGGAATGCATATAATACTTTTAATTTATTTTTCTTCAGCTGGTCCAATGGGGGTGCATGACGCAAAATCAAAAGTACCTGAACAATGATAAAGAACAACATACCTATTTGCAATAGGTTGGCAAGTATGAGAAATCCATCTGCCACAACGGTCAAAAGAAAAGCATATAAGAGAAGGCGGACATTTTTGAGGTGTGATTGATGGTAATACAATATGCCCGCCATCATGGCAATTATTAGGGTTCTGCCAAATCTGAATATTTTACTTAACCCATCATCTTGGAACGGTAAACCATTTTGCCAATATTGTACATCCACAATGGTGTTACCCAGGGTAAATAACACAGAGAGAATAAAAAGCCATTTCCATGTTTTCATTGACAAAAATTCAGGAAGTTACAGTGGTAGTTTTATTATAAAGGTGGTGCCCGAACCTGGCTCAGAATCTACCGTTATATCTCCTCCGTGTTCTTTGATGATGGCATAGCTGATGGCCAACCCAAGGCCGGTGCCTTTGCCAATGTCTTTGGTGGTAAAAAAGGGTTCAAAAACTTTATTTTGGGTTTCTTTATCCATACCCATGCCCGTATCCGTTATTGAAATGAGGCAGTGATTGCCTTCGAGAATGGTTTCTATTTTTATTTTTCCTGCTCCACGGATCGCTTGAATGGCATTGTCAAGCATATTTAAAAATACCTGGTTTATTTTACTTACCTGGCATTTAACATAGCCGCCAAAAAGGTATTTTTTTTCTATACTTATAATGTCTTTGGTTTTATGGTGTAGCAGAGTTAGGGCAGCATCTATTCCATTCTCTATTTTGTAGTCTATTTTTTCAGGTCCGGTATCCCTGGCAAAGGTCTTAAGGCCTTGAATGATTTCCGCTGTCCTTTGTGAACCATTCATAATAATTTGTAGCAAAGATTGCAATTCTGCATTGAAATTTTTGAGATCCAGGTTGTTTAAATAATGAATTAATCGATCGAGATCTTTTATATCTGCATCTGGGTTTTTGTTAATTTGAATCAGCACTTCAAAAAGAGGACTCAACTCTTCATAATCCATTTTCAAAGCTTCGGCGCTTGCGTGCATGGAACTCACCGGATTATTGAGCTCATGAGCAATACCGGCAGTCATAACACCAATAGATGCCATTTTTTCTGAGTGTACCAATTGATGGTGTGTTTCGTTTAGGTGACTGAGAAGTTTTTCTTTTTCCGACAATAGTTTTTGGGTTTGCCCTTGTTCGTCTGATAATAATTTGAGCGCCTTATTGCGAGCATAAAACAAAACGATAAGGAAGGTCGAAAGTAATAACAGAATAACGATACCGGCAATTAGTATCTGCCTGATTTGTTTGTTTTTTTTATTTTCTTTGTCCAATCTCAATACTTCATTTTCCCGTTCTTTGAGTTCATATGCAGCTTTCATGTCTTCTGCTTTTAACTGCAGAGATTCTTTGGTATTGATGTCATTAACCTCCTTGTATTTTTCAAGATATTGCAGTGCGGCCTCAATTCTGCCACTTTTTTTATGCATGTCGTATAAGGCTTCATATGCACTCAACTGATAAACCCTGGAATCTACTTGTGTACATTCTTTGATGGCTCTGTTGTAAAATTTTTCTGCTCTGTAATATTGTTGGCTTTCTTTGTACAAATTGCCCAGTTTGACCAACGATAGCCCAATGGTCCTGTACCTTTTGATGGTATCTGCTGCTTGCAGTGCAAGTAAATAAGTTGCTTCTGCTTTGTCATATTTTTTCCATTCCAAATAAGTGTCTCCTAGTCCAAGATAACTTATAACAAGACCCTCGTAGTTCTTTTTGGCTTTCCTTTTGGGTATGTCTTTAAGGTAAAAGGCCTCAGCCTGGGCATAATTTTTTTGTAAACGGTAGATGTCGGCATACAAGGTGGTTATGATTCCAATACGCATTGTGTCACGCAAGCTCTTTTTAAGGGCCAGCGATTTCTCTAAAAAATTTGAAGCAGTTTCTAATTCACCCAGCTGGATGTAAGCCCTTGCAATATCGTTGTACACTTCTGGAATCTCCGACCTTTTTCTGTCATATTTTTCATATAGTAATAAGGCCCGCATCTGATATTCCAAAGACAAAAAATTTCTGTTTTCAGTAGCATAAAAGGATCCCAGCCTGGCGTAGGTAGCCGCCATCCACAAACTGTCTTTTCCAACCCTCCCTGCTTTGATGGCTTCCTGGAAGGAGCGTTCTGCCCCCCCCATTAACCCCAATTGCTGATGCATCTTTCCAATGGTTTTAGAAAGATCTGCCAGGAGGTCAAATCTTTTGTAAAGCCTCAGCGTGTCTCTCAATACTAGTGCAGAGGATAAATCTTCTCTTTTTGTTGAGGTGTTGCCTTTTCCATATTTTTTATCAAAATCCTGCACTCTTTTTTCAAAATACCCTGGCTTTGTTTGAGAGCTTAAACGCATAGGCAGGCAGCTGAGCAGCATAAGGAGAAAAACCCATATTTTACATTGTCTAGACATCTATGTATCTTCCTGCAGTTTTATCGATCAAAACTAGGGCAAATTAAACGAATCTTATCCTTTGATTTTGATTTTCGGAAGCCCAAATGTTTTCTTTTTCTTTTTTTCCTCAGGGTTACTTTCTTTTTCGGTGGATATTGGATCACTTTTGATCTCATTTTCGCCACTTTTTTTGTCTACATATGGACATTTATTGCCGTATAATTCGTCAAAGGGCTTACTTCCCAAAACAGGTAGCCCATTGTATTCTTTTTCTTTCATCCATGTCTCTCCGATGGGTTCACTGAAATTGATGGATACTACTGCCACCTTCATTTGGCTACCGGAAAGTCGTACGTAGGCTTCAATCGGTGATCGATACCTTCGAAGTCCTCCTTCAAAGGGATAGTAGGCTGTGAATTTTCGTTCAAATTCTATAAACCCTCTATAGATAAGATCTCCAGTTCTGTCTGTAGTGGGTGCTGTCATATCTGCAAAACTTACATTCCGAACCCAGGCTATTTCCTGATAGTCGGGAAATACTTTAATAGGTTCGTTTCTCAGGAGCTCAAGCGTTTGAGAAACGAGGTCATCCGCGGTAAGAGATTTTGCCCCTGTTACTTCGCTCCCTGTGACAAAGTATCTTGAAAAATGCCAGGAATCAGCAGAGCTACCACGAGTATAAATCGCCAATCCTATGATTTTTTTTGAAATCCCATTTTCTTTTTGTGTTGTGGCTCCTACTACTCTTTTTGCCATATTGCTAAAATTGTAGCCAGCTTCACGTTCCAGCTTCCATTCATTTTGAACCTCAGCTGTAGCAATCTTGCCATGATACTTTTTTACATCCTGCAGCACTTTTGCATCATCAGGGAACTGCTGGGCGCTTAAGTTTTGAAGCACTAAACTAGCTATTATAAGGGTAAGAATTTTCATATTTTAATTTGTTTAATGGTGCCGGAGCTGGGATGTAGGCTCCGGCCCTTGGTGTGATAAAAGAAATTTCGACAATATTTTAAATCACAGGCATTGAACATCCTGTATTTTTTCCGTAGGTACTTATTCCAAGTCGAATAACATCTTCCAGTGCCATTCGGTGCAGCCAGATTTCAGCGTCTTTTTTTACACTGCTTGCCTGAAGCGGCAACCCAAACATTGCTCGCAATTGATTGGCGCCACTATTAGACACTTTCGCTGCGGCGTCTACCTCAGCTCTTGATATTTCAACCCTGCCAAAATATTTTTCTGCCCATGCCTTGTTAACATTTAATTTTATTTCCTGAGAGTAATTGTTTTCTGAATCGCTCGTTATGTAATTGGCATAGTCCTCCAATTCATCCAATTTTAGCCCGGTACTAAATTCCTGATAATCATATTTTTTATGGCCTACAAAAAGATTGTTTTTTAAGGTCACAGTTTTGCATTGTTTAATGTTGTTGACCCCGCCATAATCACTAAATCCAAAAACATTATTTTCCGCTGTTAGACTTAATGCATTGTCAAACATTAGGCTATTCCCTCCATGACTGGCTATGGCATCATATTTCCAGGTAAATAAGATGGTATTATTTTTTACAGTGTAAGAAGGTTGACCGCTGGCTCCGTGGTGATTGCTTTTGCACATTATTCCTTCCCCGGTATTATTGACAATAAGATTGTTTTCAATGGTTGCAGCTCCATCTTTTCCTACCTGTACGTCAATGGCTCCCTGGGTGGGCGCGGTATTGGTGACAATGCAATTTTTTACAATGACTTTGGTCCCACTTCCTGTCCTTATTTTAATTCCAGGTGTATTGGGTGTGGGATTCATGCCTTTCTCAGGACTCGCTTTTCTTCTGATGAATTCTTCTTTATCACTGCTGTAATAGTTCCGCGCACCATTGTCAACGATAATTCCATCTATTACTATTTCTCCTTTCCAGTCTTTAAATCCTTTGTCGGTAAGAATGCCTATCCTCTCTGTGGTTAACCCTTTATTGATGTCATTGCTTCCACTGAATACAGTTTTATATTTACCCCAAGGATCTCTTGTACTAAAGTCCGGGCTGTAACCCCCTATTATTGAGATAGGTACCGTAAATACATCTGAACTTTGATCTGCTTTGCTTGTGTAAATTCCCGTGGCCAGGTGTACCACGTCTCCGGCTTTTAGTTGCATGGCAATGGCAGCTATATCTTTGGCAGGTGATTCTTTGGTCGCAGTTTTACCTTTTCCATCAGGTCTTATGTAATAATGACTGCCCGAATCTTCATTCACAGTTCCAGCACTATTGGTGTTATTAGTCGACTTTATATTAGAGTTGGATGATTTATCCTCACTCGTGACAGCAGCCTTTTTTTCTTTCAATCCTTCAGCTCCATTTGTCACTTGTGAAATCGTCTTTGTGGTATTGGTCACCGATTTTTTAAATTTATCAAACTGTGCATGGCCTGCCAATGAGGTAAGGATGATGCTTATAACTACGAACACTATTTTCATGATATTTTTTTTACAGCAGCAAAATTAGGCTTGATGTTTCGCCCGGCTGACTAAGATGTAGTGAAGGAGGAAAATCTTTAAGTGGATTTGTCTATTTGTGTTGTAAGCTATCTCTTTGTTTAACTTGAATTCAGCGCTAACCTATGAACACATGGTTTTTGCTGTTAAAATCTAATGCAACATTCTGATTTTCAACCAAAATGACTTAAACCGTGATTAGACTGATTGCTTAACTGTTGGTTGATTTTCATTGATCCTTGCTAGTGGGCAAAGTAACTTATATTACCTATGAGCAACAGGATAGCAATTACTTTTGCAAAAAGATCTAAGTGAAAAACTTCATTTTAACCATCATTGTATTGTGGACCATTTCATGCGCCCCTGACAAAGCCGCTATTGATGCTGCTCCATTTCCTATTCTTCCAATCGACAGTGTCGATACCGGCAAGGCAATGACCTTGATACAAACCCACTGTTATACCTGCCATAGTCCATCTGCACCGGAGAAAAAGGATAGAATAGCTCCTCCACTGGTAGCAGTCAAAGCGCACTACCTGCAACAAGACTCGACAAGAGATGCTTTTATTGCTGCTATTTCTTCTTTTTTGCAACATCCAAGTTCTGAAAATGCAGTGATGAAGGGGGCAATTACCCGATTTGGCCTGATGCCGGCTCAGCAATATCCTCCACAATCTATTGCCTTGATGGCTGCATTTATATATGACTATCAGATCGAAGAACCTTCCTGGTTTGCTGCCCATTGGCAGGATATGAATGGAGCGGTTTGGACTCAAAAAGGAAAGACGTTGCCTCTTGCAGACCAAGCCATATCCGACGATAAATTGGCGCTTTCTTATGCCATGGCCGCAAAAAGGGAACTGGGAAAAAACCTGATGGAAAAAATTCAAAAACAAGGCGCTGAGAAGGCCTTGCAGTTCTGTAACCTCCATGCCTTGTCCCTTACAGATAGTATTGGTAAGCTGCATAAAACTTCAATTAGAAGAGTTTCGGATAAGCCAAGAAGCCCAAAAAATCAAGCTAATCAGGAAGAGTTAAAAGTAATTGAAAAATTTAAGGCCAATTTGACCAATGAAGCAGAAGCAGAAGGGCAATTGAGTTATGTAAACGATTCTGTCTACTATTATTACCCTATTGTTACCAATACCATGTGTTTGCAATGCCATGGTTCCACAGATCAGATAGCTAAAAAGACAATGGCGGGCATCCATCATTTATATCCCGCGGATAAGGCCATAGGTTACAAAGAAAATGAAGTAAGGGGTATTTGGAGCATTAAGTATAAAAAATTGAAATGAGTAAAAGAGAATTAAGAATGACTGCAGTAGGTGTTTTAATAGGCTTTATAGCCGGTTACGCCTACTACTATTTTATAGGGTGCGCTTCGGGATCATGCGCCATTACATCCCATCCAGTCAATAGCACCTTGTATGGGGGAGTGCTGGGGGGCTTACTTTTTAATGCCATTTTTGAAACCCCTAAAAACCAAGCCAGTTGATTGATATTTGGAACCAAAGATATGGCGAATCAGATTTTGCCTATGGCAAATTGCCAAATGTTTTTTTAGCAGATCAGTTACCTCGTTTAGAAAGAGGTAAGCTGCTTTTTGTGGCCGAAGGTGAGGGTAGAAATGCCGTATTTGCTGCCAGTCTGGGACATCAAGTGAATGCCTTTGATACAAGTGCAGAAGGCAAAAAGAAGGCAATGAAACTCGCCCATGAATGTGGCGTAAAGATCGAATATGCTGTTGGAAATTTTGATGAACAGGATTATTTACCTCAATCATTTGATGGTTTAGTGCTCATTTACGCACATTTTCCCAAGGCCATCAGACCTACCCTCCATGCACAACTCTTAAATTGTGTGAAACCCGGAGGCTTTGTAATTTTTGAAGCTTTTGGTAAAGAGCAAATCCAATATCAGTCAGGAGGTCCCAAAGATTCGGAAATGCTATTTTCTATTGAAGAAGTAAAGGTGGAATTCGATGTACTTTCATTTGAATTGTTGGAGAGTGTAGTGATTAACCTCAAAGAGGGACCCTACCACAATGGCCTCGCTTCTGTAGTTAGATTTGTTGGATTTAAAAAATAGCGGCACTGCAGATTTTAAAGCTGGAAAAAGAGGCCAACGCTTTCTAGCAATGGGTCAAAGGTAGCATTCATTACCTAAAAATAGGCTGCTATGATCAAAGCGACTCCGTTGGTTGACCAGAATCTTCTTTTTGTGCGTATTTTTCATTAAATTACAAGCCTGAATCCGTTTGGATTTTATTTAAGATAAATAAGCTATGGATGTTTCGCATCAAGGTTTGAATTCTGATCAGGTGAATGCATTACAAGCCAAACATGGCTTTAATGAGTTGCCCCAGGAAAAAAAGAAATCTCTTTTGGGAGTGGCTGTGGAGGTGGTCAAAGAGCCAATGTTTATATTGTTGATCGGTTGCGCTTCTTTGTATACGATCATGGGAGACATCAAAGAAGGCTTAATCATGCTTTCTACCGTTTTTCTGATGGTGGGTATTTCCCTGTACCAAAATTACAGGTCTGAAAAGGCGATGGATGCCCTCCGGAAATTGTCTTCTCCCCGGGTATCGGTATTGAGAAATGACAATTGGACCATCCTCGCAGGTCGTGAATTGGTACCGGGAGATATTGTCAAAATTAGCGAAGGAGACCGATTGGCTGCGGATCTTGAAATTCTGGAATCTAATTCATTGGAAGTCGACGAATCAATGCTCACGGGTGAAGCCTTTGCCGTAAAAAAGGACAAAGAGGGGGATATGGTTTTGTACAGTGGCACTCTCCTAGTCAAAGGAAGAGCCATAGCCAAAGTCGCTTTTACAGGGGTAGCTGCACGTATAGGCAGTATTGCATTGGCCTTACAGGCACCTGCTGAGAGCAAGACATCCTTGCAAAAAGAAATGGCCCAGTTTGTAAGGCAGATTGGCATTATAGCGGTTTTTTTATGTTTACTCATCGTAGGCGTGTTTTACTGGATTAGAGGAGACTTTTTGTCTGCACTGCTCAATGGACTTGCTGCAGCCATGGCCATCTTACCCGAAGAATTCCCGGTGGTATTTACCATCTTTTTAGCACTTGGCGCCTGGCGATTGTCGCGAATCAACGTGCTTACCCGTCAGCCTTCTTCTATCGAATCGTTGGGTGCAGCCACTGTACTTTGTTCAGATAAAACAGGCACCATCACCCAGAATAAAATGCAGGTGGCCATGGTAAGCAAAGGTCCGTTATCAGATTCTGAGAAGGGAGGTAATATAAGCGATTACGAAATCATTCATTGGGCAGCAATGGCTTCGCCACCCGATACAGCAGACCCTATGGAGCATGCTTTTTTCAGAGCACTCGAAAAACAGGATATGGACCTGCTGACCAAAGCAACTCTGATTAAGGAATATGCGCTCACCAATGAGGTGCTGGCAATGACCCGCATTATTAAAGACGAAGCGGGTAGGGTATTGGCGGCTTGTAAGGGTGCCCCTGAGACCATTGTATCACTCTGTAAGTTAACCGATGATGTTAAAGATGCCATTTTTGAAGAAGTAGCTACTATGGCAGCAGCTGGCTGTAGGGTTCTTGCCGTAGCGAATGCAGAAGTAAAAATTGATTTTTTGCCTGAAACCCAAAAAGAATTACCCTTTACATTTCTTGGACTTGTTGGGCTGGAAGATCCCATTCGACCAGAAGTACCAGCTGCCATAAACCTGTGTAAAAAAGCGGGCATTCGAGTAATAATGATTACCGGCGACCATGCATTGACCGCAAACGCCATAGGCAAAAAGATAGGACTAAGTACTGAAATTATACTGTCTGGCGCAGAAATGGCAGAACTGACAGACGCTGAATTGACTACAATGCTGCACCAGTGTAATATCTTCGCAAGGATTCAGCCGGAACAAAAGCTCCGACTTGTCCATCTGCTAAAAGCCCAGGGTGAGGTTGTAGCCATGACTGGCGATGGTGTCAACGATGCGCCTGCCTTGAAGGCAGCCAATATTGGCATAGCGATGGGAAATAAAGGTACAGACGTTGCGCGTGAAGCCGCCAAAATGGTGCTATTGGACGATAATTTTGCCTCTATCGTTACAGGCATTCGCCTTGGCAGAAGGATCTATGACAACCTTCAAAAAGCCATGTCGTATATTCTTGCGATCCATATTCCCATCATTGGACTCACATTAACTCCTGCCTTTTGGGGCACCATGCCTCTTTTATTGTTGCCCCTGCACATTATCCTGATGGAACTGATAATCGACCCCGTTTGTTCCATTGCCTTTGAGTTTGAACAGGAAGAGAGAGGAATAATGAGCCATCCACCCAGGAAAAACAATGTTTCCTTTTTTGGAGGCCGTCAACTCTTGTCCAGTTTTTTACACGGTTTTTTGCTCTTCATCATTACCCTCGTTACCTTTCTCATATCGTTCAAAGAGGGACATTCTGAGGAACAAGCCAGAATGATTGCCTTTTCAACCTTGCTCATTGGAAATCTTTTTCTGATTTTTTCTAAATTATCCAAGACAAGAACGGTGATCGAGTATATTGTTAGCCTCAATCTAACCATTATCATCATCGGTTTATTGGTGGGTACACTGCTAATGGCTTTAGCATTTGTCCCTTTTTTACAACATCTGCTTAGGCTGCAATGGCCGGGTTGGCAACATTATGGTGTTGCCTTGGCTTCTGCCTTGATAATGCTTGCCATTTTGGAATTAATTAAGCTATTTCATTTGAAGTCACAAAACTTATAGTCCACCATTCCGGGATCTTGGACAATCAAACACTGCGGATTAAATATTGACTTAAACCGATGATCATTCTAATCCGGTGGCATGCCATCCTTGAATGGTAGATAGTAAAATAGATCTTTTATATGCTGACTCTCTTTTTCTTTTCGGGCTGGTAAATGCTTATTCAGTAAAATACCATTTATTTAAGAAAAAATACCATAAATTGCAACAGTTAAAATAGACATTTACCCCTAATCAACTGGCATAAGACGAACTGATGTGGCATGGTATTGATATTCAAATTTAAGTGGGTTGCGAGTTTAAAAATGGGCATGGCCTTAACAATGTTGGTTTTGCTGGGGTCATGTAATAACAAATCACATGACACAGATGACCTGACCTACTGGACTTCCAACAATGGTGGAGAAATTGCCTTTGCTCAACAGGTGACAGCCCTTTGGAACAAACAAGGTGGCCAACAAAAAATTGCGTTTCAGCCCATCCCTGAAGGCCAAAGCAGTGAAGAAATATTACTGGCAGCAGTAGTTGCAGGGACTACCCCCGACATCTATTCCAACATCTGGCAAGGTCTGGTCGAATTTTATAGCAAGTCGGGCATCCTCGTAGCGCTGGATACCTTAAAAGGGTTTAAAGAACTGATTGCAGAAAGATGCGATGCAACTACCCTGGCTGAAATCACCTCTTCAGATGGTCATGTGTATCAGCTTCCCTGGAAGATCAATCCGATCATGACCATTTACAATGAAGCAATATTAAAGGAGCTGGAGCTTGATAGTTTTCCGGCCTCCTACTCAGATTATTTAAAAGCTGCAAAAAATTATAGCAAGGATACCAATGGTGATGGCCACGTTGATCATTGGTTGGGAAATACCTCAATGAAATTGGCCTGGTACCAAAGGCTGTTTAATTTCTACCCCTTATACCTCGCTGCTTCCGGAGGCATGCCCCTCATCAAGGATGGCAAGGCTGTATTTAACAATAAATATGGCATCGAGGTCATGACTTTTTTACAAAGTCTTTATCAAAACAATTATTTTTCAAGGCAAGTGGAGTCTGCAGGGCAGGATCTTTTTATTGCCGGCAGATACGGTTCAAAATGGACCGGGCCTTGGGAAATTGAATACCTTGACAAATTTAAAAGACCCGGCTTTCAGTACAACTTTACTACCATGCCGGTGCCTGATACACACCAAGGACCCGTGTATACCTATTGTGATCCCAAGGGCGTTGTAATATTTAACACCTGTAAGAATCCCCAAAAAGCCTTTGATTTTGTCCGTTTTATGATGACTGAAAAAAATGATCTCCTCTTTTTGCAGACCACGCACCAATTGCCTCGCAGAAAAGGCCTTGATACCATGGCCAGTTTTAAAAATTATTTTGATACACATCCTCACATGAAGGGCTTTGCCCGCCAAAGCCATTTTGTAAGAGGTTCTGATGTATCACCCCATATGATAGAAGTATTGGACATCATTTCGCAGGAATACGAAGCCTGTGTGATCTATCAGAAAAAATCTCCTGCTAAGGCTATGGAAGATGCTGAAAAGGCGGTTAACATTCTGCTAAAAACATTGGATTAATTGTAACACATGATGAAGACCTCTATCCATAGGACACAAAAAAACAGACAGCAGGGAGCTGCTATAAGAATGGTAAGCCCCTATCTGATCCACCTGGCTGTTTTTGTTTTGTTTCCCGTTTTGTTTTCGATCTTCCTTACCTTTCATCAATGGAACATCATTTCACCTATGAAATATACAGGTCTTGACAACTACCTTCACCTTGTCAACGATCGTTTGTTTTGGAAGGCCATAATCAATACCTTATTTTTTTTAGTCATTCACATTCCGCTACAGCTTGTCGTAGCCTTATTCCTGGCGTGGTTGCTCAATGAAAAAATAATTTTACGCCCTTTTTTCAGAGCTTCTTTTTTTATGCCTGTCGTCATATCCGGGGTAGTAGTTACTACCATGTGGCAGCAATTGTACGGACTTGAAACAGGGGTGCTCAATCAATTGCTAACCGCAATAGGGCTTTCCAGAGTAGAATGGCTTTCACATCCTGCAATGGCCATGGTTTCTATTGCCATTATGGCCACATGGAAAAATGTAGGTTTGTACACCATTCTTTTTTTGGTTGGTTTGCAGGCAGTGCCTCAAAGTCATTATGAAGCAGCCCGAATGGAAGGTGCAAGTCCATGGCAACAGTTTTGGTACATAACATTGCCAGCCATCAATCCTACCATTTTTATGGTCTTCGTTTTATCAACCATTGGTGGATTTAGTTTGTTTATTGAACCCTATATTATGACAGATGGGGGCCCTTTAAATGCTACCCTTTCTGCCATGCTTTATATCTACCGACAGGCCTTCGGTTACTACCACATGGGTTATGCAGCTACCTTAGGTCTGGTCTTTGCCCTTCTCATCCTGTTGGTTGTAGCCATCCAGAAGAGGTATGTTGAAAATACAGAAAACGCCTGATGATGAAGATAATAAAACACATATCACTTACATTTCCTTTGGTACCAACCGTGTTTATTGGTTCCAGGTTGAGTGCATGGATTGTTAGTGTTTTGAAAGATACAATTTCGAACCTTACCAAAATACAACCTAATGGGTAGGAAAACAGGAAAGACAGCCATGGTTGTGTTACTGGGATTGGCAGCTCTGTCCTTCCTATACCCCTTTTACTGGATGTTGGCAGCTTCCTTTACCAAAGAAGAGTACATCGGCCAGTTGTTATTTGTACCAAACGAATTTACCTTCGACAATTATCTCCAAATGTTTAAAAAGATTCCCATCGGCAGGGCTTTTTTCAACAGCACGGTTGTTGCACTTTTGGTTACTGCCGGTGTGATCGTTACTTCTTCAATGACGGGTTATGCCCTGGCAAAGCTGGATTTCAAAGGCAGGTCGACATTGTTTTATGTGCTGATATTTACCATGACTCTGCCTTTTCAAATCACATTGATCCCCAACTATATTACCATGGTAAAATTAAACTGGGTTGATAATTTGGTGGCCCTTGTCATTCCGGCACTCAACAATGCCTTTGCCATTCTGTTGTTTCGGCAGGCTTTTCAGCAATTACCTGATGCGCTGGTAGCTGCTGCCCGGGTTGATGGGTGTAAGGAGTGGACCATCGTTTATCGCATCCTCATGCCCAACGCTGTGCCAACCATCATAACCGTGGGCATCATTACCTTTATGAATGTTTGGAACGATGTGATGTGGCCCCTCATTGTCATTCGTGATGAAAACCTAATGACCATGCCCCAGTTGGTCACCCTGTTTGCTGTAGGCGGCAGGGCGGAAGCGCAGCTGGGCGTAAAATTGGCATCCTCTGTATTACTGGCACTGCCAATCTTTGTAGCTTACCTGTTCTTTCAAAAACATTTTATCAGAAGTATGGCCGCCAGTGGCCTGAAAGATTAATTTATAGAATTTATGTGGCATACCCTTAAAAAAAGTAAACTCATCCTTACCCACGATGTGAAAAGAGTGATCCTCAGATACCTCAACTTTGGAAGAGAAGATCGCATTCAACCTGTTTTCCATTATGTTGAGGCGCTCTCTGAGGAAGAGGTGATCAACCAACTCAATGGATTAAACGAACTGTATGCAGACAGGCATTTCGACCTGAATGCAGCCTGGCTGTCTAACTTTCACAATCTGGGACCATCCTTTTTGTCGCCCAGTTGGTCAGTGGCACGACAAGCATTGCTGGGGGCCTATTTCACGATGGAATATAGTGTTGAATCTGCTGCTTTGTTTAATCCTTCTATGGTCCTTCAAGGCAAAATGGGAATCGATGGTAGTCAGGCTTTTGTGATGAGCCTTCGATCTACTGGTGAAGGACACATTTCATCCATCTCATTCCTCGAAGGTATTATCTCAGCAGATGGCACCATCTCTGTGAGTGAGAGGAATAGAAAAATTAATGCTGGAACTATTTTGCCCACTGAAGACGAGGAAGAGTATGATGTGGTCTTTGATTCATCAATTCCACTTAATAGCAGGATCTTGTTTCCAGTCTCTCCCGGTGAATGCAATGGAATGGAAGATGTGCGTTTGACGAGGATGCAATTAGATGATGGAGAAGAAATATATTATGGCACGTATACCGCCTACAATGGGAAAAAGATTATGCCCAAGTTGATTCGTACCCGCAACTTTTTGCACTTTGAGATAAGGAGACTGCATGGTAATGCGGTTATGGATAAAGGCATGGCTTTTTTTCCAGAAAAGGTCAATGGCAAATTTGTGGTCACAGGCAGGCAGGATGGCAGACATTCTACCATCATGTTTAGCGATGTGCTCACTCATCAGGATGAATACAAGGTTTTACTCAAACTCAGGTACGATTGGGATGTGCTACAGATGGGCAATTGTGGTAGTCCGGTAAAAACACCCCATGGCTGGTTGTTACCCACCCACACCGTTGGCCCTATGAGGAGATACGTTTTATCCATGGTTTTGTTAGACTTACATGACCCTTCGCGTGTGCAGGCAACTTTGTCGCAGCCTTTATTACAGCCAGATGCCTTTGAAAGAGAAGGATATGTGCCCAATGTTTTATATACTTGCGGCATTGTAATATTTAATCAAAAATTAATTCTTCCTTATGCCATGTCTGACAGTGCCATCGGTTTTGCAAGCGTAGATGTGGAAGAAGTGATCAGTAAAATGGTGCCTTATGAGTAAAATGTATTTGGGTTTATTACTTTTATTGGCCCCACTGGTTTGCAGCGGCCAAAGGCTGTTCAATGATGCTCACCTCAACCATCTTTTTCAGGAAATGGAAGTTAAGGGAGATACACTGGGTGCAGTCTGGATCTATTGTGAGGCACCAGACTACAAAAGGGTGGGTGATGATGATGAGGGATTTACCTGTGTAGACGATGTGGCAAGGGCTTTAATTGTCTACTGCCGAGAATACAAACGCCAACCATCTCAGGCGCTTGCTAAAAGAATACAAAGATTGGCTGATTTTATCATCTTTATGTCGGATGGAAATGGGATGTGGTACAACTTTATGTGGAAAGAAGAAACCATCAATAAGGAACATGTAAATAGTAAAGCCACGCCAAATTTTTGGACATGGCGGGCATATTGGGCTCTTTCAGAACTAGCCCTTATCGATCTCCCCTTAACTGCTGAAAAACAAAAGGTGATAGATGGCTTGTGTACAAAAACGGAAATATTAATCGATTCTATCCTTTCTGCCCAAAGAGGTGAACTTAATGTGTTTGACATTAAGTTGTCAAAATTATACGATAAGCCAGGCGCAGACCAACTCTCTGTAATGTTGTTGGCCTTGTGCAACAGGTATGAAAAATCGAAACGACAGGCTCAATTGCATAAAATCAAAATAATTGCAGATAACCTGGCCATGTATGTTTTGGGAAATGAAGAGTCGCCTCCCTTTGGAGCCATCTTATGCTGGAATTATTATTGGCATGCCTGGGGTGCCTCTCAATACTATGCCCTCCTTAATGCCTATAAACAAACCCGTTACCCGTTATACCTTGAAAAGGCCTTAGAAGGTCTTGATTTTTTTTATCCTTGGTTACAAAAAAACAACTATCCTGCTGAAATGAAATTGACCAAGATGGAGGGTAATTATGTTTGGACTTCAATTGACTTTTATCCCCAGATTGCCTATGGATTCAGTCCTATGATCCTGGCTGCTACTGAAGCTGCAACCTTGACTGGAGATAAAAAATATGCCCTGCTCGCCTTTGAATCTGCCATGTGGTTTTTTGGAAAAAACAAGCCAGGCAAAAAGATGTACGATCCCGAAACTGGTATTTGTTTTGACGGAGTTGTAGATTCCCGAGAAATCAATAGTAACGCAGGGGCAGAATCCACCATCGAAGCCTTATTAGCCATGCAGGCACTTGAGCAACTACATACCTTTGGCAGGGAGTATAATTTTTTTTTAAACAACATTAATATCCGAACCCATGGCCTTCATTAAGTTTGACAATGTCTCCAAGTCTTATGGCAAACAAAATGTCATATCTGGCCTTAACCTGGCAATTGAAAAGGGTTCCTTTACCGTGCTGGTGGGCCCTTCTGGTTGTGGAAAATCCACGTTACTGAGGCTGATAGCCGGTCTTGAGGATTTGGATGAAGGCGCATTATACATCGATGGAAAGTGTGTCAATCAGATTGAACCCAAAGACAGAGACATAGCCATCGTATTTCAAAATTATGCCCTTTACCCGCACATGACTACTTTCGAAAACATGGCTTTTGGTTTAAAAATACGAGGTATAGATAAAACACTCATAAGAGAAAAGGTTAACGAGGTGGCTTGCAGTTTACAAATTGAACATCTGCTTGACAGAAAACCAAAAGATATGTCGGGTGGACAGAGACAGCGGGTGGCCATTGGCAGGGCCATCGTGCGGGAGCCCAGGGTCTTTTTATTTGACGAGCCCCTAAGCAACCTCGACGCTAAACTCAGAAACCAGATGCGTTGGGAAATTGCAGAATTGCACAAACGTCTTGGCATCACCACGGTTTATGTTACCCATGATCAGGTGGAAGCCATGACCCTGGGTGATAACATCGTGGTCCTGGACAAAGGTGTCATCAGACAACAGGGAAGTGCTAAACAGATATATGATCATCCCACGGATGAGTTTGTGGCTGGTTTTATTGGATCACCTCCCATGAATTTTGCCAAAGCCTTTATTGCTCAGTCTGAACAGGGAGCTCAGATCTACAATGACCAAATCGGACTTCAAATCAACATACCCGGGTTGGACGCACCGCAGACAGTAACTGCAGTTACCTTAGGCATTCGCCCCGAGCACCTGACCCTTAAACAAGAAAAGGAAAATAGGGGAATAGAAGGTGTCCTGATGCACATGGAACACCTGGGCTATGAAACCTTTGCCCATTTTAAAATTAATGACCTTATATGGGTGGTCAGATGTACCGGCAGCCCGGAATGGGAAGCAGGCCAGTCGGTTTGGTTGGAATTTCAGACAGGTAAAATTCACCTGTTTTACACGGTGTAGTTGTAGGTTTTATTTTTCAACATTCATCAGCAATGAGGCGAGAATTTCCTGTATAGAAAATACAGCTCCGCAAATAACTTCATCAGAGGCCCCGTAATACAATTTAATAGTATCACCTTCTACCAGATGGCCATTGGTAAAAACCACATGACCAAAAAAACCTTTTTGTTCATATACCGTATCCGGTTCCATAATTGGCACTGTGGTCCTTGCAATAACCTGAGTAGGGTCATTGGCATCCAGGAGTACAGCCCCAAGACAATACCTATGTTGGGCATCAGCTCCATGGTAAATTTCAAGCCATCCTTCTTCCGTTTTGATGGGAGCAGCGCCTGCACCAATTCTGGCTGAGTCCCACATACCTGAGCGTGTTTGAAGGATACATCGGTGATCTCCCCAGTGGATCATATCTGGCGAAGATGAAATCCAAATATAGTTGCCACCCAATCCAAGACCAGAGGGCCTGTGAAGGCAATAAAACTTGCCATTGATTTTTTCATTAAAGATTGCACAGTCTTTGTTGTGTGGCGGTAAGATCATACCCTCTCGGCTAAAATTTACCCAGTCATCTGTATGCATTAAACCTACGCCAACACCGTTTTCTGACACCTGGGTGTAAGTCAGATAATATCGATTTCCAATCTGGGTTACCCGGCAATCTTCAATGCCAAAGGTTTCAAGACTCCCTTCTCCGAAAATTTTACTTTTTCTATCTTTTGGCTCATAAAAGTGTATGCCGTCATCACTACACACCAATCTGAGGTGGGATAGGGTAGATAAATAGATTTTATCCTTGTACCCAACCATTCGCACATCCGACAAATCGAGGTCTTTGTCATTTCTGTCAAATTCCAGAATTTCATAACTGCCATCATCTTTCATAACCGGAAAACTCACCATCCCTTCCGATTGGATGGGGCGTTCTGCTACCCTCAGCAATAACCAGGTTTTGTTTTCAAATGTAAATACACCGGGATTTAAAACACATTCTACAATCCAGTCACTATGACTTGGCGCAATGTCCCGGGTGTGGATAATTGGATTTTGGGTAAACCGCTGTACCATTGGATGTATTACTTTAAAGTGCTAATTTAGATTAAAAGAGCCTGCCTAAAAAGGCAGGCTCGTAACAAATTTTTGGTTACAATAACTAACGTTTAACGAAACCAATGCTACCCAGTGACTTGCCTCCGGTAACAAAGTTTACCTGATACATACCACTTGGATAACTAGAAACATCTACTACTATTTTTTTGGATCTTAAAGCATCTGAAGTGATCCTTTGACTACCAATTTGTCTTCCCATGGCATCAATAACTCTTAGGTCAACCGTTGATCCCTCAAGACTGTGCTGGATAACAAGCTGATCAACTGCAGGATTGGGAAATACACCCTGGATGTATTCGTATACCCACTGCTGCTCTTTAGATGATGTAGTTCCTGTTTGGTACAATTGATTGATTTCCTCACCAGTCAATGCCTTGTTGTAAATTTTAACATTGTCCAATGCACCTACAAAATACTGACCTCCTTCTATTGGGTTGTTGCCAAAACACAAAGGCCTGGTAGTAGCATTGAGCTTGCCTGGAGCAGGTTTTCTGTTTACTTCCTGTCCATTTACATAAATTACATCATCGGCTCCATCGTGTACCATGGTAACATGCCACCAGAAACCCTGAACCAACTCGTTGCCATCTTTACTATCCATGTCTGAAATGAAATTTGGAAACTGGGTGTTGTTGCTGTTGGTTGTCCATACTATTTTTAAATGCTGGGGCAATGATATTTTCCAACGCTGATCCCAGTGACCAAAGTCCATAACATAGGCTTCAGCATCGGCAATGTTTTTGCCATCAACCCTGATCCAGAATGAAACAGAGGTATATTCTGACAACAACTGCACAGCATTTGGACACAAGATAGAGTCGCCATCTCCGTCAAATTTTACGTTCATTCCTCCCAATGGGTGAGTTGCAGTTTCATAACTAACATTTCCACCCGCTGCTCCGTGATTGAGATAAGGGGTAGCATCATTGGCATTACCTTCAAATGGATAATGGGCTACCAATCCTGGTTCGCCTGTATCTAATGGCTCTGTAGTACTTACGGTCAATTCTGAAACAGCTGATAGGTTGCCAGAAAGGTCAAAAGCAGCAACTTCAAATGAATAGGCTGTTTTGGAGTCCAGTCCTGAAACCAAAACGGATACCACTTCAGGAGCAAGGCTGTCGTAATATACACCATCAACCCACATAATATATCCGTCTACTTTTCTGTCGTCAATACTTGGATCCCAGGCAAGCAAAACAGAACTAAAACTTGGTGTTCCCCGCAAATTGCCAGGAGCGGTTGGTGGCGTTACATCGGGTGATTCATCAGGCCCGGTGGTAACTTTAAGGGTTGTAATTTCTGATTCGTTACCGGCTTCATCGATGGCACTTACCCCGAACACATAATCGGTCAATGGTGTTAACTGGGCAAATGTCTGTTCTGTAGCAGGTGTAATGGCTGCTAATGAACTGAAGATATATACATTGTAGGCCACCACACCTACATTGTCAGAGGAGGGTCTCCAGCTTAGTGATACATTGTTAAATGTTACCTGACCATCCAAATTGAGTGGCGCATCAGGGGCTTCATCATCACCACCTTCTTCCAGCGCCTGGCTGTCGTAAAGTGCTTTGATGGCCGTAGCGTCAAGAGCCGTGTTGTAAATCTGTACCTCATCCATCAGTCCGTCGAACCAGCTGCCGCCATCCACTGCATTATAACCAATTCCCAATGGGTGAGTGGTCGAATTGAGTGTTCCAACTACATTTTTTTCTGCTACCTGTACTCCATTAAAGTAGATGATATCTTTATTACCATCATGCACCATGGCTACATGAGTCCAGGATTTTAAAGGCAACGTGTTTCCTTCACCAGAATCCATGTCAGAAATGCCATTGCTGTGATTGGTCGTCCAAACAGGTTTTCCATGAGATGGCAGTGAAATCTTCCATCGCTCCTGCCAGCCTCCAAATGATAATAAATAATATTCGCCATTGTCTGCATAGGTATTAGGATTGATCCAGAAACTTACAGTAGTTGTGCCGCCATTGAGTTGTGGCGAGTTCTCTGCCCTTACTTCTGATCCTATGTTTTTAAACGCGGCACCTTTGTTGGCCTTGCCAAATCTGTCTTTGCCGGGGAAATATCCACTGGCATCGTTGTTGTAGGCAGTACCATCGTGGCCATTGTTATCAAAAGCATATCTCGCTACCAGATTTCCGGCAATTGGCGTTTCAACACTTTGTTGACCATACAACTGACTGATTTCTGCATCATTCAATGCCCTGTTGTAAAGAGCTACATCGTCTATGGCACCATCAAATATTCCTCCTTTGTCGATCGGATCCCAGCCAATTCCCAACGGATGTTGAGTTTTATCAAGGGCACCGCTCACTGATTTTTCATTCACTCTTACACCATTAAAATAGATGATGTCCTGGCTACCATCGTGAACCATGACTACATGGGTCCATGCATTCAATGCCAGTGGTGTGCCTGAATCCATGTCACTGCAGCAGGCTCCGTTGGCGTGGGTAGTAAATACCGGCTTTCCGTGTGAAGGCAGAGATATTTTCCATCTTTCCTGCCATCCTCCATTCGACAATAAAAATACTTCTCCTGAACCAGGAAACTGATTGGGTTTTAGCCAAAAAGATACGGTGGTATAGTCGCTTTGTAATGCCGGAGAATTGTCCGCTGTTACCGTTCCTATTAGTGCGTTGTTGGCCCGGCCAAATCTATTGACAGTACCTGCGGCGTCATTGCTAACAACTCCATTATTGTGGAAGTCGGTGTCATCATCTCCATTACCATTCATTGAATAACTGGCAACTAGATCTGATTGAGTGCCTGGAAAAGTTGCCTCCACTTGGTACCATGCATTGACTTCTGTTTCTGTCATCGCTTTATTGATCAATACTACATCATCAAAGCTTCCGTCAAAAAATCCTCCTTTGTCAATAGGATCCCATCCGATGCCGAGTGGGTACTGAGTATCGTCCAACATGCCACTAACGGCCTTTTCATTTACCTTACTTCCGTTAAAATAAATGACATCACTGGTTCCATCATGCACCATGACAACGTGGGTCCATTTATTTAATTCAAGGGGAGTTCCTGAATCCATGTCACTGCAACAAGCTCCATTTGAGTGGGTGGTAAATACCGGTTTTCCGTGTGAGGGAAGTGAGATTTTCCATCTTTCCTGCCATCCACCATGTGAAAGCAAAAATACTTCTCCGCTTCCAGGAAAGCTGTTGGGCTTAACCCAAAATCCAATAGTAGCTGTACCCGAATTTAAAACATCACTTGCAGGCGCTGTTACATTGGCACCGCCATCCAGGTTAAGAGCTTGTTTTCCAAATCCAAATCGATCGGTTACAAAATTACCACCATTGCGACTGGCATGGTTGGCCCATTCTGAACCGTCTTCTGTATTTCCATCAAAAGCAAACTCTGCTACTATGCCATCAACAGACGAAGGAGGTGTGTTTTGTTCTGCATACAGTCCTGCAATTTCGGTGTCTGTCAGGGCTGTTCCGTAAATTTCAACTTCATCGATAGACCCTTTAAAATAAAAGTTCTGGTCGATCGGGTCATATCCAATTCCCAGAGGATATCCGGTATCATCCAAATTTCCACTTGTGTTTTTCTCATTGGCTTTAACACCGTTAACATAAATGATGTCTTTACTGCCATCGTGCACCATTACAAGGTGGGTCCATTGGCCCAGCTGCAATGGATTGCCTGAATCCATATCGCTACAACAGGCTCCATTGGCATGGGTGGTAAATACAGGCTTTCCATGAGATGGCAATGAGATTTTCCACCTTTCTTGCCATCCGCCATTTGACAAAATAAATACTTCTCCCTGTGCGGGGAATTCTTCTGGTTTAACCCAGAAACTAATCGTCGCAGTGCCGGTGTTCAAAGCGTCGCTGTTGGCCGCTGTGACAGAAGACTGTATTCCGTCAAAAGCAAAGGCCCTTCCTGCAATTCCAAAGCGGTCTGTCGTCAGCCGTGCTCCATTGACTTTGGCATGGTTGGCGTTGACGGTACCGTCTTTGGCACTACCTGAAAACGAATACTGTGCCAGCGGACTCTGTGCTTGGATGTTAAATCCTCCCAACAGCATCAATAGCAAAATAGGTAAGGTGTGTTTCATCGTAGTATGATTTAATATGTGATTATAATGTGGCAAAATAAATTACATTTTTAAAAAGGGCAGACTCGATTTGCCCTGACTGTGGTAAACTATAAGGGTATACATTCCTCTGGTCAATTGGGATACATCAAGGGTGGTATGACCAGCATTCATATCAAGCTCCTTTATTTTTTTTCCGGTTATTGCTAATATCTCCGCCTTTATGGGGGCAAAAATCAAATCGTCAAATTGAATTTCTGCCTTAGTTAGCACAGGATTGGGATATAATCGAATCGATGCGATTTGCGGATCCCAGGTAGCATTGACAACGCCTTGATTGTACACCTCACCCACCTGTTCAGGACGGATCAGTTGATCATAAATTACAACTTCGTCAATCACTCCTTTAAAATTGTAGTCGGCAATGTCGGCATTCATTTGCCCTATTGTCATCGCTTTTTGGGTGGTCCTCAACGCACCGCTATGGCTTTTAAAACTTTCTAACTGGCCGTTGACAAAGAGCAAAACGTCTTTCCCATCATAGGAGGCACACACATGGTAATAGGTGTCGTTGTTGATGTCTGTTGTAGCATCCAGATCAGTAATCCCATTTACGGTATTCACAGTCCATCTCAATTTATTTTCCTGGGTAATAGAAATCTTACATCTTTCCTGCCAACTGCCGTGAGAAACCAAAAAAGTTTCTTTTTCAGGCTGACTGATGGGTTTGAACCAGCTACACACCGATATACCCTGGGTAAAATTGAGTTTGGCTTGATTGGGTACCAAAATGTGTTGGTTGCCCCCATTAAAATAATAAGCACTCAATGCTTTTGCATTCCTGTCTGCTGTTAAAATCACACCCTTAGGTGTGCCATTAATTTCATTACCACTTTTGTCATTGGCATTGCCGGAAAAATCATAATAGGCCAATGCATTGTAATTTTCTGTGCCAAACGTTTTTACCAGTATTTTGACACTTCTTTCTATGGCTGTATGAAGGCCATCTGTTACGGCTACGGTAATGGTGTAAATGCCCTCACCCGGTGCCTGCCATATAATTTCTGAACTACCATTACCCAAACCAATGCCTTCAACTTTCCATTCATATTGTAACGGATCACCTTCTTCGTCTTCTGCTTCACACCAAAATCTCACCTGAGATCCGGGCTCGACATATGACCTGTCTTTTTGAATGGCGGGTACCTTTGGGGCGGTGTTAATTTTTTCTACTACTTGGATCTGATAAATAGCAGTGTCACTCAATCCGGTTTCATCTACTGCAATGCATCGAATCTCAACTGCTCCTGTTTCTCCGGATGCTTCATAACTCACATTGGTTCCGCTACCGTTAATTATTCCTTTATTGGCAGACCAGGCGTAAGTTAATACCGGAGAATCTGCATCCATCGCTTTACAATATAGATTGACTTTCTTTTGTTGCTCTACTACGTTGCTATCGCCTACTAAGGCCTGAATACGGGGTTTGATGGAATATACTTTTTGGCTTTGACGATAGTCAACAATGACGCCGTTTACCAACATTTTGTTTTCGTCGAAACTGATCGTTCCATTTGCCGGACAGTAAACCAGCATTACTGCTTCATTCGAAGGAATATTGATACTGGTTAGCCCTGTCTTGTTTTTGGCAAGAAATGTCTCAGACAAAGCCTCATAAATGTCAGTAGCCTGTGTGCCCAAATCTACCTCCACCAAAGCTGTCGAGGTATTGGGATTGTAAATCAGAAAACTTGGGTAAGCTGCATCTTGAAAGAAATCAGTTTTGAGCAAGTCCAGTTTTATTACTTTTTCAACATTGGTCTTTTCGACGATACTTCCTAAATATCCAATAGATGAAGTACCGTAAAGTGCCAGGTTGGTGGCCGACCATCCACTTTTGAGGGCATCTCCTGTTGAAAAGGGCGACTTTGTTTGCCATACTTGTCGTAGGGCCTCATATCCCAATACACGGTTATCATCGTATTGTGCTGACCAGGTACTGGCATCCTGCTGATCTGAAGGAAGGTAGCCATGGTAAAACAATCGGTTGGCATTAGCCAGATGCAGAACCCATTTTGCAATGTCTTTTGCAAATCTTTTATCATATCGAGTCATGGGTACAAGGGCTGCAGCCTGGTGGAGTCCGTTCATCTGAAAGGCATAGTCATTGCCACCATCATTGGCTTCCCCAATAAGTCCGGTCACATCCAAGCCGCCCCATTTTCCTTTTATGCATCCCCAGCCTCTCAAAGGACCTTTGTCAAAACACCAGTTTACCATTTTTTCAATATCGTAATGGGTGTTTAATTCTGCATTCATCCGGGCAGCAGTATATACCCCGTAGGGTAGTTGTAATTCATAAGAGGGATTGCTTGACCAGGTGTTTAAAAATTCCATGGCCCATTCACTTGTTTTAAGAAATTCTTCATTCCCGCTTTCCAACCACGCATTGTATAAAACCCAGGCCATGGCTCCTGCCGCTTCAGGTTCAGTAACACCCCCTTGTAAGGGCTCCATGGTCTTAAACTTCCATGCCCTGTAATTCATGTAGGGCTTGGTCCATGGCTTATCACTTCCTCCCATGGCCCTGATAGCCCTTGCAAATTGTTGTGCAATGCTGTTAAATTGTTCTTTGCCTGTCCCGTCTAAACCATTATAGAGGTCATACAACTGATAAAAGTAAACATTAGGCATTACGTCATACCACCAATCATTGCCACTGCTTCCACCTGCATTGTTGAGATAAATATTTTCACCATTGGCCTTGTTGTAAAAATCATAGCTCATTTTAATCCAGTTTTTGCCAAACTGATTGCTTTTGTCGATACCAGCCAGACTTGCACCAACCAAAGAGGGGAGGACGTTGATGGCTTCGTTGCCAAAGGGAGATTTGGTTCCTACAAAAGTGTGGAGTCCGAATTTCTCCTGATTGGGATAATTGATGCCACCTGATTGCAGATAAATAAATGGCATGTATTGTCCGCTAAGTGATAAGTTGTAAACCAGGCTGTCATACTTAGTTGCTACTGTTCTCCAATCCCGCATCACATAGGGCGACGGTGCCATGGCTACGCCCGAAAGCCTGTTGATGGCAATTTGTCCGGCCTGAGAAAAACCAGGTGTTTGCAACAAAATCAGCAATAAAAAAAGAGTGATGGTTCTAAATATCATTATCACACAGATAAATCCTGTTAAACAAAAATGAGATAGACTTTTCTTTATCAACTATGCTATGAAGCAGGATGATGGTACTTTCATGATCTTTTTTGGACCAACTCAATATCCGGGGTTCTGCAATAAATTAGCATTGAGATCAATTTCAGTTTGTGGAATGGGAAATCTTTCGTGTTTGTCTTTCACAAAACCGGGAAGCAGATCTCCGGCAATTCCCCATCTTACCAAATCAAAAAATCGATGCATCTCAAATGCCAGTTCAACCTGCCGCTCATGACGAATGGCTGCGCGCATCTCAGCTATGTCAGTGGTGCTTATTTTGGGTAGGGCGGTGGCAGGATTTACTGCCTGACTTCTGGCCCTGTTCCTCACAACTTCCAGAGGTATGGCAGCCTCCGCTACCCGACCCAATTCATTGAGAGCTTCTGCTTCCCAAAGCAAAACTTCTGCAAATCTTATTGCGGTATAATTGATGTCTCCATCTGCGGGCTGAGTCACTTCAGCAGGATTTTGAAGATATTTAATAGGACTGTAACGAGTAGAGGAAAATGAATTTTTATACACCACGCCAAAATAGTCTTCGTTGTTCATGGCAATGGTAAACTTCCTCCTGGGATCGTCCGTCTCAAAAGCTTTGACCAATTCTTCTCTGGCTTCAGCAAAACCATAGCCTGTCAGTTTTTTTGACATCCACCATTGGTTTAAAAAATTGCCCAAACCGAGTTGTAGATTGGTATGCTGAATCTCCCAAACAGATTCTGCATTGTTCTGAGTAAATTTTTTAAAATTATCCCGATAGTCAGCCATCAGGCTATAAACATTTAAAGCTTTTATCTGGGCAGTTTTTTCAACTACCTTGTTATAATCTTTTTGATACAAGGCTGTTTTGGCAGCCAGGGCAAGGGCAGCTCCCTTTGTTGCTCTTCCGGCCTGAACAGCAGGTCTGATGGATGGAAGATAACCGGCAGCTTCCTCACAATCGTTGTAAATCTGAGCTAGTATTATGGAATTGGCAGTTTTGGCTACTTTTAGATTTTCAGGAGCAACCAGGGTTGTAAACAAGGGCACATCGCCAAAAACCTGACTTAGTAAAAAATAATAATAAGACCTCAGAAATAAAGCTTCGCCTCTAAGTTCATTCCTTTTGGCAACACTCATTTCTGCTTTATCCAAATTAGCCAACACTACATTGCACTGGGTTATTCCTTCGTAGTTAACCTTCCAAAAGGTATTAAATTCTTCTGTTCTTGGGGTGTAGGTAAAGGCATCCATCTCAACCAATCCGGGTCTCGAACCATCTCCCCCTGTGATGGCTTCATCTGAAGTTATGGTGGAAAAAGCCCAGTAAAAATTATTGTTTTTGTTGTTGAACATCAAAGGGCCATAAGCCGCATTGATTGCCTGTACTGCATCGGCCTCAGTTTTGAAAAAAGAACCTGCATCCAGGGTGGCAATGGGTTCTTTGTCTAAAATACCCTGGCAGGAAAATAAGAATCCAGATATAATAAATAGGTATATTGCCTTTGTCATTTTTTCTGTTTTTAAAATTCGCAATTAAAACCAAGTGTCATTACCCGTGCGGCAGGTACGGTGCCCCAATCTATGCCCACACTCAGATCTGATGATATGCCCAGTCCCCTCGTGTCATTGGCATTGGCCTGAATTTCGGGATCCAGCCCGGGATACTTGGTAAAAGTGAAAGCATTTTGAACCGAAAAGTAGGCTCTGAAACTAGAGACCGCTCTAATGCCCAGCAGGTCTTTGAAATCATAACCTATGGTGATGTTTTTTACCCTAAGATAAGATCCATCTTCCAGGAAACGAGTTGATATTCTCCGGTTTCCGTTTCTGTCATCAACACTTACCCTTGGGATATTGGTATCGGTGTTTTCTGGTGTCCATCGGTCTAATATGGCTTCATAGGAATTGAATCCTCTCAACTGAGTCTCATAGGCAAAGTTGCCATACAGAAAATAGATGTCATTGCCATAAACACCCTGAATCAGGGTGGAGATATCTAAATTGCCTATTGTCAGGCCCATTGTTAAACCATAAGAAAAATCTGGAAAGGGACTTCCGGCATGGGCACGGTCTTTGTCATCAATTTTATTGTCTCCATTCAAATCTTTAAACTTTACATCACCGGGTCGGGTAAAGGTGGTTTGAAATGGACTGGCATCAATTTCTTCCTGACTTTGGAAAATGCCTTCCATTTCCCATATATAAAATGAACCCACCGGGTATCCGGCTTCTGTTCGGGTAATAGGACCATCTGACAATCCAAAGCCTCCTGAAATAGGCTCACTGTCAGCAATACTTACTACTTTATTGCTAATCGAAGAAATATTAGCGCCTATGTTGAGGGTCGACTTGCCCAATCGCTGACGGTAGTTTAAACCCAGTTCTATGCCTTTGTTTTCAACAGATGCCGCATTGACAAAGGGAGGTCTGCTACCTCCACCAGCCTGTGGAATAGGTACTCTGACCAGGATGTCATCTGTTCGTTTGATGAATAAATCGGTGGTCAGGGTCAATTTATCGTTCCATAAACTTAAGTCGAGTCCCAAATTGCTTTGGGTACTGGTTTCCCATCTGATGTTTTGATTGCCGGTTTCCAGAATGCTTGCGCCGGTGGCTACCTGATCTCCAAATGTGTAAACGTAATTTCCGGTACTGACCAATGAGCTGTAAGGGTAGATACCAATTTCCTGGTTGCCCAGCTGTCCCCAGCTAGCCCTGATTTTGAGGGTAGAGATAAAGGTGTTTTCAGGAAAGAAGGCTTCATTTGATACATTCCAGGCCGCTGATACCGACGGGAAATTAGCCCATCGGTTGTTCCTCCCAAACCGGCTGGATCCATCCCTTCTGAATGAGGCACTTAAAATGTAACGATTTTTATAAGCATAGCCCACCTGTGAAAAGTAACTCAACAAGGCCCACTCTGTGGCAATGCCGGAAATCCCTACGTTTTTGATGTCTTCGGTAATACTACTGCTCAAATACCTGAACAAAGGATCAGTTAGCCTGAAGTTGTTGGCAGATGCTCCCAGATAGTCTGTGTGATTATCAATGGCCTCCATACCCGCCAGCACAGATAATTTGTGGTCGCCAAAGGTTTTTTGAAAATCCAGGGTGTTGTTCCATACCAGGGTCTGGTTGAAAACCCTGCCTTCATTGAGAGAGGTAGGACTATAAATAGCAGCAGACAGCCGTTCTTTCCACAATTTCTCCTTGTCAAACAGCAAATCACCGCCAAGGGTCGATCGCAGATTTATCCCTTCAGCCAATCTGAATTCTGCAAAGGCATTTCCAAAAACCCGATATCTTTTGAGGTTCCAGTCTGTATTGTCAACCAACACTTCCGGATTGGCATTGCCATCTCCATAAAGAGTTGGATCTCCCAACTCAACACTGGTCTTGACCGGACTACCATCTGCATGAAATCTTTTAAACAAAGGAGAAGCTATCAGGGCATACCTCACACCACTCAATTCGTTGCCGGCTCCATAGCCATCACCTGAACCATTGATGATGTTTCGATCGGTATGCGAGAATACCAGATTGGTTCCTACCCTAAACCACGATTTACCACTTTCTGCGTTCATGCGGAATTGGTATTTTTTGAAACCCTGTCCTCTAAAAATGCCATCCTGGTTGAGGTATTCTCCGGATAAATAGTAGGTGCCATTTTCACTTCCCCCTCTTGCAGAAAGTGAAACGCGCTGCATGGCGGCAGGATTGAACATGATGTCCAGCCAGTTGTTATCGGGCAAGGTGTCAAGAATTGCCGGATCATAAGTGGGTAGCTGATTGGCAACATTCCTCAAAGCATTGGCATTGACGATGGCCTCGTTTCGAATGGTAAGAAAGTCTTTTGCATTAAGTAGCTTTGGCAGGTTGACAGGTTGCTGGATGCCCAGGTAACTTTCAAACTGAAACACCGGTTTTCCGGATTTACCTCTTTTGGTAGTTATCAGCACTACACCATTGGCTGCCCTCGCACCATAAACGGAAGCTGCAGCTGCATCTTTTAAGATCTCAATCGTGGCAATGTCGCTGATGGAAAACATGTTCAGCCCTCCTGTGGTAGGAATCCCATCAATCACGTAGAGAGGATTATTGTTACCCAATGTACCTACCCCCCGGATCCTCACAGCAATGTCATCGCCTGGTGAACCGGTCACCTGGGTAACCATTACCCCCGGCGACTGCCCCTGCAAGGCCTGATCTACACTGGTGACCACTAATTTTTCAACATCCTTGGCTTTTAGCGATGTGATGGATGAACTTACTTCTGTCCTTATTTCTTTTTTATAGCCTACTACAATGACTTCATTCATGAGGTTGGTCTGTGGGCTCAGGGTAATGGTCATTGGTGTGCTGCCAACCACTACTTCCTGACTGGCATAACCTATGTAACTGATTACAAGAACCGATGACGCCGAGCCCACTTTTAAGTTGAATCCCCCGTCAAAGTCGGTAGCAGTTCCGTTTTGTGTATTTTTTTCCAGCACCGAAGCGCCTATGATGGCACTGCCATCTTCAGCAGAAACTACCTTTCCCGTCACTGTTGGTCCTTGTGAGAAAAGGGGAAATGTAAATAAGACCACAAATATTATTATGAAATGAAATGTGTATTGCTTTAACGAATAACGCATTAGATTAAATTTTGGCTTTATTATCAAATTCCGAAACAGTATCCTGTCTCTCAACTCTGTGGCTATGAGCAGCTATCAACAAATTTATCTCTTATACCTTCTATTATTATGGTATTATTATGTGTGTTGATAGTACTTTTACAAATACCTGAATCGTCTTGATTTAAAATTATAGTATTATTATGATTGATTATAGTACATTTGATGAAATGACTCGCCATGCCACAAATGAATATTTTTAAAGAAATTACCCCTCTGCGTCCCCAGGACATTGTAGTTGTAATTGACTCGGTAAGAAACGGCTTTGACTATCCCATTCACAACCATCCGGAGTATGAAATCAATCTCATCATGGGCATTTCGGGTACCCGCATAGTGGGTGATTCAACGGAGCGATATTCAGATTACGACCTGGTTTTACTCGGTCCCTACCTTTTTCACAAATGGGACGGCGATAAACAAATTCAGGAAAGCGGTCAGAGTTATCGGGTGATCACCCTTCAGTTTTCGATGGACTTATTCAATGGACAGATGTTTCAAAAGGAAAAGTTTCACAAGATCAGAAACCTGCTTTCGGAGTCGGGTAGGGGCATCCGTTTTTATGGCAACACCTTCAATGAAGCCGTAAAAATTATGATGGGACTGGCAGAAGAAACCCACTTCAATGGAGTGCTTGAATTTTTAAATTTACTCAACCTCCTGGCCAATTCTACCGAGTGCGAATACCTCGCCTCCCTTGGCTTTAGTCCCAACTCGGTCCGTTCTGAAAGCAATCGCATCCAAAGTGCCTATGGATACATCATGAAAAATTTTACCGATGCCGGCCTGCGTATCCAGGATGTAGCCGCATGTGTCAACATGAGTGAATCTGCCTTTTCTCACTTTTTCCAAAAATTTGCCTTCCGCTCTTTTACCCAGTTTTTAATCGATCTCCGCATCGGCCATGCCTGCAAGCTCCTTCTTGACACAGACCAAACCATTGCCCAGGTCAGCGATGCATCCGGCTTCAACAACCTCGCCAACTTCAACCGCCTCTTCAAAAAATACAAAGGCTGTACCCCTCTTGAATACAAAAAACTCTATGTCGAAAAAAACACTTTCGACTGGACCAACCAACCCACTCCGTGGCAGTTTATCCCCAACAAAACCAACATCGACAAAGTCATCCTACCCGCCCAACAAGGCACCCGATTAATTCATCTGTGAGTTTAGGTGCCAGGGGTTAGGTGCTAGGGGATATGTTGTTTCATAAAATGCCTTGACAGGGTTCTACCCTAAACCCTAAAACAGGTGGATAGCTTTTTTTAATACTAACGCGTTTTCTCATCAGGATTTGATTTTAATTCAAAATCTTCTCCCAATTGTTCCTTCGCTAATTTGAGTAACTCTTTTAGATAAACCAGCTCTACGTGTTGTGAGCCAAGCAGTTGCTTCAAATGTGCAGCTTCCTTTTCGAGTGACTTTATTCGATTTACATCTTCCTCTGTTTGTACAAGAATAGGCGGAGGAAGTTCTTTACTTCCATATTTCTTCACCCATAACCGGACACTGTCTGCTTTTACATCAAACTCATGTGCAACTTGTCCGATCGTCTTAGATCCCTCCTCAATGTAGGTTACTTGCTGCTTGCGAAAACTCTCACTAAAGCGCCTCCGTCTTCTTTCTTCTAGTGTTAATTTGTCCATTTCAAATGTCAATTTAAGCAAGTTTTCCACATTTTTTATGTCAAGCTATTCCATGAGAGGGCACTAGTTGCTGATGATTAAGATTCAACCCTATCCCCTAGTCCCTATCCCCTGATCCCTACATTAATACTCAGGATCATACTGCAGATCTGCGATAAACGCCTTGATATCTTGCGGTCTCTCTGCCCTCGCCAGCCCCTGGTCCCATAAATAAGTAGCCACTGCAGTTGCAATTTCCAGTGAAATTTCCTGTAAATGGGTCATCCTGGGAAATAGGGTGCCATGAGATAATTCATCTTCTGTAACCTGCGATGCCAATACTTTGGCGGCAATCAGGAAGATGGGATCGGGTAGGTATTTGGCTTCGCAAGCCATGGCCCCCAGGCCAATACCAGGGAAGATGTAGACATTGTTACCCTGGCCGGGAATATGCAACTTACCCTTATATTCTACTTTTCCAAATGGGCTACCACTTACAAAAATGGCCTTGCCGTCGCTCCATTCATACGCCTGCTCTGCTGTACATTCAGCACTGGTGGTAGGGTTGGAAAGTGCAAAAATGGCAGGGCGTTCATTGTACTTGCACATAATTTGGATAACTTCTTGCGTAAAGGCGCCACCAGCCCCTGATGCCCCAATCAGAATGTGGGGTTGGTAGTGATGAAGCGTTTCTTCAAAGCTCATGTGCTGGCTTGGTCTGGCATAGGGAACATTGTGCGAGAGCAGTTTTTTGTGGTCTTTAGTTACCAGGCCATCGATATCAACAAACCAAAGTCTGTCTTGCGCTTCTTCGCGACTCAAACCTTCTTCCATAAATGCATCAACCATCAGATCTGCTATGCCCGTGGCGGCCGATCCTGCACCTAAAAATAAGATCCTGCTTTCTTTAAAAGGGATACCAGAAACTCTGGTGGAACACAAAACACCTGACAAAGCAACAGCGGCCGTGCCCTGAATATCATCATTGAAACAAAGCACTTCATGCTGGTATTTTTCAAGTAGGGCATAGGCCTTGGGAGTAATAAAATCTTCAAATTGGATCAGGGCCTTCGGAAATTTTATTTGAACCCCTTTAATAAACTCATCTACCATTTCAAAGTAAGCTTCATCGTCGAGGCGCGGGTGCGGATATCCAAGATAGAGCAGGTCTTCTCTAAGAGGTTTATTATTGGTTCCCAAATCAAGAACAATGGGCATACATTGCGCTGGATTGATGCCGGCACCCGCGGTGTATAGCGATAATTTTCCAATCGAAATGCCAATTCCGTTGACACCCAAATCACCCAAACCTAGAATCCTGCTACCATCGGTTACCACTATGATTCGGATGTCATTTTCTGGCCAATTGCCCAGCAACTGCAACACATCTCCTTTGTCATCAGGGGTTATATAAAATCCCTTGTCAATGCGGTAAATGTGTGAAAACCTTGTGCAAACTTCTCCTACGGTAGGGGTATAAATGATGGGAAGCAACTCTTCCAGATTTTTCATAATGATGTGGTAGTACAACCGCTCATTTCTGTCTTGTAAGGCGGAAAGGAAGATGTACTTTTCTATGTTACTGCCTTTGTCACGGATGTTCGACATCACACGCATTTCCTGTACCTCCTGCGATATGATGGAGTGGGGCAGTAAACCTCTGAGGCCCAAAGCCTGCCTTTCTTCTTTTGTAAATGCGGTAGACTTACTTAGTTTTTTATCCCTTAGTACGACAACTCCTTTTTTGTCCATTTTTTCTTCTCTTTTGTTTTCCAACCTTTGAATCACCTCTGAGGCAGTTCTATGTTGGTCACTTTGATGATTTTTTTGTCGGACGACAAAAATCTACTTTTTTGGTGTGAAAATCTCGGCTAATTAGCAAAATCTTAATTTAATTTTCAGCCAAAATCAATATTTTATTCTGTAGGTTTTGACTGTTTCATTTCTTTTGTACCAAACAAACAGCAAAATTTTCTTATTTTCGGAATGTAATTCTGTAAGTTTGAAAATTTAATACTTATAGTTTTATATGAGCCAATAATAATGGGGCATAAAGAAATTTTGTTTTGTTGCCATTATTTGTGACATCTGTCATTAAGCACTGTGATTTTGGTCTCTTTAGTGGATACACTCATTCGTATTTTTGTATTCAAACTATAAAGTGGAAAATACGGAATCAAATCATCCCTTGTCATCCGGCTGTCAACTTTGCCGGTCGAGGATGCGTTCTGTTTTTAGTCACTTGCATACTGCCGATCTTCAACTACTGGATGCTTGTCGACAAGAGATAGAATACAAGGCAGGTGAACTCATTTTTAAAGAAGGCAGTTATCCCAAAGGCCTCTACTGTGTGGGTAAAGGTAAGATCAAAGTTACCCATGAAGAAGAACTGGGATTTCAACAAATCATACATCTGGCTGGCGAAGGAGATGTCATGGGATATCGCGCCATCCTGGCAGAGGACACATTTTCCTGCAGCGCCTCCGCTTTAGAAAATTCCCGCATTTGTTTTATCCCCCGATCTTCGCTTTATACCTTGTTAGAAACCAATGCCCGCCTGGCCCTCCGCCTAGCCCAGCTACTTGCCGGGGAATTAAAAAAAGCAGAACTCAAAATCACCGATCACACCCTCCGCCCCGTGAAAAGCCGAATTGCCCTGGGAATCGAATGGCTTTCTGATAGATACGGCATGGAAGGCAACGCCATCAAAGCCTCACTCAAAAGATCTGACCTTGCCCACCTCGCTGGTACCACCCGCGAAACGGCAACCCGCATTCTCTACGACCTCCAGGCCGAAGGCATCATCCAACTAGAAGGACGACGCATTTCTATTGTTGACAAACATAAACTCCACCAACTCACTTCTTTCTCCCGCTAACAGCTTCCCCTTGCTGTTCAAGAACACAAGCTCCGCGCATAGCGCCTTTCGTTATGAGACGGTAAGTTATAAAATGATTTGCAGTTGCTGGGGGATGGCGAAGCGTATAGCGCTTAGCGTTTATATCCGCTCTTCGCTTAGCGCTCTCCGCTCTCCGCTCTCCGCTCAGCGCTCCTCGCTTCGCGCTCCCCGCTCCCCGCTCCGCGCTCCCCGCTCCC
>CALMSX010000036.1 GCA_937872515.1 uncultured Bacteroidota bacterium
TTTCTTTTACTATTGCTCAACTATACCAATTTTACAGAAACAAATTTACATAGCGCTCACAGGAGGAAGGTGGTAATTACAAGAAGGGTATTAGTTATATTCTTTCCATGAACTTCCTATACAAGTTATTCTGGTTTGTTTATGGAATAATGTTGCCAATTGTCTATGTATTTTCACGTTTTGTAAAGAAAATCATTGACAGCATTGATTTGTTGGTTCCTCCATTTGTTTTGGGACTATTTTTTATTATTAATTGGACAATCTGGAAGATAATTGGATCACTCTTTGTGTCGGAGGATGCGTCAGTTTTTTATTATTATGCCGGTGTAGAAATTAATGAATTTGGCTCCGCAATAGTTTTCGTTATGATATCAGCTTATTTTCTTCAGACATTCAGAGCACCTGTTGCAAGCGTCACTCGAATACAATAATCCCCGCACAAATTACCCATGAGTAACAATAACTTACAATGAACAGTCTGATAGCATCTGACCTTTTTCGACACTTTGGTTTTAAGGGAACGAAAGGGTTTATTAAGGGATTGACATATCCGGGATTCCGTTATACTTATTTTTTCAGGAAGGTTTCAGAGCACTCTGGATCATCCTTTTGTTCATTGGTTTATAGGATGTTCTTAAGAAGATATCGTTTTAAATACGGCTTCGAGATAAATCCTGATGCAAAGATCGGGAAGGGTTTTTATCTTACCAGTCATTGCAGCCCGGTAATCATAGGCCCAATTAAAATGGGAAGCAACTGTAATGTAAGTCATTGTGTCACTATCGGACGAGGTATAGCAGGGGAAAGAAAAGGAAGACCAACAATCGGAGATAATGTTTGGATTGGACCAGGATCAATTATTGTGGGGAAAATCATAATTGGTAATGATGTCTTAATTGCTCCAAACACATTTGTGAATTTTGATGTCCCGGATCATTCAATTGTAATAGGGAGTCCGGGCAAAATTATAGCAAAGGAAAACCCAACAAAAGATTATATTAATTTTAAAGTATAGCTGAAAAACGATGGTAAAGCCTGCCGAAAGAGAAAAGGCGTCGATGTTACGTCTTTTAATGGAGATTATAAAAGATCCGGACAGAAAATCTCTTTTGACGATAACTAAGGATCTTTTCTCCCTGGGTATATATTATCGTCAATTCCCTCGTCACTACTTTTCCAGATACTTATTCAAAAAAGGCAAATCAAATATTAAAGATTATTTTCCGGATGATTTTTTATATTATGGAATTAAGCCTCTTTTAAACGATAAGGAATGGAGAGATGTATTAGAGAATAAACTGTTCTTTCATCTATATTATAGTCAGCTTAATGTCCCCATGCCTAGGGTGCTAATGCATAATAGTAAAACAGTTTATATCTGTGACGGAAAGCCTACTGAGGTCTCAAACTATGAGGAATTTGTTCTTCTGCTAAATGGGTTATTTGAAAGAGAGCCTACCCTTGACTCTATGATAATAAAGAAGATTTACTGGAGTTTTGGAGGAGATAAAGTATATAAAATAAGCCGCTCTCAAGTCTCAAATAACAGATCATTATTAACCGAGTTATATTCAGAAGTCAAGAAATCAGGATTTCTTTTTCAGGAAACCGTTATCCAGCATGCTGCGCTAAGCAAACTCAATCCTTTCAGCTTAAACACCATCAGATTTGATACTTTCATTGATAAGGATGGTAGAGTAGACGTAATATCGGGTTATATCAGGATGAGTATTAATAAGAATTATGTTGATAATATATGTTTAGGAGGCTGTCAGGTGGGCATAGATCTGAGAACAGGAAGACTTAAGAAAGAGGGGTATTCGACCTTGAGCTATTATGGTGTGAGGATCCTCAAATCTCATCCGGTAACTGAAACTATTTTTGAGGAAGTTGTAATTCCATATTTCGACGAAGCTAAAGAGCTGGTGCTTGAGGCTGCCAGCCTGATACCGGGGTTACGTATAGTTGGTTGGGATGTGGCAATAAGTGAGTCCGGTCCGATCTTGATAGAGGGTAATTCTGATTATTCTATAACAGGCAATGATCTTTCAGAAGGAGGTTACCGAACCAATCCGGTTTTCAGAAAAGTTCTTGATGAAGTCAAGGATTTGCGATCCTCAAGATATAAATACCCTTGGTTATAAATGATTTGAGTAGTAGCCAGGATGATAAACAAGATATTTATAGAAGTTGGTTTATGAAAAAAATTCTTGTTACCGGATCTGCCGGATTCATTGGTTATCATCTTTCAGCTAGACTCATCTCCTTAGGCTACAAGGTGACAGGGATTGATTCGGTAAATGATTACTATGATGTAAAGCTTAAGGAGGCAAGAATTGATGACTTGATACGAAAAGCGCGCAGTTCGACAAGTGTAGGAAACTCTGATTTTTTCTTTCACCGGCTTAACATTATCGACAAAAGTGCCATTTTTGAATTATGTAGTGTTGAGCATTTCGATTTTATTATCCATTTGGCTGCCCAGGCAGGTGTGCGCTATTCTTTGGAGAACCCACAGTCATATATAGACAGTAACCTTATTGGTTTCATGAATATTCTTGAGGCTTGTCGGGCTTACCCTCCACAGCATCTTATTTTCGCATCGTCAAGCTCGGTGTATGGCTTGAATAGCCATGTTCCATTCTCTGTAAATCAGAATACGGATCATCCTGTAAGCTTATATGCCGCAACAAAGAAAGCTAATGAAGTAATCGCCCATTCCTATGCACATCTCTTCAATATTCCTGTCACAGGTCTCAGGTTCTTCACTGTTTACGGACCATGGGGCAGACCTGACATGGCTTATTTCGGCTTCACAAGGAAAATATATGAAGGGAAACCCATAGAGATCTTTAATAATGGGAATCTTAAGCGTGACTTTACATATATTGACGATATCGTCAATGGGATTGTTGCTCTCCTGGAAAAAATTCCACGAGGAAACCCTCTGTTCGATCCTGCTGACCCTGAATCATCTACATCGTCAGCACCATATCAGATATTTAATATCGGAAATAATAAACCGATAGACCTTATGGAGTTTATTGCTATCCTTGAAAAAACGATCGGTATCAAAGCGAAAAAGGTGTATAAACCTATGCAGGCTGGTGATGTATTCGCTACTCATGCTGATATAGATAGTCTTACTGACTTTGTAGGATTCAAGCCAGTTACTTCACTACAGGATGGACTGAGAAACTTTGTCGAATGGTACAGAGATTATTATAAACCTCCTTTTTAAGAGGTATTTCCAGAAGTAAGTTTAATGAAGTAAGCTACTAATAATATGAGAATTGCGGTTGTTGGCACTGGTTACGTTGGACTCGTTTCAGGGGGATGCTTTTCTGAAGTCGGAATTGATGTCACGTGCATAGACATTGACTCTGAAAAGATAGATAGATTAAAGCAGGGAATAATACCTATTTATGAGCCCGGGTTAAAAGAAATTGTTGAAAAAAACATTCTTGCCGGGAGGCTCCACTTTTCTACAGACCTGACTGAATGCCTTTCTGGAATTGATATAGTTTTTCTTGCGGTAGGCACTCCTCCAACGGAAGATGGCAGTGCAGATCTGAGTTATGTTATTGAAGTCGCGAAAACAATTGGCAAAAATATATGCAATTATGTACTGATTGTCAATAAAAGTACTGTTCCGGTAGGTACAGCCCACAGGATAAAGGAGATCATTGCTGAGGAGCTATCAGCAAGAGGTTGCCATGTTGATTTTGATGTAGCTTCCAATCCTGAGTTTCTCAAAGAGGGATCTGCTGTTAAGGATTTCATGAGCCCTGACAGAGTTATTGTTGGTACAGATTCAGAAAGAGCAAGAGATTTATTGGATCGTCTGTACCGACCATTTATGCTGAACAATTACAGGGTCATTCATATGGATGTCCCATCCGCAGAGATGACTAAGTATGCATCTAATGCTATGTTGGCAACCCGGATTAGTTTTATGAATGACATTGCTAATCTCTGCAATATGGTAGGTGCAGATGTCCATCTGGTTAGAAAAGGTATGGGAAGTGACAGCCGGATTGGCAACAAGTTTCTTTACCCTGGTGTGGGGTATGGCGGTTCATGTTTCCCTAAAGATGTCAAAGCACTCATAAATACGGCAAAAAGTCATGGCTATCGTATGAAGGTTCTAGAAGCAGTGGAAGAAGTTAACGAAAAACAAAAGAGAGTTTTGTTCGAGAAATTAATAAACCACTATGACAACAATATCAGTGGCAAGAAGATTGCAGTATGGGGTGTTTCTTTCAAGCCTGAAACGGATGACATTCGCGAAGCTCCGTCGCTTGTAATTATTGACCTTATTCAGAAAGCAGGTGGTGTTGTCTCAGTTTATGACCCCATAGCTTTGGAAGGACTGCGTAAGAACATAAATCCAGACGTTATTTACGCTAAAGACATGTATGATGCATGTATTGATGCATCTGCCGTGATGCTCGTGACTGAGTGGAAAGAGTTTAGAATACCCTCATGGAAGGCACTCAAAAGACTCATGAAAGAGCCTGTGATCTGTGATGGCCGAAATATTTATGACAGGACCGAATTGAAGAATGAGGGGTTTATTCACTATTGGATCTAGAACTCTTTTCTTTTCCTCACCTGACCCTGACTTGGACATCATTCTATTCCGAAATGGTTTTTGATGTATCTGGTCTTTTCTGCAGGCGGCAAGTGTTTGGTCTGCAAAAGATCAGGGTTCTGCTTGTATAGAAACCTCTGGACTTTTATATCCATAATTTTTTTTGCAGGATTACCCACAATTACAGAGTTTTCCGGGAATTTGCCCCGGAGTACGCTACCTGAACCAATTATACAGTTATCGCCAATTGTTGTATTGGGAAGGATAGTACAATTATTTCCGATAAAAACATTGTTGCCGATCTTAACCTTTCCGAAGAGATCGGCATTTTTTATTTCATCACGAAAACACCAAACGCCACCATCATGGGTTACAATCTCTGTATCATTAGCTATTGCTACATGATCTCCTATTTCAATCAAATAGGGTTCTGTGGAAAATTTCATCGTTCCTATAAGGCAATTCTCTCCAATTTTCATTCCTATTCTTCGCAGGTACCTGATCTTGGTTTTATTACTGGCTTTTTCCAGTAGCTTTATATGCAGACGGTAGAAGATTGCCCTAAGATTCATTATTCTTTAGAATTACATTCAGGGGGATCTAATCAATCCTGCCTTCGATGACGTCAATAATAAATTTCCCGAAAAGTGGCGCCAGCCTGGCTGAGAACGCAACAGAAGGATGTGAATTGTCCGGACTGTGTGCATTGGCGTCAGTGAGATATAGGCCTCCATCTGTCTCGTATTTATAAAAATCCCAGATGAAAATGTTATCACCCTGAATATCCCAATCATTTATCATCCAGTTATAGAATTCACGGGTTCTTAAAGCCTCATCCTCTTTTGATTTAAGCTTTGTGTTAGCTGCTGGTGTCCAGACAATGAACTTATTATTCTTGAATTCATGCATTTTATTCTTCAAGGCTTCATATTGCAGCTTATAATTTTCAATACTTTTTATGTCTGAATCAATATCCGGGGATCCTGTGTCAGGAACGATACGGCTGACAGGAAAGCAATGCTTAAAAATAATAACATCATTTTCGGCGGTAAGCATTTCCAGGGTTGGCTCCTCTATATATGGCCTGTTGCCAGCATTCTTTACCCAGATGTTATAATAATCAAATGGATAATTATTCCAACCATATGGCGAATTTTTAGGAAAATTCATTGCCCTGATCTCATAGTCAGTTTTATTCTTCTGGTTATAGGCTTCGAAGTACTTCTGCACATCACCCTTTCTGGTAAGTTTGTAGATATATTTGTTAGTCTCTCCCTTCCAGATAGCTTCTCCTGTGCTGTGATGAAGGAATATTATCTTCGTCATACTATTATTATTTGATTTACAGGCTGTTATTAATAGAAACAGTGATAATGTCAGCCAAAGTCTCATCTTCTTTTTTCTCAAATATAATAAACAATTCCGTGCCTGGGGTCAGCGAAAAAAGGAGGCTGCTTTTAAGGGCAGCCTCTCTTTGAATATCAGGTTATAATTTAATCCTTTATACAACGAATAGCTTTCCCTGCTCTCTTGTCTCCTGAGGCTCTGTAGACATCCGTCTTACTTCCCTCTAATAATCGGTACCAGCCCCTGTCTGCATCATGTTGAGTGGCAGTCCAGAAGTATTCGTAGGTATCCTGACCCTGGTAGGTTCCATTAGAATAAAAACGATATCCTCCAGGCAGAGCGGTGAACCCACTGGTATTGGTTCCATTTTCATCAGTTTTCCATCCTGTGTCGCTTTTCATTTTCGAACCGTGGTCTGTACCACGAGATCCCCAGTTGTTTACATCATCCTGAGCAAGGCCCAATATCACCTCCATGGCATTGAACTCCACATCTGTTGGCACATGCCATCCAGTGGGACAGATATTTTCGTTGCTGGCTGCAAACCAGTTATATAAAGCGCCATATACTGGTTTATTTAAATCCGGATCATTGTTATACCAGCAGTACCCCGGCCCGTCAAGTACTATCCAATCAACATTATCAGGAGCATATGTAATATCTGTATTGTCGTTCAGCTTTGTTACCTTTAAGTTTTCAGCCATCCACACTTGATCTCCAATCTTTACAGTTTTGTAAACATTTCCTTCAATGTCGGTTGCCGGCGTTATAAAGCTATATTCCTGACCATAGGAGGTGCCTGAACTGTTGGTTGCATAAGCACGGTAATAATAAATAGTTCCGTCTTCCAGCCCTGTGATATTACTGGTAAAAGATCCAGTGCCTGTACCGTTACTGGTTTTATTTACTGTGGGATTTGGAGAAGTACCCCAGCAGACTCCTCTGGCAGTTATGCTGCCACCGCCATCACTGGTAATGTTTCCACCCGCGATAGCCGATATTGATGTCACATTTGATACTTCGGTGGTTGTCACCACGGCACTTGTTACCTCATTCGTGGTAAAGGAAAGTTCATTACCATAAGCTGTTCCTACTTCATTGGTGGCATATGCGCGTACATAGTAGGTTGTTCCTTCTGATAACCCGATAATATTGCTGGTAAAATTGGCTGATCCTTTACCATCACTTGTCTTTGAGTCAGCAATAGTTGGGTTGGTTGAGGTGCTCCAGCACACACCTTTTGCTGTGATCTCTTCGCCTCCGTCAGTAATAATGGTTCCGCCAGAAACGGCCGTTGCAAGGCCAACATCACTTATTGCCACAGTGGTCAGTTCAGGGATTGTTGATTTTTTACATCCCTGGAAGACTCCCATTGTTGCAATAAAGCATACTATTACAAAAAAACTTAAACCTTTTTTCATGGTATTCATTCTGATTTTATAGATGTTTAATTCTGTATATAAATCATCATTTGGATTATACGGTTGTGCCCCTTAAAGGTTTCATGAGGTTAATCCTTGACGCACCTTACATATTTCCCTCCCTTTTTCGTGGTTGATGCCCTGTATACCTGATCACTGGAGCTGTCCAGTCGCCTGTACCATGCACGTTCTGCATCATGTTCATTTGAGCTCCACCAGTAGGTAATAGTTTTCTCCAATAGAAACTTACCTTCACTGCCGGAACGATATCCGCCTGGAAGTGCTGAAAACCCGCTTGAATTGGTACCGTTCCCGTTTTCATCCCAACCGCTCTGACTTTTCATTTTATTGCCATGGTCAGTACCGCGCCAGCCCCATGCCCCTGTCTGATCTGATGACATCCCAAGGGAAATCTCCAGTGCATTGAGTTCATCATCTGTCGGCACACGCCAGCCTACTGGGCATAGTTTTTCTGAAGCTGCTGTGAACCAGTTGTAAAGGGCTCCGTATGTCGATTTTAAAGAAGAGTCATTATTGTACCAGCAATAGGCTGGATTTGTTATTGCTGCCCATTGTGCATTGTCAGTGATATTCTGTATCTGACTATTGTCATTGAGCTTACTTGTCCTTAAGTTATCAGCCATCCAGAGTTGTGTTCCTATCAGTACCGTATTGTAAAGGTTACCCTCGATATCTGCCAATTTGGTTCTGAAGGTCAGCTGTTCTCCGTATGCAGTCCAGCTTTCGTTGCTTGCATATGCCCTCACATAATAGACAGTTGCCTGTTCAAGGTTTAACAGGGTACTGGTGAAGTTTCCTGTTCCAGGTACTTCAGTGGTATGGGGGTCGTTGATATCTGGCATGGGCTCTTTGCTCCAGCAAATCCCCATGGCTTCAATAGCAGTGCCACCGTCATAGGTAATAGTCCCACCGCAGATGGCCGTATCAGCACCGATACCCGAAATCTGAGCTGTAGTTACTACAGGAGGTGCTATGCCTGTTAAGAATGTGACTTCATTACCATATGCAATACCTACCTTATTCTCAGCAAATGAACGTAAGTAATATCTGGTATTGGGTTCCAGACCTTCAATGGTGCTGCTGAATTCACCTGTGCCGATTCCTGCCGGAATCATTTCATCATTTATTGAAGGTGTAGAAGCCTTGGACCAGCAGAACCCTCTTGCTGTTATTTCAGCACCTCCGTCATCGATGATTATTCCGCCAACTTCTGCTGAGTTTATTGTGACCTGCACAGCTTCTCCAGTGTTCACAACCGGCAAAGTTGGGTCTTTGATACAACTGCTCATAAGCAGTGTACACGTAAGAATATATGTTAAAAGAAATAATCCCTGTAGTCTCTTATTGGCTGACATAATAATTATATGATTAAAACTACTTACCAAACGCATTATTCATTAAATAAGTATTATGAAAAGGGGTGTTGATTAAAAAAAATGCAAATTAAGTGCCAATGATGCATACCGGCAGAAAATTCTTACGTGTTGAAATGGATGTAGTCATGCAGTAACCTGCAGATCAGATAAAAAAGGAAATGTATTTACGAACTGTTAATCGTAAGAACTTAATATATAATGAACCTTTTAGCCGTGAGGATCCTGTTCGCTTCTGTAATATGCATTATGTAAATGCCGGGAACCACACCTGAGATGTCAACCTGTTTGGATGTCTCTTCATCTGAAATTGGGATTGAAAACACTGTTCTGCCACTAAGGCTGAGAATAGTAAGTCTTTTTTCGCTCAGGGAGTCGGTAAAGGGATTAAACTCTACTGTAAAAACGCCATTATTAGGAGATGGGTAAAGAGTGGCAAGGTCCGGTAGTTCACGTCTCAGACTGAACGAGACTGTCACAGGGGCTGATGTGGCGGTGGCATTCAGGTTGTCCCAGGCTACAGCTGTTATCTCGTACACTCCGGTCGTATCACATTGAAAGGTAAAGGAAAAGGGGTACACAGAGCTCTCTCCGATCTTTACTCCCCCTGCCATAAACTCAACTTTGGTAATTGATCCGTCGGGGTCTGAGGCATCAACAGTAAGTGTAACCGTTGCCGGAGCTTCCAGGGATGTATTAATTGGTGATATGATTGCAATTGATGGTGCCAGGTTGACTGCAGTGACAGCTTTCTCAACAACTATTTTAACGGCTGATGAGACTGTTCTGGCTCCTGAATTATCAGTAGCTGCAGCAGTGATTGAGTATGTACCCTCATTAACCTCTTTCCAAGTAAAAGACCATGGTTCCGAAGTGCGTTCTCCAAGTTTGGTTGTGCCATTATAAAACTCAACCATGACAACTCTTCCGTCACGATCTGTGGCATTTGCCTCTATTGTTATTGTTGCAGGTGCAATGAACCCGGTGCTTTTCGTGGGAGAAGAGATGTCTATAAGTGGTGGTGAATTGACCGGGGCAGCTATCTTATTGGTTACACTCTGTGCACTGAACGATTCTGCCTGCCCTCCAGCAGTTGTCTGTAAAGGGTTTGTCGATGGTTTTGTATAGGCTATTGTAACGGCATCGCCATGTGCCACCGGGCTTGCCAGTGTCAGTGTCACCTTAGTGCCGGAGACAGCTACCGAATTGACTGCTCTGGCGGTTGAATTAACCTTTACGGCGAAAGCCGATGCAGCCGGTATAATGCTTGCCAGTGACATGTTATATGTCAACACCAGGGCCGAGGGCGATGCATTTTCAACAACCCTGCTGACAAGCGCTGGCAGGGGAGCAGCAACATTATTGGTTACACTCTGTGCACTGAACGATTCTGCCTGCCCTCCAGCAGTTGTCTGTAAAGGGTTTGTCGATGGTTTTGTATAGGCTATTGTAACGGCATCGCCATGTGCCACCGGGCTTGCCAGTGTCAGTGTCACCTTAGTGCCGGAGACTGTAACAGCACTGACAGTTCTGGATGTGCCGTTCACTTTTACATTAAAGGTGGAGGTCGCGGGTAGTATATTTGCAAGAGCCAGGCTGAACGTCATTTCAAGCCTGGCAGGAGTGGCATTATTAATTACTGAACCCGAGTATTTCGGGAGAGGTGCAGGTTCTGCCACTTCCTTGTAAACAACAGCTCCCACCTGCCACCTGCCGTTCTGTGTTGCTGTGGCAGGGCTCGTGGTTCCCCATTTTGCATCTACAGCCAATCCTGTAGCAAATGCCTGGCCCAGATCAGTGCCATAATCAAGCCGTGCCGCAGGAACAAAGCTTACCAGGTCTTTGAAATTCGGGTTTATAACTCTTGAATGAGTGTCATAGCCCATTGCCTGCCATTCAGCAAAGGTCTTCAATGAACCATCAACCTGGAAAACAGGGGTGCCTGACTCACAGTAATAAATATTGTAATCGCATTCAAAACCGGAAAGACAGGCTGAAGTTATACTTATATTTCTGAGCCTGTTCTTTGTATAAAATACATTGTTGTAGATTTTGACGCCTTTTGCAGACCCTGCCGGTGTAACACTAGGGTTTTCATATATATCAATGAAAGCCCTGTTGGTTTGGGTAGTTGTGAGTGAGCTGTAGAAGGTATTGTTAAAAATCCTGACACCATTCATACCCTTTACTACAACCCCGACTCCCGGATTCTTTACAATATTGTATGATACAACACCTGAAACATCTGTCATCCCGTTTGATTTGCGGATGATAGCCATGGGCACCTTGTTCAGATAGTTGTATTTTACCTGTACATTGATATTGTATCCGGTAAAGATACCATGAGGGATGATTCCGGTCTCCGGTGTTCCGTTCCAGGTGAGCATATTTCCTGTAATAACAGCACCGTCAAGATTATTGTTATACGCCCCGGGAACCTCATCACCGGCTGAAAGAAGGTAGCCATACCGGTTTACGGAGGTTATGGCATTGTTCCTGAAAGTAAGGGTTGTAGGTTTTGATCGCGCAATATTCACCCCGTGCCATGTATCGTCCTGGTTCGTGTATGTCTTCCCCTCAATGGTCAGGATAGTCTGACCATTGAGCACAGCAGTGGCAAGCAGGAGAATGGCAGTAAAGGTGTACTTCATATTTTGACGAAAGTTGACAAATATACCATTTCTTTTGACCAACACGTAATTTTTAACGATGAATGGATGGTTTTGTTACACTCATGACATGCCGTAAGAAGCTTACGGCGGAATTATGTCATTGATTTCAAGTGTTTTATAATAGATCAAAAATTTGATTACATTCGTCAAAATCATTTATATTTTGACCAACTGCGCCTCCTCGTTTGTCAATAAGGTAAATAGTGCCACTGAGCAGCTGAAAAAGGGTGATATATAGTTTGGAAATGCACATATTTTGGGGATTATAAGGGAAACCAAATTTGACAGAAAACGTTTCTTTGATTAAATTCACACTGCGGAAGATATGTGCATAGCCTTGTCCGACCAGACGCCTTCTTTTCCTGTAACAGGTTAACAAAAAAACAAACCTATTGCAATTACATGCATTTATAGGCGTTTACAGAAGAAGGACACTGGGACTGACGGGGCGGAAGCATGCCCTGACGTGAACAAAAGGCACTTTTCAGAGATGAGATTGCCTGGCAAAAAGTGTTTGATTGTCAGATTGTTTAGTGGATATTGGAAAGGGAAGAAATGGCGTTTATTAACCCATCAAGGATTTTGAAACTGAGGAGGAGGGCACTTGACCTTTTCAACAGGTATTCTGCTCCCAGGTGGCTGGTATTAGCAGCAGATCTAACCCTCGTATTCCTGGCATTTGTAGCTGCTTATCTCCTGAGATTCAACTTCAGTATTCCCGGGGAATGGCTTGAGGTTTTTATGTGGCAGGGCTTGATTGCCACGGCAGTTTACGCAATATTCTGTCTTATCTTCAGGTCATATAGCGGTCTACTGCGACATACCACCCTCACTGATATTACACTGGTATTTATTGTTACCAGTTGCTCAGCCCTGATTCTGGTTCTTTTCTCTTTTTTTGGCAAGCGGATGCACTTGGGTGATTTATTGGTAATACCCCACTCAATTATCCTGATTCATTATGTGGTTGTGTCAATTGTCATTTTTGCCGGACGGATTATTATCAAGATGATATTCCTTTTTGCCACCCGTACCAGTATCAGTAAAAAAAGAGTTCTTATATATGGTGCCGGAGAGCTGGGGTTTGTTGTCAAGAGGGTTATAATGAGTGACCCTCGTTACGGGTTTCTCGTATCTGGTTTCATTGATGATGATAAAGGCAAACAGGGAAAGAAAATCAACGGCATAGTTGTCTATGGACCGTCTGCATTGAGTGCGGCATTCATTGAGAAAAACAGGATAGAAAGCCTGGTGTTTGCCATTAAGGCACTCAGCGTTGACAAAAAGAGCAGCATAATTCGTGAAGCAGTTCATCTGGGCCTGGAGGTGCTCGACACTCCCGAAGTGGATAAATGGGTTTCAGGGCAATTGCGGTTGCCACAGCTAAGACGTGTTGATCTTGAAGACCTTCTCGGGCGTGATCCTATAAAGCTTAATATCAACCTGATAAAGAAAGGACTGTCGGACAAAACAATAATGATTACCGGTGCGGCCGGTTCAATAGGGTCGGAGATTGCCCGCCAGCTGACAAGTTTCCATTGTGAGAGGGTCATCCTGGTTGATCAGGCTGAAACTCCACTTTTCTTCCTGCAGAATGAGCTGAAGGAAAAATTCCTTGATATCAGGTTCCGCATACTCCCGGCTGATGTGACCAACAAGGCACGGATGGAACAGATATTCGAAGAACACCGTCCGCATATCGTCTTCCACGCAGCAGCCTATAAGCACGTCTCCCTCATGGAGGAGAATCCGCACGAAGCCATTCGCGTTAATGTCGGCGGTACCCGGACAGTCACAGAGCTGTCTGTCAGGTATGGTGTGGAGAAATTCGTAATGATATCAACTGATAAATCGGTTAATCCTTCCAGCGTGATGGGCGCCTCAAAACGTTTGTGCGAGCATGTTGTTCAATCGGTTGCCCAGGAAGGCGGACATAATACACAGTTTATAATTACCCGCTTTGGTAATGTTATTGGCTCCAACGGCTCAGTCATTCCAATTTTTGCCAGACAGATAGAAAGTGGTGGCCCGGTGACGGTAACACATCCCGAGGTGTACCGCTATTTCATGACTATCCCTGAAGCCTGTCAGCTGGTGCTTGAAGCAGGATTCATGGGGCAGGGAGGAGAGATTTATGTCTTCGATATGGGGCAGCAGGTCAAGATTGCTGATCTGGCAAAAGCAATGATTAAGCTTTCCGGATTTATTCCGGATAAGGATATTCGCATTGAATATATTGGTTTGAGGCCCGGAGAGAAGCTTTATGAGGAGTTGGTGACCGATCATGAAAAAACCCTCCCCACGCACCATGAAAAGATCAGGAAGGCACTTGTTGAGGAGATCAATGGTGAGCTGGTACTGGAGAAAATTGACAATCTACTCAGGGATCTCTATTCTCTTTCAAATATGGAGGTAGTGCATCTGATGAAAGAATTGATTCCCGAGTATCATACTACTAACGGCACATTCAAGTTTAATCAGAAAGCGATTTAGCCAGTTTTTGCCTTTAATGAGGCAAAACAGCCGTACCCGGAATTTCAAAATAAAGGAATGGATTTCAACGGAAAATGTTTATTGATAACCGGCGGAACCGGTTCATTTGGGAATGCCGTTCTGCGGCACTTTCTCGATACTGACATCCGGGAGATAAGGATTTTCAGTAGAGATGAGAAGAAGCAGGACGACATGCGGCAGTTCTACAAAAACTCCAAGATAAAATATTTTATTGGCGATGTACGTGACCGGCTGAGCATTGACAGTGCAATGAACGGAGTAGATTACGTCTTTCATGCTGCAGCGCTGAAGCAGGTCCCGTCATGTGAGTTTTTCCCCATTGAGGCAGTCCGGACCAATGTTCTCGGATGCGGAAATGTACTTGACTCAGCTTACCACCACCATGTCAGGAAGGTTATTGTACTCAGCACTGACAAGGCGGTCTATCCCATAAATGCGATGGGCATGACCAAGGCTCTGAGTGAGAAGGTTATGGTAGCACAGTCGCGCAATCTGAACGGCAGCGGGACCGTCTTCTGCGGGACCAGGTATGGTAATGTCATGGCCTCGCGCGGTTCTGTGATACCGTTGTTTGTCAGCCAGATAAAGGCAGGGCTGCCTATTACAGTGACAGATCCGAATATGACCAGGTTCATGATGAGCCTTGAAAGCGCTGTTGATCTGGTGCTGTTTGCATTTGAGAATGGTGAAAACGGAGATATTTTCGTTAAGAAATCACCCGCAACCACTATTGATACACTGGCTCGTGCAATCCGTGAGTTATACAAGTCGGAGTCTGAAATCAAGCTGATTGGCTCACGTCATGGTGAAAAGCTCTATGAGACCCTCGTCAACCGTGAAGAGATGGTCAAGGCTATAGATATGGACAACTTTTATCGTATACCTGCTGACAACCGTGACCTGAACTATAACAAATATTTTACCGAGGGCACAGAGGCCGTCTCACAGATTGAGGAGTACCACTCGCATAACACCCGGCGTCTTAACCTTGATGAGACAAAGGAGTTGCTTCTCTCACTGCGGTTCATCCGGAGGGATGTGCTTGATGAAAACCCTGAGAGGGTTTATGAGCCGTAGCAGTTTGTTCCGGCTTACGGCACAGGGCTTAATGGAGCCTTATATTATTACATAATTACAGGTTTATACCTGAAACAATGAAGTATAAAACTTTTCGGCTCACACTTCTGATTTGCATTCTTACTGCAGGAAGTGTAGCCGGACAAGGCGGTCTTTACACTTTTTCACTTCAGGGTCTGGGTGGTTACACCACCCCGGACGTTGTTCCCTTTTGGCTGAGAGCGAATCAGTACGGCAGCATCCCGTTGAGTGGAGCCTCTCTGAGTCTGACAGGGTCCGCGCAAAAGGAGTATGACCCGGGAAAGGAAAAGCTCTTCGACTGGGGAGCTTCCTTGGAAGGTCGCGCAAACCTTGGGCAGGGCTCAAATGTGACACTCATTGAAGGATATGGCAAGGTCAGGCTGGGAATCTTTGAACTGCGCGGCGGACGTTCGAAAAAGATTACCGGCCTCTGCGACACCACCCTGACTTCCGGCTCCTGGGCAATATCAGGAACAAACCTGGGCATTCCTGAAGTTGAACTTTCAGTGCGTGATTTTTGGACCTTTCCCTGGTTTGGAGGATTGTTTGCCTTCAAAGGCAACTTTTCGCACGGGTGGATGGGTGATTTGCAAATGTCAAGATATATACTGCATGATACCCTGACCCTGAAATCATACCTGCATCAGAAGTCGCTGTATATACGATTCGGTAAACCTTCATGGAAGGTCAGGTTTTACGGGGGATTCAATCACCAGGTCGTCTGGGGCAGTGAGCAGAAATACTATCTCGATGATTACACTCTCACTCCCGTTGAAACATTCCTCCACGTTGTAACAGGAAAAAAGTATAGTAACGGGTATATTCAGGAAGAGCGTCAGGGGAACCATCTTGGTTCAATAGATATCGGGCTGGAGATAGCGGTTGCTGAGCTGAGGATAATACTTTACCGGCAAAATTTATATGAGGTTGGAGGCTTGGCACGTCTTGCAAATATTCAGGATGGTCTTAACGGTCTGATGATTGAGAACAGGCTTGAGAAAACGGGGAAAACTTATTGGAATAAATTCCTTTTTGAATTCCTTTATACCAAGAACCAGGCCGGAAGACCATGGTCACCTGAGTATGGTTCATACTATGAACCTTATTATAATCACGGACAATACCTTACCGGTTGGTCTTACGGCGGGACAGGGCTGGGCTCACCTTTCATCTCCACAAGGTCATACCTGCGGGACGGACTGGCCACTCATCCGGAAGACTTCTTTGTTAATAACCGCGTAATGGTTTTGCATGCCGGCGGTGTGGGCAGAATTGAAAATATTGATTATGTTTTCAAAGCCTCATGGTCAAAGAACTATGGAACATACCACACTACAGATGAGGAACAGTCAACCGGGATTCCGGACCCGGGCTCAGCAGGTCTCTTCGGTGAAAGAAAACAGTTTTCAGCATACCTGGAACTGAATAAAATGATAAATGAGAAGATAGGCGCAGGTATAATCGGAGCGGCAGATTTTGGCGAACTGTACTATAATTCAGCAGGTCTGTTCCTCAGATTCACATATCACTTCAGATAATCTGTTATCAGAAGCAACAGCCGGAGCCTGACAATGTTATGCTTTTGTCCGGTATGATTGCTGAAAAGAATAAAACAATTAATAATGATTAAGATAGGAATTACCGGTCAGGTTGGTTTTATTGGGACACATCTTTTTAATTATCTGTCGCTCAGGAAAACAGAGGTGGAATTAATTCCGTTCCGTGACGACTTCTTTCAGGATCAGAACAAACTCGAAGCTTTTGTCGGCAAGTGTGATGCAATAGTTCATCTGGCTGCTCTTAACAGGCACAATGATCCTCAGACAATATATGATACTAATATTGAGCTGGTTAATAAACTGATAACAGCCCTGGAGACAACTGGTGTAAAGCCTCACGTGCTGTTCTCCTCCTCTACCCAGGAAGAACGTGACAATGTCTTTGGTAAATCAAAGCGGGAGGGAAGGCGCCTGCTCGCAGAATGGGCAGACCGCTCGGGAGGGATTTTTACGGGGATGGTTATCCCCAATGTCTTTGGCCCTTTCGGTAATCCTTATTATAATTCAGTGGTGGCAACCTTTTCTCACCAGCTGACTCATGATGAACAACCAGGGATTGAAATAGATGCACAATTGAGGCTTATCTACATCGGTGACCTCGTTAAAACCATCTGGTATCTCATTGAGAATAAAATTGCCGATAATGAATTCAGGATAACACCTACTGCTGAGGCCCGTGTCACAGAGATTCTGGCACTTTTGCAGAGTTTCAGGACACAATACTTTGAAAAGGGGATTATCCCGGACCTTACCGATCCTTTTGAGAAGAATCTTTTCAATACGTTTGTATGTTATATTGATCACGAAAGCTATTTCCCGTTTAAGCTGAAAATGAACAGTGATGAACGGGGCTCTTTTGTTGAAACAGTAAAACTCGGCAGTGGAGGTCAGGTTTCTTTTTCAACATCCAGGCCCGGGGTTACCAGGGGAAATCATTTCCATACCAGGAAGGCAGAACGCTTCGCCGTGATAAAGGGAAAAGCCCTGATACAGCTTCGGCGGGTTGGAACAGATAAAGTGATCTCATTTGAACTTGATGGAGAAGAACCATCATATGTTGACATGCCTGTCTGGCACACTCACAACATTACCAACACAGGCAACGAAGATCTTTATACCATCTTTTGGATCAACGAATTATATGATCCGGCTGATCCGGATACTTTTTTTGAACAAGTTTAACTGTTAAGTAAGGGCAATCACTCAGGTGTACCTGCCCGGGAAATGAAATGAACACTACAAGACTGAAAGTACTTACCGTTGTAGGCACAAGGCCGGAGATAATCCGTTTGTCAAGGGTCATGTCCCTGCTTGATGAACATGTGGATCATATAATTGCCCATACAGGGCAGAACTATGATTATGAATTAAATGAAATCTTTTTCAAGGATCTTGATTTGCGAAAGCCTGATTTTTTCCTGAATGTTGATGTCTCTTCACTGGAGGCCTCTGTCGGAGACATTATCCGGAAATCAGGCGAACTGCTTCGCAAGGAGAAACCTGATGCCCTTCTTGTGCTTGGAGATACCAACTCATGTCTTTCAGCCTATATGGCCAAGAGGCTTCATATTCCGATATTTCACATGGAAGCCGGAAACAGGTGTTTTGATTTCAATGTACCTGAAGAGATCAATCGGCGTGTAATAGATCATATTGCTGATTTTAACCTCGTTTATACAGAACATGCAAGGCGGCATCTGATATCGGAGGGTCTTCCCCACAGGAGAATTTATCTCACCGGCTCCCCGATGTATGAGGTACTTAATCACTACAGGCCTAAGATTGATGCTTCGGTCATACTGGAAACCCTTAAGCTTACTAAGGGGCAGTATTTCGTAGTGTCAGTTCATCGTGAAGAGAACGTTGACAATCCGGAGAACCTCAGGAGGATTCTGTTGATTCTGAACCGCATGGCTGAAGAATACGGGGTGCCTGTTATTGTCTCAACCCATCCCAGGACACGCAAGCGTCTGGAGGCATCAGATAATCTGAAGATGAATTCACTGATCCGGTTCCTAAAGCCATTTGGCTTTACTGATTACGTTCATCTTCAGATGAATGCGCTATGTACGGTCTCTGACAGTGGCACGATCAGTGAAGAGTCAGCCATTCTTAATTTTCCGGCAATTTCCCTGCGCAACTCCATGGAACGGCCTGAGGCACAGGATGCGGGAACGATAATACTAACCGGCTTCAATCAAAGTATTGTGATCAATTCTATTAAGATAGCTCTGCAAGAAAATGTTAAACAGCCACTAAAACAACCGCCTTCAGAGTATTCTGTCCCTGACACCTCATGGCGAGTTCTTAAATTGATACAAGGACTGTCGTCATTGTCGAACAGATGGCATGGTGTAAGTAACACCTTGTAATTCCTGTTATACGCGAACGATTTCATAAGATCATATTCTACTTGTAATCAGAAATCTTTGACTATTTTTATATCCTAAATGCAGGTGAGATGAAAATTCAGCTAAAGTTGGTTCTGTTTCTTTTCTTACTGTCTATGGTTTTTAATTCCTGTGTAACTAAGAAGGAATTAACCTACTTGAAGTACTCTGTCCGCACTGGCGAGGATTTGTATTCTGCTGGCGATGTAAGGGGATCAATTACTCCATCAGCTTATAAAATCCTTCCTTACGACAATTTATATATCAGGGTAATAACACCGGACCCGCAATGGTCTGAGCTTTTCAATACAATGCCCGTTGGCGCAGGTGGTGCCGTAACTGAAGAAAGTGCCGGTTTATTTGGCTATCCGGTTGATGGTGATGGATACATTGAAATTCCTTTCGTGGGTCGGATCCAGGCAGGAGGCAGGACTCTATCGGAAATACGGGCAGAATTGGATTCGGCTTTCAAGGGTTATGTCACCGATGCATCAATAACAGTCAGACTGGTTAATAATTATGTTAGTGTTTTGGGTGAAGTCAGGCATCCGGGTCGGTACCGTTTGAGTAAAGACCAGGTTAATGTTTTGGAGGTTTTGTCCATGGCTGGTGATATGAGCGAATTTGGGAACAGGCAGAGAATACAACTTATCAGGCCATCTCCATACGGGCCAGTAATAAAGGAGTTCTCATTGTCAGACAGGAGTATTCTCTCCTCAGAATTCTATTATATAATGCCCAATGACATTATATACGCTATGCCCGTTAAAGGCCGCTCTTTCCAGGTTAACAGCTCGGTTTGGACATTGTTTCTTACAACTATTACCTCGGCATTGGGGGTAATAGGCTTCTTTCGTACTCTGTGATTGAACAGTAATGCAATATATTTTTCCTGGGAGGTGAGTAAGTATTAGTCTTCCAGAAAAGTAAATGTTACAGAACTATGATCAGCAAGACCAAAAATGACTTTCAACTTGAGCAGCATGTGCTGCCTCGGGAGACTGATAAGAATGATTTACAGGTATTCCTTCCATTGATCCTGAAGAATTGGTATTGGTTTGTTTTTGCCGTGATTGTTGGTTTGCTAGGGGTACGGTTTTATATAAATCATACCATGCCTGTTTACAGGACATCGGCAACTATTCTGATCAACGAAACCGGTGAAAGGTCTTTTATGGATAACTCCGAAATCCTGCAGGGTCTTGGACTTCCCGGCGGTATGAGAAACGTACAGAATCAGGTTATGATCCTTAATTCAATTGCGTTGACAGAGAGTACGCTAAGGGAGTTGCCGTTTGAGGTTGAATACTACTTCCGTACGATTAGGAATATTTTGCCAATCTACCCGGAGACACCAGTTAAGGTTGTTGCTGATGGAGAAATCCCGCTACCCAGAGACACAGAGTTCTTTATTGAATTTTTAGGGAACAATATGATTAATGTTGGATGTAAGTCTGAATACTATCCATTTCAGAAGACAACAGCTTTTGGTGAAGAAATAATTGTAAATGGTGGAAGTTTCATTGTAGAATGCAGAAATGAAGAATGGGTTATTAATAACCTTGATAGAACTTTGTATTTCAACATTCACAGCAGAAAACAACTGGTTGAGTATTTTGTAAAAAGAATTAACGTTGAACTTATATCGAGGGACGGATCAGTCCTGAGGGTTAGCATGCTCGGGACGAATCCGGAAAAGGATGTTGATTTCCTGAATAAGCATCTTGAAAGATTCCAGGCCATTTCATTGAATAAAAAGAATGCTGAAGCCAACAGGAGAATACAGTTTATTGAAGATCAGCTTGTGGGTATTTCGGATTCCCTGTCCATGACCGAGAACAGACTGCAGCAGTTTCGTTCCTCTCATCGGGTAATGGATCTTTCAGTTCAGGGACAGTCTATTATTGGACAGGTGACTCTTCTGGAAAACGAAAGGGCAAGACTTAATCTCGAAGCCAATTATTATGATTATCTGGCTGATTATCTTGCAAAGGATGCTACGGGAGAGGTTCCCATAGTGCCAATCACGATGGGCATCACTGATCCCGGTTTGACCCGGATTGTCGAAGAGCTTGCTGAACTTCAGGGGCAGTTGTCACTGACCGGTGCAGGAGAAAGGAACCCGTTACAGAGAAACCTTGAGCAGAGGGTTCGTAGCGCTAAAGGTGCTCTTAGTGAGACCCTGAACGGTTTGAGAAGGGCGAATAGTCTTGCCAGGTCTGAGAATCAGGAGCAGATAAACAGGGCCAATGCACAGGCCTCAGCTCTTCCTGTAACCGAACGGCAACTGTTGGGTATTGAAAGAAAGTTCAGGCTGAACGATGAACTGTACACCTTTCTCCTTGAAACAAGGGCTGAGCAGGAGATGCAGAAAGCCTCCAACAAAGCAGACAGTGAGATCATTGATCCTGCTGATGCACGTTTCAGTACTATGGTGTCTCCAAACAGGATGAAACTGATGCTACTTGCTATTTTTGGAGGTTTTGCTCTACCCCTGTCGGTTATTTTCCTTAGATTCCTCTTCAATAAAAAGCTTAAGGAAGAGGATATAAGGGAGATGACAGATATTCCGGTGGTCGGAAATATACCTCACAGCGAAGAGAAGGTTAATACTGTTGTGTTCGACAATCCTGGTTCAGTTGTTGCGGAATCATTCCGGCTTTTGAGATCAAGAATGCAGTTTTTTACGAAAGATGCGAAAGCTCCGGTTATCCTTGTAACATCCTCCATGCCCTCGGATGGGAAGACCTTTGCTGCGATTAATCTCGCATCTGTATACAGTCTTCTTAATAAAAGAACTGTGCTGGTTGGCTTTGATTTAAGGAAGCCGAAAATATTTAAGGATTTTGGCCTCTCAAATGACAAAGGAGTCTCAACTTTGTTAATTGGGCAAGATAGGATTCAGGACGTAATTCAATCTACCAGGTTCGAAAATCTTTCAATCATCTCTGCAGGCCCCATACCTCCTAATCCATCCGAATTGACCGCACTAGGAAAGACTGAAGAATTATTAAAATACCTAAAGGAGAAATTTGAATACATTATAGTAGACACCTCTCCCATAGGATTAGTATCGGATACGTATTATCTTGCTTCAATGGCAGATACTATTCTTCTTGTGGTAAGACCGGAGAAGACACTTAAGGAAATGTTTGAGAGGACTCTTATGGAGATAAAATCAAGCGGTACCAAGGGAGTTGGATTATTGATAAACGATATTAAACCTGGAAGCGGGCGTTACGGATATGGTGAAAAATACGGATATACTGCTGACAAGGGCAGGTCAAAAAAGCGCTTCTTGAAGAAGGCACAATTTGCACGGAGTTGAGTATCCAGTAACCATTTGCCTATTCCTTGATGAATTTTTTAGTTGTGAGGATTTTATTCCTGTAGGTTAACATAAGGATATATGGTCCGGAATGAAGATCAGGTAGTTTTATTTCTTTTGAGACTTCCTCATGTGTGACTTTATCCTGATACACAGGCGTTCCGGTCAGGTTAATTATTGTCAATATGCATTCTTGTTCGGGGAGCTCTTCAAGAATATCAATTGTGAAGAATCCATTGTTTGGGTTAGGATAGAGACTTAAAAGGTCAGGGTTGAAAGAATCTTCCACTCTGAGTTCTATCGCATCGGAAGTGCTGACAGCTCCCAGGTTATCTGTAGCTGTTGCTGTAAAAAGGTAGATGCCAGTATCCACATTCTGAAGAGTGAAAACATAAGGTGCTGCAGTCAATTCAGCGATTGTAACATTTCCACTCTTGAGTTCAACTTTGCTGATGGTACCATCTGGATCACTCGCTTCAGCAATTATTACAACGTTATCATGTTTTTTTGGCTTCTTTCCTTTCGGAATTTTTATTCTTACTGAAGGAAATTGGTTGACAACCGATGCAGATTTTTCAACAACAACAGTAACAACTGCAGATACAGTTCTCAATCCCTTATTATCAGTTGCAGCTGCAGTTATGGAATATGTGCCGGCCGGGACCTCTTTCCATGTGAAAGAATAAGGAATCGTAGTACTTTCTCCCAATCTGGTGTTGTCATTATAGAATTCCACCTTTGTGACAGTGCCATCGGGATCAAAGGCAATCGCATCAATCGTTATTGTAGCAGGTGCTATATAAGCAGTACTTTTTGTAGGTGACGAGATACTGACAACAGGAGGTTGGTTGTTAATTGCAGCCACATTATTTGTCACATTCCTGGCAGTCATAGAAGCAACCTGCCCTCCCGATGTGGTCTGGAGTGGATTAGAAGCAGGTTTTGTATATGCAACAGTAACAGCATCCCCATAAATGACAGGACTTGCAAGAGTAATCAGTACTTTATTACCTGATACAGCCACTGCGCTTATAGATCTTGTGACATTGTTGACTTTAACAGTAAAGGCGGTATTTGGCGGGACAATATTTGCAAGTGCAAGATTATAGGTCATTTCAACCCTGTTGGGTGTTGCATCTTGAATGACAGAACTGACGTATACTGGAATCACAGCAGCAACGTTGTTTGTTACATTCCTGGCAGTCATAGAAGCAGCCTGTCCTCCGGATGTAGTCTGGAGTGGATTAGAAGCAGGTTTGTTATATGCAACAGTAACAGCATCCCCATAAATTACAGGACTTGCAAGAGTAATCAGTACTTTATTACCTGATACAGCCACTGCGCTTATAGATCTTGTGACATTGTTGACTTTAACAGTAAAGGCGGTATTTGGCGGGACAATATTTGCAAGTGCAAGATTATAGGTCATTTCAACCCTGGCCGGGGATGTATTCTGAATTACGGAGCTGACATACACAGGAGGGGATGGAGGTTCAGAAACAATTGATTCATAAGATGACTCAAACCAGCCTAAATCAGGACCTTTACCGCCATAAGTCAAGGTTATTGAATAATTCTTGTTAGTTATTGTTGGAGTCCCAGCATCTATTAAATCACTACCTTTAACTAGTTTCCCAAATGTAATGTCAGGCAAGGAACCGTCTGCTTTTCTTGGACCATATAATTGTGCAGTATCTAAACTGATAAAGTCGTCCGCCGTTACGGTTACTCCACCACTCCAAGAATTAGATGTGCTTATTTGCCTATTGGATTGAGGCCAATAATATGGGTTATTATCTAAATACGAAATATTGTTTGAATAAACTGCTCCATTTACTATTCCATCACCGAAGTTAACATATCCAGCATCCCAGAAATTACCATATGAACCATTTCTATATGAGAAATTATTGTATATATTCATAAAAATAATTCCTCTATTCTCATTAAAACCTGACATGCGATTATCGACGGCAATACATCTTGTTACATTTCTTTGCGTTGACTCCAGCGCAGATATAGTTGTCGAACCTAGTTTGAAGCCATTCCCATCACCCTCTGGATAACCGCAAGCCATAGCCCAACAATTAATGTAATTTACAGTGCCATCATTTCTGAAATTGTCAAACCCATCATCAGAGCACTTCCATGCCCTACATCCTATAAAAGTTGCTGTCCCCCTACTACCAATATTATTAACCTGAAACCCATCTCCATTACCTCCAGCATTAAAAGGATCATAGCAGTTATATGTGTCACAATTCTTAAATGTAATATTATCAACACCTCCCAAACTGTATCCTGGGCCACCAACATTATAGACGATCATATTCTCAAATATTACTCCAACGTTAGAATATCCAGTAATACCACATACATATACATTGGTAGATTGTAGCATATTGCAAAATGTAAGACCCTTCAGATGGATATAATTACGATTGGCTCCCACCTCAAGCATATATCCATAGGATGTATTATATCTGTTACTGAAATCCAGTAGAGGGGATTCGTTAGGATAGTTAAAAAAGCAGATAGGGTTATCATGTGTGCCGCTGTTTGAAACCCACAAATTGCCTAATCCATCATATGGATAAGTTCCTCCTCTAAAATAGACAGTATCCCCAGCTGCCGCCGTTTGAAATGCCTTCCTCCATGTTGCCCATGGTTGAGATAAAGTGCCTGGATTATTATTATTTCCTGTTAATGACACATAGTAAGTCTTGCCAGCAGCCACAAAATGGATAGTGAGCAGGAGTAAAACACAGAACTTCCTCATATAATTGCATTTTGACGAATGTCCAATAATTGATGACAAAAGTATAAAAAATACTGACGAATGTAAAGATTTTAACGGAGGATCTTTTATTTTGTTTCATCTTGAATGTTACTCTGCCTGTCATCAATAATAGAAGGATGCGGGAGTAAAATATCTATGTTTGTGACTATCTGTTTAACGATGTAAGCCAGCCTAATTTGATGAAAAGTGTATTGAGGAATTACCATAGTGATTATTTATTGCTTGTTTATTCATTCTTGGCACTGAACCTGGGGAATTGGCTTGGATGGAATGACGTAAGATTAGGGATTCCTCTTATTATAAAGTACGTCCTATTTATTTTTGCTCTTGTAGTCTTGATTTTTTGTAGATTATCAAAACCTTCGAAACTTAAGGGGATAACTTTAATTAATGCAATAATAATTTTATTTGTTCTCTGGTCGTCAGTTTTAATAGTTACCTCAATTCTAGGATTTGACAGTCTTATGGACATACAACGTAGTCTAGCTGATAGGTACTTTTTTATTCCATATATTCTACCCTTACTGCTTCTTTTTACCAAATTCGACTTAGATTTTTTCGGGATACTGTTTAAATATTCTTACCTTTTTCTATTTCCTGCTATTTTATTGCAGATGTATTCAATTCTCTTCAATTTTTCACCAATGGATTGGTATCAGCAAATCGAAGGTATAAATATTTTCTCCACTGGGGCCGGTTTCCTTCTGCTTGTGGCTCACATCTCGAAAAACAAATCGGTTTCAATTATATCCATTATCTATTATTTGTTGCTACTTGTCTTGGTCATAGCATATGGAAGACGAAGTTTGGTGATGACAAGCATATTGTATTTACTATGTATGGTAATTCTGAGAATATGGAGTCCATTCTTGAAGATATTCAATAGAATTCGTATTTATCTTATTGGCTTACTAATCGTATTTATAGTTATTCTTTTTGGACATTTCATAACGACGACCTATGCATTTGAAAGGGGTTTTAATAGAAGCGCATTTGAAGAATCGAGAGGGGTAGTGTTCGAAGATTTTAATAATGATTTTACATCAAATAATGATTGGATTTTCGGACGTGGACTTGAGGGAAGGGTGTATCGTTCAATTCATAGTGAAGGTTCATCTGAAACAATTGAGAATGGTTTTCTGACGATACTTCTCAGAGGAGGACTTTTGTATTTAGTGCCATTTATTTTAATCTTATTGCGTGCTAGTTATCTTGGATTATTCTGTAGCCGGAATGACTTAGCTAAAGCTTTGGGTTGCATAATTTTAATTCATTTTCTTGGGATGTTTGCTTTTAATTTGCCTGATTACTCAGGACAATACATATTGGTTTGGATTTCTGTCTCAGCATGTTATTCACCAGAGACTATTAAATTAAGCAATGTGGATCTGTATAAAGCACTAAACATAATATAAAACAATACATTATCTTTATGACTCTTATTTTTTTCTAATCATGTCAAAATCAAGATTAAGAGTTTTATGGTTTACAAATACTCCTGCAAATGGGATTGAGGTCTTAGAAGGTTCAAAAGTTACTGGGAGTTGGCTCAGCTCTCTGGATAGGGCAATTCGGGACAAAGTAGAACTCACAGTAGCATTTTATTATGCCAGATTTATTGAACCATTCCAGAATAATGGTGTGAATTATTATCCAATTTGCAAGAAAAACTGGCGATTAAATATTATCAAGAAACATCTTGTCAATAGATTGGTGGAAAAAGAGGAGTTAAGAATCTATCTGGATATAATAAGCGTAGTTCAGCCTGATATAATTCATATACATGGAACTGAAAATCCGTTCGGTAGTATTATTCATGTAACCGATTTACCTGTTGTTGTTAGTATACAGGGCATTTGCTCCGTGATTAAACACAAATACTTCAGCGGAATCGAAAGGAATTTTGCTAATAGAAAGAGATGTGATTTATGGCCGCCATACAACTTCCTCTTTAATAAATCCTATACCCAAATCTACAGGTATTTTATAACTCCATCGGCTAGGCGTGAAACAAAGTACCTTAGGCAATGTAAGCACATCATAGGAAGAACTGATTGGGATAGGCGAATTACAAGGGTACTCGCACCTAAAAGTAAATATTTCCATAATGATGAAATTCTCAGAGAGTCTTTTTATGAAAAGAAATGGGGAAAGCCAAACAATAAAAAAGTAATAATTCACACGACTTGTAGCGATGCTTTTTATAAAGGATTTGAAACTATTTGCTACACAATTCCGATATTGCAGACTAATGGTTGGAATATAGAATGGAGAGTTGCGGGTGTAGGAACAGAAAGTCTCTTAAATATAATTACGAAGCAGAGAATGTCAGAGTCATATCCAAAAAAGGGGCTTGAATTACTAGGAGGTCTAAATGAAGAAGATTTGGTTCAGAAGATGCTTGAAGCTGACATCTATGTTATGCCCTCTCACATTGAGAACAGTTCTAACAGCTTATGCGAAGCAATGATACTAGGTATGCCGTGTATAGCGACTTATGCCGGAGGCACTTCCTCTCTTATGAAAGATAAGGAGGAAGGACTTTTAATTCAGGATGGTGATCCATGGTCTATGGCTGGTGCAATTCATGAGCTTTTATCTAACGAAATTGAAGCTATCGAATTTGGCAAAAGAGCAAGGGAAAGAGCTTTAATTCGCCACGATAAAGAAAGGATTGTTTCTGAGCTCTTGGCAATCTATAAGATAGTATCACGACAGTCCGATTAAGAATTCCCAAAGGACAAAATGGCAGTTTATGACCACAAATGCCAGAGTGAAATTACCCGAATTATATCTGTCAATTCAGAGTAGACATAGCACAAGTGAGATAGTATATGAAAATAATATATATAGGAAGGTTTAATCCATTCTTTGAAAATTCTGCAGGAGCAAATAGGCTAAGGACATTAATTGAAGGATTATCAGACCTTGGAGTTAACATCTGTCTTAGGATTACAGATGGATATCATTCCCAAACAGAAGCTGCCAAATTTGGATCTGATGGGAAATTGAGGGAGATAAGCTATCGCTACCAATGCAAGCTTATTCATGATAAATTATGGCGGAGAAGAATAAACAAATTTCTACTTCTACCAATACTTTATCCTTCATTATTAAGAATTATTAAAAAGGATATTGAAAAAGAGCATAATATTATTGTTTGGACAGAATGTGACTATAGTTTTTTTAAGCTCGTCGTCAAACTAAAAGAATGTAACCCAGATATAAAGAGTTTCCTCGAAGTAAATGAATTCTTCGATATTCATAGGTTCAAAAAAGGAAGACTAATACACAAGCTGGAGGGAGAGAAGCGGGCAAATTATTTTATAAGGAAGGGATATTATGCATACGACGGAATTGCCCTTATGACAAAAACATTGATGAAACAATTTATGGAATTTCCTCAACCTGGCCCAATGCTTTTACATTTACCTATGACTGTAGATTTTGGACGATTTAAGGGATTCCGAAATACTTGCATTGACTTTGATAAACCATATATTGCTTTTATTGGAGTAATGGATGATCAAAAAGAAGGGATAAATATCCTAATTCAAGCATTTGCACAGGTGGCGGATGAGTTTCCAATGTGTAAATTGTATTTGGTTGGTAGCTGGAACTATGATACCCCAGCTCACCTGAGATTGATAAGTGAATTGAAATTGAATGACCGTGTTTTTTGGAAAGGTGAATATCCTCGGGATGACATACCATCAATTCTTGTAAATGCTTGTCTATTGGTGTTACCAAGGCCTAACTCAAAGCAAGCTCAAGGAGGTTTCCCTACAAAGCTTGGTGAGTATCTTGCCACAGGAAATCCGGTTTGTGCTACAAGAGTTGGCGAAATACCTAACTATCTTGTTGACGGAGAATCGGTGTTCTTTGCCGAACCTGACTCAGTAAAATCTCTAGCATCGTCAATTAGGCGTGCACTGAGCAATCCGAAAACCGCCATCCATGTAGGATTAAATGGTCGTAAGGTTGCTGAAAAATTTTTCAACAAAGACAAACAAGCCTTGGCATTAAATGACTTTTTTAAAGTCATGTCTGACGAAAAGAAGATGTTTAAAAATCCGATTAGTATTGGAATAAATCATTAAGGGGAGCAAGTTTTACATAAAAATGTCAAAAGAATTTGATGGCAAGAAACTGTAATCCATAGTTTCCCAAAAACACTATCATGCAGAATATTAAGTGAATATGATTTAAACTATGGCTCATGAAGGCTATTAATTTAATAAGGAGAAATATTGCTAATATCCCTGGTTGGGTGTCTGATCGAAAGATTATTGTCTTTGAATCTGATGACTGGGGCAGTATTCGTATGCCATCAAAGAGAACATTTAATAAACTTAATGCTCTTGGTTTGGATTTGGAGTCTGAAGGCTATGCCAGATATAACCTTTATGATACTTTAGCCAACAAAGATGACTTGCAATGCTTGTTTGAAGTTCTTGATGAATTCAAGGATATTAATGGTAATCCTTGCATATTTACAGCGGTCAGTGTTGTTGCAAATCCTGATTTTAAGAAAATCGAGGAGAATGATTATATGAATTATTATTATGAGCCTTTCACAAAGACATTAGAAGCATATTACCCAGGCCAAAATGTATTTGAAATGTGGCAATTGGGTATCAGCAAAAAAGTCTTCTTTCCTCAATTCCATGGGAGAGAGCATCTGAACATTTCAGCTTGGATGGATGCTTTGAGATTAAATCACCAACATACAAGACAAGCTTTTGATTTTGGTTTTTGGGGCTTTGTTCCAGATAAATCTACTCGATTTAGTGTTGAAAACCAAGCAGCTTTTGCTGTTTATGGTATAAATGACATTTCTATTCATAGAGAAATCCTAAATGAAGGACTTGCTTTGTTTAAACAATTGTTTGGTTATTCCGCAAAATATTTTGTGCCACCTAATGGGCCTTTTAATAATGCCCTTAATGAAACCTTGTGGGCTAATGGCATTAGATTGCGCTCAACGGCAAAAATTCAAAATGAAAGTGTTGGTAATCATAAAATCAGGAAAAATATATGTTGGCTAGGCAAAAAAGATAGTAGCGGAATAAGGTACATTACCCGAAATTGTTTTTTTGAACCGAGTCAACCAGGAATGGATTGGATTGATAGTTGTTTGAATGATATAAAGATTGCATTCAGATGGAGAAAACCGGCGATCATTAGTTCGCATAGAGTTAACTATATTGGAGTTCATGATAAAAAAAATAGAGACAATTCGCTTCTGCTTTTAAGAGACCTATTGGCCTTGATCAAAAAGGAATGGCCAGATTGTGAATTTTATAGTACGGATCATCTGGAGCAACTGATGGAGCGAAATTAGAAAACTATGTGTGGAATTGCAGGATATGTTGATTTTACAGCAAGAACGAACCGTGAGACCATCTTGCATATGATTGAGGAACTTCGTCACAGGGGGCCTGATGACATGGGTTATGAGCATAAATACTATCCACATTCATGTGTCGGAATGGGGCAGTGTAGACTTTCAATAATAGACTTAAGCCCTGCTGGTCGCCAACCGATGAGACATGAAAAGCTGACAATTATCTTCAATGGAGAGATCTACAACTACAGGGAGTTAAGAAAGTCACTTGAAAAAGAAGGCCACAAATTTGAATCACACTCAGACACGGAGGTTATTCTTCATTGCTATGAAAAATGGGGGCCAGAGTTTGTGAAAAAGCTTATAGGGATGTTTGTTATTGTACTAATGGATGAGCAAATTAATGAACTATTCATTTTCAGAGATCGAGGTGGTGTAAAGCCACTTTTTTATTATTGGGATTCATACCAACTCATTTTTGCTTCAGAATTAAAGGCTTTATTTGCTCATCCCTCTTTTAGGAAAGAAATTGACATGAGTGCCTTATCCTTGTATTTTGATTTTGGATATATACCTGCACCTTACTCAATATTTAAGAATACTTATAAACTTGAAGCAGGTCATTATCTTGCGCTGAATATTAATGATGGGGACTTTTCAATAGTACGATACTGGAGTATTGATGAATATTACAGGAAAGAGAAATTTAAATGTAGTTTTTTTGAGGCAAAAGAGCAATTGTTAGAAATAATTAAGTCAGCATGCAATTATAGACTCGTAGCGGATGTTCCTGTTGGGGTATTTCTAAGCGGAGGCTATGACAGTTCATTGGTAACGGCTGTTCTTCAGCGAGAACGAAGAGAAAGGTTAAAAACCTTTACGATTGGATTTGAGGTGGGTAATAACGAGGCACCTCATGCAAAAAGAATTGCTGAGTTTTTAGGTACTGATCATACTGAATATGTTTGTACTGTAAAGGAAACACAGGATATAATTACTGATTTAGCTTACTTTTATGATGAGCCATTTGCTGATAGTTCGGCGATACCTACTATTCTTGTCAGCAGGGTTGCTCGAAACAGTGTAAAAGTTGCGTTGTCTGCAGATGCAGGCGATGAGCTTTTTGCAGGATATGTAAGTTATGAAAAAATTGCGAGAATTATTAGATATCTTAATCTTCTACCAAGGCATTTAATTCAATTTATTAATCCATCGTTGAAATATATTATTGGCGTTCTACCTTTAAATGTAGAACTAAAGCATAAACTGGAAAGTGTTGTATATTCAGCGAATGAGGATCAAGTGAAACAGTTATTGAGATTGGGACGCTTCGCTTCAAGCCTCCCACGCTTATATGAGGAAAATTTATTTCTATCAAGTATTAATAAGTACTCCACAATTTATGATAATGATTTTTCCGGTTTTTCATCTCCTCTCGAAATATTTTTAGCTATTGATTATGAGTTATACCTTCAGAATGATATTCTAACCAAGGTTGATCGTGCTTCGATGTCAGTCTCATTGGAGAGCAGGGAACCACTCGTTGATCATAGACTTGCAGAATTCGCAGCTCAACTGCCCCTTGATTATAAATACAGTGGCAAAGGAGGTAAAATTATCCTTAAAGATATTGCACATGATTATATGCCTAAAGACCTGCTTAATCGACGGAAACTAGGGTTTACTTTACCTATATATGAGTGGCTCAGGGGTGATTTATCATATCTAATCGATGAATATCTAAATGAAAGATCTCTTAGGGAAACAGGTTTCTTTAATGCTAGTTTTGTGCTACAGATTGTTAAGCAGTTTAGGATGAATAAATTGTATTATAAACCCTTAATCTGGAAATTGTTAATCTTTCAGATGTGGTATTTTAAGTGGATTAAGTAAAATATCAACACAGTTCGAAAAGGTGCCGAAGATGAATTTACAAAAAAGCGCATAAACCTTAAGTATCACTATTAAATCAATGACTTTGAAAATATTCATAGATTTATCAATTAGATCATTGGAATGTTTCAACCTATTAGTGACCACTAAGAAATAAAGCACAATTGAGTTTGTCAAATTTCAGTCATATTCCCTACCGTCTCAGTTTTATCATAGAGTTCCTAGATCGGAGTTTGATTAAAAAGCAACATGCTAGGTTGTAAATAGGGAAAAATGGTTCCATTGCTTGACAGAGGACATGCGGGGCGAAATACCATTATTGGGGCAGAGATCATGATGTCAGGTACTGGCAAAGATAAAATAGTCTATGAAGAACAACGGAGCAGGATCAAATCAGGGGATGAAGTGCGGCAATCGAACTACTAACTGGGCACCTCAAGAGCGATTACAGATTAATAAGAGATTACCTCAAGGGAGTTGAAGGTGATATGATTAATTCAATCATGTCAGCAGTTGCCTTCATTATGATGGAAAGACTATAGCAGATCCGGGATGTGATTTATTCTGTTCTGGATTTTCTGACTGCTAACTGGTCGATAAAATATTTCACTGTACAGAATTATTAAAAACAAAACTTGTTTAGCTTCAATCAAATAGTCAAAATAGAGAATCAAGCAGATTAATAATATGGTGAAATCAGGGAAAAGTGTTTGTTTTGTAATACCTTCACTTCAAGCTGGTGGCATGGAGAGGGTGATGTGTGAGTTGGCGAATTTTATTTCTGCTCAGGAAAATATTACACTCCATATGGTACTTTACGGGAGAGATCCTTCTATTTTTTTCCCTCTCCATTCCGCTATTCAGTTGCACAGTCCAAACTATTCTTACAGGGAAAGTCTAAGACTATTATATGCTGCTAGATCTCTTTTGTTTTTGAGACAACAAATAAGGCATATACAGCCGGACACTATATTAAGCTTTGGAGAGTATTGGAACAGTTTGGTGCTACTCGCATTATTCGGACTGAATTATCCGGTTTACATTTCAGACAGGTGTAAGCCTGATAAGAAATTCAACAAGTTTCACACTTTACTTAGAAGATGGTTATATCCAAGAGCCGCAGGCATAATTGCACAAACCTGTTTAGCACGAGATATATATGCTGAGCAATTCAGACATAGCAGAATAGCTGTTATTGGTAATCCAATAAGGAAATTATTAAGAACAATTGATATTCAACAAGAGAATCTAGTGTTGACTGTTGGAAGGCTTATTCAAACAAAACATCATAATCGACTTATAAAAGTTTTTTCACAACTAGATGCAAACGATTGGAAACTTATAATCATTGGCGGCAATGCATTGAAGCAAAACAATTCTTCATTATTACATAAATTATTAGAGGATTTAGGGTTAAAAGACAAGGTTATACTCATTGGAGAATGTAATGAGGTTGATGATTATTATTATAAAAGCAAAGTCTTTGCTTTTACAAGTAGCTCAGAAGGTTTTCCAAATGTTATTGGCGAGGCTTTGTCTGCTGGCCTACCGGTTGTATCATATGATTGCATTGCGGGCCCGTCGGAGATGATTTCTGATGGTGAAAATGGATTCTTGGTCCCTGTCTTTGAAGATGAACTGTTTTTGAAGAGACTGCAGTTATTGATTGATGATGAAGAATTAAGAAAAAAGATGTCTGTAATCGCCACAGCTAGTGTCGAGAAGTATTCAGTTGAAAAAATAGGTAAACAGTATCTCGATTTTATTCTTTCATGAGAGTTCTTCAGATAAATACTACAGTCAATTCCGGCAGTCATGGTAGAATTGCAGAACAGATTGGCTTAGCATTAATAGAAGCGGGTCATGAGAGCTATATTGCAGCAGCATATACAGCAAGACCAAGCCGGAGTCAGATAATAAAAACCGGGTTTGATCTTGACAGAAAACTACATGGACTTCAGACTCGGATATTTGACAGACACGGATTCGGATCAGGAGCTTCAACACGTAAGCTTATTAATCATATCAAAGATATCGATCCCGATATCATACATCTTCATAACATCCATGGCTATTATTTAAACATCAGATATCTGTTCGATTATTTGGGATTAGCTAATAAACCAGTAGTTTGGACTTTTCACGACTGTTGGCCGTTTACGGGTCATTGTAGTCATTTTGATGCTGTTAATTGTATTAAATGGAAGACAGGTTGCTTCAGTTGTCCTAATAAACATGGCTACCCCAGATCATATTTCTTTGATAATTCCAGAATAAACTACAGGGATAAGAAAGAATTGTTTACCTCCGTTCCCCGTATGATGCTTGTTGCACCATCACAGTGGATGGCTCGGCATCTTGGCAACTCATTTTTGAAAAACAATGAAATAAAGGTTATTTATAACGGAATTGACACCGATAACTTCAGGCCGATCAATGCTGATTCCCTTAAAGAAAAGTACGAAATAAAAGGCAAGTATATTCTTGGTGTGGCCAATATCTGGAATAAAAGGAAAGGTCTTGACGATCTCATAAAATTGAGTTCAATGATTCAGTCTGAATTACAGATTGTCCTTGTAGGCATCAGTCGAAGCAAGGAAGGAATGCTTCCTGATGGCATCAAATCGATATCAAGAACAGAAAATATTGATGAACTTGCTGCAATTTATTCAGGTGCTGATATATTTGTCAATCCAACGTATGCCGATAATTTCCCGACCACCAATATCGAAGCCCTGGCATGCGGAACTCCTGTAATAACATATAATACCGGCGGCAGCCCGGAAGCAATTGATGAAAACACAGGCATCATAGTCAATAGGGGAGACATCGAGGGTTTGATTTGTACCGTTAAGGAAGTCCTTAAGAATGGTAAAAATCACTATACCCATGCTTGTCGTGAGAGAGCGGTGAGACTGTATAATAAAAATGACAGGTTTGCCGATTACATTTCAATCTACAGAAATCTTGTTGAGAGAACATAGAACAATTTGCATTGAAAAAGATTATTTTAATAAACCAGGATTCGGGCTACCTGATGGTTGATCTGGCTAATGCCCTGATTGAAAGAAATGCAGAGGTAGAACTTATTGCAGGCAGACTTGTGGTAAGAGGAACGCCTTTATCGAGTAAGGCTAAATTTCGAAGAATAACCAGATATAAAAGAAACAGTGATTTCTTACGGTTACTAACCTGGTGCGTTGGCTTTCTACAAATCTTATTTATAGTTAAAACTAAACATAAAAATGGACATTTGTTGATCGTTTCAAATCCACCGCTGGCAACACTTCTGCCATTGTTTTGTAGAAATAGCTTCACATTCTTCATTTTTGATGTTTATCCTGATGCACTTAGGCAAATGAATATCGTATCGCGACAATCTGTCTTGTATAAAATATGGGAGAAAGCCAACAGAAAGACTTTTCAACGAGCTGTTCATATATTCACATTAACAGACACAATGGCAGAACTGTTAAATCATTATTGTCCCCCAAGGGAGATTAAAATTATTTCTGCATGGAGTGATAATGAGTTCTTCAGATCGATCCCCAAAGCCAATAATCCCTTTATTATAGAACACAAGTTACAAAACAAGTTCATAGTTCTGTATTCAGGCAATTTGGGTGCTACGCATGATACAATTGTCATTCCTCATATAGCCTTAGAAGTGAAGTCTCATAAAGTACTCTTTCTGATAATTGGAGAAGGTGATCAAAAAAAACATCTGGTTGAGGAAATCAAGAAATTACGAATAACCAATTTAATAATGCTGCCTTATCAACCGGTTGATATGATTCCATACTCTTTTGCATCCGCGGATATAGCTATTGTCAGTCTCAGTAGCAAAGCCTCATCACTCAGCATTCCCAGCAAAACCTTTAATTTCATGTCAGCAGGCCTCCCACTACTGTGCATTGCGGGTGAAGAGTCTGAGCTTAATAATATAGTTAATAAATACAAAAACGGCAAATGTTTCAGCCATAAAAAGGTAGCTGAGATGGCTGCATTTATAGATGAAGTTGCTGAAAATGAAGATCTTTTATCTGCTTATAGTAGAAATTCCCTGGAAGCTTCAGCCGATTTTACATCCAGGAATGCAAACACTATTGCCGAGGAAGTAATAAAAGCAACATCAAATTGAAGTCACGATTATACAGTAAGATAGTTAAGCGCGCACTGGATTTACTTGTTTCAGCAACTGGTCTTGTAGCCGGACTTCCGGTATTGGTTTTTCTATTACTTATCCTTACTATTACAAACAAAGGTGCTGTCTTCTTTAAACAAACGCGGGCCGGGTTGGGAGGAAAACTTTTCAGACTACTGAAGTTTAAGACAATGAATGACCGGAAGGATGATACTGGACGACTGCTTCCTGACAATGAACGACTGACCCGCTTTGGGAGGTATGTGCGCTCTCTCTCCCTTGATGAACTTCCACAACTGATTAATGTCATTAAAGGAGACATGAGTCTGGTTGGTCCCCGCCCTTTGCTGCCTGAATACCTGCCTCTTTACAATGAGCGACAGGCACGTCGCCATGAGGTGCAACCAGGGATTACCGGCCTGGCTCAGATAAATGGGCGCAATTCCTTGTCGTGGGAGGAAAAGTTCGAACTGGATATCTGGTATGTTGATAATATGTCGTTCTGGCTTGACCTTAAAATCCTGTTTCAGACTGTGATTAAGGTGCTTATCCGCGAAGGAATAAACTCAGAAGATACAGTCACTATGGAAAGATTCAGAGGAAGCCATGATTCGCTGGATATCTGAAGACTATACTCTGATCTGTGTTAATAAACTCAATTCTAAATCTAATAACTTACAATACTATGGAAGAAAAACTTATTGAAGCATTGGCTGAAGCACTTGAAATGGATAGAAGTACAATCAAGCCGGATGGAGTATTTCGCGATTATGAGAATTATAGTTCCCTTACGGAGTTATCTGTACTAGCAATGCTTGACAGTGAGTTCGGGATTGAAATTGAGATGAAGGAGTTCGACAGTTTGAAAACTGTAGCTGATCTGGTTAGACTCATCACAGACAAACAAAAATCATGAGCCTGTTATCATTTAACAATGTTGGGATATCTGGCCTTGCCGCGGCGGTGCCTCAGAAGATTATTAACAACTATAAGCATGATCTTTATTTCAACAAGGATGATATACAGGAGGTCATTGACAAGATTGGTGTCAGAGAACGCAGATTCGCTGATGATAACACTTGCTCGTCAGACCTCTGCTTTGCGGCTGCCGAAAAGCTCATAAACGAAATGAATATTGACAGGAATGAGATAGATCTTCTGCTATTCATTTCACAGACTCCTGATTATCGTATGCCGGCTACATCGGTTCTATTGCAGAATAGACTTCAACTATCAACATCCACTATCACTTTTGACATTAGTCTTGGCTGCTCGGCATTTCTTTATGGGCTTAGTGTTGCCTACTCCATGCTTACAGCAGGAGGTATACGGAAAGCTCTTGTGCTGGATGGAGAGACACGCTCAAAGGTTTATTCACAGAAGGACCGTAAGACGGCTTTCCTTTTCGGCGATGGAGGAGTGGCTGCACTTATTGAAAGAGGGGAGCAATACTCCACAAGTTGGTTTTCTCTTAATTCCGATGGATCCAGGGAGTCTTTAATAAAAATACCCGCTGGCGGTTACCGTAAGATGAGTTCCTGCGAGACTGTTACTGAGAAGGTTGTCGATGAACACGGGAATATCCGTTCAGAAGAACAAGGTTACATGAATGGGGCGGATGTGTTTAACTTCGTTATCCGTGAGGTGCCACGTGACTTTGACCGGTTAATCGAATTTGCCGGTGTTGAAAGAAACTCAATAGATTACTTTATCTTCCATCAGGCAAACAGCTATATAAATGGTTTCCTCGCCAGGAAGCTTAGATTGCCTGAAGAAAGGATCCCGACAACAATTCACAAATATGGCAATACATCATCAGTCTCCATACCTCTCACAATTGTCTCGGAACTAAGTGGAAAGCTCAACGGTCAGAAGCGTATTCTTTTAAGCGGTTTTGGCGTTGGACTGACATGGGGTACAGCAATAATACATTTGAATGATTGCTTCATAGGAGATATTGTCGAGGTGTAGCCTTTAACTTTTGAAAGTTGTTTATATAATTGCAGAAACAGTGTGAATTCTAACAACGTGTGCAATAGTAATATTTGAATAATATGTCTGAATCTATATTCTCACTGAAGGACAAATTTATCCTTATTACCGGGGCTTCTTCGGGTATTGGAAGACAATGTGCCATAACCTTCAGCGAGTATGGTGCTCGAGTTGCACTTTTTGGTAGAGACCAGAACAGGCTGGAGGAAACCCTGGGTATGATGAAACAGCCTTCAGATCACGTGATTTGTTCTGTTGATCTTCTTGAATATAAACAAATTGCTGATGCGGTTAAAGTTGTTGTGAATAAACAGGGACTTATTGATGGGGTTGTTAATTGTGCCGGTATCTCGACCACATTACCATTGAACGCAATTTCACCAGGTAAAATGGAGGATTTTTTTCGGGTAAATGTTATTGGTGCTGTTAACCTGACCAGAAATGCATTAAAACAAGCACACTTCTCTGTAAATGGGGGGAGTATTGTTTTCATAAGCTCGGTTATGGGTGTTACAGGTGAGAGTGGTAAGGCGCTGTATTCAATGACAAAGGGTGCTTTGATATCTGCCGTGAGGTCCATGGCTGTTGAGCTGGCAACTAGAAGAATAAGGGTAAATGCCATTTCTCCGGGTGTAGTTGATACTCCAATGTCAAAGCATGCAGTGTACAGCAAGGATGAGAGTTCAATTAATAGAATTAAGTCATTACACCCACTCGGACTGGGCCAACCGGCAGATGTGGCAAATGCTTCTCTTTTTCTTATTTCAGATGCTGCCCGGTGGATTACGGGCACCAATCTCATTGTGGATGGAGGTTATTCGACTAAATAGAATGTGATAAAGAATCTCAGGCCTATTGAGTGCCAGACCTTAATTTTAAGCCAAAGGCTTAATTTATCGTTGATGAATGGTATTTTTAACTTTTATTGGCAGCAATATTTGAAACCAATTTACAAAACCAGATCATAATGAAAAAAGTAATTGTACTCGGTGCCGGGGGGCATGCGGCAGAGATAGATGAGTACATTAGGCATACTCAAAGGGTTACTCTTAAACGAGATCTCAAAATAGTAGGTTTTCTTGATGATAATGCGAATAACTACTCAAAGTATGCTTTCTCTGCCCCCCTCCTGGGAGGAATACAAAATCATCAGATTAGCAGAGATATTAATTATATCATTGGTATCGCAGGGCTTGAGCATAGATTTAAGATCGTTGAAAGGTTTAAAGCAGAAGGTGCAGTGTTTCTCACTTTTGTTCATTGCAGTGCTTATATTTCAGATTCTGCCAAAATAGGAGAAGGTTCCATTATTGGACCCAATGTTAATCTTGGCCCAAATGTAAGGATTGGTGAGTTCACACTAATTAATGCGCGTTGTAGTATAGCGCATGATACAATTATTGGAGACTTCAACTTCATCAGTCCGAATGTTTGCCTCTCTGGGGCAACTGAAGTTGGCCATGGGAATCTCTTTGGCATTAACAGTGCAACAATCCCTTCTATAAAAGTCGGCAATAACAATAAAATAGCCGCTGGCATGGTCCTCGATCAGAATATTGGAGACGATTCAGTTGTCTTCTATCGCTTTAAAGAGAGAGTGATTGCTATACCAAAATGAAACGATTAAATGTTAGTGCTTTATAATAAAATCACTCCTTATTGATTATACCGGACAAACTATACTATCCATTTCGGGGCAAAATGTACTACCGTTTTCAGGATGAACTTGTATTACAAAAATGCTTTCTATTTCGATTGTTACCCGATGAGCAATTTTAAGGAGGATACAGGGAATCTGGATATCAATTCTGAAGAAAGAAGAGGTGGATGAGAAATGAGATAACGTATTGGTCTGTTTTTTTATCAATATGAAACAGATGGGGCTCTATTTAAAAGATGAATATTTGAGTCTATAGAATACTTTGTGTAAACGCCTGTATTCAAATTCTGCATCTATC
>CALMSX010000037.1 GCA_937872515.1 uncultured Bacteroidota bacterium
GGTGGTGCAGGAGGCGAGGATTTCTTCGCGGGTATTGCAGCCGGGGGCGTTGCCGCCTACATAATATTTGTGATTTGGATCTTCAAGGTATTTACAAAAAAAGGAAGAATGACATGCGGTGAAATCAGGATTATTCCAAAATTTAAGGTACTTAAAATAACTTGTATCAATTTGGTTCAATCCTGATAGATCATTTAAGGCAGGTGTTTGATAGAGTGAAAGCCCCCTGACAAATTTTAAATTTGAAAATTCGTTTAGGTGGTTAATTTTATCGGATTGTATAACCAGATTTATAACTCCTTCACCTTGATTAGATGAGCTTATTCCTTTTATGGTTTCCAAAGACTGAAATGCATTAAATTCTTCCAAATTTTTGGCCATCACAACAAGTTTTGATCCAATGAACTTCAGGTTCTTAAATGCATTTAATGTTCTTAATTGGGGGAGATCTGCAATGGTTATAATGCCATAACAACTATCCAATAAATTAAAAGATTTTATGCTGGTAATTGACTCATTAAACTGTATGTCAATATCACCTCCAACAATACGAAGTACCTGAAATGCATTGATGGATGAAATACTGTTACAATTGAACAATTTAACATCCTCATCAATAATTCTAAGATTAATGAATCCCTTGATTTCAGTCAACATTGGTAGGGTGCGAAATTCAAGGTTTCCTACCAATCGTCTCAGCAATTTGAATCCATTGATGGATTGTAATTTGGGTTCGTTTGAAATTCTGAGAAACCCTCTTATGCTATCCAAGACCTCAAACCCTCCAATTGTTATTAACTTATTGGAATCTATATCAAGGGAGGTCATCGTTTCAGTATATTTAAATGCTGTAATCTCGGAAAGAACAGGATTTAGCCTTATTGAAATCCATCCTGCATTTTTAAGTCCTGTAAATCCATCTACATTGATAAGTGCCGGGTTGTCGTGAATTATGATTCTTCCACACTTTTTCAATCCATTAAAAGCATTGGGATTTACCAAACCGGGACTTTCAAAAATCTCAATTTCATTAGCCTCTGCCAAGCCATTCAATCCGGCAAGATTTACCAATTTTTCATTTTGCCATATTTTTAAAATTTTACTATAACTAAGCATATCCAAGCCATCGACATGGGTCAGCTCTTTGTTGTTAAATAAGAAAAAGTTCCTACTTACGCTCCTCAGGTTCCTCAGTCCTTTGAGGTTTAATAATTGCGCGTTGTTTTGAATGATCAGGTCCTGCCTAATCTGCTTGACATAAACAAGTGAGTCCAAATTTGTGATGTCACTACCCATGATATATATGCTCTTAGGTGATTCACAACACGATGGGGAGTTTAAATGAAAACTATCAATTTGGGATTGTTTCTGAAGTATAAAATTTCTATCACAATCTACTTGTGCTCGCAATTGGACAGACGATAAGATAATTAAGAACAGTATTGTCAATCTGAAAGTACAATACAAGGAATGAAACAGGTGGGTATTTTTCATTAAATGGGGGTTTAATAATAAACAATAAGCCCCCAAATATAATCAACCTATTTTATTTCACCACCAATACGCTCGACAAAACCTTATTTTTAACATTTGCGTGAAGGATGTAGGTTGCTTTTGGCCACTTGCTAACCTCTATTTCCTGGCCGGCGCCACTCCAGACTAACTTGCCGGTGATATCATACACACGGATGCTTTCAGCGGGCTCGGTGAGGTAAATTTTATCGGTGGCGGGATTGGGGTATACCAACCATTTATCCTCATTTTCATTTTGAACTGAGGTAGTACCCTGGTTTTTGAAAAAGAAATCGAGGTTGCTGGCTATGAAGCCCTGGGGAAGAGGACCCGGTGTGCCGGTGCCCTTTTTGCTGCCATCGGGGCTGCGGAAAACAGCAGCTATCCAGTAGGGAAAATCACCCTCCTTTAAGCCGTAATAGGTGCGGGGATTTATTTTAATCTGGTATTTGTTGGTGCCGACTACTCGTGTCATCTTGCCTACTCCATCATCCAGGCCCCAGTTGCCTACTACTTTGTTCCAGGCGGTGGATTGGGGGTTGGGAGTGTCTACCAGTCCTACTCCGCTGTGGAGATAGATGGAATTGCTGTTTAATAATTCTTTGTTGCCCTGGCCGGCATTGAAGGTGATGGTAATCTCTTCATCGATGTCAAAGGCAGGAGGATCGATGGTGACAAAGGGATCATTAGAGGCTACATCCCAATAAATGTCTTTGTCGCGGAAGCCCTTGCCTTTGTTTACATTGTCTGCATCCCTAAAATACATGGCCAGCTGCTGGATGTCTTCACTGGCATTAAGATTATAATAAACGGCAGGAGTTAATTTGATCTGCCATTTGTCATTGCCTATCGATGTCATTTCTCCAAGGCCATCGTCTTTGAGTGTGCCTACTACTTTTGACCAAACTCCGGTGGCTGCGTCTTTGACCACGCCGCTGTGAAAATAAACCTTGCTGGCACCTACTAATCCTGCTGTACCGACCTTACTGGCTTTTTGGGCATCAAAGGTGAGGGTTATTTCCTGGTCCTGGGTAAAGACGGCAGGTGAAATGGTAACCGGGTTCTGATAATTTTCTACCACCCCATTCAGCCCATTGCTCATTTTGGTAGAGGTGTACACCCTCCACTCTCCTGCCAGCAGCTCAATAGGAGTGCTAACGTTGGTGACCTGGAGGCTATCGCCCGTGAAATAATTGTACCACCAACCCATGCCAGTAAAGGAAGGACTGAGGCTTTCTTTGCTCAAACCAAAATTGCCCAGTACTACCAGGTCTGTGCCGGTAGTATTGTAGACCAGTCTGCGCGTATTGCCGGTGAGTTTGTGGGACTGAGTGGCTACAGCCAGTTTATCAGCACCCAGGGTTTTTCTCAGTTTGAGCACTTCTTTGTAAACGGTAAAGATGTGTTGTCGCAATTCATTTTCATAGTAGCCCAGGCCACCAATACCCCAAGGCAGAGGCTTTCTTCCCAGCCTGCCATTGAGATTGATGTCGATGTCATAGCCCAGCTCATCAAACTGCCACATCATTTTTGGTCCGGTAAACAAAAAGGTAAAGGCGGCTGCCATTTTAACCCTTTCGTACATGATTTCATCTGTCTTTGTGTTGTAGCCGTCTTTGGACAAGCCCTCGGTGATGACGTGCTCTGCCAGCCTCCTTTCATCGTGGCTGTCAAAATAGGTGACATGGCTGGTTACACCCATATCGCTGAAGCTACCACCTCCGGCTCCGGTAGTGGCCGGCACTACATCATATGACCTGTTTCTCCACATCTTGTATCCGTATCCGGCAAGGATGGATTCTTCTGCTGCCGGTGCCCAGTGTTCCAAAATGATGTAAGCGTCTTTATCGTATTCTTTGATTTTATCACCCATCCTTTTGAGTAGATTGATCCTGCTCTGGTCGAAACCATCTACACTGCCATTGGGGGCATAATTGGTAAATCCTTTGGTAAAATCAAATCGAAAACCATCAAAGTGGAATTCCTCTAACCAGTACCGGTTGACCCTGTCGACAAAAGTTTTGGTATAGGGACTTTCGTGGTTGAAGTCGTAGCCCCATTGGTATTGTCCTACATATTCTCTATTGAACCAGGGACTGTCGGCTGTTGGCTTACTGCCGTCGAAGTAAAGTTGCAACATCGGATTTTGTCCGAATGCGTGGTTGAGCACAATGTCCATGATCACGGCTATGCCCTGTTCGTGGGCAGCTTCAATAAATGCCCTTAAGTCGTTGGGTCGACCATAGTATTTATCAACAGCAAAAAAGTAAGAGGGATTATAACCCCAAGAATCGTTGCCTTCAAACTCGTTGACGGGCATAAGTTCGATGGCGTCTATACCCAGTTTTTTAAAATAGGATAAGGTGTCGATCAAATCTAAAAATGAATGTGATTTTAAAAAGTCTCTTACGTGCAATTCATAAATCACCAAATGATCTGCCTTGGGCCTTTGCCATAAGGTTTCTCCCAGGCCCCATTCATAAGAGGCAGGTTTTGTGTTTAAAACAGTGGCAATGCCATACTCCGTTTTGTTGTAAGAAGGTAGGTTGGGAAAAACAGTACCGATGGATGAATCATTCCAGGGATCTGCTACCTGAACTGCATAGGGATCGCCAATTTTAATGTTACCATCTACCCAATATTGAAAAACATAGTCCTTACCTGGCTGCAAACCATCAAGGGTGATCCAAAAATACCTGCCATCCGGGGTTTTGGTCATTTGGTACTTCTCCTGGTACTTCCAGTTGCTAAAATCACCCACTGCATAAACATATTTTTTTGCCGGGGCTTCAAGTACAAGGGTAACGGAACTTGTGTCATTGATGTTAATACCAGGTAGCACACCTGCCGGAAGAGCAGCCATCAAATCAGGATTTCTGACTACTACATCAAAAGATTTTTCAGCATTGAGGCCTTGCCCCTGCACTACTGCTTCTACCCTGGCAGCAACGGTTTTACTTGTAGTAGCGGTATAGTCGTAGCTGATGTTTCTTCCACTCGTTACTGTGGCCTTTTCTTCCCATCCATTGCCCTCATTGATGAGCAATTTCATGGTTGATACATTGGAGCTAGTGGTAGCTTTGAAATTTATTTTTTCACCCGCTGATGCTATTAGCTGACTGGAAGCGGGGGCATCTATAGAAATCCAGGCATTGGCGTTCAGATTGATGTAAATGTCCTGATTGGTGGTAACGGTACCCCAGCCATAATTGCCGGCAGCCATGGTGGCTTTTTTGCTGCCATCTGCGCTTCGGATTACGCAGGATATTCGGAATATTTTTTCGGCAGCCGGCACTCCAAAATAAGATCTTACATTGGGACTCAATTTGAGCTGCCATAGATCGGTGCCTACTTTGGTCATTTTTCCAATGCCATCGTCCTGACCCCAATTGCCCTTAACATATTTCCAGGCCGTACCATTGGCATTGTCAGTCACTACGCCATGATGCACATACACCGAGCTTGCCCCCATCAACTCTTTGTTGCCCTGGGCTGCATTGAAGAAAAGGGTGATTTCATCTTCTCCTCCCCCAGTTGCCGGATCGATATAAACCATTTGGGCAGTGAGTCCAAAATGCATCAACCACACCAGCAATAACAAGCCGATCTTTTTCATTCTCTTAATTTTCTACAAATATACGATAATAAGGGGTTAGGGGCTAGGGGCTAGGGACTAGAAAGGTATTTTTGGTGACAATATGGGGTTAGGGGCTAGTAGGGACTAGGGACTAGGGGCTAGGGATTTTATGAGACAACAGCCAACCTATCCCCTAACCCCTATAATCTTCCCCCTATATCCAAAATCAAACATCCCTTACCGGTGTGTGCCAATAAGGGATGCGTCATTCACAAGTTGGCCGGCGAACCGGCCCCCGCTGTTGGTTAATGGGGTATTAAAAACGGTTTTTTAGGTTGCGTAAGATATTGTCCAGTTCCTCCAGGCCATAGACCAGGACTTCTCTGGGTTTGCTGCCCTGTGCAGGACCTACCAGTCCGACTTTTTCCATTTGGTCCATGATTCTACCGGCACGGTTGTAACCGAGCTGGAGTTTTCTTTGGATCATGGAGGTGGAGCCGTGTTGGTTGCCAATAATGACACGGGCAGCTTCTTCAAACATATCATCGAGTTCGTCTATAGAGATCATGCCGCTGCCGGCATCTTCATCGGTTTTGACTTCAGGAAGGAAAAATGGTTCCGGAAAGCCGGGTTGATCTGATATAAACTTGATGACATCTTCTACTTCAGGGGTGTCAACAAAGGCACACTGCAATCTTACAACGCTGCTACCAATGCTTAGCAGCATGTCGCCTCTTCCTATAAGTTGTTCTGCCCCACCTGCATCGAGGATGGTGCGTGAGTCTACTTTGGAGGTCACCTTGAAAGCAAGTCTTGCCGGGAAGTTGGCCTTGATGATACCGGTGATGATGTTGACAGAAGGACGCTGAGTGGCAATGATGAGGTGGATGCCGATGGCACGGGCCAATTGGGCCAGACGGGCAATGGGCATTTCTACTTCTTTGCCTGCGGTCATGATCAAGTCTGCAAACTCATCGATTACCAATACGATGTAGGGTAAAAATTTGTGCCCTTCTAAAGGATTCAATCTTCTGCCTACAAATTTTTCGTTGTATTCCTGGATGTTTCTGGCTCTTGCTGCCTTCAACAGATCATAGCGATGGTCCATCTCAATGCACAAGCTGTTGAGAGTGTAGATCACTTTGGATGTCTCTGTCAAAATAGGCTCCTCTTCATTGGGAAGGAAGCTGAGGAAGTGTTGCTCCAGACTGGCATAAGGAAACAACTCTACTTTTTTAGGGTCAACCAACACCAGTTTTACCTGTGAGGGGTGTTTTTTGTACAGGAGTGACATCAGTACAGTGTTGATACCTACCGACTTACCCTGACCCGTTGCACCGGCTATCAGCAAGTGAGGCATTTTGGCGAGGTCGGCCACAAAAACTTCGTTGCTGATTGTTTTTCCCAGAGCGATGGGCAGCGCCATTTTGGCATTCTGGAATTTTTCAGAGGCCAATACTTCTTTAAGGCTAACTACCTGCTTATTTTTATTGGGCACTTCAATACCGATGGTACCTTTGCCGGGAATGGGCGCAATGATACGTATACCCAGGGCAGAAAGCGACAGCGCAATGTCGTCTTCCAGGTTTTTGATCTTACTGATTTTGACACCCGGAGCAGGAATGATCTCATACAAAGTTACGGTAGGACCAATCGTAGCGCGGATTTTGATGATTTCTATTTTATAATCGAGCAGGGTTTTGATGATCTGGTCTTTGTTGGCCTCCAACTCAGATCGGTCAATTTCCATGTTTTCTTCTTCATAATTTTGAAGCAAAGCCAGTCCGGGATATTTGTAATTGCGAAGATCAAGGGTTGGATCATATGGCTCAGAATTCAGCACATCATCCATGGTTTTTTCCCTGATTACATCATTGAGAGCCGGTGCTTGTGCGGCATTGATATCATCACTGAGGTTTTCAATGATAAAATCTTCTTCCATGTCATCAGCTACTTCTTCGCCTAAAAATCCTGTGGGTTCTTCACCTTCGTCGTCGAGGGGTACTTCATTGACAGCGGGTAAGTCCATTTCCAACATAGGAGGTACATAGGCTGCTTTGGCCTTTGGGGCAGCCACAGGGAGCTCAAAATCCAGTTGTGAACCCGGAGCTTCCTGTGTACTTACCTCGTCGGTTTTTGGCATGGCATCTTCCATGCTGTCGGATTTGGTTTTTTTCTTTGTTTTTTCTTTTACTATTACTTCCGGATCAGGGTATTCGGTTCGGTATGCCTGAATCCAGGTATCAAATTTTTCTGCCAGGCCATTGAATCGGGCAGGCATTGGCAAACCACTAAAGGCAAAAGAATATTGATCCAAATTGATGTTGAATCGCCAAACCACAAAGGTAAAGGCAGAGGCAAATAGCAAGAGGAAGAGACCCACACTGCCAACAAAATTGGTCAACCAGAGGCATAGACTTTCACCAAATGCTCCTCCCCAGGTAAATGCGGAGCTTCGGAAAGTAAATTCCAGCACCAATGAAAAGAAGGCCATGGCAGCAATCAGGTTTCTGGAAAGGATCAACAGTGGTTTGATAGGGTTTCTTTTGATCAGGTCTACCCCTAATCTCAACAATAAGATGACTACTACCATTGAAGGCAGGCCAAAACCATAATAAAAGAAGGCATTCGAAATATAGGCTCCCAGACGGCCCAGCCAGTTTTCTACAGCAAGGTCTTTTTGGAAAAAAGAAGACCAGGTAAAGTGTAATACCTTATCTTGATCAAACTTCCATGTATAGAGGTAAGAAACAAAAGCGATGGCCAGATAAATGGCGGCCAGCAAGCTGACAATGCCAAACACCTTTCTCCATCTTTCGTCAGACCAGGTGCTGCTCTGCTGCGAGGATTTGGTTTTCTCCTTTTTCGCACTCATGTATTAATCGGTTTTTTGAAATATAAGATGCCTTTTCAGAAACAGGCAATGAGTTCCCTGGGAAGGAATGGCATCTGATCACTCAGCTACCCTACTCATTGGTCTTGCTTCCAAGTTTAGGCAAAAATAGAGAGAAATAACATATTACGAAATTTTTTAATATGTTTTTATCTCATTTAGATTAAATTAAATTATTTCATTGCATAATCTGTTGAAAACCAGACAGACATCTAAATCAAGTTAGGGGAAAAAAACAAAGGGGAAAAAATGGGAGTGGCTTAAATAAATCAGATCGGATAACTTACTTTTTGATTCGTTTCAATACGGCTCTTTGATAAACCTGATTATGGAATGAATTTACCAATGGGATTGTATCTCCCTGGATTATGGTATCGCCAGTTGTGCTAATTTCTTTTTGATGGTGCATATATACTTCAAAGGTCATCTGCCCTTTTTCAATGATGTAGTTGGTTTGAATCACATTCTCCATTACACCAAAGGTAGATACCAGGCGGTCATGGAGAACGAAGGCGTCTATGAGGATGCCATTCTTTTCATCAATCTGATAATGTCCTTTGGCAGTATTAAACTTTTTGAGTTCATAAGCCCTTACATCCTGTTTATCGCCACTGCCATAAACAAGGTGCCAGTCGTATGCCCCATCAGGTCTTTTTTGATGCCAGCATTGCATAGGAACGGTCATTACCTTACCGGTGGCGTTGTAGATGTCGAGTTCGCCCTCCCAGCCTCCCAGCCAATCATCAGGGAAAACAGGCAAGAAGGGCTTTGTATTTTTAGTTGTCTTACAGGCGCTCAAAAAAATGAGCAGGGCCAGAAGCATCAATTTATTCATGCAAAAGCTCTTTTTCGATTTGTTCCAACGACTTGTTTTTGGTTTCGTACATATAAAATACCGCCCAAATCAATTGCAAAATCATCATCAATCCAAAAAATAAAAAGATGGGTCCACCCTGAAATTTATTGAGCACATAGGGCATGATGAGGGTAATAATAGAGGCCCCTACCCAGTGTACAGCGGTGCCAAATGACTGTCCCTGCCCTCGTGATTGGTTGGGGAAAATTTCGGAGATATAAACCCAAATAACTGCGCCCTGGCCGATGGCGTGGGCAGCAATAAAAAGAAAGACAAACCACTGCACGCCCGCAAAAGAATTGGAATAAAAAGCATAGGAAACCAAAAACAGTGAAATGATATAACCAAACGAGCCTATGATCATCAGGGTGCGCCGACCCAGCTTATCGATCAGGGCAACACCGGCCATTGTAAAAATGAGATTGGCTACCCCGATTCCTATAGAAGCCATTAGCGATCCGGAAGCATCCATGCCCGTTTCTTCAAAGACACGGGGTGCATAATAAATGATAAAATTGATGCCCGAAGCCTGGTTAAAAAACGAAACTAAAAACGCCAGCAAGAGGGGTCTTGCATATTTTTTTGCAAAGATATTTTCCCCTGCCTTATCTGCATCGTTTTCTTTCAAGTCAGCTACCAAGGCCTCTTCATCTCCTGTTGGATCCAGCTGTTTAAAAATCAATTTGGCCTTTGCAAAATCCTTCTTATAAACGGCTAACCACCTCGGACTTTCTGGAATGCCAACAATAAAAATCAAATACAAAGCAGCAGGTATTGCTTCAAGCCCTACCATCCACCGCCAGGCTACATTGGCGTCAAAAGTTTTATCCACCAACCAGTTTGAAAAAAAGGCAACAAGAATTCCCAAAACGATCAAAAACTGGTACAAGGCTACCAACCTTCCTCTGTGTTTGTTGGGCGCAATTTCTGAAATGTAAGTGGGGGCTGCTACTGAAGATGCACCAACACCCAAACCTCCAATAAACCTGAAAATGGCAAATGAAATCGGTCCCCATGCCAGGCCGGAGCCAATCGCAGAAACCAGGTACAAGATTCCGATGCCAATTAAGCTCTTCTTTCTTCCGTATTTATCCAATGGCAGGCCGCCAAACATGGCACCTAAAACCGTACCCCAGAGAGCAGAAGACATGATAAAGATGCCGTGAAAAAGGTCTGATAAGCCCCACAATTGCTGGATGGGTTTATCTGCACCTGAGATGACCGCTGTGTCAAAACCAAACAGCAAGCCAGAAACGGCAGCTACAAAAGAAAGATAAATGATTCGCTGGTTCATATTGTTGATTGATGGCCAAATATAATTGGGCTGGTGAACATTTTTACAAATTCTAGAAAAATATTTTGTTTAATCGGAATTTTCATCAACAAATAAACCACAAAAGGGTATTCAATAAAATTTTATTTGCAAATTTTCGAAATTAATTAATTTAAACTTTTCGCCTTGTCAGGCAACTATTTTACGATAAACGGCATACATAATAGATCACTCAAAACAATCAACCATGAAACTCTTTAACCTGGTGTTTATGATGCTGTCAACTCTGAGTTTAAGCGGCCAACTTTACACCGGAGATATCAATCTCTCAACCCAGCAGGAAATCGATAATTTTGAAATCAATTGCCAATGTGATTCTGTTCAGGGTAATTTACACATTGCGCCGATCAGCATTACCAATATCAATGGTCTTAACAATTTGAAGTATGTGAGCGGCAACCTTGTTTTTGCGCCCAATATGGATATCAATCTGGATTTACCCCAACTAACGTATGCAGGTGGTATCATTGCCTATTACAATACAACCGGTATGTCCATGCCCAATCTGGTAAAAGCAGGAGATATCAGCATTAACTCCGTTTCTATGATAAACATTGACCTTCCAAATTTGCTGGAAGCCCATAATGTCACTTTGACAAGCACCTCAATATCCAGTCTTTCATCATTTCAGAAGGTGGAGAGAATCACCGGTGAATTCAGGTTTTCATGGAACATCCTCCTCACCAATATTACCGGATTTGACAGTATCCGCTATATAAAAGGTTTGGTATTTGATTCCAATTCCACCATCACCAACTGTGCTGTTTGCGAAAAAGTAGATTCACTGGACTACCTGCATCTATTCGGCAACCAACTACCCGACCTGGCTGAATTTAATGATATCAAACAACTTACCGATTTAAACATTAACAATCATACTACACTTACCTCCATCCCGGATTTTCCCAATATAGAATCATTTACTTCCCTCATCCTAAGTTACTGCCTGCTTATCAATGATATCGGTTTTGATTCCATAAAGGTGATGGGTTATGTTTATATGAACAACAATTCTGCATTAGAGAGTTTTGGAGGATATAACAAGTTGACTAAAATCAAATCGCTTTTCATTTCAGAATTCAGCAACTTGACATCCATTTCTGATATGCCACAGTTGGCCTCTATCCCCAGTACCTTAGCATTGATGAACAATTCAATTCTGGATGACATTTCAGGCTTCGACAATCTCAAATTTTTGAATGAAGTGCAGGTGATTAATAATCCCAACCTCAATGCCTGTTGCATTTTTGCAGATTTACAAAAGATCGGAAGGTTAAATTCGGGTCTTGAACTGGAAAACAACGGGCCTACCTGCTCTGATGTGGTGGAATTGATTGCCACTGATTGTGAAGATCAGGATTATGACTTCAGGGGTCAGGGAGACAACTGTCTGACTATTTACAATCCCAACCAAATGGACACCGATCTTGACGGTATTGGTGATGTTTGCGACAACTGCCCTACCATTGCCAATGCAGATCAGGCAGATGCCAACGGGGATGGTATTGGAGACGCTTGTCCACCTGCATTGATGGGAGCTACCATTGAGGCCCACGGTTCAGATGTGTACATCAAAGATGCCTCGAGGGGAGTGATTTTACAAAGTGCCAATGGCTTTTGTTACCGTATCCGAGTGGACGAAGCCGGCAATATTTACAGTGTTAAAGTGACTTGCCCTTAATTTTTTTTTGGCTATTGTTCTTCGAATAATTTTCTTGCCTTTCGATTCCAATTGGCACCCATTTCGGTGGCATCAATGCCGGGATTGATCGCTTCTGATTTTGAATTTTTGTACAGCTGAATTTCCCACTGTTTGTTGCTCCTTTCTCCTCTGCAAGTGGAGTGTAAGAGTTCATATTCATTGGCAAGCATAGGGCTGTAGAAAATGAATCTAACATTGTTTTGGCTTGTCTTGCTGATATGATCATAATACCAAATCTCATAAGGAGGAGTATTGGCTTCATCATCAATTGACATCACCTTATTGGGTTTTCCATATTTCAAAAACACATAACCCCTGTCCGACTGGTGACCGTTTCCAAAGGCGCTGTAAAATTGGTTATCGAGGGCTCTTACCACCTTCATATATCCCTCATAGGCTGATTCGGGCTGAACCGGATAGCGGTCTTTCCAGAATTTAAAAAGGTAGTACCTGCGCACATCAAGGGTTGCCTGTTCTGACAAAGCATAATTCAGCGTAGCTGTTTCTTCAGTGGCTACCTGAGATGCCAGGCTTTTGATGCTGTAATACAATAAAGCGGAATCCAATTTGCCTACAAATGAGTTATTCACCTCTGTGTTATAGTTTCTCACATTGGCTACATCAGCCGGAAAATTTCGATTAATAAAGGGTGATGAGCCCCTCACGATGACCTTTTTGTGCTCATCTATTTGTGCTATTTCCAGATGATAGTCTCCAGATACTAATTTATTGAGGTCAAAAAATCCAGAAAGAGGTACTACCTGATTCAACTTCATTTTTTTGTACTTGACCAAAACCTGTCTCGAAGATTCTGAGGGCTCAAATCCTTCACAAACGGCAAACCTGAAAATGCCCGTGGCCGAAGTGTCTAAACTCTGTGTAGGGCTGGTATAAAGTTCGGTATAAAAGTGTAGAATCTGGCTGGTTTCATTGACAATATCAAAGGCGAAGGGTTCCATGTAAAAGCCATTGTAAACAAAGGGGCCGCTCTCTTTTTTTTGAACAGCCGTAATGAGATTCACGCTTGAAAAAGAAGGTTTACTTAGGGTGTGAACCATCATTTTTTTCTCAATTCCAAAGGTATTGCCTTCTAATAGTTCATCCTGAAAGTCCATTCTAAGGATAAAATTGCCGGGGTTTAAGCCAAATCTTCGCTGGTCAATTAAATCTTTTTTAGCAGTAAGATCAGCTGCGATCAACCTGTATTTTTCCCAGGCTACCACAAATTGTCCTGTAGAATCTAAAATGGTGATGGTTACGCCCGCTGATGCCGTGAGTTTTTTATCTTCTGCTTCTTTAAAAGTAAGCCCACCCGCAAGGATTCTGAATCCCACATCAACATAAGGTTGATTACCCGAGTAAAAAGTGGATGTATGTATACTTACCTGGATGGCATGAAGGTAGTGGACACAAAAGAGAAAACAAAACGAAAAGACAACAGATCTCATGATGCAATAATTTTAATGCTGTCATCAACAGGATAAAAAAAATAGAACTTGCAACTAAAAACTATTGGGCTTTGACCAGCATAAACTGCATATCAAAGTCACCCATTTTTCCTTCCAGTTGCATGGTGTCTTGCTGAAAATCAACAATCTCCATCTTAAAAGCTTCCTGACCAGACATTGACAAAATGTTGTTGGTTATATCAAATGTCTTTCTTTCGTCTGATTGAAAGAGGTTAGAAGTGACTGATTTGTCGGGATGGAATACAAAAAAGGCCTGATTCAGCATTTTTGTTTCTCTGCCATTTCTCATTGCATGGGCAAAATTCCATTTTCCCGTTAGGTCAGCAGGACTTACTTTTTTTTCTGCTTTGCAGGCAAAAAGAAGAACTGCCAGTAAGGTCCATGACAGGAATTTCATAGGATTAATTTTAGGCAAAATTAACAAAAATTTGATTTGTCAGTATCTTCTATTGAGCTACCGGGGCAAGGGTAACCCGCAAACCATCAATTTGGGGTAAAATCTTGATTTGACAGCCCAGACGGGAATTGTCTTTGACAAAAAAAGCCTGGTCCAACATGTTGAGCTCGTCTTCGCTGGGTTCAGGTAGTTCGTGTTCAGACCTAACATAAACGTGACAAGAAGCACAAAGTGCCATTCCGCCGCAGGTTCCCTCAACGGGAAGTTCATAGGATTTGCACACCTCCATCA
>CALMSX010000038.1 GCA_937872515.1 uncultured Bacteroidota bacterium
GTGAAAAACCTCGAAGAAAAAATGGCCTTCCTGGAAGCACAGCTGAATAAGATTTTGGAACAGAAAAAATAAATGACCCTCTTTCAATATCTACCCTACCTCACCCCCCTCTCCTTCCACTTATATTCACCAGGAAAAAGAGCGTACCAGGCAGAATATAAAATTATATACAGGTAGATTATTTGGCCCTGTATAAAAAACCGGAGGGCCGGGCGGTTGTTTTGCCAGCCGGTGGCCTTCCACAATGCAATAAAATCAACCATCCATTTGGTACTTAGTATTATCAAAGCACCCATACCTGCTTTTGGTAAAAAGAGGGCAACAAACAACATCAACAATAAGGCTGCGTGTGTAATGGCTACCGTTGCCTGGACCATCCATATAGCCCTACCGGCATAAGCCCTGGTCTTGGTTGCCCACCGCTTGCGCTGCTCAAGGAGTTGCGTCCATCCGGGCTGAGGGAGTGTGGTGACTATGGCCTCTTGATCTGCTACGTAATCAATCCTTTTTTTCTGTCTTGCAGCTTCGGCATAAAAAAAGACATCATCGCCGGAGGCATGGTGGATGTGGCTTTTATAACCCCCTACTTCTTCATAAGCCTTTTTGGTAAAAGCCAGGTTGGCTCCATTGGCTAAAAAATATAGTCTTTGTCGGATGCCAGCGGCGGTGACCTTCATCATGATCGCAGCATCCATGGCTTCAAAGGCACTAACCGTGCTATCACAAGGCGAAATCTTTACAGGACCGGTGAGAAGGTCTGCCCCGCTGTTTTGGAATTGGCGGTTGAGGGCCGTTAGCCAATGGGGTCCAACCGTACAATCTGCATCGGTGGTAGCAATGATTTCAAACTTTGCTTCACTGATGCCCAGTGCAAGGGCCGCTTTTTTGCCCTGCCCTTCGGTCAGAGAAAGGGCTCTGATCCCGGCTATTGATGATATTATCTCAAAGGTCCCGTCGGTGCTGTGGTCGTCAACCATAATGACTTCAAATTGGTGGGTTGGGTATTGTTGGTTGAGCAAAGACTGCACGCAAGCCACTATATTGTGGGCTTCATTTCTGGCCGCTACTACAATTGAAAATCGTTTGGAACCCAACGCGGAGTTTGATTTTTTTTCAGTGGGCTCTACCGAAGCTAAAAATATACCGATTATCATACCGGCATATACAATGGAAAGCAGAATGCTAAAAACAATCATGCCAGGGAAAGACAAAAGATTCGGAAAAGATCCTCGGCTATAATGGTGTCGCTAAATACATCTACCGCCATTGACCGACCCCTGGCACCCATGGCCGACCGTTGTTCAGGACTGAGTTCACAAAACTTCTGCATGGCATTAATCAGGTCGTCAACGCTTCTGGCCTCTGCCAAAAACCCATTGATGCCCTCTTCAACGGTTTCTCTGCACCCTGCCGTACGGGTGGTGATCACCGGCTTGCCCATGGCCATGGCTTCCAAAACGATGCGGGGCATGCCTTCTCTGTACGAAGGCAACACAATACATGTAGATTTTTCAAGAAAGGGTCGCACATCGTTGACAAAGCCTTTGTAGTCTACAGTGTCTTCACTGATCCATTCCAACAAGGTATCCCTATCGATGGTTGAGGGATTTTCGGGATCAAAATCTCCCAATACAACAAATGATGCAGGCAATGCTTTTTCATGAAAATGGCGGGCTGCGGCGGCAAACTCAAGGATGCCCTTGTCTTTGAGCAATCTGCCTATGAAGGTAAACACAGGGGGATTGGGAGACTGGTCGCTTTTACTCTGGTAATAGGCGGTATTGACACCACATCCTTTAACGGCAAAAGCCCGGTCTTCGTTGACCAATCGTTTTTGTATAAACAGCTCGCGGTCATCCTCGTTTTCAAAAATCATGCTGCTGCTGTACCTCGCCGTTCGTCTGTACAACCATTCGGCCACCACGTTGATAAAACCCCTGTTGATAAACGAATAACCCAGACCCGTAATCACGCTTACGGATTTGACCCCAGCCAGCCTGGCGGCCAGGGTTCCAAAGATATTGGGCTTGTGGGTGTAATGCACCACCAGGTCAGGCTTGATTTTTCGGTATTTTCTTCGCAGCTCTTCTACCAACAAAAGGTCTTTGATGGGATTGGTGCTGTCGCGATCCAGCGTGGTAAGATTGATGTGGGTTACTTCCGGAAAATTTTCTATGTACTCTATGTAAGCATCAATGGGTGCCAACACATAAACCTTAAAGCCTTCTTCTATACATTTACGTATCACGTTCTGCCTGAAGTTATAAATGTTCCAGGTGCTGTTGGCCACGATGGCAATGCTTTTTGAAGACTTCAATTCCGGATTTTTTCTTTGTCGATGCAAATCAGGATTCAAACTTACTGCTTTTTGCACAAGTCTTGGTGATTTTGTGGTTGACATTGGGCTGTCGGTGGTCTTATTGGGCAAAAGTTTTTACCTTTGCACCCATGTCTACACCAAGTACCGTTGCCTTTCATACCCTGGGTTGTAAGCTCAATTTTTCTGAGACATCAACCATTCGCCGCCAGTTTGAGGATGCGGGTTACGGGGTAGTGGGCTTTGAAGAGGGAGCCGATATTTATGTGCTGAATACCTGCAGCGTTACCGATTTTGCAGATAAAAAATGTCGGTATGAGGTGCGAAGGGTACAGCGCTACGCTCCCAATGCCAAAATCATCGTCATTGGCTGTTATGCCCAGTTAAAGCCGGAAGAAATTTCATCCATTCCCGGGGTTGATCTGGTGCTGGGTGCAGCAGAAAAGTTCAACATCCTCAAGTTTATCGATGAAATCAGCCATGCCGGTAAGGGCATGATAAAATCGGGTGATGTACACCAGGTCAATCAGTTTGTAGGCTCTTTTTCTTTTGGTGACCGCACCCGTTCTTTTCTGAAGGTGCAGGATGGATGCGACTATAAATGCAGTTTTTGCACCATTCCACAGGCTCGCGGCAGGAGCAGAAGTGATACAGTAGCCAATGTACTCGGCAATGCCAATGAAATTGCCCGTCTGGGTGTGAAAGAAGTGGTGCTGACCGGGGTTAACCTGGGCGACTTTGGTAATGGTACGGAGGTCATCGAGGGCCGCCTACCTAAAAAAGAGGCCTTGTTTTTTGATCTGGTCCAGGCCCTGGACCAGGAGTCGGCCATAGATCGATACCGCATCTCTTCCATCGAACCCAATCTGCTCACCGACGAAATCATTCGTTTTGTGGCAGAAAGTCGCAGCTTCATGCCCCACTTTCACATACCCCTCCAGTCGGGTAGCAACAAGGTGTTGAAGGCCATGCGAAGAAGGTACCAAAAAGAATTGTATGCCTCCAGGGTGGCCACCATCCGGGAAGTTATGCCCCATTGTGCCATCGGCGTTGATGTCATTGTAGGCTTCCCAGGTGAGAGCCACGAAGACTTTTTGGAAACCTATCATTTTTTGAACGACCTCGATGTGTCGTACCTCCATGTATTTACCTATTCTGAAAGAGCCAACACCGATGCTGCAGCAATGGAGGGTGCTGTTCCAATGGAAGTGCGAAGAGAAAGAAACGAAATGTTGCGCATCCTGTCTCAGAAAAAACAGCGCAATTTTTACAGTCGTTTTTTAAGTACTTCCCGGCCGGTTTTGTTTGAATCCCATACGGGTGACGAAAGCCTTATGTCGGGCTTCACAGACAACTACATCAAAGTGGTATTGCCAAAAAGTGAGACCCTGATCAATTCCTGTCAGATGGTACACCTGATTGACTTTGATGCCAGCGGCGACTGTATAACTGCTTTGCCGGTTTTGGACTCAGAGCACGCGGTACTTTAATTGAACCTTGTCGTCTTCCCATATTTCCTGCGGACTGATATAACTGTCTTTCATTTTAAAAACATAGCCACCTCTTTTAAAACAATCTCTTACCAGTTCGCTGCAGATGTAGTTTCGGTTCTTTTCTCTTTTGCCTACCTTAAACAGAATGCGCAACATGATGCGCAGGATTTCCCAGTTATCATAAGGGCGGGTAAGTTCATCCAGGCCAAAGCCAATGATGTTTTTATGGCTATTTTCAGCCAGCTCCCCGGAAAATTCAGCAATGACGATCTGACCCTTATATGAACGTTTTTTCCCCTTGTAATCTTTGAGGTATTTTGACAAGGGTATGAGTCTGATGCCAATGTAGGGCTCAGCCTCTAACACCAATACCCGTCCCAGCTCTTCATCTTTGTAAATGATGGCCACATGACTCCATACGCTGTTGGTTAATTTTTGAATGGCCCCCGAAAACAGGTAAGAACCGCTACAAAAAACGATCTGTCCTGTTTTGAGAAAGGGTCTGATTTTTTCATACGGAACCTTGTCAAGGTTTTTAATATCGCGTTTACTCAGTTTGTCCGCCATTGGGTTGAATTTTAATGAGCTGTTGCCAGAGTTTTTTAACCGATCGTGCTATCTTGTCGTAGGGCTCTTCTTCTTTGCCAATGTAGACCCACATGGCAGCAATGGAGGTGAGGGGCTGCTCTTCCGGTCGATGCAGTCTGTAGGCCTCTCTGATCCGCCTTTTTAAGGTGTTGCGGTCTGTGGCTTTTTTGAATTTTTTTTTGGGAACACTTACCCCCATTTGAATGGCTGGAGGCTGGTCCGGCGTCTGGATATAAAAAATTTTGATGGGATACTGAAACAGCTGGCCTTCTGAGCCAAAGAGGCTCGCAATGGTTTTACCCGATTTTAACCGTTCTTTTTTGGAATATCCATTATCCATAGCGTAAAAATAAAAAATCCGGACCAGGATTTAACCCGATCCGGACTCTTATGTTTTTTGGTGTGTATCAGAATTACTTCAGACGCTTCTCGTCAGAAACGGTCAATTTGTACCTTCCTCTGGCCCTTCTGGCAGCCAACACCCTTCTTCCGTTTTTAGTAGCCATCCTGGCTCTGAACCCATGCTTGTTGGATCTTTTCCTTCTTGATGGTTGAAATGTCCTTTTCATCTTTTGATTTTTATTGCGCCAATATTAATCGACATTTTTAAAAAGAGTTGCAAAAGTACTGTCTTTCACTCAATTAACAAAAGGATTTGTACAAAAAAAGAGAATTTAACCCGGTTTTTTAATATATATGGTTTTTTTCTTTTTTTAACTGCTTAGTTCTGAAACCAATGTACTTCCATCCATAAGGTTCAAATATTCCATTGTAAATGAGTCTCTTGCCCTCAAAACCTGGGTCACCGCTATGGTTTTAACCCCCGGCCTTTCCATCTGAAAATCG
>CALMSX010000039.1 GCA_937872515.1 uncultured Bacteroidota bacterium
TTGGTTTACCAACCGAGAGCGTAAGTTCAAACGGAAGTTTGAACGTCGGAGAAACTTGGACTTATGCCATCAGTTATACAGTGACACAAGCTGATATTGATGCAGGATTAACCCTAGTCAATACAGTTACCGTTACAACAGATGAGGATCCAATGCCTGAATCCGATGATGCACCAACACCGGTAAACCAGCAACCTAAACTCTGGATGACAAAGGCAAGCATCTTAGACTTAGGTGTAAATAACATATCCAATCCTGGTGATGTAATTACCTATACATATCAGGTAGTCAATAGTGGAAATACAACCATCCAGAATTTAACCATCAATGAGAATCTGGACAACTTTACAGGAAATGGTGGATTACCAGTGCCAATATTCCAGTCAGCATCTATGGGAAGCGGAGAAGGTACCTTGATGATTGGAGAAACAGCAACCTATGTAGCCAATTATACAATTACCCTCGCTGATATTGTACAAGGTCAAATCCTCAATCAGGCAATAGCAGCAGGATCTACACCAAATGGCATCCCTGTTTCTGATTTGTCGGATAGCGCCAATCCATCTGACCCCAATGAAACCGGGTCTCCGGGTGATCCTGATGGAAATGATCCTACTACAACCATCATCCCTCCACCTCCACCGGTGGCAGTTGATGACAGCAGTCCAAACAACACACCAGGCACTACAGTTAGTTTAAATATTTTAGGAAACGATAATGTATTTAACGGTGACCCAGCAACACCTGCCAATACCCAGGTGGTATTGATAGATCCTGCAACAGGACTACCAACAGTAACTCCTAATACAGTTACCATAGCAGGTCAGGGAGTTTATACCTACAATCCGGCAACCGGTGTTTTGAGCTTTGATCCCAATCCGGGCTTCACCCTCGATCCTACACCGATAGATTATATTTTAACGGAGACGGCAACAGGTTTGAGCGATACAGCCAATGTATTAATCACGTATATTGAATTGCCACCTTTGGCCGTAAATGATGAAGATTTGGGCAATGCAGTAGGTACCAATGGAAGTGTTAACATCCTTGCTAATGACCAGTTGTCTGATGGCTCTCCTGCTACCACAGGTAATACCTCTGTGGTGTTGATTGATCCATCAACAGGGTTACCTACTCTTACACCAAATGTAGTTACCATCGCGGGTATGGGTGTTTACACTTACAATCCGGCAACGGGTGAATTGGTGTTTGATCCAGCTCCAGGCTTTACCACAGATCCTACCCCAATCAATTACATACTTACGGAAACATTGACCGGGTTGACAGATCAGGCTACTGTAACCATTACCTACCTTGAGCAACCTCCGGTTGCCAATGACGATCAGGATTTGGGCAATGCAGTGGGTACCAATGTTACCCTTAATCTATTGCTGAATGATGATGTTTCTGATGGAAGTCAGGCTACGGTTTCAAATACTACCGTAACGCTGATCGATCCTGCAACAGGCTTAGCTACCACCACTCCTAATGTGGTGACCATCGCGGGTCAGGGTGTTTACACTTATAATCCTGCAACAGGCGACCTTACTTTTGACCCTAACCCTGGATTCACAACCGATCCAACTCCGGTCAACTATGTATTGACAGAAAACCTCACAGGCTTAACAGATGTGGCCAATGTAACCATTACCTATATTGAACAACCTCCGATTGCCAACGATGACCAGAGTCTCAACAATGCGGTCGGAAGCAATGCTGCTATCAACCTGCTTACCAATGATGATTTGTCAGATGGTACTCAGGCAACTACAGCAAATACTACTGTTACCTTGATCGATCCGGCTACAGGTGTGGCAACAACTACACCCAATGTGGTTACCATTCCGGGCCAGGGAGTATATACCTATAATCCTGCCACAGGCGTATTAACCTTTGATCCGAATCCGGGCTTTACAACCGATCCAACTCCGATCAATTATATTTTGAAAGAAACATTGACGGGATTGACTGATCCGGCTACCGTGACCATTACTTATCTGGAACAGCCACCTGTGGCCAATGACGATCAAAGTCTCAACAATGTAGTGGGCAACAACGCGACACTGAACCTGTTGACCAATGATGACTTGTCAGATGGAAGTCAGGCAACCACAACCAATACGAGTGTGGTGCTGGTAAATCCGGCTACGGGTCTGCCAACAACTACACCCAATGTGGTTACCATTCCAGGACAGGGGGTTTATACGTACAATCCATCAACGGGAGTGCTCACGTTTGATCCTAATCCGGGCTTCACAACCGATCCAACACCGATTACGTATATTCTGACAGAGACCTTGACAGGCCTGACAGATGTGGCCCTTGTTACAGTTACCTATACAGAAGTACCACCGATAGCCAACAATGACTCTTCACTTGAGAATGCAGTTAACAGCAATGTAACCATCAACATTTTATCAAATGATGATATCTCGGATGGCTCGCAGGCTACAACTGCTAATACAACGGTTGTCTTGATCAATCCAGCCACTGGCTTGCCAACGGCAACACCGAATGTGGTTACCATACCAGGGCAGGGAGTTTATACGTACAATCCTGCCACCGGCAATTTGACTTTTGATCCCAATCCGGGATTTGGCGATGATCCAACACCATTGACCTATACCCTTACTGAAAACCAAACAGGACTCAGTGACCAGGCAGTGGTAACGATCACTTATGTTGACATCGTAGAGTCTATTGGTAGCTTGGTGTGGGAAGATTTGAACGGCGATGGTCTTTACCAGACCAACGAACCGGGTGTGCCCAATGTTCAGGTAGAATTGTTTGATCCAAGCGGCAATCTGATTGCTACTACTTTTACCGATAACACAGGCAGGTTTGTCTTTACCGGTATCCTGGCAGGCACCTACTACTTCAGATTCACCCCGGATCCATCTTATGGCTTTACCTTTGCCAATGTGGGATCCAATAACAATGTAGACAGTGATGTGGATGGCGGCAATGGTGCCGGTACTACTGGGCTTGTAACCTTTACTTCAGGACAAACGGATCTTACCTGGTATGCCGGCTTGTACAAATGCGTACAGATCGGAGAAAGGGTTTGGTATGATGTGGATAAAGATGATGTCCAGGATCAAACTGAAAATGGTATCAATGGTTTGAAAGTTAACCTTTGGAGAGTAGTGGGCAGCACTAAGAGCATTTATGAAAGTAAGTACACCGGACACAAACCGGGTACAGGTTCAACAGATGGTTACTTCCAGTTCTGTGCGCCTCCGGGAACTTACTACATCGAAGTCATTATGCCTCCAATTGGATTGGTTCAGGCCAGGGCAAATATAGGCAATGATGATAATCTCGACAGTGATCTTACCAATGCCAATGGTAAGTCTACTTCATCCAACTTTACGGTATTATCAGGTCAGGCTAAAAATGACCTGGGTGCCGGATTTTATCCAATGGCAACTGCAGGTAACCTGGTTTGGATAGACAATAACTATGATGGTGTTCAACAAGCCGAAGAGCCACGTGTTGCCAACGTTCTGGTTGAAGCATTTGATACACTGAATCAAAAAGTAGCAGAAGATTATACAGACCAGAATGGAGTTTACAAAATTGAATACCTTGGTAAGTCTTCTTACTACCTTAGATTTAATCCGCCATCAGGATATGGCTATACCTTGTCAGTGACACAAGACGATGCAGTGAATAGTGATGTTGACCACTCCCATGGTTTGAACACTACCAGAAGTTTTGATATGGCACCTGGTGTCAACTATGTCAACATTGATGCGGGTCTGGCCTTTGGTGTGCTTCCGGTAAGATGGCTGGATGTAAATGCTGAAAACAAAGGCAACCACAACCTGATTACCTGGTCTACTGCCAGCGAGGTTAACTCCGATAAATTCATCGTTCAGAGAAGACATGAAAGCGAAGTTGATTTTACAGATATTGCAGAAGTCAAGGCGGCCGGAATCTCATCTGATGTAAGGAAATATCAAACAACCGATGGAGATATCGCGAAGGGAGGAGTTTATTATTATCGCATCCAACAATGGGATAAAGATGGTAGAAATGCCCTCAGCAAAACTGTTGCTGTGCGTATCGAGGTTAAAGACAATAAGGTGGCCCTTTATCCTAACCCTGCCAGAGACTATAGCACACTTTCTGTAGAATTGAAAGGAAATGAAGACGCAGTTGTTTACATATTTGATGTTGAAGGGCAGTTGGTTCAAACCTACAATCTCGAATCTGAAAATAAATATGGACTCAACAAAAAAATCAGAATTTCCGGCTTAAGTACAGGGGTGTACATGGTACAAACTATCCAGGGAAGTTACACGGATATCAAAAAACTGATTATAACTGAATAGTAAGACGTAATTGCATATTTTTCGAAAGCAGGGAGGTAATTCTTCCTGCTTTTTTGTTTTATAAGCTGGAGTTAAGGCATGTACGACTAATTCCTCCATTTTTTTTAGATTAGTGTAGAAACATCTGTTTTAAAAAGGGTTTTCAATTTGAGGGCTGAACCAATATTTTTATTTATCGTTATATTATCCAGATGAAACCTACACTTTCGACACAGTTTTTTGAGTATCTGGACCACCTCTCATTTGATGCGGTCTTACCGCAAGGTATTGGTTTGCTCAATCCGATGGAGGGAAATGAAATGGTTCGAAATATCACCCGTCAGTTTTACGATCTTTACTACAACGATCACCAAAATCGCACCCTCATTCTTGGAATCAATCCGGGCAGATTGGGCGGAGGTGCCACCGGCATTCCATTTACAGATACCAAACGACTAAAAGAAAAATGCGGACTTGAATTGGGAGATATTAAGACACATGAACCCTCATCTGTCTTTGTGTACGAGTGGATCGATGCCATGGGTGGTGCAACAACTTTTTACCAAAAATACCTGATTCACTCTGTCTGCCCCCTTGGTTTTACCAAAGGTACAGTCAACTACAATTATTACGACGACAAAATCCTGGAAGCGTTGGCCTTACCCCTCATCAAAAAACACCTAACATCTTTGTTGGGTATGGGTTTTCGCCAGGAAGTAGTGTTTTGCCTGGGAACAGGTAAAAATTATCAATTTTTATCAAAGCTCAATGAAAGTGAAAAATTTTTTGGAAGGGTAGTTCCTTTAGAACACCCGCGCTTTATCATGCAATACAAATCAAAAAGTAAGGAAGCTTACATCGATCAGTTTATTGTTAAACTCAAGGACTTCTCTTAAACGACAATCAATCCCCCCAATTTCAAAGCAGGTAAAAGATGAAATAAGTCTTCTTCATCGGCAGAACCATTGGATGCCTTAACATAATTTTGTACAAAGTCCACCCATGACAATCCATCACCTGAAGTTGGCTGAAGAGTTGGCAAGGTAACTGCCATCCACTTCGATTCCCAGTCAAACAATTCCATTTCCGCTTCCTGGTTTTTGAAATACATTTTTACGGTACTATATTCCGCATCCAGGACGTCTGCACTTATGTAATCTCCTATATAATACACCCTTGCATTGCTCCTGACTTTGTCCTCTTGTTTTTTAAGAAATTTTTTAATCATCCTGGGAGGATGACTGGTGCGGGGAAGAACAAAGTCAAACCAATGATCCAACGGAAGTTCAAGACCGGCTCCGTTCATATAGTTAAATAATGAAATGCGAAGGCCTTCTGAAAATTTTTCATGCCTTCCGCCTTCGGGGTCTTCAAAATGCCACTCATTTTCTGCAAAACCTTTGAATTCAGGTCCTGTCTGTACTACCTTGTAGGCTGCCGGGTCGATTCCTACCGGACTGTGGGCCGTCATGGCGAAACGATGCCAAAATCCGGACAGAAGTACACCTTCTTTAAATAGTTGCCTTACTACTTCTAAGCTGTCTATGGTTTCTTGTTCTGTCTGTGTCGGAAAGCCATACATGAGATAGGCATGGACCATAATGCCTGCCTCCGTGAAGGCATGGGCCACCCGACTCACCTGTTCAACCGTTACACCTTTTTTCATGAGCGCCAACAATCGATCAGATGCTACTTCCAGTCCCCCTGTCACCGCAATGCAACCCGATGCCTTTAAAAGCTTGCAGAGGTCTGGGGTAAAACTTTTCTCAAATCTGATATTGGTCCACCAACTTATTTTGATCCCTCTCCTGATCAATTCAAGAGCCAGCTCTCCCATCAATGCCGGAGGTGCAGCTTCGTCTACAAAATGAAATCCGGTTTCTCCTGTTTGGGCTACGATAGATTGTATTCTGTCACAAAGTTGACTGGCAGTAATGGGCTCATATCGTTGAATGTAGTCCAGGCTCACATCACAAAAAGAACATTTGCCCCAATAGCAACCATGGGCCAGGGTAAGTTTGTTCCACCGACCATCACTCCACAACCTGTGCATCGGATTGACGATTTCCACAAAAGAAAGGTATTTGTCCAATGGAAGTCCGCTGTAATCAGGTGTGCCAGTGTCTCTTTGGGCCACATCTTTTTCTGCATCTCCATTGATGTACTGAATGACGCCATGCCTGTATACAAAACATCTTTTTAATTGATCCAGAGGCCTGCTTCCTTGCAAATATTCCAGAATGTTTTGAAGTGGTTTTTCACCATCATCCAGGCAGATAAAATCAATAAACTCAAAAAGTCGTTCATCACTCACCCGCCGCAATTCGGTGTTGACATATCCGCCTCCAATGGCAATTTGGGTTTGAGGGTGGTTTTTTTTAAACCATTGAGCCGTCAGCAGACCTCCCAGTACATTGCCGGGGAAGGGCAGACTAATGACTAATAAATCGGGAATGCCATTGAGGCAATAATTATTAAGGCAGCGGTGAATATAGGTTTTGGTGAGACTTTGATCTGATTGTAATTGTGTATATAAATCGTCGAAACTGGAGGCAGAAGAGGCAAGCGATTCTGCATATCTGGTAAAGGCAAAATGGGGATCTTTGCATGCTATGATCCAATCACCCAGATCTTCCAGATAAAGGGTAGACAGGTGTTTGGCCAAATCCTGGATGCCGGCTTCACCAAATTTGAGATCGAGGTCCATCAGGGTTTCAAACCTGGCTGCTTCCGGTAAATATTGACGGTCTGCTATTTCATACGCCAGCGTTGGATTTTTTCCACATAAAAAACCGATAACATTGTCTATGGTTTGTATGTACCTGAATCTTAAACCATAAATATGTTGGAGGTTGGGCTCCAGGCTTTTTACCAGTTCTGCATCTATATCAAAAACCTCTTTTAACCCATCCTTGCAGAAGATCTGATGAAAAACATCGATGCCCAGGTCAGCCTGCTTGCTTGTTATTCCCAGGGTGTTGAGGTAGCCCTTTAGGTATTGGGTGGCAGGATAGGGTGTATTGAGCTGTGTAAAAGGGGGGGTGAGTAATAGTACCTCCGGCTTCACAGGTCCTTGTTGCAAAGACATTATTGAACTCTTTGCAACAACAATTTTTCGCCGTTGGCCTGGGTTATCAACAACTTACCATCTTCAATATAATAAGTTCCCATTGGCATTTCCTGCTCTGCACCATTGACCATGGTGTATACGATAATCTGATTGCCCTGGGTATAGTACCATACATTGGATACGGTGCCATTGCCGCTACCTTTTCCCGAATTGCCCGAATAATTGGACCCACTGATGCTGGCCTGGTTGCCCATGTCTGTCATTGTACCGTCTTCATTAAATGCGAGATATTGCGTGTTGCTTCCACTCATGCCATCTGACCCATATCCGGATGAATAAAAACTTTCATGCTTCCACTGACCCACTATGCGTTTGTCAATTGGCTTTTTATTTTTTTTACCACCTTCAATGTCTGTATTTTTTTCTTTCCCTTCTTTGACAAAATTGACGAGAAAGGCATCTGTTCTGCTGCCCTCATAATCGACGTCAAAATCCATGTCAATGCCCTGGGCGGATGCGGTTGCAGTGATCATAAAGGTAATGCCCAACTTATCATCGACAGCGGTGCCTTCAAAGCCCTGCCCATTTTTTTCAGCCTTAATGGCATAGTTTTGTTGACTATCTTTCATGGTGCCTGTTAAGGACTGGCCTTTTTCTTTCAATTCCAGGGTAATATTGTCACCATTAAAAAAGGCAGTGTATTGGCCACCGAATTGCGCCTTACAAGGTATCAATGCCACAAATAAAAGGGCAACAATCGTCAACTTCTTCATTCTCTTTCAAATTTTGTCAAAAATAAACAAATTATCCTGCTTTTATTAGCTCTAAGCAAGAAGTCAGCCCGCTCATCAATACTTTTAAAGGGACAATTGCTCTAGCTTTGGATAAAATGAACGTAATTTGTTGTACCAAAAACACAAATTAAAGAGGTAAATTGTATGAGCTCTCCCATCGGCATCTTTGACTCTGGTTACGGCGGATTAACGGTTTTTAGGGAAATCGAAAACAGCCTTCCAACTTATGATTATATCTATCTGGGAGACAATGCTCGTGTGCCCTATGGCAATCGCAGTTTTGAAACCGTTCACGAATTCACCTGGCAATGTGTTAAAAAATTATTTAACCTGGGCTGCCCGCTGGTCATTTTAGCATGTAATACAGCCTCTGCCAAGGCTTTACGCACCATCCAACAGAGAGACCTGGATAGCTACGATTCTAATCGTAGGGTGCTGGGTGTCATACGTCCCACCACCGAAGTGATAGGCGAATACACAAAAACAAGGCACGTTGGCATTTTTGCCACCAAAGGCACGGTTTTATCACAATCCTACGTCATTGAAATTGAGAAATTTTTCCCCGACATCCATGTTCACCAATTGGTCTGCCCTATGTGGGTTCCCCTGGTTGAAAACAACGAACACCTGGGCCCCGGTGCCGACTACTTTGTCAAAAAATACATAGATGAACTGCTGAGCCAGGCTCCCGAAATCGATGCCATCATCCTGGCCTGTACGCATTATCCGTTGCTTCGTGACAAAATCCAACAGTATCTGCCTTCTCATATCCAGTTGATTTCTCAAGGTCAAATCGTTGCCCAAAAACTCAACGACTACCTCCATCGACACCCTGAAATGGAGGTCCGCTTATCCCAAAAGGGCAGCCACCAATTTTATACCACCGATGATCCCATCGATTTTGATCAAAAAGCCGCCCTCTTTTTGGGAAGAACCATTAGCTCTTCTCACCTCGATCTCTTTATTTAAACCTATCTTTAAAAGCAAAAAGGCTCCTTTTGGAGCCTTTTTTATTATAAGATTATATGCTATTTTGGAAAATAAAATAGCATTACATCACTTGTTCAATCGGTGTATACTTCAGCCCAAAAGCCTCGGCTACTGCCTTGTAAACTACCTTGCCATTCACTACGTTTAAGCCCAGTTTTAATTCGAGGTTGTCTTCACATGCTTTTTTCCATCCTTTGTTCGCCAATTGGAGGGCATAAGGAAGGGTAGCATTGGTAAGGGCAATGGTTGAGGTATAGGGAACTGCTCCCGGCATGTTGGCCACACAGTAGTGCAGTACACCATCCACTACATAAACAGGATCTTCGTGGGTAGTAGGTTTGCAGGTTTCAATACAACCTCCTTGATCAACAGCCACATCTACAACTACGGTACCCGGTCTCATTTCTTTGAGCATGTCACGTGTGATGAGGTTGGGTGCCTTGGCACCCGGAATCAATACCGCTCCTACAATCAGATCGTGATCTTTGATCAGCTTTCTGATGGTATATTCATTTGACATCATAGTAGTCACGTTGGCAGGCATTACATCGGCCAGGTAACGAAGTCTTTTCAGGCTAACATCAAGGATGGTTACCTTGGCACCCAATCCTGCTGCCATCTTGGCTGCCTGGGTACCTACAATACCGCCGCCCAATACCAATACTTTGGCAGGTGCTACACCCGGTACACCGCCGAGTAGAATACCTCTTCCACCCATGGGTTTTTCCAGGTATTTGGCTCCTTCCTGGATAGCCATCCTTCCTGCTACCTCACTCATGGGAATCAACAAAGGAAGTGACCTGTCAGGAGATTCCACCGTTTCGTAAGCAAGACAAACGGCTCCACTTTTGATCATGGCCTTGGTCAAAGGCTCATAAGAAGCAAAGTGAAAGTAAGTAAACAACAACTGATCTTTCTGAATCAATTTGTATTCTTTGGCAATCGGCTCTTTCACCTTAATTATCATTTGGGCCTTTTTGTAAACATCCTCAATCTTGGGAAGAATTTTTGCCCCTGCTTTTTTATACTCTGCATCCGAAAATCCACTGCCATCTCCAGCTGTAGATTGCACAAACACGGTGTGTCCGGCTTTGATAAATTCCATCACACCGGCAGGTGTCAATGCCACCCTGTTTTCACTCGGTTTTATTTCTTTTGGTACACCAATGATCATTTGATTAGGTTTTATTTTTTTGAAAGTGCAAAATTACAAAATATTCATACAATTCCGAGTATCCGGGTACCGGATGCTCCGATACCTCTGAATCAGGAAACCTGATACTTTATATACTTAATCGTTTTCCCCCTGCCCATATTGAGGCGCTCATAATACGTTTTGTACTCCAAAACCGGATCAAAGAGGGGCCCCCCATAGATATCCGCGTTGTGGTAGATGATTTCACCCCGGCCCCAGCTGGCAAACGATTCAACACTAAACTCATAAAGGGTGTCGTCGTCCGTTTTGAGGTGGATGAGGCCTCCCGGTTTCAGAAAAGGAAGGTAGGAATCCAAAAAACGGTGGTGGGTAAGCCGATTTCTCTCTTTAAGTAGAAATGGGTCTGGAAAGGTGATCCAGATTTCATCCACCTCGCCTTCTCCCATAAACATACCGATTTGCTCAATACGGGTGCGCAGAAAGCCGGCATTGGCCAGGCCTTGTTCTATGGCCATCTTGGCCCCAACCCAGATTCTGGCCCCTTTGATATCTACCCCCATATAATTTTTATCAGGGAAAGCAGCCGCAAGCGCCACGGTGTATTCCCCCCTGCCGCAAGCCAATTCCAGGATCAGTGGATTTTCATTCTTAAAAAATTCCTTCGACCAGCTTCCTTTGTAATCTACCTTTTGTCCGCCTGCACCTACCAACCCCGGCTTCAGAAAATCGAAGTTCTGCACTACATTCTGAAAATCCATCATCTCCGCAAACTTGGACAACTTATTCTTGCTCCTGCCCATTTTTCAATTTTGCCGCAAAGCTAATGGAATAGGGGATAGGGGTAAGGGGCTGGGGGATAAAATATTTTAGGGGATAGGGTTTAGGGGCTAGGGGATAAAATATTTTATGGGCTAGGGGCTAGGGTTCGATTTTTTGGCATTGGGATACGGCATCTTTCTCTATACTGGCCCGGCCGGTGCAGGGGATAGAAGTAGAATCTATTTTGGCGGCATTTGAAAGATGTGCAACATCCATCAAAAATGTTGACAAAACCCAACGATCCATCTACGGATGCTCCGATCCCTTCGTTGCTCCGATCACTACGCTGGAATAATGTCACAGCAACAAATCCCATTTCTCCGGTGAAAAGAAAAAACCCTTCTCGAGGATTCAACTGCGGATGTTCTGATACCCGGTTCACTACACCAGTGTCCGGGCGTAGGGACAGGTGCTCCGATGCCCGAAAATGAACTTTTTCAGATTCAATCTGTTTAACAATTTTAGAAATAAAATTAAACAAAATTGAAACAAAACTACCTCATCATTGGTGCTTCTTCGGGAATCGGAGCCGCTTTGTCAGCCCATTTGATGCAACAAAATCAGGTTTATGGAACTTATTTTAAACATGAGATAACAACCCCGGGTGTTATTCCTATATATTATGAAGCTGGCCAACCATTGGATGTTTCTGCATTGCCGGATGTGATTCACGGCATTGCCTATTGTCCGGGTACCATTCAACTAAAACCGGTTGCGCGCATTACCCCTGAAATGATTCAACACGATGTCATGGTCAATGTAACGGGTGCTGTGCAATGTATCCAGGCAGTATTGCCCAGATTGAAGGCTGCCAATCAGGCTTCTATTTTATTGTTTTCTACAGTTGCAGTGCAGACGGGTTTCAACTTTCACAGTCTGGTTTCTATCTCTAAGGGTGCTATCGAAGGATTGACCAGGGCCCTGGCTGCTGAGCTGGCACCCCGCATTAGGGTAAATGCCATAGCACCTTCACTCACACACACACCATTGGCAGGTAGCTTGTTGGATACACCCGAAAAAATGGAAAACAATGCCCAGAGGCACCCCCTAAAGAAGGTAGGTGATCCACAGGAAATGGCCGAATTGGCTGCCTATTTGCTCAGTCCTGCCGCCGGCTGGATGACGGGACAAATCTTGAAAATGGACGGCGGAATTTCAACTCTCAAAATTTAAACCATGGCCATATACCAGTTAAAAACCGCGCAAAAAATTCCTGCCTCCCCCGAAGCGGTTTGGGATTTTATTTCATCTCCCAACAACCTGTCGAAAATAACGCCGCCTTATATGGGCTTCGTCATCACCAATGGTCCCCTTCCTGAAAAAATGTACCCGGGCATGATCATCTCTTATAAGGTAAGCCCTCTGTTTAATATTCCGATGGACTGGGTCACTGAGATAACCCATGTAGAACCGGGCATTTATTTTGTAGATGAACAAAGGGTAGGACCCTACAACATCTGGCACCACCAACATCGTATAACACCCATCGAGGGTGGGGTGCTGATGGAAGATATTGTCAGTTACCGTCCTCCCATGGGCTTTCTGGGCAAGGTGGCCAATGAACTGCTAATTAAAAAACAACTCAAAGAAATTTTCGACTTCCGTTTTAAAGCGGTTGAAGAAATCTTTGGCAAATTTCCATCTTAAACACCTAAACCATGACCCGCAAGTCCATTCCCGTCTTACTTTTTTTGTTAGCACTTCCCCTTGTACTGGGCTTTATTGCTGGCCAGGTAACTGCCACCAACATTCCTACCTGGTACGCATCGATCAACAAGCCCTGGTTCAATCCTCCTTCTTTTATTTTTGCACCGGTATGGACAACTTTGTACCTCCTCATGGGTTATGCCTCCTATTGCATCTGGCAGCGCCGGAAGGGTAATCGAATTTACCTTCCGCTGTCGCTTTATTTTTCACAGCTGGCACTAAACTTTTTATGGACCTTCCTCTTTTTTGGTTACCATAGACCCGACCTGGCCCTGGCGGAAATGTTGCTCATGTGGATGCTAATCCTGCTTACCATCATTCATTTTGCCCGAATTGATAAAGCAGCAGCCTGGATGTTGGTACCCTATATTTCTTGGGTGAGTTTTGCTTCTGTACTTACTTACTACATTATGATTTTAAATCCGGCATAGCCGTGGAGAAAAATCAGCACAAAGGCAATAAATCCTATCTACCACAAAAAAACTGCGTGGTATGCGGCCAAGCGTTTACCTGGCGAAAGAAATGGGAAAAAAACTGGGATAATATAAAATATTGCAGCGAAAAATGCAGCCGACAAAAAAACAAAACAAAGGCGTAAGCCTCATCTTTCCGCACCAACTCCATCAGCCTCACCCCTCTCTTTCACCAGACAGGCCAGTGTTTTTGGTGGAAGAATGGTTGTTTTTTACGCAATACCACTTCCACAAAACCAAGCTGGTCTTTCACCGGGCTACTATGCGCGCATACAAAAACCACCTGCTCCAGCTCGGCTATGAAGTGCACTACATCGAATGTACCCATGTCCACCACGACATTCGTCAACTCATTCCTCATCTGGCAAAGCTGGGTTTTTCAACCCTCTATTTTTCGGATGTGACCGACAACTGGCTGGACAAAAGAATCAGAGAAACTGCCCTTCAATGCCAAATGGAAGTAGAGGTCACGGATAGTCCACTTTTCCTCAATTCCCGCGAAGAGCTGCGACAATACCACAAACGCAGCAAACGTTTTTTTCAAACCGATTTCTACACCTGGCAACGCAAGTACCGCCACATTCTCATTGAAGCAGACGGCAAACCCACTGGCGGTAAATGGTCATTCGATGCCGACAACCGACAGCGGTACCCGGCCAAATCAAAACCACCCCAACTTAAATTCAAGACCCCCAATTCCTTCGACCTCGAAGCCACCACCTACATTCAAACCCATTTTCCCAACAACCCTGGAGAAAACTCGTTTTATTACCCCTCCACGCGAGAAGAAGCCCTGTACTGGATGGATGATTTTTTTACCATCCGCTTTCGCGACTTCGGTCCCTACGAAGATGCCATCGTCAGCAATGAGACCTTTCTCCACCACAGTGTCTTGTCGCCCCTCATCAACATAGGCCTGCTCAGTCCTCAGGAAGTTATAGACAAAGCCCTTTCTCTGCGAGACCAAATCCCCCTCAGCAGCCTCGAAGGCTTCATCCGTCAGATCATCGGATGGAGAGAATTTATCCGCTATGCCTACTTAGCCCTCGGCAGTCGCCAGCGCACCACCCATTTCTGGAAATTCACCAATGCACTTCCTGCCGGCTTTTACACCGCCACCACGGGCATCCCACCCATCGATGCCGTTATCTCCAAAACCCTTCGTTACGCCTACAACCACCACATCGAACGCCTCATGGTCCTGGGCAACTACCTCCTCCTTACAAGTACAAATCCCGATTACGTTTACCGTTGGTTCATGGAAATGTACATCGACGCCTATGACTGGGTAATGGTACCCAACATCTACGGCATGAGCCAATTTTCCGATGGAGGCCTCATGTGCACCAAACCCTACATTTCAGGCAGCAATTACCTCCGCAAGATGTCGGATTTTCCTCCCGGCCCCTGGGAAACCCACTGGACAGATCTTTATTGGAAATTCATTGATCAACACCGTTCTTTTTTCCTTTCCAACCCCCGCCTCTCTATGATGGTAAGATTATTGGATCGCCGTAGGTAAATCTTTTGTTTTGAAAAGATTTACAGGGGCGCAAGATTTTGCGCCCCTATGCGTACCGCATTTAAATTTCAATTTTCGGCAAAAATGGGGTACTTTTGCAGCTCATTAATTCCGAAATCATCCATGATTCAGATTACATTGCCGGATGGCAGTATAAGACAGTACGAAGCTGGGGTAACGCCCATGGACATAGCCTTATCAATCAGTGAGGGGCTGGCCAGAAATGTTTTGAGTGCCAGTGTAAATGGGGAGACCTATGATGCCGGCAGACCCATCACGACCGACGCGACCGTAAAATTATTTACGTGGAACGATAAAGAAGGTAAGCAGACCTTTTGGCATAGCTCAGCACATTTACTGGCTGAAGCATTGGAGGCCTTGTATCCCGGTACTAAATTTGGGATAGGACCAGCCATAGAAACAGGGTTTTATTACGATGTGGATACAGGAGATATCACCCTGACCCCGGCTGATATGCCTAAGATTGAGGAAAAAATGCTGGAATTGGCTAGAAACAAAAGCGTCTACCAGCGAAGGAATGTGTCCAAGGCGGAGGCTATGGAATATTTCACAGGAAAGGGCGATGAATACAAGATAGAACTCATCAATGAGTTGCAGGATGGTACCATTACTTTCTACCAGCAAGGCAACTTTGTGGATCTGTGTAAGGGGCCTCACATCTACGACACCTCCTCCATCAAGGCGGCCAAGATCATGAATTTTGCCGGTGCATACTGGAGGGGTGATGAAAAAAGGAAGATGATGACCCGTATCTACGCTGTAACCTTTCCCAAACAAAAAGAACTCACAGAGTACCTTGAATTACTGGAAGAAGCCAAAAAACGTGACCACCGTAAGTTGGGAGCAGAATTGGAATTGTTTATGTTTTCAGAAAAAGTGGGCTCAGGCCTGCCTATGTGGTTGCCCAAGGGGACCCAACTCAGAGAAAGACTGCAAAACTTTTTGAGGGCAGAGCAGGAAAAAAGCGGCTACCAAATGGTGGTAACCCCACACATCGGTCACAAGGTTTTATACGAAACTTCCGGGCACTACGCTAAATATGGGGCAGACAGTTTCCAACCCATCAAAACACCAAGGGAAGGGGAAGAATTTTTGCTAAAGCCCATGAACTGCCCGCATCACTGCGAAATTTTTGGCCACAAGCCGAGGTCATATAAAGAATTGCCACTGCGTATAGGAGAATTTGGTACCGTTTACCGCTACGAACAAACCGGCGAATTGCACGGCCTCAGTCGCGTTCGGGGCTTTACTCAAGACGACGCTCACATCTTTTGTACCCAGGACCAGGTAAAGGGAGAATTCCTCAGTGTTTTAGCTCTTACCACCAAGGTGATTAAAAAAATGGGCTTCGACAACTTCACCGCCCAGATATCTCTGAGAGACCCCAATACACCGGATAAATACATCGGCAGCGATGAAAACTGGAATGCAGCAGAACACGCGATTATTTCAGCTACCCAGGAGGTTGACCTAGTCACCACCACTGCCTACGGTGAAGCAGCCTTTTATGGTCCCAAACTTGATTTCATGATCAAAGATGCGCTTGGCCGCTCCTGGCAGCTGGGAACCATCCAGGTTGACTACAACCTACCCGAAAGATTCCAACTGGAATACATCGGTTCTGACAACAAGGCACACCGCCCCGTAATGATCCACCGTGCACCCTTTGGTTCGATGGAGCGGTTTATTTCTATCCTCATCGAACACACTGCAGGTAAATTTCCTCTGTGGCTCACACCAGACCAATTCATGGTCCTTCCGGTATCCGAAAGGTTCAACGATTACGCCAAAGGCATCCAAACCGAATTGGCTCGTTATGATATCAGAGGCCTGGTAGATGAAAGAAATGAATCCATCGGTAAAAAAATTCGAGATACGGAATTGAAACGCATACCCTACATGCTCATCATTGGTGATAAAGAGGTGGAACAAAACACCATCTCTGTCAGAAGACAAGGCCAGGGTGACCTGGGTTCTATGACACTTGACGCCTTTGTGAAGGTGGTGGAAACGGAAATAGCGGAAGGCTAGGATTGTTTAAATTACCAATTTGACAATGTGTAGAATGACATTCTGCTATTGTAACCTTGTGTACACGTTTTGATATCTCTTTCAATGTTTTTTTATACCTATACCTCATTTCAATAAATGTGATTAGGATTTTTTTGGAAATGCACTACAAAACTGCGTTTTATAGGCACACGCATTAAGGACATGAAGACACATTTAGCTTTTTGAGTAAAATTCAGATCTTAATGCCTCTCAATGCTCTTAATGTTGAACAAAATTCACGAATCTCATTTTAACGAATTAAGTCTATATATGGGTTTCACTCTGAAGCATGACCTCTCAAAAGACATTGCTCCTATTGACGAGATTGGGATATTTTTCCAACATTAAGGTAATGGAGGGAATTAAGAAACTTATCCCTTAATTCTCTAAATTCTCTTAATGTTAAAAATAAGCACCAATCTCATACTAACGAATAAAGTCTATATGTGGGATTCACTCCTAAATATGACCCCTCAAAAAGACATTGCCCAAATCAACGAGATTAGGATATTTTTGGAAATGCACTACAAAACTGCGTTTTATCGGCACACGCATTAAGGACATGAAGACACATTAAGATTTATGGAGAGTATTAAAGCTTAATGCCCCTAAATATCTGCGCCTATAGAACATAGTTTTGAAGTGCATGAATACATCAACCTCTTATTCTATTGCCGGAAACACAGAAATCACTATCTTTATTCCTCAATGAAATCAACAAAAGACCCATACGCCGCCCTGCGGTATTCCGATTTCCGGTACTTTCTCGGTACCCAGTTTTCGTATACCGTGGCGGTGCTGATTCAGGAAGTGGTACTGGGCTATTATCTGTACGATGTCACAGGAGATCCGCTGACCTTGGGTCTGATTGGACTGTTTGAAGCCATACCGTACCTGGTATTAGCCTTGTTTGGCGGACATGTGGCTGATTTATTTGATAAGAGAAAAATTGCCCGGTTGTGTATCAGCGGCATGATTGTAATTTCACTCTTACTCATGTATGGCCTTCATCAGATGAAAGGGCAGCCAGGTGTGGAATATGTGATTTATGGAGCCGTATTTTGTATTGGTGTGGCCAGGGGCTTTATGGGACCGGCGTGGTCATCGATCAAAGCATTTTTGGTGGATCAGCAACACTATTCCAACGCTGCCAGCTGGGCCTCCCAGTTTTGGCAGGGGGGCATGATTACCGGACCTGCAGTAGCCGGCTTTTTATATGCATGGTTGGGATTGGAAAATACCCTGTGGGTGGTCATTGCCTTATTTGGCCTTGCCTTTGTGTCCACTACACAAATTAAGAAGGCATCCAAGGCTGCTGCAACTGCTACCGGTAATGTGTGGCAAAGACTGGCTGAAGGTTACCGCTTTGTCACAGGTTCCAAGATTTTGATTTATGCCATAGCCCTCGATATGTTTTCTGTTTTGTTTGGTGGGGTAGTGGCCATCTTACCGGTGTACGCCAAAGATATCTTATTGGTAGGTCCTGAAGGACTGGGCATCCTGCGCGCCGCTCCCGGAGTAGGTGCCGTGCTCACCATGTTTGGCACCGCCTATTATCCACCCACCCGCAACGCCTGGAGAAACATGATCATGGCCGTCTTTGGCTTTGGCCTTGCCACCCTTGTATTTGCCGTATCCACACATTTTTACCTCAGCGTTTTTGCCCTCTTCCTCACCGGTGCCTTCGACAGCATCAGCGTTGTAGTAAGGCAGACCATCCTCCAAATCCTGCCACCCGATGAGATGCGCGGCAGGGTCAATGCCATCAACGGCATCTTTGTCAGCTGTAGTAACGAACTCGGTGCATTCGAATCCGGTGTGGCTGCACGCTTCCTTGGCACCGTACCTTCTGTATTGTTTGGTGCCTCCATGACCCTGGTCTGTATTACCATCATTTATTACAAAACCCGCGATTTGTTGGGGGTTAATTTGATGGAAAAACAACCTGCGAGACAATAGGTAAATGTAACTTTGTTGTTTAAACGTTGTGCTGATCACTTGATTCATTGGATTGTTCCACACAAAGACTTTATTCCATAATAAACAAGATTAGTATTTTTTTTTGGAAATGCACTACAAAACTGCGTTTTATAGGCACACGCATCAAGGACATGAAGACACATTTAGCTTTTTGAGTAAAATTCAGATCTTAATGCCTCT
>CALMSX010000040.1 GCA_937872515.1 uncultured Bacteroidota bacterium
TTTACATTTCTAGCTTTGGATCAAAATAATTAGGAATATGGGAATGTTCAACTATATTGTTCATATCCAAATAAAACACATATTAATTATTCCCCAACCACCAGTTTAAAACCTATTCGTGGTATATTTTCAATAACAACGCTCTTGTCTACAGACAGATACTTTCTAATCCTGGATATAAATACATCGAGGCTTCTACCCAGAAAGTAGTCGTCCTGACCCCAAAGTGCTACGAGTATATCCTCTCTGCGAAGTAGTTTACCCTGATTTTTGAGAAAAAACGTAAGCAGGTCGGCTTCCCGCTGGGTGAGTCTAATTTCTTCGCCGGCTGCATTGAGTATAAGATTGGAACAATCGTAGGAACAATTGCCAAAATGATAGATATCGGTGTTTTTTGAGTTGCTTTCCTGCTCAATCTGTTTTCTTTTAAGAAATATGCCAACTTTTAACAAGAGTTCTTCAATGCTAAAAGGTTTGAAAAGATAGTCATCGCCACCAATGTTGAGGGCTTCGAGCTTGTCTTCGAGCTGGATGCGGGCAGATATAAATATAATGGGTATTTGCATGTTTTTGTTCCGGATTGCCTTGGCAATGGTAAAGCCATCGATGTTGGGCAACATTACGTCAAGTACGCAGAGATCGTAATCGATCTTATTAAAAGCTGCGAGGGCTTCATCACCCTTAGAAAAATGGTGTACTTCATGGCCGGCCATTTGAAGGCAGTCTTTGACCACAAAAGAAAGATTTAAGTCGTCTTCAACATAAAAAATTTTAGACATAAACTAAATTGATTGAAAGGGTATATAAAAATAAAAAGAAGTTCCTTTCCCTGGAAACGATGTCACATTAATTTTCCAACGATGAGCATCGATGATCTTTTTCACATAAAACAGCCCGAGTCCAAAACCTTTGACATTGTGAACCCTTCCGGTGGGAATGCGATAAAACTTATGAAAGATTTTTTTGAGGTTCTTTTTTTCTATGCCGTAGCCGTTATCGTTTACTTCCACTACTAAATATTTGGCTTCATTATGGGTATTGATATGCACCTCTGCGGGATCTCCTCCGTACTTAATGGCATTATCGGTTAGGTTAAAAAGGATGTTGGTAAGGTGGACTTTATCTGCCATGACTACGTGGTTGACCGCATTTAAAGAGATAAAAAGTCGGCCATTGCCATTTTCATTCAAGGTATGGATAAACTGCTGTTCGATATTGGCAATTATTTCATGGATGTCAATTCTTTCTTTCTTCAGTTGGAAATGACCTTTCTCAATCCTCGCAATGTTGAGTACTTTTTCTACCTGTTCGTTGAGTCTTTTGGTTTCTACTCCAATAATACGTGAATAGGATAAAAGTCGCTCCGGGGTTTTAGTGATTTCAGGATCTGAGATGACTTGCTGGATGATGGAGATGGTGGCTATCGGGGTTTTAAATTCATGGGTCATGTTATTGATAAAATCTTTCTGCACCTGGGTGATAGATCTTTGGCGAAATACAACAAACAAGGCATAGATAAAAAACAAGACTGCCAGCATGAGAATCACAGAAGTTACAACCCACATGGGCACATTGTGCATCGACACGATGGAATAATGGGGAAAACTCACACTAAAATAATAATCAAAGCCTTCAAACTTGGGGAGGTGTTGGAGCTGAGATTTCGGCTGAACGTTTTTGCGCTGGATGTAATTGCAGTAAACAAGCTCTTTGGAGAAACAGCTGTAAATACCATATTCCACATCTTGTTGGATGTTGAAGTATTCAAAGGTAGAAGCAATATAGTAATCAAGCATTTTAGCGTCGATGTCGCTATTGACCTGCACCACGTAATGTGTTGAATTGATTTTTTTAACCGGGTTTTTGTATTCGTAGGTGGTCTTGTTTTGTTTGGCAATTTTTTCCGCCACCTCTCTCAAAGCAATTTGTACCGTTTGGTCAAACTGCTGATCGCTGATATGGAGGGCCTCTTTGACCCAAAACACCTGTACCACAACAATGGCCAGTATGGCAATTGCACCAAAAGAAGCCAGTAATATGATGTGTTTGTTTCTCATGTATTAACAGCGAAAATAAAACTTACACTCGCTTTATTAACACTTCTTGAAAACCTTAACAAGTGAATAACAGTAATAATAAGTCTGGTTAACAGCCATCGGCACCCCCACAAGATACCTTTGCTTTGGGAAGCAGCTGCCCGTATTTTCTAATTCTAAAATTTCTCTACATGAAAAAATCATTTGTATTTGTTTTGTTCCAATTTATTTTTTGGATGGGCCTGCAAGCCCAGGATCAGCCTTCCGGCGGTCTGGTATTTTCGACCACAAGCATTAACTACGGAACCATTAAGAAGGGGGCGGAGCCACTCAGAAGAGTTGAGTTTGTCAATAACGGTAAAGACAAGATGTTTATTACTGAAGCCAAGGGTAGCTGCGGTTGCACAGTAGCGGAGTTTCCCAAAGATGTAATTTTACCAGGGGAAAAGAGCTATATCGATGTGCGATATGATACCAAGAGGACCGGTAAATTTAGCAAGGTAGTAACCGTTGTCGCCAATGATGGATCCAAACACCTCCTAACCGTGGTGGGTGAGGTGCTGGAAGGCTAATAACAACTTAAGTCCGGGATCTAGGGGTTCCGGACTTTTTGTCTTTAAGAGTGTTGTATAACAGTGCTGCAAAGCCGAGGTCGCACAAAACCAGCCCTAAAAACTCTCTTACCAGTTCTACTGCCGGGGTTTCAGCTTTCATCGTACCGGTAATGGAAGGTGCACCTGAAGACAACCATGCTGAAAAATCGCCAATGTAAAAGCTGGTCCAAATCAGAAACAAAACCAGTGAAGCCATTAGCACCCATTTTTGGCGATATAATAGGGGGAGGGCAATGCAAGCGGCCACCCAGAGATAGGCCAGACCCCAAAGCAGGCCATCGGGATCGTTGTATTGGACCAAAGCAAAAAGCAGAAAAAGGAAGGCGGTAAAATATCTCAAACCAAATAAAATTTTGTCAATAAGTCAATTAATTTCCAAATTTAATATTATTCAGGAAAGCAACGAATAAATAAAACTGTTCTATATTCACGCACTAAAACGAAAGGAATGCAGAACAGAAGGATTCTTTGGATGGTTTTATTTGTTTTCTATGGCTTATACCTAAAGGCCCAGGAATATAAATCAGGGGTCACCAAAAACTACCTTATTCAAAATGTGTGGCTTACCGCCAGTCCTGGTGCGGCGCCGGTATTGACCTCTGTAAAGGTACGAGATGGCATCATTGAGGAGATCGGGCCTGGCATTAAGCCGGGCTTCGACTACAAAATCATAAAGGCAGACAGTCAATATGTCTATGCCGGCTTTATAGATGCGATGTCGCACACCGGTATCAAAAAGGAGGAAGATAAAAAAGAAACACCCAAGCTGCCCAGCAGGGGACTAGCCAACTATGAACAATCAGGCATTACACCCCAAAACAATGCTTTGGTCGCCATCAAGCCCAAGGATAGTTCCATAGCAGATTTGAGAAAAACAGGCTTTGTGCTTTCTCATGTTTTTCCGAGGGGAAGAATGATTGCCGGTAATTCTACCCTCATAACCCTCAATGAGGCAGAGCATGAAGATAGGCTGGTGGTAAAAAACAACGTGGCCATGCAGGCTTCATTTACGCCGGCCAATGGAGCATCTCCCTCAACTGTCATTGGTGTGATTGCCAGGTTTAAAGAGTTTTATCAAAATACAGGACTGGCAATCGACAATGACGCAAGATTTGCCAAACAGAATTTCGGACTCAAAAAACCGGAATTTGTGGAAGAATGGCAGGCAATGGCGCCTGTTTTTAAAAAACAAATGCCCTTGTATTTTGTAACGCCAAAGTCGAAAGATGTATTCAGAGCAGTGGAACTGCAAAAAGGCATGGGATTTCAGATGGTATTGGCAGATGTTCAGCATTTACAACCGGCTATTGACAAGGTAAAGGCTGGTGGTTATGTGGTCTTACTCTCACCACAGCTGCCAGAAGAACAAAAAGACGAGAAAAAGGAAAAGGGCGACAAAAAAGAAAAAGAAGGTCAGGCAACTGCCGAAACAGGTAAAGAAGAAGCCGGTAAAACCAATCCAAGGACCGAAGAAGAAATGGGTCTGGAAAAGAGGAAAAAAGAAAAATGGCAGGAGTACATGGCCCAGGCTGCTTTGCTCGAAAAAAACAATATTTCCTTCGCATTCTCTATGGCAAATGCCAAGCCTACAGACTTCCTTAAAAGTATCAGGGCAATGAAAAAAGCAGGATTGAGTGAAAAAGCGGCCTTGAGTGCACTGACTACAACTCCGGCTACCTTGTTGCAAATTGCTGGTCAGTATGGTACCCTTGAAAAAGGTAAGGTTGCCAGCATGGTATTTTTTGATAAGTCGGTTTGGGATGAGAAGGCCATAATAAAACAAGTAATGGTAGATGGTCAAATGTATGTCAATGAAGAAAAATCCAAGTCCGAAGGCAAGCCCGGTGATGGATTGAAATTGGAAGGTGAGTGGAGTTATACCGTTGATGTTCAGGGTCAGGTAGAGACTGGCAGGTTTAAGTTTGTCAAAGACGGCAAGGGATATTCCGGCACCAGTACCAGCGATGCCAACGAATCGACTCCCATGGAAGACCTGATCATTGATGGAAACAAGGTGACTTTTAAATTGATGATCAATTCAGGGCAACCTACCCAGATAATGGTAGAACTTACTTTTACCAATGACAATTATACAGGAAACGCTACAATAGGCGAAGCAGGAAGCTTTGTTGTAAAAGGTAGTAAAACAAATGGACCTAAATAATATACACGAATATGATAAAGGCAATAAACTTTATTTGGATTATCTTATTGACCCTGCCGTTCTGTGTGGCACAAAAGGGTGATGTGTTGATCAAGGGAGGAACGGTGTTGACCATTACACAAGGAGTCAAAGAGCAAACCGATGTGTTGGTGCTGAATGGAAAAATTGCGGGCATCGGTAAAAATCTTCAGGGCCCAAATGGAATAAAATCCATTGATGCAACAGGACTATATGTTATGCCTGGTATCATTGATGCCCACTCTCACATAGCCATCGATGCTGTAAATGAAGCAAGTCATCCGGTAACAGCTGAGGTCAATGTTGGAGAAGCCATCGATCCCTTTGACATTGCCATGTACAGAGCCCTTGCCGGAGGAGTCACCATATCGCATGCTATGCACGGATCGGCCAATGCCATAGGAGGTCAGTGCCAGACCATCAAACACAGGTACGGCAATATGGATCCTGAAACATATAAAATGGAAGGGGCGCCCCGAACCATCAAATTTGCCCTGGGTGAAAACCCCATCAGGGTGCATGGGGAGGGTCAGGGCATCGTACCCAGGACCCGTATGGGGGTGGAGCAGGTATTCCGTTCAGCCTTCTCAGAGGCCAGGGTTTATAGAAAAAGTCAAAATGAATTTAAGAGTGGCCTACTGGCCATGGCGCCTGCCTACAACTTAAGGATGGAAACGCTGGCTGACATACTGGATGGAAAAATTTTGATCCATTGCCATTCCTATCGCGCTGATGAAATTTTGATGCTGATGAAGGTATTAAAAGATTTTGGTGTCAATAAGATTTGTTTTCAACACGTCAACGAAGGATTCAAGGTAGCTCCTGAACTGGCAGCCTTTGGAGCCAGTGCTTCCGTATTTGCAGACTGGTGGGCCTATAAGTTTGAAGTTTATTATTCAACCGCGTACAACGCTGCCATCCTGACTAAAAATGGTGTAGTAACCTCAATCAATTCTGATTCAGATGAATTGATCCGCCACCTTTACCATGAGGCAGCCAAGACCCAAAAATATGGGGGATTAACAGATGATGAGGCGTTAAAACTGATAACACTCAATCCGGCGATTCAATTGGGTATTGATGCAAGGGTGGGCTCTATCGATCAAGGTAAAGACGGCGATATCGCCATCTTTGCCGGACATCCGCTGTCTGTCTATGCCATACCACAATATACCCTTGTTGATGGTAAAGTGGTTTTTGATCGAAAAAACGACCCGGCAGATATGCGACTGGATGTTGATCCCGACGAGAAATTTGATTTCAAATTTTACGAAAGGTTGGCAGAAAGAGATAAATGTATGCAAGATGTCACAGAAACCTTGTTCTTTGGACAACAATACCACAACGCCTTACACGGGCATTAATAGAAAACACAATTGAAATTAGAGATGAAACAAATATATACATTTATCATATTGGTTTTGGTCGCCGGGCAGCTGAGTGCTCAAATGGTAGCCAAAAGTGAAGCAGGTCCTTTTTTATTGCGCAATGCCACCATCCATACCATAACCAGTGGAGATTTTACAGGTGATTTGTACATAAAGGATGATAAAATTGTACAGTTGGGTGTCAACCTCAGGCCGGAAGGCAAATACACAACCATTGATTGTAGCGGGAAACACATTTACCCTGGCATGATTGATGCAGGAACCCAGCTAGGTTTATCTGAGATAGAGTCAATTTCAGTGACCAACGACTTCAATGAAGTAGGCGACCTGGTGCCTCAAATGCAGGCTCTTACGGCTGTGAATCCCAATGCGGTGACCATACCTGTAACCAGGACCAATGGCATCACTACTGCCCTGGTGGCTCCGAAAGGGGGCAGGTTTCCGGGTACCGCTGCTGTGATTGATTTACATGGCTATACACCGGAGCAAATGGATGCCGGTTTTAAGGGAGTGGTGATGAATTTTCCATCATCAGGCAGAAGGGGAAGATGGGATAGGAGAAGCGATGAGGACATTAAAAAGGACAGCGAAAAAGCCTTGAAAAAATTGGATGAAATCTGGGCCGATGCTGTTTTATATGCGAAGATAGATTCTGCTGCCAACAGTCAGAAAACTCAAATTGCCGGTTATCAACCGGAGATGGAGGCTTTAAAAAGTGTTGTCAATAAAAAGACACTGTTGTTGGTAGAAGTGAATAAAAGTTCAGACATTCTATTGGCCATTGACTGGATCAAAAAGACAGGAGTTAAGGCCGTGTTGACCGGAGTGGCTGAAGGCTATAGGGTTGCATCAAAAATTGCAGAAGCTGGTTTGGCCGTGATCACAGGTCCCGTGTTGGATACTCCCAGAAGAGAATACGACAAGTATGATGCCCCTTATACCAACGCAGCCGTTATGTTTAAGGCTGGTATCAAGGTAGCCATCCGCACCGATGAAGCTGAAAACGTAAGAAATCTGCCCTTTAATGCCGGATTTGCTGCTGCCTATGGCTTGGGTAAGGAAGAGGCATTAAGGGCCATTACCATTGTACCTGCTGAAATCCTGGGCATGGAAGATCGTTATGGCAGCATAGAGCCTGGCAAGGTGGCCAATCTATTGATTTGTAATGGCGATCCTCTGGAAACCAAAACAATCATCGATCACCTTTTTATCCGTGGATGGAAAATCCCAATGGAAAACAGGCATACCCTATTGTACGATGAATTCCTGAAAAGGAGTCCTGGTTTAAAATAAGAAGTATCTTTTATTCCGCCTTGATTACTTTTTTAAGGGAGGTTCCATTTTCACCACTCACTTTTACCAGATACACACCCGGGGTTAACTGGGCTGTGGCAATGGTGACCGTATTGTATGACTGACCGATGCGCTGAGGGCTTGTAACCTGTCTGCCCATCAGATCCTCCAAAACAACGGTACCATTTCCGGCACATTTTCCGGAGATGTTGACATAAACCTGGTCTGTAAAAGGGTTGGGGAAGGCGCTTATGGTGGTGCACTCTACTTCATTTTCCGTTTGACTTAGAACTTCAACATCTACCTTCATTTCTGCGAATCCATAGCAAGGGCCTCCATAGTTATCGAGGGCTGTCAACAGGATGTAGCGGGCAGGAATTTTTTCCAGATCAGGGCCGTCTATTCCTTCATAAATGGGACTTCCGGATGCCATGGGCAGGTCAAAAACCTTCCATTCGGTCCAGTCAATGCCATCAAGAGAGACATCAAGGGCAAAACTTCTCACCCCATTGTTGAGGGCATCGGCTTCGTTGTGATTCCAGAACTTACTTTGACCCAGGGCATATTTATAGCCCAGACTGTACATAATCCAATGACCCTTGCCCCTTGTGGGATTGGGTGAGGCACTTGCCTGACAAGACAGCCAGCCATCATTCCAATTGGTATTGTGTTGGTCCATAAAACACTGGGCACCGGCAGAAGACAGATAAACAACACAGAGTAAAAGAAGGTATATTTTTTTCATTGTTTTGATTCTAAATGTTTAAGAAACCAAGTGGTGACTGACTGCCCGGTGAATAAAAATTGGACAGATTCGGAAATACGCTGGTGAGGTCTGATGGGTTGACTCCAAACCAAAGTCCAAGCTCTGCAAAATAAAGATCACTGGCAGTGGTAGGGATGAGTACGCCACCTCCGATATCGAGATTGGAGTCTAGCGTAAGTGTAGGGTAATCGCCATAAAAACGATTGCCATTGACCGCACCACCCATGGCAAAAACATTGCCTCCCCATGCATGGTCGGTACCATTGCCGTTGGAGGTAAGGGTTCTGCCAAATTCAGACATAGAAAACGTGGTTACTTCATTGAGCATGTCGATTTCCTGAAGAACATTATGAAATTCGAAGATGGCATTGTCCACTTCAGACAACAGGTATCGCTGGTTTTCCAGCAACTCGTCGTGGTTGTCCCAACCGCCGTAGTCAATAAAAAAGATTTGTTTTTTAAAGCCCAATTTTTCTCTGGCCGCAATGATTTTGGCAATCATTTTAAAGCTACCGGAAAGGTAGCTGTCTGAAAATTCGGTAGTAAACTCCGGCACCGCATCGAGTGCATTCTGAAATTCGAGGCTCGACTCGAGTGATTGTTTGAATACACCTGCGTAGGTGTCTTTAAATGGATCATTGTAAGATCGCGCCATCATATCGTCAATAGCCTTTGACCTCCATGGGCTTGGTTCGTACATTTCTCCATATCCTGTGAGGCCGGTAACACCATAGTTGCTCACGGTAAATTCAACATTGCCATTGCTGCTCTGAAAAGTATTGGTACCATTGAAAGAAATATTCATAGATACCTTTTGGTTAGGATTGCTGTCAAGCAGCAGGTCTGAAATTCTGCCTGCCCAACCTTTAATCTGTCTTTCTGAAGGAATGGCGGTTTGCCATTGGTTGGACTGATCAGAATGAGAAAACAAACCAAGGGGTAGGGGCACCTCTTCATTGAAGAAGGCCTCTTGGGTTGTAGGCGCCCGCAGGGTACCTATGTTATTAACGAAACAAAGTTTGCCCTGATCGAAAAGACTTCTCATATTGGCCATGGCCGGATGAAAACCATATTCAATGCCCGAGATGTTGAGTGGGCTAACCGGAAGGATGTCGTCTGTCAATAGAGCAAGATTAGAACGGGTATTGACATAGTCCTGGTATTCGGTTCCACTGCGTGGGACTACCATGTTGAAAGAATCGGCCCCACCTCCTAAGTATAGGCAGACAAGGGCTTTGTAATCTCCACTTCCCCCTGCAGCAGCAAAGGTGCCAAGGTTGCGAAGGTTGAATAAAGATGTACCCGTGGTAGACAGGCCGGCACTGACCACAGCTGCCATTTTCAGAAAATCTCTCCTGTTGAATTTATTGACAACCATGGTTATTATTTTTTAATCATGTAATCTGGACTAATAAAAGTAAGGTAGAGCACCATGTTGATTTTTTCACGGGCACCCCATAAGGTAGGAATAAATTCCTTGATGGCCTCCTTTATCGTTTGCCTTGTTTCAGCCGACATTGTGCCGTTGGTAAGCAAAAGATCCACCTGGTTGATGAGATCTTCATCACCATGGGCTTTTTCGAAAAAGGCAGAGGCATTGGTAGGGCTGTAAAAATTACCGTTTTCCCAATTGTTAACCGCATTTTCGTAATAGGTCCAGCCGAAGACAATGTTGGGGTATTCAAGCGCGGTTAATGTATTTAAGAGTTGAAACTCCGGTGCATTGAGATTGCTATCGTGCAATGGCCCTGTTGGTTGATGATCGGGCAAATAAAAATTAAAGACCGACGGAGACGACAACGGGTGTTGCAACAGGTAGTTTTCGATGTCATAGCCATGGTTTAAAAAATAACCGGAAGGAACTTCAACGCCGATGGCTCTGTAAAGATGGGTAAGTCGCAAAACGGGTTCCATCATTTTTCCAAATTCGGGATCGGTCAAACCATCGCAAGCCCTGGCCTCCGGATCGAGGAGGATGGCTTTTACCACAGCGGCTAAATTTCCTTTGACACCTTTTCCATCATTATTCCACACCTGAACAACCCGGTAGATGTAGTCGCGACTAGGATTGGAGGTGACCAGTCGTTGGATCAACTGGCGAACCACAAAGGGAGCGGTGTTGGGGTGATCAAACAAAATCTGGATGGCATCGTCGATGTCTTGCATACCGGTTTGACCCCCGGGTATAACATAATCACCAACAATAGCCTTCTCACCTGGCTGGTGCCATTCTTCGTACATGATCATTGGAACGGTGAGATCTGATCCGTATAAGCCTTGACCAAAGAAAGGGTCGTCCATGCCTTCCAGGCTGGCTCCAATGCCCAGGCCGGTAAATACCTTGGCCAATTCTGCAATGTGCGTATTGTTGTAGGTAGGTATATCGTTGCCGAGCGAGTCTTTTCTGCGGCTGCCATCTTCATTGAGTTCATACAAACCAATGGTAAACAACTGCATGATTTCTCTGGCAAAGTTTTGATCGGGGTGGATGTTTTCTTCGGGTATTTCTCTGGGATTGTTTAGGTGACTTAGGTAAGAACCCATACACGGGTGGAGGGCCATATCTTTCAGCAAATCTCTATAGTTGCCGAAGGCATGGTTGATCAACATATCATAGTAAGATGCCATGCCCCTGGCGTGACCACCAATATCGGCATCATCAGAAATAACGAGGATCTGGCTGAGTGCAAAGGCCATTCTCTGGCGCAGTTGATCTTTGCCATACACGGCATTGTTCCACCATGCATACCTCAAATGTTGCCAACCCGGATTGGGAGAGATGTTTTCAGGATCTTCGCCCTGGGCGAGGTAAAAGTCGTACAAAACCTGTGCGAGGCTGTCTGTAAGGGCAAGGTAGGCACTTTTGGGTAGGACTATTTGGCTATCAATCCAGGCTTCCGGAGTAGATGTGGCCAATTGCTCTATTTCCACTTGGTTACCTCCAAAAGTTGCCATGTTAAGAAACCTGGAGGCTTCCACTTTTTTCCCATCCAGACCTTGTCCGTTAATGGTATTTTGGGGAATGGCAGATTTAGAAAAATAGTTTTTCGAATGGGCACTACTTGAACTTACAGTAATATTTCTTGTGTGACCGGCACCAATATAATCCGTATAGGGTTGGGCATGGCACAATAAAGTAAAGCATCCAAGAGCGAGAGTAAGGAGAGATTTGATCATAAGCTTGCAGAATGATTAATACTAAGATACTAAAAAAGGTGGATTTGCTTATTGTAAATACGCAATCCACCAAAATTCACCTAATGCTATGAAAAAAATAATTTATGACTTTTGTGTGACCTGGTGGCATAGTTTATAACACAGCAAAATATTGTTTTGCTTGAGTAAAATTTTGCCCCGGGTTTAAAATTTTATTTTGTTTTTTAGTAACTATTCAGGTGGCTGCTTTCAGATTAAAAAAATTAGGCAATTTTGAGTCAGATGAGGCTCATTTGAGGAATCATAGCAGCGCTATGGTGACGAGAATAGCCGAAATATCACGCAAAATTGACATTTTTTTATCGAAATTGAGTACGCCTGAATAGTTAGGTTTTTTAAAGAAGAACAAGTAAAAACGGGGAAACAGTTGGTTATCCCCGTTGTGCGACCCAATGACAGAAGAGCGTTAAAATGGTGCTTCAGCTGTCTGGGGTGTAGCATTGATTTTGAGGAATTCGTTGACTACCACTTCGGTGATTTGTTTAGAATTTCCATCTTTGTCGGTATAGGTTCTGTTGCTCAGCGTACCATGGATGGCAACTTTGGCTCCTTTGGTCAGGGCTTTGGCCATCATTTCAGCATTTTTTCCCCAGGCTACCAGGTTGTGCCAGCTGGTATTATTGACCCACTCGCCCTTGGTATTTTTATAACCTTCAGAAGTGGCTATGGAAACAGCGGCTCTTTTGCTGCCGGAATCGTATTGGGTAAGTTGAACTTCTTTGCCCAGGTTTCCAATCAGGTGTACAGAATTTTTTAAAATGTTCATCGCATAAAAATTAAATGGTTAACAAAAATGATTTTCCGAAAAGTCGGATAGGGCAAAATTGTTGGGGTTATTTTCCCGGAAGCGTAAAACAAAGGTGTATAGACGTTTTTAAACGAGTATAATTGTTTACTAAATGCTTAATACACAGCAAACTTGATACGAGCTATGGCCTGAGACACATTTCAATTTAACAAAAAATCCAATAATGGCGGGCATCTCTGCTGTTGTTACAAAGAAATAGACCAGGTATGTTAGGAAAAGATGGAGAAAAATCGTCGACGATGTAAAAAGTCAAACAAAAGTAAAAAATACTTAATTTTAGGAAAAAATGAAACCGGATAAAAAGGATTGATGCCAATGTATGTCCCAAAATGGGATGAAAAAATTGGTTTTGAGTTTTGTAATTAACCTTTAAGACCTGGTTCATTTTTTATATGATTTCATTTTCACAACCATTTTCATTCCATGAAGAAGCCCATCCTCAATGCGGGTAAAACTTACCTCATAGCCATTCTGATTCTATGGAGTTTCGCCGCCACAAAAGCGCAAGGCCGAATAGAAAAAGGCCAATTCGACTTCTTGCGCAGTACACCTGAGGCTGAAGGTGTATCCTCAGAAGGTATCATTCAATTTATGGATGCAGTTGAAGCCGGGAGAAATGAAATTCACAGCTTTGTAATCCTGCGCCACGGCAAAATTATATCAGAAGGATGGTGGAGTCCCTATGGGAAAGATCTAAGGCATGTGATGTTTTCAGTCAGCAAAAGTTTTACCTCTATGGGTGTGGGCATAGCCATTGCAGAAAAAAAACTCAAACTGAATGACAAGGTTTATACTTTTTTTCAGGAGTCGATGCCGGATACGCTCAGTGCCTACATGAAAGAAATGACAGTAAAAGACTTGCTTAAAATGGCAACCGGCATGAATACAGATCCGATCTTTGGGGCCAGGGCTGCCAAAGACTGGCCTAAAACCTTTTTGTCTTCACCGGTTGAAAACAAACCCGGTTCGGTTTTTAAGTATAACAACATGGCCACATTTATGCTCTCGGCCATCGTGCAAAAAGCTACCGGAGAGAAGCTGGCGGCTTATTTGAAGCCAAGATTATTTGATCCCCTGGGCATCACCAATTATGCCTGGGATGAGACGCCTGAGGGTTATACTTTTGGTGCCATAGGTCTAAAGCTCTCTTCAATTGACATGGCAAAGTTTGGACAACTTCTGTTGCAAAAAGGAACGTGGCAGGGCCAACAACTGGTGCCATCTGCCTGGGTGGAGGATGCTACCTCCTTTCAGATTCAGGGCAATGCTCCTGAGAACCCCACACCGAGAGAATTCAACGACTGGGAGCAAGGCTACGGCTACCAGTTTTGGAGGGGTAGGAAGAACTCTTACAGGGCAGATGGACTGGGTGGTCAGTTCATCATTGTATTGCCGGAAAAAGATGCTGTTGTTGTTTTGACAGCGGCTGCCATCAATACGCAAAAAGAACTGGACCTGGTATGGAATCATTTGGTACCGGCCATGTTTGACAAGGAGCTTCCTGTAAACAAGCAGGCACAGGCCGAATTGAACAACAGAATTGCAGGGCTCTCTGCCCCTCGACCGGTACAAATGGCTCCGGATATGGCAAAAAAAATTTCCGGTAAGACCATCCAGTTTGCACAAAATGAAGTCGGTATCACCAGCCTAACCCTAAATTTTGTTGGCAGAGACAATATGAAGTTAGAATTATTTCATGGCGCTGAAAAGTCCGAAATAAAAGCAGATTTGGGCGATTGGAACCTGAGTCAAACCAAACTAAAATCCCTGGCCAGCCCGCCCGTTGTCAATCCGGGTGGACTGATCAAGGTAGCATCTATGTATGATTGGTATAATGATAGTAGTCTTACCATTTCACTTCGATTTGTAGAAGAGAGCATAAGAGAAGAAAACCTTATCCTTCGTTTTGAGGAAGTGGGCAGCGAAATAAAGGTAAATATTGAACACAAAAACTATGTTGAATTTTTGGGTGTACAGTCTAGAAAATTGGAGGGGAAAATAGCACTGCTTGATTGAGGCAGGAAATCGTAAGATCACCATTTTACAGCTTGCGCATGCCATTTTTATTACCTACCATGGAACCTTAAAAAAGTAACCTAAATTGCAGTAAACGCAAACTTGACCAACGGAGTGATGTATAATTCTGATAGAGACGGATCAAGCATGTCGCAGGTAATTTAGGTCACCTCTATTTTTGATATTTTTTAGATTATAGCAAAGTAGTGATCAAAAATTGCGATAATTGACCTATCTTTGATACTATCAAATGATACTATCAAAATGTCAAAACCTCCCTACGAAATCACACCGGAAATATTAAAATCCATAGTCTCTATTTCTGAAAAAATGGGAGAGGTGAACACAAGATACCTGATCAGACAAGACCCGACCCTGAGAAAACAAAATCAGATTAAAACCATTCATGCTTCATTACAAATTGAGGGGAATACGTTATCAGAGGCTCAAATCACTGCCATTCTTGAAAACAAAAGGGTAGTTGGGCCCGAAAAAGATATCAGGGAAGTCTTAAATGCACTGGAGGTTTACAAAAACCTTAAATACTATAATTATCAGTCGGAAAAACACTTTTTAAATGCACACCGGCAATTGATGTTGGACCTCATACCATCTCCCGGAAAATATAGGACAAAAGGGGTGGGCATTGTAGAAGGTTCAAAGGTGAAACATCTTGCACCTCCAAGTGAGTTGATAAAACCTCAAATGGCTGATTTATTTCGGTACATGAAAGATAAAACAGAACTGACACTGATCAGGAGTTGTGTTTTTCATTATGAACTGGAGTTTATTCATCCCTTTATGGATGGCAATGGCAGAATGGGCAGGCTTTGGCAAACATTGATCCTGATGAGTGAATATCCCTTATTTGAGTTTTTGCCATTTGAAACCCTAATAGCCAAGAATCAAAGAGATTATTACCACGCGCTCTCGCTTTCTGATAAAGAAGGGAAATCAACCCGTTTTATCGAATTTATGTTGGGCATCCTAAACCAATCGTTGGACGGGTTACTCGAGAAAAGGATACCAAAACCAAACGAAACACAAAGGTTGCAATTGTTTTTAGAAGATTGCGATCAAACTTTTACCAGAAAAGAATACATGAAACGATACTCCGAAATTTCAACTGCAACAGCCAGTCGCGACTTAAAAAATGGAGTTGAAAAAGGACTCATAGAAAAATATGGAGAGAAAAATCTCACATTATATCGAAGACGAGGGATCATCGATACGTAACATTTCACATTGAAACAACCCCGCCTTCCCTCTCTCCAAGACTAAAAACCCACCACACTAAGTCTAAGATGGATCAGCCAGAGCCAAAATTGTGATTTGGGCTCAATATATAGAAAGACTCATTTGAAAACGATGACAAAATTTTGCTATTTTTGGAATGACCAACGCCTCAAGCTACCATACATGAAACACTTCTTTTTGGCCCTATTTTTATGGATATTTCTCCCTTCTGGCAAAACACAGGACAATTACTTCATCGGTTATCAAAACGAGGTTTCGGGCAATAAATTTACCTATCATTCGCCTTTCTCCAATTCAGAATTAAGTCTGTTGTCAAGGGCACATAAGGATTTTGAGCCCATCGTATGGAAGACACAGGTGGTACCCAAAGATTACAAAGGAGAAAGTGTTTCTTTTGTTTGGGTCTATGGCATTGATGTTACACCTACCCCTCAGGCCTTTGACTTCTATGTAAACGATATGAAATTGGCGACCTTCCAAAGCCCTGTGACCAACGACATCGGCACCTGGTCTATGAAAGGAAACAATGGCACCCAACTAACATTCAACAAAACCATGATCGACAAACACGGCGATCAAATGGGTTTTGCTGTACTAACTCTGCCTATCAATACTGTTAAAAAGGGAGAGTCCTTACAAATCAAGGTCGATGCAGTTGACAACGAAAGTCCCATCTGGTACATGACCTTCAAACTACCATTAAAACAGGAGATCAAAGTCAATCAGCTGGCTGTGGTGACCAAAAAAAACAATGAACGCAATCACACCGTACGATTCAACATCATCCACCTGGGAGATCCGGTGGAGGCATCTCTATCTGCGGCCAATCAAAAGAAAAAAACAAGGCTGGTGCCTGGGTTGAATGAAGTTGATTTTAATATTAAGGCCGTAGAAATGCCAACTGAATTTAAAGCAAAGGTAGAGATCGAGGGTCGACCGACATCATACCACTCTTTTACACTGGTGCCTATCAAAGAGTGGACCATCAATCTGGTGCAACACAGTCACACCGACATTGGATATACCCGATCTCAAACCGAAATTTTAGCCGAACACCTGCGTTTTATTGACTATGCCCTCGACTACTGCGACCAGACCGATCATTACCCCGACGACGCCCGATTTCGTTGGACTTGCGAAGCATCTTGGACGGTAAGAGAATATCTCAAGGCAAGGCCCAAAGAGCAGATTGACCGATTGCTCAAACGCATCAAAGAGGGCAGGATTGAGGTGACGGGAATGTTCTTTAATTTTTCTGAGATTGTGGATGAAACGGCGCTGGCCATTCAAACCCAGACGTTAAAATACTTCAAAGACCAGGGCATAGATGTCACCGCTGCCATGCAAAATGATGTCAATGGCATTGGCTGGTGCATGGTAGATTTGTACCACAATACCGGTGTAAAATACCTCACCATGGGCCAGCACGGTCACCGCGCTCAAATCCCTTTTGATAAGCCTACTGCTTTTTGGTGGGAGTCGCCAGCAGGCAATCGTTTATTGGCATACAGGAGCGAGCATTATATGCATGGCAATGCCCTAAGTCTTACCTCTGGCAACATAGATGTGTTCAGGGCCAATTTATCAGAATACCTCAAGTCATTGGAACAGAAGAACTATCCCTTTGACCGAACAGCCTTTCAGTTTTCGGGTTATGTCACAGACAACTCGCCCCCTTCAATCACGGCCTGCGACATCGTTAAGGAATGGAATGAAAAGTACGAGTGGCCCAAACTCAGGATTTCTTTGGCCAGTGAGTTTATGGTTTTTCTGGAAAAAAATGAAAACGATCACCTCGCTGTTCAAAAAGTAGCCTGGCCTGATTGGTGGACCGATGGTTTTGGTTCAGCCATGAATGAGACCAAGGCAGCCAGGGTCACCCAGGCTGAAATGATCAGCAATACCGGCCTCCTTTCTATGGCACGGATGATGGGCGCCAATATCCCCTCACAAATCCTGACCGACGTCCAGGACTGTTATGACAACCTACTCTTTTACGACGAGCACACCCTTGGTGCTGATGAGAGCATTACCAATCCCTTGTCAGAAAACACCGTAATTCAATGGGGACAAAAATCTGCCTATGTGTGGACAGCCGTAAAGCAGTCAGGGCTGCTGCGGGAAAAGGCACTGGGATATCTCCAGCCCTTTATTGATAAATCTGAGGTGCCTACCATCGCCGTATTTAACACCCTCAATTGGCAGCGTTCCGGTTTGATAAACGTGTATATTGATCACGATATATTACCCCTCGATAAAGAATTTAAAATCATCGATGACAAAGGCAGAAACTTACCTGCCCACCTGATCAAAAGTAGAAACGACGGCAGCTACTGGTCGGTATGGGTGCAAGAGATTCCTCCAATGGGATTTGTTAAGCTTCGTGTGGAGGTAGACAGGAGTGTCACGAGGACATTGAACAAAACCGCAGAGGCGAATACACTAGAAAACCAATTCTATAAAATTGAGCTTGACCCGCAAAAGGGAGCCGTCACCAGTATCTATGACAAAGAGCTTCATCTCGAATTGGTTGACCCAAAGAGTGACAAACTCTTAGGCAGCGTCATTTATGAAGAATTGGAAAATCGGCACACCATGGAACGCCTTACCAATGCCAATAGAGATACTACCTATGTACCATTGGTAAAACAGTTGACCTCTTTGAGCCAAATTGAAGTGTCAGAAGTAATCCCGGATATCATCTGGAATAGCATCAGGATCCACGGCCAGCTCGACCGCTGTTCGGATGAGCGAGGTGTAGAAGTGGAGGTTCGCCTCTATCACCATGAAAAGAAAATTGAATTGTTGTACAAGACCCACAAACTAAAAGTTACCACACCGGAAGGCCTCTACGTTGCCTTTCCCTTTAAGATGAGTGATGCCGATCAATTGGCATTTGAAGTGCAGGGAGGCACCGTGCGTCCGGGCTACAATCAATTGGAAGGTACAGCATCCGATTGGAACACCATCCAGAATTTTGCTGTAGTTAAAAACCAAAATGCTCAGATCATTTTCAACAGTAAGAGCACACCCCTGGTCCAATTTGGAGATATCAACACCGGTCGGTTTTATTACAAACACAAGCCAACAAAGACGCACATTTATTCCTGGGTGCTCAATAACTATTGGACCACCAACTTCAAAGCCAACCAGGAAGGAGAGATGAATTGGAATTATGTGATCACCTCTACGCCCAATACCACCAATACCGCCGCTACCCGTTTTGGCTGGGAGAACACCATCCCCCTGGCTGCCCGAGTCATCCCTGCCGGTGCAGAAAAGAGCAAGACCCTGTCCCGTTCCCTCATCGACCTCGACCTACCCAATGTCTTATTGGTAGACAGCCAGCTTGCCGCGGATGGCAAATCCATCATCCTCCACCTCAGAGAAACCGAAGGCGACCACGCCATTTTGGACGTAGCGAGATTAAAACAACAAACCGGAGCCACCACCATCAGCGAGGTAAATGTATTGGGTGAAGAGATCAAATTATTAGAGAGGCCGTTGTTGATGGAGCATTATGAGACGAAGTTTATCAGGGTGATGCTGAGATAGTCGAAGCCAAAACCGTTCAGTCATCCTAAGCTAAGCGCATTGCGCGAGGGCACAGCCGTATTTAAAAAGATGTACCGAAAAGGTTTAGTCCATACCACGCGGTTAGCGCGTGGTTCCTTCACTAAATTGATCTGCCAATCAATTTTTTT
>CALMSX010000041.1 GCA_937872515.1 uncultured Bacteroidota bacterium
ATACATCATCGCCATTGATCCAAACATCCTTTCTTGCTTTAATGTCTTTTCCATATAGCAAAATGGTGTACAAATTCAACGAGGTATCCCTCCTGGTCAAGCCGATGGTATCTGTAAAATCATGAAAATCCTTGTCCTCGACGGCATCGGGCATGGCAAAAATTAAGGTTGAAATTTCGGAGTTAGTATTACATATTAATTTAGTATTGGTAATACTAACTTGTTCATTTGATTGTCCCAAAGAGAAATTTGGGAAGTTAAAACCAAGGATTAAAATAAGATAAATTGATAATCTGTTCATTAATAAATATTAAGATGCAATTATAACCTGGACTCAACGTTTTAATAAACCTGCAATATATTTAAATAATTCCTCCCGTCCCTCCTTTTTGAGGCAAGGAGCCCGATATTTTGGGCAAAAAACAATTTGATACAAAATTTGTGTGTACGTTCCCATAGCGTTTTATTTCAAAGTTAATTGGTAATTACCCAAAAGGCAAGTCCATTAACTTTATCATAATATATGTGAGGTGCTTTATTTTATCTAACTCTTTCTCCAATACATTAGGTTTATGAAGACACCTTACTCAATTCCTACCTGCAATTAAATCGACTGGTAAAATTTACAATTTATGACTTTGAAGTTGACTTGAAAATGGGGGTGGAATCACCTTTAAATGTCCCCTATTCCCAGCCGTTAAAATCATTCAACACAAAATATTATATTAATATTTAATTCTTATTTAATTAAATTAGAATTATTTACACATACATTAATATTATAATATATTGGTTTTACTCCAAAATAAAAGCACGATACCAAATTACACTCGCTGCTCACTGGTTCTCCCAAACCTATGACCAACCACCAAAGGCCAACCATCACATTCTTAATTCTTAATCCGTAATTTGTAATTCACAATTGTTCTCCCCTTTTTTTATTATCATTGTACTCTATTAGGGATCCTGGGTATGAAGCACATTATTAGAAATTCCTTTCTTTGGTTAGCCTCTTGGGCCCTTACCCTTCTTATTTACCTACCTGCCACCGCCCAAAACTGCAATTTCACGATCACCGTGCCAGACGACATTACCCTCTGCAACGAAGGCTTTGTCAATCTCAACGGACAGATAACGGGCGACTACCTCAACTTTCATTGGAACAGTACCAATGGGTACTACAATGACCAAAGCCTCAACCCCAATGTGTGGGTCACTGAAACGACAACTTTTACACTGGCCGCGGGCTACAATTCTACAACCAACCTGATCAACAATGGCGACTTTGAGGATGGTGCAACGGGCTTCACCACCCAATATGCGCTGACTTTTCCGGGCTATACCTGTCCCAATGGCAACCAGGTGTGGGGCATGCTGGGCTGTGAGGGTACCTATTTTGTGGGACCAAGCTCATCAGCAGTGCATACCAATTTTGCCAATTGTACGCCACATGGGGGCAGTAATATGATGATGCTCAATGGAGCCAATTCGCTCCAGGAGCTTTGGTGCCAGACCATAACGGTGATGCCCAATACAGACTATGTATTCCAGGCTTTTGCTACATCGATTGAGAGCAGCAGTCCTGCCATCTTGCAATTTGCCATTGATGGTACGCTGTTGGGCTCTCCTTTTGCGCTTTCTGCCACTACCTGCAACTGGCAGGAGTTTTACGAAGTATGGAACTCAGGCGCCAATACCAGCATCGAAATTTGTATTACCAATCAAAATACCGCTGTTGGGGGCAATGACTTTGCGCTCGACGATATCTTTTTTGGACCCATCTGTAAGGATTCTATGGACTTTACGGTCTATGTATCTGACATGGAAGTGGAGCCGCCTTCTGATGGGGTGATTGATTGTACTACACCTGTTACGCTTTTGGAAGTAATGGCGGTACCGGCTGGCAACAACTACCAATACGAATGGAATACAAGCAACGGGGTGATTGAATCGGATCCCAGCCAGGCGAGCATCGAGGTTTCTGCGGCAGGGCTATACCAGGTGACGGTGACGGATGAACTGGGTTGCTCTTTAAACAATTTTGCCTATGTGGATGCCTTCCTCGATGAACCGGTGCTCGATATTACGGGGGATGATGAAATTTCATGCGCGGAGCCTGCTGCCATCCTGGAGGCAGGAGCCAATGAGGCTGTTGATGAATTTGTATGGACACTGCCCGATGGTAGTCAGGAAACTGGTATTGATATTACAACCACCATAGAAGGCTGGCACTTTGTGGAAGCCCAAAACAGCTATGGGTGTACGGGGGTCGATTCATTTTATGTGTCTTACCTCAATACGCAATTTGTTTATGATGTACAGGTGTCGGGTCCGCTGAGTTGCGCTGATTCATTGGTAACCCTGCAAATCAACAGCAACAGCCTCTATGATAGCATTGGTTGGTCAGGACCGGGCATTGTGATGATCACATCCGACAAAACAACAGCTCAGGTAAATACAGCAGGTAACTACCAGTTTACTTTTTATTACGGTGAAAGCTGCTATTATACCGATGTGACAAGCGTTACCTCGATTGCGCCAGCTTTTCAATACAGCTTGCTGCCCCCTGATACCCTCGACTGCCACACACCACAGGTGGACCTCACATCCACACTGAGCAATGGCAATACCATCACCTGGAGTTATGACGGACTATGGCTGCCTGGTGCCGTAGCGGATACCATTGGTGTTTACCATGCTACCATCCGGGATGCAAAGGGCTGTTTAAAAGAAGACAGTGTATTGGTAGTCGGAAATTATGCACTGCCTTCTGCAATAGTAACCGTGGATACCGTAGATTGTATTACCAATTCGGGGTCTTTTCTCATTGATACCACCAGTGCATTGACCTGGCTTTGGTCGGGACCCGGTGGTCAGGAACAAGACCAAACATTGTCTGCTTTTTCTGTTGATGGTTTCTATACCCTGGTGATGGAAGGTAAAAATGGATGCAGGGACAGTGTCACTTATCACCTGCCGTCAGACATCAACTTTCCCTCTCTTAACTTTGAAACCGAAGGCATCACTTGTGCCAGCCCTGAAGGCAAAATAGACGTCCTAAGCAGTCTCCCTGCCAACATCAGGTGGCAAAGATGGGACGGTCTTGCCGGCACCGGAAATCAGATTGCCTCGCAGGTAGCGGGCAGTTATACCATATGGGCAACCACTCCTCAAGGCTGTGAGGCACAGGCAGTGGTAATCATGCCCATTGATACCGTTTCGCCCGTGGTGAGTGCCATTGTGAGCGACACCCTCAATTGTAAGCGTTCTTTTTGTAACCCTGCTGTGGCAGCATCCGCTTATTTGTATTTTAAATGGCAGGGCCCTGCTGTACTGGACTCTACCCTACTGCCCGCCTTTGGTGCCGGTGGCCTTTACACCCTTACCCTTACCGAGGCCAATGGTTGTAAAAAGAGCACCCAGGTATCAGTGCCCACCAATTATCAAAAACCCAAAACCGAGGTACAATTTTCTGATCTCAGTTGCCTGCAGCCGGTAACCGAACTTATCATCAACGAAGATGCGGCTTATCAGTACCAGCTAACCTATCAAAATATTACCCAAACCATTGGCCACAACCACAACCTCTCTGAGCCTGGCGGCTATATTCTCCATGTAACCGCCAACAACGGCTGTGATACCAACCTGGTGTTTGATGTTAAAGGACATTTTGAAAAACCGGATATTGATATCCGAAATGTCCACCTCGATTGTTATCATCCCAGACAAATGGTGAGCAATCAGGCCGTTAACATCAACTTTGTCAATTATGAGTGGAGGTTGGCCAGTGGTATTAAAACTACCCCCAATGTAGAAGTAACAGAAGCCGGCACCAAAGAGCTAACACTCACCAATGAATGGGGATGCATCTCCGCCGATACCGCACTGGTAACGGTCGACTTCACACCACCCTCCATCCTACTGAGTCCTGAACGAACCATCTTGTGCAGTAAGTCAGATCTCGACATCCAAGTCACCAATTATATGGGTAGCCATCTCTACAGTTGGAGAGACAGCCTTGGCACCCTCCTTTCCTCTGAGTCTACCATCACAGTCACCAGACCCGGCACCCTGGATCTCCTTGTAATCAACACCATCAATGGCTGCAGAGACAGTGTAGAACTGGCCTTACACCAACAAGGTAAGCCCGAAGAAATAAAATTTGAAGTGGAGCAGGCTGTATGTTTTGGTGACCAGGCAAGTGTCAAAGTGAATAACATTAGCGGAGGCCAGGCTCCTTATGTCATACAGTGCAATGGAAATTCACTAGTCACCGGTAAGGACCACATTTTAGAAGCCGGCAACTACATGTTGTCTGTTGTTGACAAAAACGGTTGCCAAACAGATACCCAATTAGTAGTGGAGGCGGTGTATCCCTTTGAAGTTTATGCAGGAGCAGACACCGTGATCCAACTCTTCAGCACTTACCAGTTGCAGGCGAGTTATCAGTTGAACGGCAATACCATCGATCAACTAGTGTGGCAAGCTGACCCCACCTTAAGCTGTACGGCCTGTGAATCGCCCCTGGCAAGTCCGGAAGGTCAGACCACCTACATCGTAGAGCTCACCAACCAGAATGGCTGTATTGATCGCGACACCGTAACCCTCCGCGTGCGCTTCGACAAAGGCGTTACCTCACCCAACATCATAAGATTTGACCAGAGTGGCAATCATCGTTTTACCTTATACAATAAATACGCTTCCATTGATAAGATCAACTACCTGCGCATCTACGACCGCTGGGGCAACCTGGTCTTTGTCAGGGAGCAATTTCCTGACAGCCAGCCAGATCTCGGCTGGGACGGCAGTTTCAACGGCAGTCCGCTGGTACCCGGTGTCTACGTCTGGGTAGCCGAAATCGTTTATAAAGACGGCAGTGAAGAAGCCCTGCGGGGGGATGTTACTGTAGTTCGCTAAACCAGATTACCGCTGTCCGCTCCCTACGCCGGCTATGCCTGCATACGGACAGGTGTCCGTGAGCGGTGAGCCGTGAGCGGTTCTCCGTTCCCTACGCCGGCTATGCCTGCATACGGACAGGTGT
>CALMSX010000042.1 GCA_937872515.1 uncultured Bacteroidota bacterium
GCATCCTCATCAACCTCATCAACGAACACATGCCCAATGCTACGGTGGGTATCGGAAGGATCGACATCCGAAAGAACATGTCGCTCTTTGATGTAGAGGCCAGCCAACAGGAAGCTGTAATCGAAGCTTTTAAAAGGACAGCCTATAAAGGCTTGATAGTAAGACCTGACCAGGGCCAAAATGACCAGCCAGAAAGGAGGTTCAGAAAAGACGAAGGCAGCAGCAGATCGGGCTCAGCTTATGGATCTAAAAAGCCAACTGACAAGAAAAAATACGAAGGCAAACCTACGGAGAGAAGGAAATTTGACGCAAAACCGGCTCCAAAAGGCAAACGCAAGTCCTGGACCTAAGAGCAATGCCCCGAATGTTTTATCTTTGAAGGATAAAACCATTGTATCGTGGGCAACACATTCGGTAAAATATTCAGAATAACCACCTATGGCGAGTCGCACGGACCAGCCATTGGTGCGGTCATTGATGGCTGTCCCGCGGGTCTTGCTGTAGATGAAGAATTCATTGCCCATCAAATGGAGAGAAGGCGACCGGGTCAAAGCGCCATCGTTACGCAACGCAAGGAGGCAGATGCGGTAGAAATACTTTCCGGAGTCTTTGAAAATAAGACCACCGGCATGCCCATCCACCTGATGATTCGAAATGACGATGCTAAGTCGGCTGACTATGCCCATCTTGCCGATACCTTCAGACCCTCCCACGCAGACTATACCTACCATGCCAAATATGGTCATCGCGATTACAGAGGAGGGGGGCGTTCGTCTGCCAGAGAAACCGCGGCTCGAGTTGCAGCAGGAGCTTTCGCCTCTATGCTCTTACATCATTTCAATATTGATATTACCGCCTTTGTGAGTCAGGTGGGTCCAATAGCCATTGACCCTTTGGACCCCAATCTTGACCTTTCCTCTATTGACAACAATGTAGTGCGCTGTCCGGATGCCACAGCCGCCGAAGCCATGGAGGAACTGATTCGTCAGGTGAGAAAAGAAGGAGACACCATTGGTGGCAGAATCAGTTGTTTGATCACAGGTGTTCCTGTTGGCCTGGGTGAACCGGTTTTTGATAAACTACAAGCCGATCTGGCGGCCGCTATGATGGGCATCCAGGCTGTCAAAGGATTTGAATACGGTAGTGGATTTGGGGCCATCACCATGCGAGGCAGCGAACACAATGATGCCTTTGTAAAATCAGAAGATAAAATCGCAACTGCAACCAACTTCAGCGGAGGTATCCAAGGAGGTATTTCCAACGGCATGCCCATTTATTTTAACGTAGCTTTTAAGCCGGTAGCCACCATCGTTGCCGCACAAGCAACCATCAACACTTCGGGAGAAGAGACCAGTGTGGCCGGCAAGGGCAGGCACGATCCCTGTGTTGTACCAAGGGCGGTGCCCATTGTCGAAGCCATGGCTGCCCTGACCCTTGCAGATCATTTACTGCGACAAGAAGCTTACAAACATTTGAAGATTTAACCAACTATAGTTTTATCAACTTTTCACTTTTTTCTCCCACCTGGATGAAGTAGATACCCGGGTGCAAGGGGCTTAGATCCAGACTTTCCAAACCACAACTGCCTTGCATCAGGATCTTACCCGTGAGATCACACAGGGTATATTTTTGTCCGGACATGCTTGCAAAAAAATACACATCGTTGCTTGTAGGATTGGGGTAAAAACAATGTGTTTCATAATCTGGTATATCATTCCCTTCAATTATAAAATGGTCTCTTTCTTCATTTGAAAGTGTTCCCCAATCAATCTGCCAGGGGCTGGCCTTGACCCTCACTTTTTCATTGGGCCGGCCGGCTGCCATTACCGATGCGTGGTCACCAAAGATCAGGCGGGCATTGGGAGCCAGCTCCATCACAGAGCCTGCGGCAAAATCACTATTGAGTACAAGTGTGCCATCAAAAACAAGGGAAGCACCGGCACCTATTTTCAGATTGGCATCCGCCAGTCCAAGCATGCCCATACTTTTATGTCCATAAAACAATCGAGCTCCATCGGCTATTTCCAGGTTAGAACCTTTCTTAAAAAAGATACAGGCTGTCTTATCGGCAAAATCAATATTACCACTCTTATAAAGAAATTTGGTATCGTTGCCCATTCGTACATCGATGATTTCAAGACACATGTCGCCTCCTTCCTGCAATAGGGTAAAATGGTGATGCAAAGTATCACTGCCCTCAACCAGAGATGGCACAAAGGCGGTGTATTCCTGGAAATAAAAGGATTCGTAATTCAATTTAAGGGTGATGTCTACCACCGTGGTGGGATTGGGCGAAAGGGTCACTACTTTGTCATCCCTGTTTTGGGGAGAGGGTATGCCCGACTTACTATGCAAGACAAGGTAATTGCCGCCAAATGATTGGGGTACCACCTGGTAAGGCTGGATCTCAACAGCATTATTGATCACTGGCTTTGTAATGGGCAATAGTTCAACCACTTTTGAAACGAATTCTTGAGGATAGCCCCAGGCCCCCTCAAAAGACAAACGGGCATTGGCGGGTGCAAGGGGGTTGAGATACACTTCCCACCACCAATCGGTCAGGTAGATGCTGTCCCATTTGGAAGTGGGAAAACAAATCTCATCTTGAAAGATGCATTGGTTGTGGATGATGTTGCCATTAAACTCAACTTTACGCAGGGTATCCTGACCGGTTGCCAGCCACTTTTCTCGCGTAACAACAACCAATTTGGAGCAGCCTCCCTGCCCACAATCATCAGGATTGAGAAACCCTCCTTCGTTGGTATTGAAATTATACCTAATGCTGTATAAGGCATTGGAGAGAAGAAGTGAGTCTCCGAAATCTCCTTTTTTATTGAAACGAATAAAAACGGGTCTGTTTACATCTACCACGTTAAAGGGAAGTTTCCCGTCGACGAGACTTAGGCAACTTGTGTCGCGCTGCCCATTGACGTCATTATCCACAGTTTGGTAGATGTCAAAATTCTCATAGGCATTGATCAGCTTTGTGCTGTCTGCGAGACAGGGCAGTTGGTTAATCCTGAGGTCGAAATAAAAGCTGCTCCATTGCGCATGGCTATAGAATGTGGCAAAGAGCAGGATTGGCAGAATAAACTTTTTCATGGGTGGAA
>CALMSX010000043.1 GCA_937872515.1 uncultured Bacteroidota bacterium
GGTGCATGATCCACCAATCTTTTTTGTTGGCATGTTTCATGGAGGTGAAAAAACCGGAAGTTGTATTTTGGTTGTAAAAAGGAACATTCTTTTCTACAACTTTTCCTCTTGGATTAGATTCATTAAAAATTATTTTACTGTACAACAATGGTTGATTGACTATTTTATCAATCCAATAAGATTCCATTTGATGCAATAAATAATATTGATCCTTGAAATTAAAATCAGGCAAAGCAATAACACTAAATGAATTCGGATAATAGCGGTATTTATCACCTACACAATAGGATTTCCAGAATGACCCAAAATTAATACTGTCTCCACTTGCCATGATCTGATGCGTACTATCAAAAACCACGCAACCATTGGAATAAAACAAAAGTCGTCCTGTTTCTCTGTCACATATCTCCCCTAATGCGAATAATGTTTGTGGTGATGAAGTACTTTGATATGACAATATTGGGGGTACTGAGCCAAAGTCAATAAGCGTGGCCTCAGTTCCGGGGATTGATAAACTAAGATCTTCACCAACAATCCATGTATAGTCATATTTGTTTTGTGCTTTTATACTCAAAAAGAAATTTATAAGTAATAATATGACAACCCCCGGTTTCATAGTTTTACATTAACCATACCTTTTATTGTTCCATCTTCAAACCTTGTGGACAAAATATAGAGGCCAAAGGGGATTTGTAGAGTTGTGATGTCGATTTCCCACAACGCACAAATAACGTTGCCAGTATGACAGAATCGAAATATCGTTGATATTGACAGCATAACATTGGCATGTGAAATTAAATAGTTCATTTGGTCACTGGTCTTTCCATCCAAAGCTAAGGTTTATATTTTGATTTAGAAAATTATGGAATGTCTTCTGAAAGACCTAGATTTACATTAAGTATTGAATAATATGAAAATTTGTATAAAATTCTCTTTTATCGCCTGTTTCCTGGTACACAATTCTGCTTCCCTCCATTCTCAATCCATTCCGATCAAAAATAAATCGTTTGAAGGTTCCCCAAGCAATAACTCAAAATATCGTGAAAATTTCGAATTAATGAGTTGGTACGACATTGGTGATTCATTGGAGTCACCTCCAGACATCCATCCTTGTAATCGCTTTGGTGTAACCCAAAAACCATCCGATGGCAGCACCTATCTGGGTATGGTGGTGAGAGATAACAATACCACAGAAAAAGTTTATCAACACCTTTCTTCTCCACTCAAAAAAGGAAGGTTATATCAATTTACCATCGACTTATGTCAATCTCTCTCGTATGAAAGCAGAAGCAGAATTTCGAGAAGACCTATGAATTATACCATTCCCACTTGTCTAAGTATAGATGGCATTACGGCAACAAAAGAATTGGTTCAAAACCTTTACACCACAGAAGCAGTTACTAACAAGGAATGGCAAAAATATACCATCCGGTTCATAGCCAAGCAAGATATAGACTATCTTATGTTATCGGCCGCTTATGAAGAACCCTGTGTTGAAGCTTATGGTGGTCATATCCTGTTAGACAATATGAGCGACATAGAGCCCATTACCTGCAACCTCAAAGAGTCCGGACCCTCTTTAAAAGAGCTGATTTTTGGAAATAAAAAAATAACCATGGATACCTTACGCCAATGCGGCTATTGGGTAAAATACAATCGATATGATGCCATTCGACATTCTATTTATTCAAAAGGAAAAAATCACTTTTATTTCCTGGACGATGGAAAAGGAATTCCAATGCTCTACAAAGTGATATTGGGAAGCGAAGATGGTTTATTACAAGGTCAGATCCAAATAGGAGCATCCCCATCAAGTGTGGAGAATTGTGTAACAGAAAATGAGGTAATCAATGGCGAATCCTACCTCAGTTCATCCACGGAACTGGGTAAAATTTCTTGGGATAATGGCAAAATTTCACGAATTTACGGCTATTGGTCTTATTGACTTGATCCCTTTTTTCTCGAACTTAAAAATTAAAAAAATTGCCCTCTAAATTTATGAAAAATACCCCGAGGTCATAATGATGTCATAAATCCATTATAATGACATGAATCTTTCATGTTCATATCTATTTGAATTTCGAAATATATTACCATGACCCATCGGCATTTTGTCGCGATGGAACGCGACCCTATGGTTAGACACACCGGGGTTCGGGTAGGTTCCATCATTCCATCGATACGTGCGTGTCGCGATGAATCGCGACCCTATGGTTAGACACACCGGGGTTCGGGTAGATTACATTATTCAATTCGTACATGGACGTCGCGATGAATCGCGACGCTACCGTTAGACGCAACGGGGTTGGGGCAGGTTCCATTATTCCATTCGTACTTGCACGTCGCGATAAATCGCGACGCTACCGGGGAAACACCAACGTACTGATACATTATTACATTGTTACATTAACATTTTGCCCCATTCTTGCCTATCTTTACAACCATTCAAATTGGTATTTATGAAAAAAACCACCACATTTTATCTTTTGGGTTTATTACTCCTATTCACCCAATTAATCCACGCGCAGGCCGTACACGACTCGCTTTTCAAAACCGTAAAATGGCGAAACATTGGCCCGCACAGAGGGGGTAGGTCGGTAGCAACCTCGGGGGTGAGCAACCATACCATGACCTATTACATGGGTACTACCGGGGGCGGACTCTGGAAAACGGAAGACATGGGCATCAGCTGGAACAACATCAGTGATGGCTATTTTAAAACCGGGTCTGTGGGCGCTGTGGCGGTGGCTGAAAGCGATAACAATGTGGTCTATGTGGGCATGGGTGAACACGCGGTAAGAGGCGTAATGACCCACCACGGTGATGGGGTTTACAAATCAACGGATGCCGGCAAGACGTGGAAAAAAATGGGGCTGGACCTCAGTCAGCACATCTCCCGCATTGTAATTCATCCCACCAATTCGGATGTTGTGTATGTGGCTGTACAGGGTGCGCTTTACAGCAAATCGGAGCAGAGGGGCTTATTTAAATCTACCGATGGGGGTCAGACCTGGAATAAAATCTTATATGTAGATGACAAAACCGGCTGCGCTGAGCTGTCTATGGATGCCACCAATCCCCGCATCCTCTACGCTGCCATGTGGGAGCATGGCCGACTGCCCTGGAAGGTAATCAGTGGGGGGCCGGGCAGTGGCTTGTACAAATCAGTAGACGCCGGTGCTACCTGGGAAAAATTATCCGAAGGGCTGCCCAAGGAAATGGGCAAGATGTCGATCGCGGCATGCAGGTCGAACCCTGAAAAAGTATATGCGTTGATTGAAGGGGACTCTCCCAAAGAAAATGGAGGCCTTTTTGTGTCTGACAATGCCGGCAAAAGCTGGAGCCAGGTGACCAATGACCATAGACTGGTGCAGCGCGCCTGGTATTACATTGAACTTTTTACGGATCCGCAAAACGACCAGATCGTATACGTGCTTAGTGCTACAGCTTACAAATCCATCGATGGGGGTAAGACCTGGGAAGCCTTGTCGGGCACCCATGGCGACTACCACGATCTATGGATCAACCCAAAAAATCCAGCCAACATGGCCATAGCCGATGATGGTGGGGTGGCCATTACGTTTAACGGCGGTAAGAGGTGGGGCCCACAGGGAAAAATAACTACCGCCCCAATTTTTCGCACCAAAAAAGACAAACCGTTTCCTTACAACATTTATGGTGGACAGCAGGACAATACCTCTGTTAAAATTGCGAGTAGAGAATTGGGCAGCAGCTCAATTAGCACCGAAAGCTGGACCTATTCAGCGGGCGGTGAGTCGGCCTTTCTGGCTTTTGATCCCAACCTACCCGACAAGGTACTGGGGGGCAGCTACCAGGGCACCATAGAGGTGCTTGATACCAAAGCCAAAGGTGGCACCAACATCATGGCCAGTCCGATCCAATACCTCAGCATGGATGCCAAAGACATGAAGTACCGTTTCAATTGGAATGCACCCATCATCTGGTCACAACACGAGCCGAATACCTTTTACCATGGGGCACAACTCCTGCTCAAAACCTCCGACTGGGGTAAGACCTGGAAAGAAGTTTCACCCGACCTCACCCGCAATGAAAAAGACAAACAAGGCAAGGGAGGTGGCCCCTACACCAACGAAGCCGTAGGCGCAGAAAACTACGGCACCCTCAGTTATGTCATGGAATCGCCCCACGAAAAAGGTGTGATCTGGACCGGTAGTGATGATGGTATGGTGTACCTCACCCGCGACAATGGCAAAACCTGGAACAATGTAACACCTGCCGGATTAAAAGAGTGTCTGGTCAATGCCATTGAGGTTTCTCCTCACAACAAGGGAACCGCCTACATTGCAACAACAAGATATAAGTTCAACGATCATACACCGGGGCTCTACAAAACAGATGACTACGGCAAGAGCTGGACCGCCATCAACACGGGCCTGCCGGGCAATGCCTTTACCCGGGTGGTAAGAGAAGACAAGGTGCGAAAAGACTTGTTGTATGCCGGCACAGAACTGGGTTTTTACCTGTCATTTGACGGGGGCAAAAACTGGCAGGCTTTGCAGCTCAATCTTCCCATAACTCCCATCACCGATTTGAGACAACACGGTGATGACCTCATTGCCGCCACCTCTGGCAGGTCGTTTTGGATTTTGGATGATCTTTCACTCTTCAGACAGTGGAATGGTATGCCCAAACAACTAAACATGATTACTCCTGAAGACAGCTATCTGGCCAACGGGGGCAGTGCCCTCAATAAAACCGACGAAGAGTTTAAAGGTATGGGGTCTACCACCGGCATCAATCCGGCCAATGGAACCGTCATCTACTACACCCTCCCGGAGATAGTAGAAAAACAAGAAGTAAAACTCCATATCAAAGACGCGAGTGGCAGACTCATTCGCAGCTTTAGTTCTGTGAAAGACAGCACCTATAAAAAGTGGGATGGAGGTCCGCCGGAGGATCCAACACTGTCTGCTAAAAAAGGTATCAATCGTTTTGTATGGAACCACCGCCACCCCACCCTGCCCGGCATTCCTGACTGTTATTTTGAAAATAGTTTTTCCGGTCACAAAGTAGTTCCAGGTAGCTATACCCTGGAGCTGACATATAATGGCAAATCCGTCACAACGCAGGCTCGCGTTTTGGCCAATCCTTTGTACGGTGCTACCCAGGCCGATTACCTGCAATACGATGCTGTGATGACTGAAATGGAAAACAATGTGAAAGACATGCACAACCGGGTCAACACCCTCCATAAACAACGGTTGCAATTGGATGAATTGCTGAAACAACTGGCCGCTGATGCAACATTGGCCGACCTGGTAAAAGAAGGTCAGGAGCTGTCAGCCGACATGAAAAAATTTGACCTTGACATGGTGCAGCGCCTTTCTAAAGCGTATGATGATGTTGAAAATTTTCCCAATAAATTTTCATCCAATTACATGTACATGATGAATATGACTGAATGTGATATTCCACAAGTCAATCAGGGAACCATAGAGTTGAAAAAAACAAACGACGCCTTGTGGGAGCTGCACAAAAAAAGATCGCAGGAGCTAATGGAAGTAAAGATTCCGGCCTACAATCAAAAACTTTTTGCCAAAGGCATTGGAGGCATTTGGATAAAATAGCCTCTCAAAAAAAAAGGTTCAGTTGTTAACTGAACCTTTTTTTTTATTCTGCCTCTACCAACACTTCCTCTGGTTCTTCTTCTTCCAGAGGGGCAATATCGTCCAATTCTACCTTGAGATTTTCAATGATAAACTCTTGCCGCTCCGGCGTGTTTTTGCCCATGTAGTAATTGAGTATATCTTCTATGTTGGTCTTGTCTTGTAGGATCACGGGATCGAGGCGGATGTCTTTGCCAATAAAATCTTCAAATTCATTGGGGCTGATTTCTCCCAATCCTTTGAATCGGGTAATTTCAGGTTTGCCCCTCAATTTTTTGATGGCCGCCTGCTTTTCTTTCTCGCTGTAGCAGTAGTAAGTCTTCTGTTTGTCTCTCACCCTGAAAAGTGGCGTATCCAGGATATAGAGGTGGCCTTGTTTCACCAGATCAGGAAAAAACTGGAGGAAGAAGGTAAGCAACAAAAGTCGAATGTGCATACCATCCACGTCGGCATCGGTTGAGATCACAACGCGGTTGTAACGCAGGTTTTCAATGCCATCTTCGATGTCAAGGGCGTGCTGCAACAGGTTGAGCTCTTCGTTTTGATAAACCACTTTTTTAGTCATACCATAACAGTTGAGTGGCTTACCCCTGAGGCTGAATACAGCCTGTGTTTCAACATTCCTGGCCTTGGTGAGAGAGCCACTGGCAGAATCCCCCTCGGTGATAAAGATGGTAGATTCGAGCCTTGATTCTTCCGGATATTTTTTATTGGTCTCGTTGAGGTGGGCCCTGCAATCGCGCAATTTTTTATTGTGGACAGCGGCTTTTTTGGCTCTTTGGTTGGCTAGTTTTTTGATTTCAGAAATCTCCTTTCTTTCCCTTTCACTTTGCTGGACCCTTCGCAAGATGGCATCTGCTACATCTTTGTTTTTGTGGAGGTAATTGTCGAGGTTCTTTTTAATAAAATCGGTAACAAATGAACGGATGCTGGTGCCTTCGGGTGCCATGTTTTGAGAACCGAGTTTGGTCTTGGTCTGTGATTCAAACACGGGTTCTTCAACCTTTAGAGAAATGGCTCCAATGATGGAAGCCTGGACATCTCTGGTGTCAAAATTTTTATTGTAAAATTCTCTCAGGGTTTTAACGATGGCTTCCCTGTAAGCCTGAAGGTGGGTACCCCCTGCGGTGGTATTTTGTCCATTGACAAATGAGTAATACTCCTCGCCATATTGTTGGCCGTGGGTCATTACCACTTCGATGTCTTCTCCTACAAGGTGGATGATGGGATAGCGCAGGGTTTCCGGATCTGTTTTCCTTTCCAGCAGGTCTAACAGACCATTTTTTGAAACATAGGTCTTGCCATTAAAATTGATCTTTAAGCCTGCGTTGAGGTAGGCATAATTCCAGATCTGATTTTCAATGTATTCGTGTCTGTACTTAAAGTGTTTGAAGATGGTATCATCCGGGGTGAATTCAATCAGGGTTCCATTGGATTCATCGCTTTTAATGATTTTTGACTCGTTGATCAAATCACCCTTTGAAAATTCTGCTGTTTTGGCCTGACCTTCTCTAAAAGCGGCCACTTTAAAATAAGAAGACAATGCATTGACCGCCTTGGTACCTACCCCGTTGAGTCCTACCGATTTTTTAAACGCCTTTGAATCGTACTTACCTCCGGTGTTGATTTTGGAAACACAGTCCACCACCTTTCCGAGTGGGATACCCCTTCCGTAATCGCGGATACGAACCGTACCCTCGATGATGGAAATATCGATCTGTTTGCCATTGCCCATAACATACTCATCAATCGAGTTGTCGATCACCTCCTTGAGCAGGATGTAAATGCCATCTTCAAAAGAAGAACCATCACCGAGCTTGCCGATATACATACCGGGACGCATACGGATGTGTTCTTTCCATTCAAGGGTGCGTATGTTGTCTTCGTCGTATCTGATCTCTGCCATTGTCAATAGGGATAATCTGCAAAAATAACCATTTGAACAGGAATGCTAAAAAAAACATATATATTTTCCTTATAACTTGTAAATAATTAAAATGCAGATAATTATTTACCCTTTAGCAGGAAAACCAAATATTATTTGCCGAAACACAGCATAGCAAACCCAATTAATTTTGATTGGCTGTCTTGTCAAGCAAGGACATCGGCAAATTCTTCAGCCGAAAGCACCGATTTTGCGAAAGGACAGGTAGGTCTAATCTTCAGGCTATGTTGGCGGGCATAATCAACGGCAGCCCTCACCAGTTTTTTCCCGGATCCGGTACCTTTCAGTTTTTCTCCCACCTCGGTGTGATCGATGGTAAAAACCTCGGGGCTGTTCCAGAAATAGGTCATTTCTCCCAGGGTTTCTCCGTCGGCTTCAATGAACCATCTTCCCCTGCCATCGTTGTCGTAGTGCTGAATTTCCATGGTTTAATCAACGAAATGAAGATTAAAATGTTCTTCACACCATCAGATTTAAAGCACTTTTTTCAAATAAAATAAAATTCCGCCATTTCGGAAAAACCAAAATAATATTATTTATCTCCTCGATCTAATGGCCAAACAAAGAACAGTCAAGTCGTTATATATGAAATTAAATTTGCATGTTAACGTCTTCTTTCCAAATTAAAATTTAATATTTTCCCCTTGGTCGAATATTGTGAAATATTATTTGGTTTCAGGCAACGAAAGCCTCAAAAAAGGTATATTTTAGGTAGTCAAAAGCTTAGTTATGGATGCCGGGTTATTTTTCTTCCAAACAGAAAAAGCCCTCAAACGAATATTCCTTTCGTTTGGGGTCTTTGTTATTTTTACCCTTTATCAATCAGTCATATATGGTCAGACCTTTGATGGACAGGGTGGGCTTCCCTTTCCTCCATCAGGCACTACAGGTCAGACCAGTTCCATTGCCAATGTATCTGGCATTGGCATTTTGGGTGGTTGCAAAGTCATTGAGAATGTAACCATCGATCTCAATCATACCTGGACGGGTGACATTGCCCTGTTTTTAATTGCCCCCGATGGTACCTGGCTGGAACTTTCTTCTGGTAACGGTGCCGCAGGAGATAACTATAAAATCACCGTTTTTACCGATAACGCATCCACCAATATTGTCAGTGGGGTTCCGCCCTATAATGGCGATTTTAAGCCCGAAGGCAGACAAAATAACAATTACTTTCCAGCACCTTACAACAATGGACCCGCACCCGGCACCTTTACCTTTGAAAACACATTTACAGGCGTCAATGCCGATGGCGATTGGACCCTCTTCCTCAATGACTGGGTGCCTGCAGATGTCGGGTTTTTGAATTCATGGTCCATCACTTTTGGAAATACAGGATCTTCTCTCAATGTGGATGCAGGGGATGATGTCACCATCTGTCCGGGAGCCAATCCTGTGGTCTTATCAGCTACTCCCAATTCAGCCACCTTATACAATTATGCATGGAGCAACAATACCGGCACTTCATTTACAACAGTAAATCCCAACGGTATAAGTACCCAACCTACAACAACTACAACTTATACGGTCACTGTGACGAGTGCAAGTGGCAATTGTTCTGGTACAGACGAGGTAACAGTCAATGTAGAACCAGCAACCTTTCCCGGTATCATAACTTTTTCTGCCAGTCCAACACTGTTGTGTCAGGGTCAACAGACTACCCTTCTTTTTAATACTACAGTATCCGGTAACTGGACTTTTAACCTGACGGCCACCACTTTAAGTGGCACCAGCAATCTGAGTCACACCATCAACGGCGTTAATGGAAGTCTGGATTTAATTCCTACCTCAACAACTACTTACGCTGTCAATAGCATAACCGATTTATCTACCGGGTGCACCATACAACTACCCTCCCCCTTAGAAGCCACCGTTGAAGTTGGCAGTCCACCCCAATTCACAGTACAAGGACTGCCTTCATTGTGTGTGGGAGAAAGTTTTGACCTGGCCACGCTGGTCAATCTTTTTAATGGCACCACCGTAACCTATCACGACGGCAATCCACCTACACCGTTTAATGAAATACCTAGCCTCATTTCCCCAACGGTCACCACAACTTACACCCTCTTATTTGAAAAAGATGGCTGTACTTTGCCTATTGATCTTCAAATCGAGGTAACACCCGGAGGGCCCGGTCCCAACTTTAACGACGCTGAAATTTGCGAAGATGAAACCATTAATCTCAACAACCTGATAACTCCCGTCGTACCCGGCATTTTCTCTGGTACCAATGTTGCCGGCAATACATTCACTGGAAATAATACGGGTACATTTTCTGTCGTTTTCACACCCACCAACATTTGTCTGGATCCATCAAACGCTGAAATAACGGTTAACCCCAATGTAGATTATACACTGGAAACAGCGGCTTTGTGTGAAACAGACCCCTTGCTTGATTTAACCACCCTGGCTGATCCCAACTATCCACTGGGTAGCTGGTCGGGTCCCGGTGTCAGCGGCAATTTTTTTGATCCTCTCAATCAAAGCGGTTTTGTAACCCTTACTTTTACGCCCGACTACGAATGCGCAGTAGCAAAAACAACAGTTGTTGAAGTCACACCAGCTGAAATTCCTTTTTTAACAAGTGCTACTCTTTGTGAGAATTCTCCCCCCATCTCATTGGGTCCTCTGCAAGATCCGGCATTTCCCAATGGCACGTGGAGTGGTGATGGTGTTTCGGGAACCACCTTTGACCCTACTGGCTTATCGGGAGGTATTCCCCTTACTTTTACACCCGATGATCCCTGTACCCTCCCAGGAGTTGTTATTGTCAATGTAAACGCACTGGAAACACCCGACATGGACGGCAGTGATGTATGTGAATTGGAAACAGCCTTCGACCTTACAGATATAGAAGATCCCTTTTTTACAGGAGGCAGTTGGACTGGTCCGGCGGTTACTGTCAATATTTTTAATGCAAGCCTTGCCAGTGGTGAGGTAGTGCTTACCTACCAGGCACCCGGCCTCTGTACCTTGCCTGTGGATGTAACCATGTCGGTTGTCAATTCATTGCAACCCAATCTTGAAACCGAAACCTGGTGTGAGGCGAGTGGTGTACTTGATCTCACAACGCTTGAAGATCCGTCTTATACTACCGGAACGTGGTCTGGTACTGGTGTCAATGGCAATCTTTTTAATCCGCTGGGTGAAACAGGCATCAATGTAATCACGTTTACTTCCAGTGAATATTGTATTGAACCCGCTACTACCACCATCGAAGTAGAACCCGGAGGAGAACCCGATCTGGGCATTGTAGAACTATGTACAACCGGCCCTGTTTTTGACCTCACCTTGCTGGAAGACCCCGCCTATCCCAATGGGCAGTGGAGTGGTACCGGTGTCAGTGGCACTGGCTTTGACCCTAACAATCTTTCCGGAGAAATCAACCTAAGTTATCAGGCCGCCGGCTGTGTCTTTGAGGCCACCACCATAGTCACCGTCAATCAGGTTGAAACGCCTGTGCTTAGCTTTGACAACATCTGCGAAAACAGTGGCTTGTACAATTTGGCTTTGGTACAAGATCCAGCCTTTCCTACCGGCACTTGGTCGGGCCCGGGTGTAAATAATAATTTCCTGGATCCCGAAGGACAAAACGGCAACATCATACTTACCTTTACTTCAGATGAAGCCTGCACTTTGCCGGCTCTGACAGGCATGACCATCAACACGGCCCCAACCGCTATCAACGTAATCACAGAATGCCAGCCCGGCAACGCTACCTATACTGTTACCTTCACCATCGAAGGAGGCGATGCGCCATCATACCTGGTCAATGGAGTGCCCTCGGGCAATGTATTTACCTCGGCTCCTATCACTTCAGCTACTGATTTTAGCTTTACCATCAACGACGCCAACAACTGCTTGCCCCAGCTGTTGCAGGGCAATAAAAATTGCAGCTGCTTCACCAATGCCGGTACCATGGGCAATACCTCTCAACTCAGTCGCATTTGTGTCAACCAGATTTTCAGCGCTGTTTTTAACAACAACGCCTCCCTCGAAGAAGATACCCTCTTGTTTGTTTTCCATGACAATGCAGGACCCACCCTTGGCAATGTGCTGGCCATCCAGGACAATCCCGTTTTTGCCTTCCCTGTGGGGGCCCAGCTCAATACCACGTACTATGTGTCTTCGGTAGCAGGCAATGCCCTCGGCAATTTTATCGACCCCAGTGATCCTTGTTTCTCGGTGGCTCCCGGTGCGCCCGTTCAATTTTACGACATCACGGCTACCGCTAATGGTCCCAACGCTCTTTGCAGCAATGACACCCTCCGCTTTGATATCTACGTAAATGCTGAATTACCCGCCACCCTTTACCTCTCCTATCAATTTGCCAACAAGACTGTCTACGATACCCTAAGCGCGTTTACCAATCCTTATCCGGCCGTTTTGGTGCCCTCAGCTTGGGGTGCTTCACCCGGTACTGTCCTCATCACTGTCGACAAAATCAAAGACGTACAATGTGAAAGGTCAGGCTTAAACACCAGTCTTAGCTTTGTGCTTAATCCTAAAAGAGAAACCACCCTTCAGCCAACGCTCTGCAAGGGCGATCAGCTCATTGTAAACGGGGTTATCTATGATGAAAACAAGCCAAACGGAGTAGAAATAGTTCCTTCCGGATTGGCCGGTGTGTGTGATTCTGTAATACAGGTCAACTTAAGATATTATCCCGAGGCTCGAGGCAATGCCAGGCCCGTTGTTTGTCAGGGAGACCAGGTCGTTTTGTTCGATGAAACCTTTGATGTCAATCGTCCCACCGGCAACCTTGTCCTGCCAGGGCTTGCGGCCAACGGCTGCGATTCTCTGCTCGATGTAGCCATTCAGCTGGTTCAACCCTCGCGCGCTGCCATCGACACCACCCTTTGTGCAGGTACTACCGCTACCATCCTCGGTGTTACCTTTGACGAAAGTCATGTCAGCGATACCATCACCCTGTCAAGGGCCAATGTGTATGGCTGTGATTCATTGGTGGAAGTGCGGGTAAGTTTTAGAGACATTGTTGAAAGTACGTATCGACAACAATATTGTGCGGGTACGGTAGTCACCATTGGTGGCGTCAATTTTGACAGCAACAAAACAAAAGACACCATTACCATTGCAGGACAAGCCGGTGCCTGTGATACCTTGGCCTATGTTGATCTACAATTTATAGCCGCTCCTGTAACCAATTACACTGCCACCCTTTGTGAAGGGGAGTCCAGGGTGATCAATGGCAATACGTACAATGAAAATAAAACCAGTGGCACCGAAGTTTTTGTAGGTGCTACCGCCTTGGGTTGCGACAGCATAGTCAATGTAGCCCTCACCATCCTGCCCAAGTCGAGGTCAAAAGTAGAAGCTACACTTTGTCCGGGTGAGACCATCACCGTCAATGGAGTGGTCTATGATGAAAACAAAAGTTCAGGCCTCGAAAACCTGGCCGGTGGAGCCGTCAATGGCTGCGATTCGTTGATTGAAGTAAGTATCTCATTTTACCCACAAAAAGTGGATACCCTCCGTAAGGACCTGTTGCCCAGTGATTCACTGGTAGTAGATGGAGTGGTGTTTAAGTTGGGCAAGACCTCAGGCCTGGTGCCTTATTTGCCGGGCACCATCAATGGCTGCGACTCCGCTACCTTTGTGGTAGTGCGTATCATCAACAACAATTATCAAAACGTAGACATCACCACCCTTGCCCCTACCTGTCCCGGCGACCAAAATGGCTCCCTTACCATTAAGGCCATTGAAGGATGTTTGGTAAGCACACTGATCATAGATGGGATTGGTTATGGACAGATCTCTTTGCCTTTTGTGCTGGATGACCTTAAGCCCGGCAGTTATGAAGTTAGTCTCAGCAGTGCCGATGGTTGCAGCTTCAACCAAAGTTACACCGTCTTACCTGCCACCCAGCCAATACCTTTTGTGCTAAGCCCTGCCAGTCAAAATGTGTATTACGGCGAAGACACACCATTAAACCTAAGTATCAATCCAGTACCGGAGACCATCCAATGGGAGCCGGCCAACCTGCTGAGTTGTAGTGATTGTTTGAATCCAACCGTATTACAGCCTTCAGCCAATACGGATTTTACCCTCAATATGCAGGATGAAAAGGGTTGTCAACAAACCGCGGTGTTCCGCCTTCTGGTGGAGGAAAAAGATCCGGTCATTGTTTTCCCCAATGTTTTGAGTAGCCAATCACCCGGCAACAACCAATGGGTTTTACAATCCGGAGATGGTTACACCTTACAAGCCGTATCGGTATTTGATCGTTGGGGGTCTAAAGTCTTCTCAACCGGAAAAATAGACAGTCCGGTTATTTGGGATGGCACCTACAATGGCCAACAGCTGGTGCCGGGGGTTTATACCTACACTATAAAAGTGGAATATCGAAATGGAAAAACAGAACAGTTGATAGGAGATATTACCGTTATACGATAAGCTACCGTTTGAAAAACTTTTGAACTGTGGTTTTTCCATTAGAAAGAACCAGTTTGACCACATAAAAACCAGGTGTATAGTTTTCTACCTCTATTTCACCGGTAATATACGTACCCATCAATCTGCCGGAAACATCGTGAATAGATATGGATTCAACCAACGCCCCATTTTTTACCACCAAAACATCGTATACGGGATTGGGACAAACATAAGGGCTCTCCTCTGGAACATCTGTAAGTACATTTATCAGTGGGTTGACTTCACAATAACTGATCACCTGATGGATGGTAAAAACCAAGCCCTGGTTGCTGAATCTAATGAAGAGATAAAAAGTCTCATCACCTGTTTTTCTAAATGCAAGAAATTTGTTGGTGATACTTGCCTGGCCATACGCACCTAAGGCCCCGGTACCATAAATAAAATCAAGAAAAGGTGTCCAATTGGCATTGTCAAAATGGATGGTATCACCTTGCTCAAAGCCGGTTACAAAACCGGTACCTGAATTGCAGACTTCTACCCCTTCACCCAGAACAAGGCTCAGGCGGTCCCACGGAAAACCGGGAGCGTTGCCATCTATGGAAACAAAACTGAGGTCGGCCATTCCATCACAATCGATGTCAAAATCAACGGTGTCATTGGGTGTATAGGTCTGTGTGATGTTCCAGGCATGGTAAAGCGTGGTGTCGCCCGCAATGTAATATTGACCCAACAACTTTGGCACAAAAATCAAAGAAGCCAGAAAGGCCAAAGTTGTTATGAATGGTTTCATCTTTCTAAGTTAATCCTTTTAGCATTGTGCGTCCCAAATTTTGCTGTTGTTTGTCGTCAAAAATTAAACTTTGACTTATAGTACAAAGCTCCTTCCCCCAGGTGGTTAAAATTGTATTCTGCCGAAAGCAAAAAATTGTTGTACAAGAGCAGGTCGAGTCCAGGTCCGTAGCCCAGCAGCCATTGGTTGTTGAGCGGATTGTTGGTGGTATACCACTTGTCGTTGGAATACCCCGTTTCTGCGGTGAACTTCAGAAAAAACTTCATCGGTAAGACGTTAAAGGCATGTACGGGCATTAATTTTCCTAAAGAGATATTGTTGTCAAACAAGGCAAATCTGGCCGAAGTTTTTAGCCAGGCAAAGTCGGTGCCGTCCATGACATACAATTCATAACCGCGGATAACATCTGCCCCATACCCCAGGGCCTGATAATTGGAATACGGAATTTGGTTGCGGGTCCAGTTCCATTTAGCCTTGACCTTGGCACCTACAATAAATCGTTTAAAGGGCTTGGTGTACCACTCCATTTCTGCAGTTGTAGAAAAATTGGAAAAATTGCCAAATCCTAATCCGTCTTTGATCACTTCCACTGCATAGGCATAGCCACCTTCGGGATAAGCCGGAAAGAGGGTCCGGTTGTATTTAAACACATACATCAGTCGCAAAAACTGAATGTAGTCCTTGCCCTCCGGAAAGTAATTGGGATTCCATTCTTTTACTACGATGTCGTTGACCGAATTGTAATTGTATTCTGCCCTTAAAGTATGAAAGGCATAGGCGCTGTTTCTTTTGGTAGCCGTAAGTCCGGTGCGGAAACGTCGCAGTACTGTGGCTTCGTCTGCCCTCTTTTTAAACAGCACTTTATTGTCGGAGGTGAGGTAACCCAGCTCCTTGTTTTCAGCAAAGGAAGCCACAACACCGAGTCCCCAGGTGCCTTTGAGATAAGGAAAGAGGTACTCCAACTCATATTTTCGGGTATACCCCTGCTGAAACTTGATTTTAAACTTGTCCTTCCTGCCGGTCAAATTGAGATGATCTACGCGGATACCATAATTGACCCTGTCAAAGTCAAAGTTCATCTCCTTCCACCAAACATTAAAAGATCGGTCTGCCAATTCAAAAATGGGTGCAGGATAAATGTACCATGCCTCTTTAACCTCCAGGCTTAGCCCTATTTCTCCCTTATCGGCATCCCAGTGTTTGATGTTAAAATCAGCGAGGTTAAAAAGGCCGGTGGACAATAGCCGTTGTTCGTTTCTTTCCAAAACAGCTGCAAGACCAATGAGGTCCAGACTATCGCCAATGGCAAAGTCCAGCTCGTTCATCACTACATGAAAACGGGTGTGTTTCAGACCATTTACTTCCACATCTGCCAGATAAACCCTGGATTGAGCCATGAGGCTGCAGGAAAATAAAATCAGGGAAACTAGCAGCCTGCCTTTCATGGTTGCAGACTTGTCAAATGCTAAGGAAATTCATCAGCGACTGGTACCGCTCCCGCAACGTATCGATGTATTCGTCTTCGGCAAAAGCGCCTGACACCGTGTAATCATAACGCTGGAAGGCATTGACCAGACGGGTTACATCAAAGGTATTCAGCTTAAGGGTCACATAAAGACTGGTGCTGTCTAAGTTGGAAGTGACAAAAGAAGAAAAAATCAAGATTCCTTCTGATTCACAAATGCGGGCAATCTCACTCAATGAATACTTGCTCCTGTCTGTTTCCAGAATAATGATGCTGCCCGGTTCTTTGAAGGCATAACTGTCACCAAAAAAGTTAAATACATCTTCGATGGTTACTAAACCTAAATATCGGTTTGTGGCATCGATGACGGGAATCGTGGTGAGCTTGTTGAGCGCCATTTTCTGCATGACCTCAAAAAGGTGGTCGCCTTCCTGACAAAAGGGATTGACCAGCGAAAGTTTATAGGTGCCGATGGCCTTGTCCAGATCGTGGTTGAGGATGTCGTCTTCTGAGATGAGGCCCTCCAACTCATGATTGTCCACGATGGGCAAGTGCTTCACGTGGTAAACATGCATGATGTTAATCGCCTCCTCTCCGGTATCTGTTGTTTTGAGTGGACCCAACAAACTGGACATTACATTTTTCGCTATCAAAATCTCTGATTAATTTCTGGTTAACTTTTTCTTTTCCATGAGGAATTCTTCCTCTGTCAGCAGCCCTCTTTCTCTGAGTTCTGCCAGCCTGGAAAGTTGATCAAGCAAGGCGTCATTATTTTCTTTGGGTTCCTGCACACTCACTTCAACAGCAGGTCCCTCTTTTTGTTGGACAGTTTGATATACTTTGTACCCTGATTTTTTAAAGGTATCAAATTCGGGCTGGATGCGCACAAAGGCCAGGTCGTCGTGGGTAAGGATGCGCTCAAAGTCGTTAAAACCCAGTGAAACCGCCTTAGAAAGGTGTTTGTAGGCTTCTTCTTTTTTTTCGGTCAGGGAATAGGCACAGGCAATGTTAAAATTGAGTGCCACATCATTGGGGTCAATTTCCAGGCCCTGCTTAAAATCGGCAATAGCTCCGTCAAGATCAAAATCCTTGTACTTGGCCAGTCCGCTGTTTTTAAAAGGATTAGCCCTCACGCGCAAGGGTTGGCGCTGGGGTGAAGCCTGCTGGTAGGGCCTGCTGTTGTCTTCGGTTTCATACCTGCGCATTTGCTCTGCCCTCCGGCGCTCAATGCGTGAATCACCCCGCTGCACGTAGCCCTTGTTGTATTTTCTGTCAAAATCCTGATCCGAAGAATTGAGCAACCTCAACCCTTCAAAAATGGCCAGGATCAGGCTCAGTGGCATTCCAAAAATTTTGATGCCCACAAAAAACAAAACCATGAACATGATGAAGCCACCGGTGTCGTTGAGGTACAATTTATGCCCCCCGACCACCCCGCTTACAAAGGCCAGCATGGCCGCAGTTAACCTGTTTTTTGGTCTCATCAGAGTTGATTAAAATATTTTACACGTCAACACCGCAATATCGTCGAGGTACTCCTCTCCGCCCCGAAAAACTTCAATTTCTTCGAGCAATCGCTTGTTGAATTCGTCAGGCAAAATTGCGGAATTTTTCGCAATAAATGGAATCAAATGTGCTTCTTCAAAGTAATCGCCCTTTCCGTTGGACAATTCGCCAAGGCCATCCGTAAATGACAATAAGTAACACTCTCCATCCAGGTCGAGCACCCCTTCCTTGATTTCAGGCAGTTTATCAAAGGCTCCAATCACCGAACAACCCGTGGTCAGTCGTTCACAAACTCCACTTTTGCGGTATAAAATGGGTGGAAAGTGACCCGCATTGACGTAGTGGATCTTTCCGGTTTTGAGGTTGATTTCTGCCACAAAAAAGGTAATAAACTTATCGGCCTTGGTAATGCGGTACACCGCCTGGTTGAGCGCAAAAATAAAGGTCTCCAGGTCTTTATACTGAAAGATCAGACTCTGCACCATGGCCTGAAAATTGGCCATCAGCAAAGCCGCTGCCACGCCTTTACCTGAAATATCAGCAATACAGATGGCAAAACGATCCTCATCGTACTTGATATAATCTATGTAGTCGCCCCCTACATTGTAGTGCGGCTTATAAATCTTGGAAATGGCATATCGATCATTGCTGGGCAGACTATCAGGAATCAGCATAGACTGAACGTCCTGGGCCAGCAGCAACTCGGTTCTGTATTTTTCCTGCTCCAGCTGTCGCCTAAACAATCGTTTGTTTTCAATGGCCACCGCTATGATGTTGGTAATGGTGGTTATGAACTGGATCTTGTTAAAAAGATCGTCTTTGTCTTTGATACCCCCAATCAGCGAATAGGCAATGGGCTGATCTTTGTGAAAAACGGGAATGATGATGTCAAAATCCCTCAACGGCTCCGGATCATCCGATTTAATGGTGTACAAACGTTTGTGACTGGTAATCAGCGGCACCACATCTTCTACCTTGTCATTCTCATAATTAATGTGGGTGGTACAAATCCAGCCCTCATCTGCCATGATAAACAAGACCATTTTTTCAATGCCCATCTCCCACGAAAGAAATGACTTGTACATGTTGAACAAACCATCCTGGGGCACATTGTCATTGATTGCCTGGGTAATGGTAAGCAAGCTCCTGATCTGCAATTGTTTGAGATTCAGCTCTTTCTCTAATTTTTCCAACATGATCAGTTCTCTGGTCAAAAGCAAAATTTTATTTGGTCTTCACAAATTTGGCAAATTTTTGCCACAAATTTTTGATTATCTGACCAGAACCATGAAATCATCGATGGAAGGCGGGGGAGCGCGGAGCGGCGGGGCGGCGGAGGGCGGAGCGGCGGAGCGCGGGGCGGCGGAGCGCGGGGCGGCGGAGAGCGGAGCGGC
>CALMSX010000044.1 GCA_937872515.1 uncultured Bacteroidota bacterium
GCCGCAGATATCACCTCTTCTTTGTCTGCCATATTATCTCGGTAGATCCGGGCAGTAACTTCATTACCGTCTTGTTCGAGGGTCAAGCCTTCTTTTATGTTCCAACCTTCGGCCGTGTGGCTGCCCAACAATTGGTGGGTGGACTTGTCGTAGTAGCTGACCTTAAAGATTTGTTCGCTGGTGAGCAACGATATGATCAGGGGATTGGCATCATAGCACGGAAAGGGTACAGCCATTCTGTGAGAAGTGAAATAGACGGGATAAAAATCATACTTTTCATTGAACAGTGTGATGCTGGTACCTGATTTGTCTAGTGTGACAATGGCTTTGTCCCAGATAAAATGATCATCGCGTTTGGCACGTTTATAATTATAAAACAAAATACTACCTTCTGCTAATGTGTCATTGACGATTTTAGCCCTGAGGCTGTCGCCTATTATGTCTTTGGCGATAATGGAAAGGCTGTGGTTAAGTGTATCGTAAAGGTAGTATGCAAATAGTTTGTGGTGTCGATCATAAAACCTACATTTTAAACCAGTACATTTAATGGTAAATTCGCGGTCATCATCGTATCTACCTCTACTTTCCACCAATAGGTAGTTTTTGTATTGGTTGGTGATGGCTATTAGATTGTACTTGTATTCTGTGCCTTCTTTTATTTTGCCATTCTGAAATTTGAGGTATTCTTTTGGTTTACCGTCGTAAGAAGGGTAGAGATAGGAGCTGTCAGAACTGGCTACACCATTATTTAGGGTATAAATTTTTTTGATTCGGGTTCTGGGATCAGTCGTTACCAGGGTGCCATTTTGTACTACACCGCCTTGGTATTCCATTTGGATAGAGTCACCATTTTCATAAACATCAAAAATGACAGCCTTTCCATTTTTCACCCCATTAGCGATAACATACCTTGCATTTAGTTTTATCAAATCATCTGATTCATATTCCCAAAGGAAGCCGGTTTGTTGCCCTGCCTTATAAGTAATGATTTTATTTTCTTCCACCAAGAAACCTTCATAAGGCTGCTCGTTTTTATAGACGATTTCCCATTTATTTTTAGGACCGAAGCGCTGTTGCTGCACACAAAGACCTTCTCTTTTTTCATTGGTCAACCCAAAGTAACTAACTATATAGGAATCATTTTCAACTACCTTTACCGGAACTCCATTTTGGTATTCATAAATTTGCCTTTGATTTTTTTCATTCAGAAACCGGCCTTCAAATTTTACGTCATCTTTGTAAAAGCCAATTACGCGTTGCCCTGTAGACCCATCTCTTTGAAATGACAAACCCTGTCTTTTGCCATCTACATAGGTGGTAAGTTGGGAGGTGTCTCTGCCACTTAACAAATAATAACTAGTGCCATTTAACAAACCCGATTTATAGGTACAAAAATCATATCTTTTATCATCATATAATAAACCTTCGAAAGGCTTGCCTCCTTTGAACTCACATGTAGAAAAGTATTGGAAGTCCAGGAACTTATTTCCTTTTGTTATGGGTTTGTAAGTAGTTACCTTTACGATTACCCCATTTTTGTAACTTGAAACATTGACAATATCATTCATCCTCTTCAATACAAAATCTCCTTCAAAGGGCAAGTCATCCTTATAATACCCTTCTGTCATAACACGTCCCGGTATGGGTGTAAAGGCAGCATAACCTTGTTTTATGCCATCTTTGTAGGTTTCGATGGAGAGGGTGTCTCTGGTTAGAAAATCGTACGATTTTGTTACACCGTTTCTTTTACCTTCCCGCATTTCAATTACGCTGTATTCTAGATTGAATACGCCGGAATACGGCCTCCCATCCTTGTAGCTGTTTTTGGGTGTAGTCGAACTTGTAGTCTTATTACTCATCGGGGTCTTGTCTTTGGCATACACGTTCAATACTTTGAAGTGATAGTCGAACTCGATAATATCCCCGACAACTAAACCCTCTTTATATTTTTTTTGAGTAAAGTAAGTCCATATAAAATCGGCTTCTAAGACAAGCCCATTAAATGGATAGCCATTTTTGTATTCACATTTGCCTATCTCCTCTCCCCGCGAGTTAAAAAATGCCGCAGACTGGGTTACACCCTTACTACACTGATACATCCCAAATGGTACAGCCGGCTGAGGTCCCGCCTCAAAAAGTCCATAGTACCTTATATTCATTCCATCTATGGGCTTATAATAACCATCCGTTGTTCCGGATCCCAGGTATTTTCCCGACTTGTCGTAATAATAATTGGTCCAGTTTTTTTCACCATAGTCCCTATATGATTTACACGCCGGCTTCCCATTCTCAAACAACCTCAACCTTATCACATATTCAGCTGAATCATACATAAAGTAGTACTTCATTCTTGATGTATACCCCAATGCCCTGTAAAAGGTGGTATCCCCTAAAACATTGCTGTAATCAAAGTAGGGATATTCCATGTTTTCATCTTCGCCATAAAAGATGATGCGCCCCCTCTTGTAGGTATCATCACCGGAAATAAATCTGGCAATCACATTTCCATGGTTGTCGTACACTTTTGTGTAATGACTGCCATCCTTTTCCACGCCTGATGCAGATAGCACACTACCATCTCTACGATACTCCAGTTTTTCGGGAGTCTGGGAAGAAATATTTTTGGATAGGCAAATTAAAAACAATAATGCCAAAAGAGACTTGTTTCTGAAATTCATAGGAATCAGTATTATGTAAAGTGCAAATTAGTCTAAGCTTAATATTTTTTAACTATGGATTCAAGAAATTAAAGGCTACGATCCTTTCATCGATACACAGAAACATGATGCTCTGATCCTTACGATCCCTTCATCGCTACTCGGAAACCGGATGCTCCGATACCACAGATTCCCGGTCATCGACCAATCACCACCGCATACCCTTGTCCCACACCAATACACATCGTCACCAACGCATATTTTTTGCCGGTATTGACCAATTCACGAGATGCAGCCAGCAGAATCCTGGCTCCCGTCATACCCAGTGGGTGTCCCAGTGCAATGGCGCCCCCATTGGGATTGATGCGCGGGTCATGGTCTTCCAGTCCCAGTTGTCGAGTGCAGGCCAGTACCTGGGCTGCAAAGGCCTCGTTGATTTCGATGTGATCCATCTGGTCCAGCGTCAATCCTGCCTTTGCCAACGCTTGCTGACTGGCTTTGACCGGACCAATGCCCATGATGCGGGGTTCAACACCCACCACCGCGCTGTTGATGATGCGGGTGAGGGGAGTGAGCTTGTGCTGATGCAGTGCCTGCTCTGATGATATGATTAAGGCAGCCGCCCCATCGTTTAATCCGGATGCATTGCCTGCTGTGACCGTACCGTCTTTTTTAAAGGCTGGTTTTAAGGTTGCCAACACATCGATGCTGGTATTGGGTTTGATAAATTCGTCGTGTTCAAAAACAAGGGCTTCCTTGCCTTTTACCGGTATGTGAACTGCCGTTATTTCTTGTGCCAGTCGACCCGAACTGCGGGCTGCAGTTGCTTTCATTTGTGATTGATAGGCAAAAGCATCCTGATCTTCACGCGAAATGTTGAACATCTCTGCCAGGTTTTCAGCCGTCTTGCCCATGGCTTCGGTACCATACAAGGTCTCCATCTTTGGGTTCACAAAGCGCCATCCAAAACTCGAATCCACCATCTGCGCATCGGTACCATAGGGCTTACTGGCCTTTGAAATAACATACGGACTCCTCGTCATATGCTCCATGCCCCCACTGATAAAAAGATGACCATCACCCGCCATGATCGCCCTCGCCGCCTGCACGGTAGCCGACATCCCCGAAGCACACAGTCGGTTGACCGTCTCCCCTGGTACCGATACCGGCAATCCTGCCAATAGCAGCGCCATCCTTGCCACATTTCGATTATCGTCACCCGCCTGGTTCACGCAACCCAGGATGACATCATCAATGGCCTCAACATCCAGTCCCTGGTGCCTGTCCAGCAGCTGCCTGATCACATGCGCCGCCAGATCATCACCCCTCACCGGACCCAAACTTCCTCCAAAACTACCAATTGGTGTACGAACCCCATCAACGATAAAAGCCTGCATGGTTAAAATTTTGGGCAAAGTTAAAATAAAAATGGTAGCAGAGACGCAGGGCCCTGCGATTCTATTCCACCCTTATCACCCCCCACCTACCATCCTTCTTCACCTTAAACTGCTGGGCTTCGGTCTTGATTTCTTTCATCTCATCCCATTGAAAGTTGATGAGAGGATTGCCCTCATAATCAATAACTCCCCAGCTCTTGGCATAGCGCACCCAGAGGCCGGGCTTGCCTTTCACAGTCAGGGGCTGTTTGAGGTCGATGGCGGTTTCGTAAGGTTTTTTGAAATTTCTATTGGCAAAGTCTTTGGCGAGGTAGACGCCAGGACCTGTTTCATCGCTGTA
>CALMSX010000045.1 GCA_937872515.1 uncultured Bacteroidota bacterium
TCGATTTACTTATCCTTTTACCTATTTTCCCACTATGTCAATCTCTTTATCCATATCCGCGCTTCCGCACATATTTACCCAACGTTTCAATTGGGACTGCAAAAGTAATGCAATTTTCGTTTCTGCCAACTATTTTTTAAAAAAAATATTAAAAAAAATCTAGTTGTATTGAATTTCAAATGGTTATGATGGAATATTTTTTATTTCCATCTTTCTGGTGCTTAAAATACCATAAGCAAAGTATTAACAAATGACTCTGAAAAATGGTTCCCCCCTCGATAATGATTCAAAAACGACCTTATATCTGATTGTTGCACCGCTTTTTATATATTATATATGGCATATATACCAATAAGGGAAGATGTGCCTACCTATCTTATTCTGACTTAAAAAGATGTCGTAATCCACTAGGACTCAACATGATCTATTCATGGATAAAATAAGGTGTTTGATTCGTGATTTTTAAGCACAAGATGTGCGCCCGTATTATCAGATGTATTTTTCGATTTTATACTGGTTTCTGTCGCTGGCGTTGCGGGTGACCAGCTCTGCTATAAAACCGGTAATAAACAATTGAAATCCAACAATGATCAAGAGGATCCCAAGAAAGAACAATGGCCTGTTGGCCAGCCCCGTAGCAGCAAAAAACAACTTCTCAATACTCAGGTACAATAAAATCATTACCCCTAAAAAGGTAGTAAGCGTACCCAGGCCTCCAAAAAAGTGCATAGGTCGCTTTCCAAACTTACCCATAAACATAATGGAAAATAAATCGAGAAAGCCATATAAAAAGCGGGATATGCCAAACTTGGTCACCCCGTACTTCCTGGCTTTGTGCTGCACCACTTTTTCACCTATCTTATGAAATCCCGCCCACTTGGCAATCACGGGAATGTAACGATGCATCTCACCATAGACCTCAATGCTTTTAACCACATCTGACCGGTAAGCCTTCAAACCACAATTCATATCATGGAGTTTAATGCCCGTCATCCAGCGCGTTACCCCGTTGTACAGCTTGGTCGGAATGGTTTTGCTAATAGGGTCGAATCTCTTTTTTTTCCACCCTGAAACGATGTCGTAACCACCTTCGGTAATCATCTGATAAAGTTCCGGAATTTCGTCGGGACTGTCCTGAAGGTCTGCATCCATGGTAATTACTACTCTACCACTGGTATGTTCAAAGCCTACATTGAGTGCCGCAGACTTACCATAATTGCGCCTAAATTTGATGGCCTTCACAGATTCATTGTGGATGGCAAGTTGCTCTACCCACTGCCAAGAGCCATCATTGCTACCGTCATCCACAAAAATGACTTCATAGCTGTATTGGTGCTTCTCCATGACTCGTTTGATCCAGTCATACAGCTCTGGTAAGGACTCTACTTCGTTGAGAAAGGGTATAACAACGCTGATTTGCATCCGCAATGATTAAGGGGCCAATAACTTTTTTACAACTTCAGAAATGGACTTGCCATCCGCTTTGCCTGCCAGTTGTTGGTTGGCAGCTCCCATTACCTTGCCCATATCCTTGACTGAAGTAGCTCCAACTGAGCTAATGATGTCCCGGATCACAGCTTCCAATTCCTCACCTTCCAGTTGTTTTGGCAGATATCGCATGATCACAGCTATTTCTTCCTTTTCAACCTGAGCCAAATCTGCTCTGTTTTGCTGGGTATAAATATCAAGTGAATCCTGTCTTTGTTTGACAAGCCGCTGTAAAAGTTTTATTTCATTGGCTTCATTCAGCTCATTGCCACTTCCGTCTGTTTTAAATAAAAGGATGGCCGATTTTATGGCTCTAATGCCTCTCATTGCGGCTTGATCTTTAGCCTTCATGGCTTCCTTCAGATCCTCCATTATTCTGGTTTCCAGGCTCATTTTTTAAATGATTTTGAATATTATTGGTCAAAGTTATAAATTCTTCCACAGATAATTGTTCCGGCCTCTTATTATAGTATTCATCTGCCAGGATAGCCGGATCTTCCACCATGTTTTTCAGTGTATTGCGCAGCATTTTTCTCCTTTGCCCAAAACTTTGTTTTACAATGGTGCGAAAAAGTCTCTCATTGCAGGGCAATTTATAGTTCTCCTTCCGTTTGAGTCTGATCACAGCTGAATGTACTTTGGGCGGAGGATTGAATGAGCCGGGAGCCAGCTTCATCAGCATAGTGCCTTCATAATAGGCTTGGGCAATAACACTGATGACTCCGTAGTCCTTTCCCCCCGGAGGCGCTATTATGCGCTCTGCCATCTCTTTTTGAAACATGCCTACCATCTCCGGAACCAATTCAACAGAATTGAGCATTTTAAATACAATCTGCGATGAAATGTTGTAGGGAAAATTACCAATAATGGTGAAAGCTTTGCCATCAAAAAGTTTTGACATATTGACCTTTAAAAAATCCATGGCCAACAAATGCCCCTCAATATTGGGATAGTGCTGAGTGAGATAAGTGATCATGTCTTTATCAGCCTCCACAGCCATCAGTTCCACCTCTTTAGCCAGCAGGTATTTGGTCAACATGCCCCTGCCCGGACCCACTTCAACCAAGTTGGATGATGGCGGCAGATGGTCAATGAAGCCGGCAATACGTTTGGCAGTATCCTCATTGACTAAAAAATGTTGACCGTATGATTTTTTTGCTTGCTGCATCTCTTGTGAGGGTAAAAGTACCAAAAAAATATCGCATTCTAAGAAATCGTAATATAATACCCCAAAAGTCGCTTAGCCCCTCTCTGTACATTGGATGTCGTTCTCGGCCATTCAATATCAAAAAAAATCGATCGTTCTAAACTTTTTTGCTCCTTTGCCATTGTTAGTAATCATGAATCCGATGACTTTTGATGAGGCTAAAGACAAGTTTGTCCAAAACTGGGGCAATATGGCCACCCACTGGGGTATCAGCAAAACCATGGGAATGGTCCATGCTTTACTCCTTATAGCCAATAAACCACTTCACGTTGACGAACTGGCATTGGAATTAGGCATTAGCAAAAGCAACGCCAATATGACGGTACGATCATTGGTTGAGTGGAAGATCGTATACAAAACCTGTTGTTGCGGAGAACGAAAGGAATTTTATGTGGCTGAAAAAAATCTTTGGAAGGTTTTCATCCGCATCATCGAACAACGCAAAGCCAAAGAGCTTGAACCTATGATCCATATGTTACAGGAACTTTCTCACCTCAAAGCAGAATGTCCGGAAAGCAATGAATTCCTCAAAGTGGTACAAGACCTTGGCCACTTCTCTAAAAAAGCAGACAATGCCCTTGACAACATCGTGAAATCTGAATCCAGTTTTCTTATGCAGTCATTCATCAAAATGATGAGATAAAAACCTCAGGGGTCAGTGCTTAGTTGCGTATTCCCCCTCCGCCTTGCTGTTGGCCATCACCTTCTCCTGCCTTGAGGTCGTTGTTTTTGATCTTTGTCTTTCTTTCTTTAAAATCCACATTGCCAAACTTGTACCTAAAGTTGATTCCTATGGATCTGAAAGGCAGGGTAAATTTGCTGTTTTGCACAAAATCACTGCCTTTGATATTGGACTCAAAAATTTTATTAGGGGTGTGGGGTTCTATCAGGGTAATACCTATACTTGAATTCTTAAACTCTTTTCTGATGCCCATGCCATAGATGGAGAAGGCTGGATTATCACCCTGCAGTGTACGTCTTGGCGATTTGAAAAAACCAAAAAAATCAGCTTTTAAACTGCCGCTGAAACTAAAGTCGCCGTTGAAAAATAAATTGTATTCATAAGATTGTCTGCTCAAATCCTGGCCGTTTACTACTCCCTGTGCATCGTAACTAAAAATATTACCTCCAGCTCTCACCGTAAGCTTTTTGATGGTCTTGGTAGTAAAGAGGTTGAGGCCAAAAGATTGGTTCTGGCCAATGTTTTGAAAGGTGTTGATGGAAACACCTGTGTTGTCGATCTTAAGGATCTGATCAATAATGGCGGTTGTTTTTTTGTAATATACCGCTGAAAAAATGGCAAAGCCTTTAAAATTGGTGTTGTATGCCATTTCGATCTGATGGGTTAACTCAGGTTGCAACAAAGGGTTACCAATGACTCTGTTGAGGAAATCAGTATTGTTGTTAAATGGATTGATAAACATCAAACTGGGGCGTTGGATCCGTTGATTATAACTCAGCTTAATGGATCGAAAGTTGGGAAGGTTGCGACTCACTGCTACATTGGGTAGGATATTGTCGTATGAATTTTCAAATGGGCTGGCCTCCCCTTCTAAAAAGCGACCGTCAATTTGGGTATGTTCATACCTGGCACCGGCAACAAAATTCCACTTCTTGGCCACAACAAAACTGGTAGACAAATAGCCGGCAGCAACGTTTTGATCGTAGTCAAAAGTATTGGAAAAATTTGGATCCGGTAAGTATTGACCTTCGGTGTTTTTAATGTTGTTGTCATATTCACTCAAAATCCTCCTCAATACGCCTTTACCTCCTATTTCAAGTTTGGCCCCTTTGGCAAACGGGTGAACATAATCTGCCTGAAAAGTATATTCTTTGTTATTGCCATCGTTGACAATCCGTGCATCTCTATTGATAAAGGTAAGATAAGAGTGGTTTTCTACTACAGCCATGTCCTGGTCATTGTTGTCGCTGGTATATTGCACAGCCACTGAAAATTCTCTGTCCTTTTGGTTTTCAAACTTCATGGTGTAGTCTGTATTCCAATCAAAACCACCATTAAAATTATCACCAATATTGGTCCTGGTGTAAACATCTTCAAACATGCCAATGATTTGGTCATTGATTACCCCGTCCGTCTTTCCTTCCATATCAAAACCAAAGCCTCTGAAGTTGAAGGATGAGTTGATGGAGTGGTAGCCATTAAAATCATAAAAAAGACTGGCATTGCCATTGCCCCCAAGCCTTGATGTTGTCTGAAATCCGGTTTGTTTGAAAAGAGAGGTCTTGTCGCCCTGGGTTTGTATTCTTTCAAAAAACACATCTCCATCTGCCGGATTCGAATAAAATATAGCTGCAGATGAAGATAAGCCAAAACGCCCCTTACCAGCATTCAGATTGGTAAAGAGACTGTTCTGCCTGATGCCGATGGAAGCATTGACACTGCCGGCAATTCCTTCTATGTTTTGTTTGCTTGTGATTATGTTGATGATGCCACCACTGCCTTCTGCGTCATATTTGGCAGATGGAGAGGTGATTACTTCTACCTTTTTAATCTGATCAGCAGGAAACATTTTTAAGGCATCAGCTATGTTGTTGCTAAACATTCCTGAAGGCTTGCCATTGATTAGGATGCGCACATTTTGAGAGCCCCTCAAAGACACATTTCCTTGCAGGTCGACTGAAAGCATAGGTACCTTTCTCAAAACATCGGTGGCATCCCCTCCTGCTATAGAAGCATCGTTTTCTGCATTGTAAACGATGCGATCCACTTTGTTTTCTACCAATGCCCTTTCTTCTTTGACTTCTACTGCATCGAGTAAAATAGCTGAGGGTCTAAGCTGAATTTTTCCCAGATCGATGTCCGGATTTTTCAGGGTGGTTTCTACATTTTTAATAGTCTTCTCCTCATAACCTAAAAAAGAGATAATAATGTCATACTTACCTGTCTTAACGTTTTCAAAATGCCAACTTCCATTGTCGTCGCTGAGAACGCCATCAAGATCTGTTTTAAGGCCTGTTTTTCTCAAGACAAGGGTTGCAAATCCAATGGATTCACCGGTTACCGAATCCTGGAGCATCCCTTTTACTTTCCCTTTTAGCACCGGTGCCTGGTTGCCCCCCATCATTGGAAACTGGGCATAAGCACTTTGAAAAACAAAACAAAGTAACAGGTAAAGTAGAGCTTTTTTCACGTATGAGAATTTTATGCAAATTTAAAAGGGTGGCGACAATCGTTACCCTGATTTTCGATCAATGGAGGAATAACAGCGTCGAAAGGGCTTTGTTTTGGGGAATGAACCTTATTTCAAAAAAAAAGGGTCGGAAAACCGACCCCTTAATTTTAACCTTCCAGCTTAAATTTAACCGGTAAGGTATATTGTACCCTTACGGGCCTTCCTCTTTGTTTACCTGGTGTCCACTTGGCAGACATTTTATTCATGGATTCAACCACTATTTTAGCGGCATCACCCAAGCCTGCTCCCGGATCACGGGCTACTGTAATGTTGGTAATGGTGCCATCCGTGTCTACAACAAATTGAATCACTGATGTACCTTCTACACCGTTTTCACGGGCAATTGGTGGATACTTAACGTTTTTGTAGATATACTCCAACATTTTTTGTTTGGCGCAATCATCCTTTGCTTTGTTGTCACCAGCTACGTTTTCACAACCTGGAAATCTTGGCATTTGTTCTACAATCTTAAAGATTTCCTCTTCTTTTGGTTTTGGAGGAGGTGGGGGTGGAGGTGGAGGTGGTGCCTTCACTTCTTCCTTCTTTTCTTCAATTTTGGTCTCTTCTGTAATTTCCTGAGATTCCATTTTAGGTTGCTCGATCACCTCTTCATCCGGAACTTCCTGGATGGTGGGTGGTGGTGGTGGTGGTGGCGGTGGTGGTGGTTCTGCCGTTCTTGGCGGCTCTACCTCGATTTCTTCGGTAAGATCAAGTGCTCCTTCAGGGATGACAACCTTTTCTTCGCGGGTTGTCCAGCTCAATCCAAACAAGGTAAAGGCCAAAGCTACCAAAAGGCCATATCTTAAAAATTGACCTGACATTGAAAAGTTGTCAACTTCCGGATATTTTGCTCTGGCTCCTACTTCTCTTACGATGTGCTTGTGCTTTTCGGTAAGAGTGTCGGGATTGATTTTACTGAACTTAATCTTGAAGAACCAGATCAAAGCCATGGTTGCCAGGAAGAGTATAAAGATACTCAACATAACACCTGTGCCCGATAATTCAAAATCCTGTAACATATGTGTTTGATTTAGTTGTTAGAACTATTGTTAACAAAAATAGACAAATTATTTATTTACCATAGAAAAAATGCCAATCGACAAAATACTGCCAACGGTATTGGCAATCATATCGTCGTACTCAAAACTTCGGCCTGTGAAAATGAATTTTTGCCCAATTTCCATCAAAAAACCAACAAAGGTACTGATGGCAAAGGCAAAACACATGCTCCTTTTTTTGGATGTGTTGTGCATAAGTGCCAGTATCCAAAGCCAGGTTAGGGTGCCATACATGATCAAATGGCCAAGTTTATCAATGCCGAAAAAATTTACCACCATTATTTTTTTTACTGTGTTGCCCGATAAGGCTGAAAGCAAAACAATGACGGCGGTCCAAATCCACGCTAGCGTTAAATGACTTTTCATTTATAAATATAAGATGCGTGGAATATTTTCTATGGTGTGTGGGGATGAAAAAAATTATCCTACCAACTCTCCGTAGGCAGCAGCATCTAATAAATCATTGAGCTGCGCAGCATCGCTGACCTTTATTTTTACTACCCATCCTTTTCCATATGGATCCTCATTGATCAAAGCCGGGTTGTCTTCTCCGTCGGAGCCCAGGTCTTTATTAAACTCAACGATCTCACCGGTTACCGGCATAAAAAGGTCAGAAGTAGTTTTGACAGCTTCCACCGTACCAAAAACCGCGTCTTTCTCAACGGTTTCTCCTACTGTGTCTACTTCTACATAAACGATATCACCCAATTCTCCCTGGGCAAAATCAGTGATTCCAATGGTTGCTGTTCCATCATCATGTACCAGGATCCACTCGTGTTCTTTGGTATATTTTAATTGATCAGGAATATTCATATGACTTTTGGTTTGATTTGATTATTTATTTTGTTCAATTAATGACTTAATCCAAGGCGTTGTCACCGATTTGGGTCTTTCCAGGGCAAGTCCCAGGGCTCTGTCCCAACAAAGCTGGGCAAGTACTCCGAGGGCTCTGGAAACACCAAACAATACCGTGTAGTAATTGTATTGGGTGAAGCCATAGTGGCATAAAAGGGCTCCGGAATGGGCATCGACATTGGGCCAGGGGTTTTTCACCTTACCAAGATTGCCCAAAATTTCAGGTACCAGTTCAAAAAGATCCCAAACGATTTGAACGGTTGGATCTCCCTGACAATAGGTTTCCGCAAATGATTTTTGCGCCATAAATCTTGGATCGGGCTGTCTGAGAACGGCATGTCCATACCCGGGCACGACCTGACCTGATTCAAGGGTCTCTAATATATAGGCTCTCAACTGCTCTTTAGTAGGTTGGCCTGTTCCAATTTTTTCTATGAGTTCAAATATCCATTTGATTACTTCCTGGTTGGCAAGTCCGTGGAGGGGTCCGGCCAATGCATTCATACCGGCTCCAAATGATAGGTAAGCATCACTTAGGGTAGAACCAACCAACCTAACGGTGTGGGCAGATGCGTTTCCACCTTCATGATCGGCATGGATAGTGAGATATAAACGCATGAGGTCGGTAAAATCCACATTGTCAAAACCGAGCATGGCAGCGTAGTTGGCAGACCAGTCTTTAGAAGGATCGTAACTAGCCGGAGCTCCATCGCGGTAGGCTCTTCTGAAGATATAAGAGGCCACAATAGGCAAACGGGCTATGAGGTTCATGGTATCTTCGTACATGGCATCCCAGTACTCGTCTTTGTTGAAGCCCTCATCATATTTTTTGGCAAAGATGCTCTCTTTCTGCATGGCCATTACGGCTATGGTAAACTGAGACATCGGGTGCGTATCGGCAGACAAAGCGTCGATTACCTTAAACACTGAGTCGTCTACAACCGCTCTTCTACCCCATTCAGCGCTTAGCCACTTGACCTGGTCTTCGGTAGGAATTTCACCTACCAACATCAACCAAAACAAACCTTCTGGCAGTGGTTCCCTGGCTCCATCGGGCTTGGGTAATAATTCTCTGAGTTGAGGAATGTTATAGCCCCTAAATCGGATCCCTTCGTTGGCATCCAAAGATGAGGTATCCCATATCATGGTTTTAATTCCCCTGCTGCCTCCAATGATCTGGCCAATATTTACCTCATCGGCCTTTAATTCACCGTAGTTTTTTACAATTTCTTTGAGCTCAGCCCTGGCTTGAGAGGACTTTTCGTAAAAGAGCTTCTTTAATAAATCCATGGAAAAATAATTACTGGTTTCTATTCACTTAAAATCTTAAGCACTGTTAAAAGTGGTGGCTAAAATACAAAATGTCTGTTAACATTTCCACGATAATAACCATTATCCATAAAAATTGTTATTTTTGGATAAACGGACCCTGGCTGTGGTTTTTTGAACCCCCAATAAAGCGGATTTTTGATGATTGCAATTGACGATGTACTTGTAAGTGAAGACATAGTAGAAAAACACTTTATCTGCAACCTGGATGCCTGTAAAGGCGCCTGCTGCTGGGAAGGGGATTATGGAGCCCCCATGACCCAAAAGGAAGCCGATGAATTTGAGAAAAACAAGGAAAAGATCCTGCCTTTTATGGATGAAGCGGGAAAAGAATACCTCTTCAAAAACCCAACATCTAAATATTACAAGGCAGTAAAAATGCTGGGAACTCCTCTTTTGCGCAATAAACGCTGCGTTTTTCTCACTTTTGATGAAAAAGGCTTCGGCTTGTGTGGCATTGAAAAAGCCTATAAAGAAGGTGCCTTGCCGTTTAATAAGCCGGTATCCTGCCACCTCTACCCGATCCGGGTACTGAAAAACGAAGCCCAAGGCTTTGAAGCGTGGAACTATGATAGGTGGGATATCTGTAGCGAAGCCTGTAAGTTGGGCAAAAAGCATAAACTTCCCATCCATCGATTTGTCAAAGATGCCATAATAAGATACAAGGGGCAGACGTTTTATGATGCCCTCGATGCTTACTATATTGACCATTATCCCAATAATGAATAAATGATTCTGGCTTACCTCTGGATCTTGCTTTTACTGAATGGCCCGGACCGGACACCCTCCGATTTGGAAAATCGCCGCATGTTGGATGCAGTCAATCAATTGAGGAATCAGGGCTGTTATTGTGGCCGCAAATACATGCCGGCAGCAGAGCCCCTCACTTGGAATGATACGCTTTATTTAAGTGCTATGAATCACGCCATAGAAATGCACGATTTTGACTTCTTTGCACATTATTCAAAAGATGGTAAAAATATTGGAGAAAGACTGGATGCATTTGAATATCCCTGGCAATATGCGGGAGAAAACCTGGGGGAGGGCCAGACCTCATTTGAAGAAGTGTTGCATGACTGGCTTCAAAGCAGGAGTCACTGCAGAATGCTCATGAATCCCAATATGACGGAAATGGCTGTTGCCCGATATAAAAATATCTGGGTTCAGCACTTTGGCACCAAACTGCCCAAAGGTGCGGTAAGAAAAAACATCAAGGAAGGCAACGGCTAAAAAAAAAACAGCGGGCTTTTACCCCCGCCGCATCCTGGTTTTGTTCTCTGATCTTTATTTTTCAGAATAAACGAAACTATGGTAAATAAGACAATCCGTTTCTCAGCTTCCACATGAAGTATTTTTCCAACATCAGTTTAAATACATCGTAGAAAACATTGGGTATCATAATTGCGATCTTTCTGGGCTTAAACAGGCTGTTGCTAAAAATAATGACCTCTTTTTCACCGGCATCCATGATACACAGACCCGTAATTTTACCCCAGGGTTTTTCTTCCATCTCTGGTTTTCCCAAAATGGTGTTGATTACATTGTGAGCTACGATTTTTCCCGTAACGTCGCTGGGGTAACCGGTTTTGGGGATGGTAAAGGGGACTTCACCCTGGGCAAAAGGTGGTTTAACATCCACTGTCAATCCAGCCGCCCAAACATTGTTCAATTTCTGGTGCCTGTAAGAAGGTAAGACCGGTATGAAATGGTTGGGGCCTGTTTCGAGTCCCGGACTATTGGCAATAAAATCAACTCCTACAAACGGTGGCATAAACATATTGAAACGAGACGCTATCTCTTCCCCAGTGCTAAGAATAACCTTGTCTTTTGTCACTTCTTTAATGCCTACACCTGTTCTGTATTGGATGTGGAACATTTCCATAAATTTTTTCAACATGGCCTCACCGAGTGGCATTCCTTCAATGCCAAAGTGTCCCAGAAAGGGCTCAGGTGTGACCCAGTACAAATCTACTTTTTGTCTGATGTTTTGGGTTCTTAGCCATTTTTCTACATTGAATAAAAATTCATAGGCCGCCCCCATACAACCGGCACTTTGGGTAGCTCCAATTACAATGGGGCCCGGGTTTTTCTTAAACTCATCCAGTTTTGCTCTGGTGTCCATGGCTCCCGGAGGCGTACCAATATAACAGGCATGTTCTTTAATGCCTGGAGCGATGTCAAAATTTACCTTAGGCCCTGTGGCTATCACCAGGTGGTCATAGTCATACACACCTTTTTCTGTGTATACTTTATTGGCGGCGGTGTCAACTTTTAAGGCAGAATCAAGCACAAAATCGACCCCTCTTTTGGCCAATACCTTTTCGCGGGGTACTACTATCTGACTCACCTCTCTTCTTCGAGTAGGAACCCAGATGAGAGAGGGGATGTACAAAAAATCCGGGCTTCTGTCTATCAGAGTAACTTCAACTTTGTCTTTGAGCTTTCTCTTAATTTCCATTGCTGCGGTAGATCCTGCGAAGTTTCCACCAATTACCAGTACTTTCATTGTCTTAATTTTGTAACAAAGGTACCAGCTGGCTTATAAAGGCTGCGTAACCCATACTACACAGCTCAATGAGGAAATTCAATTTATAAAATGACCGAAATCATTGGAAGCAGCATACTAAGAACTGCATGATAACATGGAACACCCTGGTTTTTCAAAGGCCCAGTCAGGACTTTTCACAATCCACGCATCATCCCCGTCTTGTACCTTATAAGGCGTTTTGGATAATTGATACAATGACTCGACTTTTGAATAATCGCCTTTTTCGGCTGCTTCAATGGCCAGTTGTACCATGTAATTGCGCAGAATAAACCTGGGGTTTACTGCATTCATTGCCAGGGTCCGCTCTTCATCAATGGAACCTTCTGCCTGCAACCTTTCAGTGTACCATTCTAACCAGGAATGCCAGTCTTGCAATTTTGGTGCAAGGATCTCAGCCCCTAAATAGGAGGTTTCTTTAATCAAAATTTCCCAGGTTTGAGAACCATTATTACTTGCATTTATTTGACTCAGGGTTCTAAAAAACAAGGTGTAATCAATGCGATCTCGCTCCATTAAATCAAGAAGGCGGCGGATTTGAAAAACATCGTCATCTTGTGAGGTGGTAAGACCCAATTTGGACCTCATCATGGCAAGGTAATTTTTTTTGTATTTAAGGGGAAAGTCTGAGAGAATCGCCTGAAGACCCTCTGTTTCTCCGATGAGTGGGTATAAGGCGTTGGCTAGCTTCCACAAATTCCACAAACAGATGTTAGCCTGTTGTCCAAAGGCATATCTTTTACCTTCTTTGTCGGTTGTATTGGGGGTCCAGTCTTCATCATAAGCCTCCAACCAGCCGTATGGACCATAATCTATGGTGAGGCCCAACACCGACATGTTGTCGGTATTCATCACTCCATGCACAAAGCCTACCCTTAGCCAATGTACCACCATATCCAGGGTTTTATCTGCAATTTCTGCCAGCATTTGCAGGTAGGCCTCTTTTCCGGGCTCACCGAGGTGGGGGAAATATTGTCGAAGGGTAAAATCGGCCAGTAATTGTAAAGTCACATGGTCTTGCCTGGCGGCCAGAATTTCAAAATTGCCAAACCTTAAAAACGAAGGCGCCACTCTGCAAACCACAGCACCCGGCTCATAGGCGGCATTGCCATCATACATCATATCTCGCAGCACCTGATCTCCCGTTTGCACAACTGACAAGGCCCGGGTAGTAGGGATGCCTAAAAAACTCACTGCTTCGCTGCATAAAAATTCACGGATAGAAGATCGCAAAACGGCCAATCCGTCGGCGCTGCGCGAATAAGGAGTGGGGCCTGCACCTTTTAATTGAAGAGTAACAATTCCCGCCGGGCTGCGGTATTCACCCAAATTTATTGCCCTTCCATCTCCCAGCTGACCTGCCCAGTGGCCAAACTGATGGCCCCCGTAACAAAGGGCATAGGGCTTCCAACCGGCTTGGATGGAGTTGCCAGACAGCACATCGGCCCAAGCCTGGAGTTGGTCGGCGGTGAAATCCAGACCCAGTTCTGCTGCCAGTTCATCTGCATAAGCAACCAAGCTGGCTTTGCTGCAGGGTGTTGGGCTCACAAATGAATAAACCGCTTGCTCAACCTGCCTCCTGTAATTATCTGTAATTGGATCGGCAGGAAGGGCTGAGGTCAGTATATTTTGCAGGGGTAGATCAAAGGCCTTCATGCCATTTTAACAAACAAATAATGTATAGGTTGCAGGTTCACAAAGTAAAATATTAAATTAGCGCTGAATGCAAAAATTGTAAGATGAATTCACCGACCATTAAGATAGTTAACCCACAAAATGTAGTTATAGAATATACCAGGGCAACGCTCGGAAATAGAATCATTGCCAGGATCATAGACCTAGTGATTTGGTACGCTCTTATCATTGTAGCTGGCATAGCAGCGGGGGCAACCGGAAGTTGGATCTTGGGAATCATCCTTTTTGTTCCCATCTTTTTTTATACCTTTTTGACCGAAACACTTAGCAATGGTCAGACTCCTGGAAAAAAAACCATGAGTCTTCGGGTTATCGCCCGCGACGGTGGCAAACTTAGCAGCGTTTCTCTTTTGCTTCGATGGGTGATGCTTTTGATCGATCTGTGGCTAACCCAGGGCGTTGCAGGTATCATTTCTATTGTAGTATCTAAAAATGGACAACGATTGGGCGATTTGACAGCAGATACTTATGTTATTTCCACTCAAAAACCACCCTCAGCTGCCACACTCAATAAATTCATCGACCGGGACGATTATGAAGTAAGTTATCCGGAGGCTGTTCAATTATCAGATATTGATATACAAACGATCAGAATGGTACTCAATAATCGTAAAATAAACAGGAAACCACTTATTGAAGCCGCCGCGAGAAAAGTGGAAAAGGTACTGGAAGTACAGGCCATGGACAACGATGCCAAATTTTTGCAAAAAATAGTATTGGACAATGCCTATCTGGAACGAAAGGCCCGACAAGAAGCAGCTGAGTGGTCATCAGAGGATTAAAAAAAAGAAGTCCGGGCTTCCCAACCCAGACTTCAGTGGTATGAATACTTTGTAAAAAGTCTTCCTTATTTAAGGCTGTAACCCAAGGTCACAGTAAACAACTTGCCCGGCTTATACAAATCAAAGATCGCTGCTGAACCATCAAAGGTGTCATAGGATCTAAGTTTTTGGCTATCCAACAGATTTTCACCCAAAATGGATATAGCAAATTGTTTTTGACTGCCAAATTGTTTTGAAATTCTGGCATTTAAACTTTTAAAGGGTCTTTCATAAATGTTCTCAATTCTGCCAACACCAACCACAGAAAGTTTTGAGGATTGAACATTGTATGTGGCTGAAGCTTCCCACCCGGATTGGCTGTCAACGTAAGACAAGGCAACGTTTAAGATAGAAGGCGACAATCCTACCAGTGGCACTTCAGCTTTAACAATCGTATAATTGGCGGATAAAGTGAATGGATTAAATTTTTCTGCGATGAAACCCAGTTTTTTATTGACCTCCAATTCAACTCCATAAACATCGGTATCAGCAAAATTTCTTGGAATAAAGTTGGTTGGATTGGCGGCATCAAATACAGTCAATTGAATTGGATTGTAAAACTGCTTGTAGAATGCACTCACAGAAATCAATTCACCTCCATTGAGGTATTTCTCAATACGCAAATCATAGTTATTGATATCCGTTTGTTTCAAACCAATATTTCCGAGGAAGGTTCTATCTGTGATTCTGTCCTGGATCTGAGCGATAGAATTTTCCTTAAAAGTAGGTCTTGCAAGGGTTCTGTTAAATGAAGCCCTCAAATTGGTTTTTGGCATAAACTCATATACTGCGCTGAAAGATGGCAGAAATGAAGCTTTGTCAAAAACCTTCTGGCCATTGTAAACAATTGACCCCTGATTATTGGAACCGGTATATCGTGTTTCAGCTTTTTCGAATCGTACACCATATGCCAATTTAATCTTTTCATTTATTGGCATTTCCTGCATTACATAGGCTGCATAAATTCTTTGAGAAGCGTTGAAAGTATTGGCTGGTTCATAGTTACCTACTACATAAGCACCTGTTTTGTTTTCTGCTGTCCACAGGTTGCCATCCTTTAAAATATTATTGGCATTGCCTTCAATATTGAGTTCCGATTGGTTGTTGACCCTGATGAGAAAGTTATATATTTCAAAGTCTCTTTCTTTTAGTGTGTTGTAACTTCCTGCTTTGATTTTGGATTCAAGTCCATTTTTTAAAGCAAAGGTATAACTCAGGTCTACCCTGCCATTGTAATTCACCTCACTGAGGTTTCGGTAAATCCTGGTCACCTCTGCTCCTACTGCAGGCCTCAATACTGGGTTGCCTGCTTCGGTAACATCAAAGCCGGTTGTACGAATGTCGGGTTCATTCACATTAACAAGTGTTGGACTCAACTTCCAATCAACCGCCAAACGACCTTTGGCAAGGGCATGTTTGCCGGAAAGGGAAACATTGGTGATTTCTCTCTGATAGTATTCGAGGTTATCTCTTTGAATAACGGAAGAATTCAGCTCCAGGTTGGCTTGTGTCAATCGTCCCGCTTTTGACTCTCCACTTTGGATGCGCAATACTTCAAGACCCACCTTGTTATTGCCTTTTTTATAGCTCAGGCCTCCCAATGCGCTCCATAATACATTGGTTTCGCTTAGGGTACCACTGGTTTCTCTGTTTACAAAATAGCCGGTATCGGTTATGTTTCTGTAATATTCACCCAACCTCACTTCGTCATAATGATTGTAGGTATGTGAGTAATTGAGTCCCATGATATAACCGAGGCTGCCTCCCCACATTTTTTTCTGATTTCCACCAGAAAATGAAAATGCCTTGTTGAGATTGTTGGTAGTAGGTGTTGCTGCCAGTACAGGATTAAAAGCTTTGGTAGCAGACTCCAGAGCAGGATTCTTTAACGATGGATCCGGGAGCTCAATATTTTTATAAAACGGCAGAGCCCTTGTACCATCATCAAAGCCCAAAACATCTGTACTTCCTCCTTTGTAGCTCAGAAAGTTGGATTTAAAGTGCATATCAGGATTGTAGCCCATTGATATGGATGCGCTAAAAGTTTTTGTTTCTGGAAAATCTTTGGTGATAATGTCAACAGCGCCTCCGGTAAAGTCGCCCTGGAGGTCAGGTGAAAATGTTTTATACACCAAGAGGTTGTCCACAAGATTGGTTGGGAAAATATCAGTTTGTACTGAGTTTTTATCGGGATCAAGTCCTGGAATTTCGATGCTGTTTAGAATAATTTTTGTATATCGGTCACCCAATCCACGCACTACAATGTGTTTTCCGCCTTCAACAGATACACCGGTTACTCTTCTAAGTGCCTCCCCTGCATTGCCATCTCCATTTCTTTTGATCAACTGAGAAGAGATACCATCCAATAAGTTGGGTGTGCGCTGCTTAATGGTTGCAATGGCAGACTCGGTGTTTCTTACCTGCGTGGCGGTGACAACCACTTCTTCAATCATATGACTGGATTCCTGCATTCTGAGATCAACTAAATTGACCTTACCTGCTGCAACAATCACATCTTTAATTATGAGGTCATTGAAGCCAATGTAAGAAATGCTCAAAGTATAACTTCCAGGAGCAATTGAAATTTCATAGATACCATCCAAATCGGTGGTAGTTCCTGACCCTGTTTGATTCACGACCACGTTGGCAAACATGACCGGTTCTCCGGTTTTATCGTCAATTACTTTACCTCTGATGATACCATTTTGGGCTTCAAGAGGTGCAAGGGAAATGCAAAAAACAAGGAATGTAAAAATTTTGATTAAAGTATTCATGATATTGATTTAAAATAAAAGAAGGAACCCTGATTGGGAAGTGAGTTCCTTCTTTCTATGATTTGATTATTGTAATTTATTTTTGGTAGAAAGGTAGGTCCACGTGTTGAATGCTGCCTTGTTGGCTCCTACTGTTGCAGTACCAGTTACCTTGTTGCCATTGGTGCCAAACAAACCATCAATCAGCTCCTCATAAGATGCAGATACATTATTTAGGCACTCTTTTTGAGCAGCTGCATCACTGGCTCCGGAATCGGTATAAACTCTGGTAGCATCAGCAGCTGTAATTTCTGTATCTAAAACCTGGCAATTTTTAATTACCAGTCTTCCATCTCTCAGATAGGTAAATGCATCGGTCTTTTCAGCACAAGAAGAGGCTGTATTAAAAGCAGCTCTCACTGCGAGGTGTTTGCCTTTTTTGTATCCTTTAAAGCTGATGTTTTCAAGTGTACCCTGACATTTGGCTTTGAGGTCAGCTGCTGAAGTTAATATCTGATCAACAGCAATCACAGTTCCATTTTTTATGGTAAACAAACCATCTTTGTAAGTAGATCCTTCAGGTCCATCCAATTCAAGTGCTTCATCTGTATTGTCGCTGCCGTGGATGATGTAAAAATTATCTACTGTACCTGAATAATTCTGATCCACATCAAGGGCATCATCACCAATAAAACCTACGGCAAGGTTTTTTACATTAACTGTACCACCAAATATTTCGAGTCCATCATCCAGATTACCAACGATCTCAATATTTTCAACTACGGTTCCGTTTCCTACACCACCAAGGGTAAGTCCATTGATTTCATTGCCATCACCGATCAGGGCACCTCCATGTCTGATGGATACATACTTTAATACACCTGAATTATCGGCTGGTTCTGCACCGCCATATTTGCCATATGTCAAATCTCCGGGAATACCCTCAATCTGAGTTTCCGTATCGCCATTGGTAGCAGAGATGGGCGCCTTGCCTAAAACGATCAATCCACCCCATTTGCCAAAATCGTATTCCGTCAATGAATTACCAGCTTTTTGGCCTGGTCTTACATTGTCAAGTGTAGATGTAAAAATGATGGGTTTTTCTGCAGTTCCTTCAGCTATGATCCTTGCCCCTCTGGAAATAATCAGGGCAGTTGCCAAAGAGCCAATGCCCTCTCTTCCTTTGATCACAGTTCCCGGTTCGATAGTAAGGGTTACTCCTTCTTTTACATATACTTTTGTTGCTAGGATGTGGATCTTATCTGCAGTCCAAGTGGTATTGGTTGAAACTTCCCCGGTTACAACATTTTCTCCAAAAATGATGTCTTCACAATTTCCGTTTACACACTGCTCATCGGGTCCGCAAACAACCCCTGCACAAGGATTAAAATTGGGATCGACTACACATTTGTCATTTTCACAAACGAATCCAGTCGGACAATTACCATCACATGGTTCACTGTCTGCACAACTGGTTATCAACATTAAACTTCCGAAAAGGAGGATGAAGGAATTCATCCTAAGTATTTGTTTCATACTGTATCTTAATTTTAATGCAAAGGTATCTTCCCACTATTAAGCCCTTGTAAAGGGAAAATTAAGCTATGGTTAATTACAGAGCCAATGAATTAACATTAGATTTACATTGCCCTAAAACAGATACATTTAATTGTATATGTATTATTTATACATTAATAATAATCTAAATATTTTCTTGCAAGTGGGTACTTTCCCCATTAAAAAGCCTAACAGCGGCATGGAAAATGTAAATTTGCACCTGTATGCAAGTTGATATTAAGAACTTTTCAAAGGACGAACTGACCCAATTTGTTGCTGAAATCGGGCAGCCAAAGTACAGGGCCGATCAGCTTTGGGATTGGATATGGAAAAAACAAGCCATTTCATTTGAGGAAATGAGCAATCTACCCCTTGCTTTCCGCAATCAACTGGAAACCTCCTTTTTCATGGTATCCATGCAAGCAGATGTAGTACAATACAGCGATGATGGCACCATCAAAGCGCGGTTTTCGCTAAGAGACGGAAGCAAGATAGAAACTGTACTAATTCCTGTGCCGGAAGACAATCGCTATACGGTTTGTGTATCTTGTCAGGTAGGCTGCTCTCTTACCTGTAGCTTTTGTGCCACGGGTAAAATGAAGCGGGTGCGCAATCTGGAACCCGCCGAAATCGTAGATCAGGTAATTTTGGTCAATAAACTCTGCGAGCAGCAGTTTGGGAGTAGAATTACCAATATAGTTTACATGGGCATGGGCGAACCCCTGTTGGCTTATAACAATGTTTTAAAAAGCATCGACATGATTTCTTCACCTGAGGGCCTGGGCATGTCACCAAAAAGAATCACTGTAAGTACTGCTGGCATTGCCAAAATGATCAAAAAATTGGCTGATGATGATGTGAAATTTAACCTTGCCTTGTCACTGCATGCGGCCGACGATCAAAAAAGAAATGAAATCATGCCCATCAACGAGCAGAACGACCTCAAGTCATTGATGGATGCCATAGATTATTTTTATAGAAAAACCCGAAATCGCATCAGTTATGAATACATAGCTCTCAAAGGGTTTAACGATTCTCCTCAGGATGCACACAAACTCAATAAGCTGTGTCACCGTTTTCCGGTACGAATCAATGTCATTGAATACAATCCAATAGAAGAAGGCGGTTTCGAAAAATCTGATGGTGATACGGTTGATCAATTTGCCAGAATAGTGAGAGATGCAGGTCACATGATTACAGTTCGCAGGAGCAGGGGTAAGGACATAGATGCAGCATGCGGACAGCTGGCCAATAAATAGGCAATCGGTTAAATTAGCGTTAAGCAAGAAGTAATAAATTAAATAAGCCTTAACCTTCGATCATCTAATAATACCTGATCTCCCTGTATTTTTGGAATATGAAGTGGAGCCAACTTGTCTATTCTAATTTGAGGGTGTATTTTAATATCCTGTTGATGATTGTTATATTGATTGCCCTTAGAAGTGTATACAAAGAACCCTATCCACCAAAAAATGAAAAAGACAAATGGCAGTTTTTGGTTGGCTTCCCCAGTGAAAATACAAATACACATCCCCCCATTGAATTGTTTTCTTCAAAAATACAGGTAGACCTACCCCACACCCTTAATAAAGAAAATTCTGCATTTTGGTATGGGCGTAAAATGATAATACCCAAAGACACCATCTGGCAGATCAAAGCAGATGATGGGGCACAATTATGGGTTGATGGTGAAAGAATAAATAATCTATGGTGCAATTATTTTTACATCAAAGGCTCTAAAGATCCAGGAAATGTCATCATACGAGTATTGAACAATGCGGTTAATGGAGGGCTTAAAAAGGTAGAGGGGTTCCCTGCAACTTACATAAGTACAATTAAGAAACTATCAAGCCCTTTCCAATTAAATTCATTTGGAAAACTTGCCCAACAAACCAATTCTTCTACAATCAGGGCTCGGCAAAAAGGAGAATTAAGTTTTTCCGCCTGGGGAGATAGTCAGGGCGGGTGGGACACCTTTATGTTACTAACCCAATTTCTCAAACAAGAAAAATATGATTTCACTATTGGCTTAGGGGATCTGACATCCAATGGATGCGACGCATCTGAATGGCAAAAATTGGCCCGTGGTTTGCAATCCTTATCGCAGCAACAGCAACTTTTTCTGGTCCCCGGCAATCATGATTACGATGGCAATTACGACGACTTGTACGCTGATAATTTTATGGAATTTCAAAAATTTCACAAACAAAAAAATAGTTATTTTTCTTTCGGTAACGAATTAGCCGTCTTTCTGGTTTTGGATCCCAATAAAAATTTTCCACTTGCCATAGACAAGTCACAGGAAAAATGGGCTGTAAATGTCATGGAATCCGATGCCTGGAAAAAGGCAAGATGGAGGTTTGTGCTGTGTCATCAGGTAGCCTTTGGTTGCGGTTGGCCCGGTTACAGCGGTGACCAATTTTTAAGAAACTTTTTCACAGCCTATGCAGAAAAAAACAAAATAGACTTTGTATTAAGTGGTCACATACACGATTACGAAAGAGTACACAAACAATACGGATCACACACAACTACCTTCCTGATTTCTGGTGGCGCAGGAGGAGGACTAGAGCCAATTGAAAATGACATTACCCACAACATGGAAAAAGTGGTAAAAAAGCACCATTACCTCGACTTTAAATTAACAGAACACACCGCCTGTATAAAAACATTTGACTTAAACCAACATCTTATAGATTCTATTAACATTCAAAAATAAAAAATGAAAATTATTGTAAGCTTAAACTTCCTTTTCGTTTTATTGAGCTGTAATTTTATCTACAGCCAAAATGCACAAAAAACTGAAAACGTTTTTATCATAACGCTGGATGGACTGAGATGGGAAGAACTATTTGGAGGTGCTGATGATAGTTTAATCACTGATACCCGATTTGTGAAAGATACCACCCTGTTAAAAAAAGAATTTTGGACAGGCAACGCAGAAACGAGAAGGAAGACCCTAATGCCTTGGATTTGGAATTATGTGGCTACAAATGGCGTTATATTGGGTAATCGACATTATGACAATAAGGTGAATGTTACCAATATGATGTGGTTCTCCTATCCCGGATACAATGAAATATTGGTGGGATATTCTGATCCCAATATCAATTCCAACGATAAAAAAAATAATCCCAATATGACCATCCTTGAATGGTTGAATCAAAAAGAAGGGCTCAATGGAAAAGTGGCCGCTTTTGGTTCGTGGGATGTCTTTCCTTACATCATCAACGAAGAGAGAAGTAAAATTCCCGTCAATGCTGGATTCAGGAAAGCGGAGCATCCTCATTTAAGCGAAAGAGAGATGTTTTTAAATGAGTTGCAAGACCAAATACCTTCACCCTGGAATGGAGTTAGGTTGGATGGCTTCACCCATCACTATGCCAAAGAATACATAAATCAGTATAAACCAAGGGTGGTATTTATTTCCTATGGTGAGACCGATGATTTTGCCCATGACAGCAGATACGATCATTACCTAAAAGCAGCTCGCAATACAGATCATTTGATTCAGGATTTATGGCAGCACTGCCAGTCTGATGCGTTTTATAAGGGCAAAACCACATTTATCATTACCACAGATCATGGCAGGGGTGATAATCCCAAAAAAGAATGGACATCTCACGGAAAAGTTATAAAAGGCTCTAATGCCATTTGGATGGTGGCTCTGGGTCCAGATACCCCTGCCCTGGGGGAAGTAAAAAACAAAGGACAATTTTGGCAAAACCAGGTTGCAGCTACCGTTGCCAAGTGGTTGGGTTATAAATATGAAAATAAAGATGAAGTCGGAACGCCTATACCCTTGTTTTTCAAACCATAACTATAATTATTATTTAAAGGTCAAATAAAAGATTTGACTCAAACATAACGTGGACTTAAACCTACAGCCCTAAAACAAAAAAGTCTTTAGGTTATAATAACTTTAAGCTTAATTTGTATTAATCACTGATGTGTTGCTTTGTGTAAAATAACTAAAATCAACACATCATGTTTAAAAATTTACAAATACCAAAAATAGCAGCATTGCTATTTATGTTGGGAGTGTATTTCCCTTCCTTTGGTCAGATTATGATCAAAGGTCAGGTTGTATCCGTGGATATGCAACCTTTGGTTGGAGCCTCCATCATGGAAAAACAATCAAGTAACGGAACCATTACCGATTTAGATGGAAATTTTGAATTGTCAGTGAAAAATAGCGGTACTACACTAATAATAAGTTATGTAGGATACCGCACCCAGGAATTAATTGCGAACCCAGGAAGTGCAGTTAAAATCGTATTAGAGGAAGATGCCATCGGCTTGAGCGAAGTAACGGTTACCGCATTAGGCATCAAGCGTGAAAAGAAAGCACTGGGCTATGCTGTTCAGGAAGTTAAAGGTGATGATATCATCAAAGCGAGAGAGACCAATCTTTTAAATTCATTGGCTGGAAAAGTTGCAGGTGTAACTGTGGTGGGAAATCCAAGTGGTATTGGTAGTTCCAGCAGGATAAGTATCCGCGGTGAACGATCACTCAACATCAACAACAACCAGCCCCTTTTTGTAGTGGATGGCGTGCCCATTAGCAATGGCTTTTCAGGTTCATCAGGCAGAAGTTTTCAGGAGGTCGATTATGGAAATGGAGCAGGATTTGTCAATCCGGATGACGTTGAGTCGATGACCATTTTGAAAGGTGCCAATGCAACAGCCTTGTACGGATCAAGAGCCGCTAACGGTGCCATTGTAATTAAAACTAAAACAGGAAGCGCCAACAAAGGTATTGGTGTTTCGATTAACTCAACCACCACCTTCGAAAATGTACTCAAGTTACCAGAATACCAAAATGTATATGGACAAGGATTGAATGGTGAATTCAACTTTGTTGATGGAAATGGGGGCGGACTTCGAGATGGCGTTGACGAAAATTGGGGACCTGCTATGAACGGTCAATTGCTGGACCAGTTTGATTCCCCAACATCCAATGGATTTAGGGCCGGAGATGTTGGAAACCTTTTTACCCAGATTGGTCCAGTAGCATTAGCTGATCAACTGGAAGCAAGAGGTACCATTACCCCTACCCCATTTACTGCTTTGCCCAACAATATCAAAGATTTTTTTGAAACCGGTGTTACTTACAGCAACAATATCGCCCTTTCAGGAAGTAACGACAAATCAGATTTCAGGGCTTCTTTTACTGCACTCAATCAAACCGGCATTGTACCCAATACAGACCTGAAACGATATACTACTTCCTTAAATGGCGGGTATACTTTTTCAGATAAGTTAAAGGCAAGGGTAAATGCCAACTACATGACCAATAAGAGTAACAACAGACCTAATCTGAGTTATGGGACTGAAAATATCATGTACCTTATCAATTGTTGGTTGCCACGAAATACAAACCTTGCTTCGATGAAAGACTACTGGCAGAAAGGCAGAGAAGGCTTGAATCAATATAACTTTAATTACAACTATCACGATAATCCATATTTCAATCTTTACGAAAATACCAATGGACAAGATTTGAATCGCATTTTCGGTAATGTTTCTTTAAATTATCAAATTGCTCCTGCGCTTTCATTAATGTTGAGAAGTGGTCTTGATGTAAACAACGAATTCAGAGACAGAAGAAGGGCTTACAGCACGCAGCGATTTAAATTAGGAAGTTACAGGGAAGAGAAAGTATTTTCAGAAGAACGCAATTCAGACTTCCTTTTGACCTACAATCCTGCTGTCAATGGTGCTTTTAAATACACACTTTCTTTAGGAGGAAACAGATTAGATCAACGTTATAAGTTGTCCGACATCAGCGCTCCCGAATTAGCAGTACCGGGCATCTATTCCCTTAATAATTCGAGAGTAGCATTACAATACTTTACATTCAGTTCAAAAAAGAGAATCAATTCATTGTATGGTTTTGGAAACTTCAGTTACAATGACTACCTCTTCCTGGATTTATCTGTTAGAAATGACTGGTCCAGCTCATTGCCAAAGGAAAACAACAGTTACTTATATTACTCTGCCAGCTCAGGCCTTATTTTTACTGACCTGTTAAAAATAAACTCCGATGTTCTTTCCTACGGAAAACTGAGAGTTGGATTAGCTCAAGTGGGTAATGACACCAATCCTTATCAATTACGTGCTACCTACACTTCCCAAACACCAGCAAATGGAAACCCAAGTTACGAAGAATCAGGTGCCCTTCCCAATGCAGAATTGAAACCGGAAATCAGTACTTCATTTGAGGTTGGCACCGAATTGAAGTTTTTATTAAACAGAGTAGGCTTGGATTTGACTTATTACAATACCAATAGTGAAAACCAGATTCTGCCCATACAATTGAGTAATACTACAGGATATTCTACCCGTATCATCAATGCAGGTTTGATTCAAAACAATGGATTTGAAGCTGTTTTACATCTTACTCCCGTAAAAAATACAAAAGGACTTACATGGGACGTGGATGTAAACTGGTCAGCAAATAGGAGTACAGTTAAAGAACTTTACACAGATCCTCAATCTGGTCAGGAGATCAACAGTTATGCTATGGCGTCCCAATATGTAACAGTTGAGGCCAGAGTTGGTGAAAGGATGGGAGACATGTATGGCATTGGTTTCGTAAGGGTATCTGCAGACCCAGCCAGCAAATACTATGACAAAACCGGCGAACATGTTGGTGAAATTGTTTATTCCTCTAATGGAAAACCACTTGCTACTACAGAAAGGATAAAGTTGGGAAATTATAATCCTGATTGGCTGGCAGGACTCAGAAATACCCTGAGTTACAAAGGACTTTCACTAAGCGTATTATTTGATCACAGACAAGGTGGAAAAATATACTCTCATACCCAAACCGTAGGCAGAGAGGGTGGGATCATTATAGAGACCCTTGAGGGAAGGGCTGACGGATATGATCTTACCAAAGAAGGCAATGGGGTAATAGGTGATGGTGTTGTGCAGAATGCGGATGGAACCTTCAGCGATAACACGACCAAACTATCAGCAAGAGAATGGCATACCTCAATTACATTAGGAAGGAGATTGATTGAGCCAATGATGTACGACGCCACTTTTACCAAATTAAGAGAGGTTCAGTTTTCATACACATTGCCAAACAAGCTTACATCTAAATTAAAAATCAAAGATGTCAACATATCACTGGTTGGTAGAAATTTGATGTTGTGGTCAAAAGTTCCCCATGTTGACCCAGAAACAAGTGCTACTTCAGGTGGCACAATTATTCCAGGCGTTGAAGCGGTAGCCATTCCTTCCACAAGAAGTTTTGGCGTCAACCTTGGTTTGAAATTTTAATCCTAAAATATTTTAATAATGAAACAGTTCAGTTTATATATACTTACAATAGTTATCTTTTCACTTTCGTCTTGTACAAAAGACTTCGAAGAGATCAATAAAAATCCAAATGGACCAGAAGAAGTAACTTCCCAATTATTGCTTCCGGATGTTCAAAGAGATGTAATGGGTACCCTGTTGGGTGAAACCTGGGGCATCGGCAATATTGTTATCCAGCATACGGCTAAAAATCAATTTGTAAATGAAGACAGATATCTTTGGGGAGAAATCAATGGTATCTGGAATACATGCTATGGTAAAATGAAGGATGTAAATAAGATAGTAGAATTGGGGGAATCTGCCAATGATAAAGGAACTCAGGCTGTTGGTATCATCATGAGGGCCTGGATGTTTTCATTGTTGACAGATACTTATGGTGACATACCATATTCAGAGGCAATAAGAGCAAAGGAAGGCATCTATTATACAAAATACGATAGTCAAGAAGATATTTACAATGGCATCCTTGCTGAGCTGAAAACTGCCAATGATTTGTTGGCAGGAGCTTCCGGAAAAGTAGGTGGCGACTTATTTTACGGAGGCGACCTCACCAAATGGAGGAAGTTGGCCAACTCACTTAGAGTAAGGTATTTGATAAGAATTTCTTCCAAAAAATCTCCTGCAGCAGAACTGGCTAATATACTGGCCAACCCAGCAAACAATCCTATCTTCGAATCCAATAGTGACAATGCTGTCTATCTCTATAAATCAGCATCACCGGATCAATTTCCTTTGTACACAACCAGAAGTGGATCATTCAATGAATTTAGAGCAAGTAAAACCCTACTTGACACCCTTAAAAGCCTAGGTGACCCAAGACTTACCATCTTTTTCAGGGCTACGCCGGCAACGGAATCGACAGCCAATCCTGAATTTATAGGTATACCCAATGGTTTAGACGATGTAACTGCACAAACCTATGCCGGTGGTCAGCAAAATCACTCAAGAATTGGTGCTCTCTATTATGAAGATGCCATTACTCCGAAAGGTCTAAGCATTGCCATGGGAGTAGTGATGACGTATGCAGAACTTCAATTCCTTTTGGCTGAAGCTGCCTCCAAGTCATGGATTACAGGCAATACTGAAACATTCTACAATGCAGGTATAACTTCATCCTTCCAATTCTATGGGTTATCAGTTAGTCAAAATTACCTCTCACTTCCACAGGTAACGCTTACTGGAAATGCGACAGATGATCAGAAAAAAATTGGCTTTCAAAAGTGGATTTCATTTTTCTATCAGGGAATGGAGGCATGGTACGATTGGAGAAGAACCCGAATTCCTGCTTTGACTCCGGCAGTTTCTAATCAAAACGGTGGTAAGATACCGGTTAGATTCATCTATCCAATCATAGAACAGGCATTAAATGGCCCTAATAGAACAGAAGCTGTAAGCAGACAAGGTGGAGACGACATCAATACGTTGATGTGGTACCTCAAATAAACCCGAAAAGTTTATCCTCATAAATTTGGGGGGCGTTAATTATTATTAGCGTCCCCTTTTTTTTTACATTAAAGACCAATTATTTAATATTATGTTTTTCAATAATATGTTTACAAAAAGGTAAATTTGGTTAACAAAATTTATCATATGAGAAAGATCTTTGTATTGGACACTTCTGTTTTGGTCTTCGACCACGAATGCATTTATCAATTTGAAGAGCACGATCTGGTGATTCCTATTTCCGTTTTAGAGGAACTTGATAAGTTGAAAAAAGGAAATGATGCGGTTCACTTTAATGCACGTGAATTGATTCGAAAACTTGCCAGGTTGGCTGATGAAACCTTTTTAGACAATTGGGTACCCATTGCACAAGGAAAGGGAAAAATAAAAATATACAATGAAACAGGAAGGCAGCTTGAAAAAAATGCGGAATCCATTTTTGGAGTCAATAAAAATGACCATAGAATCCTAAATACTGCCATGTTATTGCAACAAGAAGAAAAACAATCTAAGGTTTATTTAGTAACCAAAGACATTAATCTGAGGCTTAAAGGAAAATCAATTGGTATAGAAGCTCAAGATTATTTATCGGGGCAGGTAAAAGATACTGACACAATTGCGAAAAACCATATTGAAGTTGATAACCTATCTAGTGATCTTATTCAAAAAATATTTCAATACAGAAGCGTACCTGAAGATGGTCTTCTTGGTCTAAACAAACTGGCGAATGGCTATTATACACTTAATAATTGTCAATCAACCGCTAACGTCAGATATGAACAGCAGACAGACCAAATAATAAGAGTTGATCACCTTTATGCTTATGGGGTAGCCCCCAAAAATACAGAACAGGCTTTTGCATTAGATGCCTTGCTCAATGAAGAAATAAAAGTTGTTGCCATCCAGGGAGTAGCAGGTACAGGTAAGACACTTCTGGCTTTGGCAGCGGCGTTGGAACAAAACAAAAAATATGAACAAATCATCCTTTCCCGTCCTATTGTTCCACTCAGCAATAGAGACATCGGTTTTCTACCTGGTGATGCAGAAGATAAAATAGCACCCTATATGATGCCTTTGTGGGACAATTTAAAACTTATAAAAACCATCAACAAGGAAACTTCCAGAAAAAGTTGCAGTATAGATAAAATGAAAACTGAAGGAAAAATCGAAGTAACTGCTTTGACTTATATTAGAGGAAGATCTCTTTCCAATACGTTTTTTATAATTGACGAAGCTCAAAATCTCACACCTCATGAGATTAAAACAATAATAACCAGGGCTGGAGAAGGAACCAAAATTGTCTTTACAGGTGACATTTACCAGATTGATTCACCATATCTGGATGAGAAAAGCAATGGCCTAAGTTATATTATTGATAGACTTCGAGGTCAAAAGTTATTTGCTTGTGTTCATTTAGAAAAAGGAGAGCGGAGTGAACTTTCCGATATGGCCAACAAATTATTATAGGGGCCTTTTTTAAAAAAGAAGAAGCGGCACCGTTCTTCAATGGCGCCACTTCTTTGAAAAATTAAATACAGTATCTATTTAATAAAATAATTAACCGATAGCCCTATGGATGAGCCCAGAAAATTATTTTCTATCACGTAAGTCTGCCCTTTATACTCAATATTTTTTTCAAGTACCGGATTCAAAATGTTTTTGGCAGAAAACCCGATTTGATAATTACTTCCAATTCGTTTACTAAGTGTGAAGTTCATCAGAGGAAAAGGCTTTTCATAAACATCAGGTACAGCAGAAAGTGAAATGTTGTATAACTTTCTACCTGAAATATTAAAAGACAAGGCTGAATCCCAGCCAAGATCTTTATCTGAATAGGAAAGGATGCAATTAACAATGTATGGGGCCTGACTTTGAAATGGTCGAACAGTCTGATTGTAAGATGGATCAATGGTTTGAGAAGCTTTCAGTTCTGCCGCCGGAATCTTATATTCAGACTCAATAAAAGCCAAATTTGTAGTCAAAAATAAATTGGCAAGCTTTGGGGAAATAAATGATAAACTTTTTCTCAACTCTAATTCTATACCATAGACTTCAGACTCATCGATATTGACATAACCCAGTTCCGGGATGGTTGCAGTAGGAGAGAAAGTTCGCAGTATAGGGTTGTTAAACTTCTTATAAAATGCACTGACCGCAATCAATTCACCCAATTCAGGATAAAGTTCATACCTAAAGTCGTAATTGTGAATAATGGTGCGCTGCAAGCCCGGATTTCCAATGTTAAAAAATCCATTTTTAGTGTCAAACTGTTCAAATGGAGCCAGCTCTCTCATATTGGGCCTGGCCAATGTGCGACTTGCCGCAAGTCGTAAATTAGATTTTTCAGTAAGTTTGTAGATTACATTTCCTGAATACAACAAATCTGCCAAATCCAATTTACTCGGCTCTAACAAGGTATCCCTACTTTCTACAAATAAATTTGTGGTTTCGAGCCTCGCACCAGCCACCAGTTTAATTCTGGATGTCAATTCGTACACAGCCATTAAATAGGCTGCTCCGATTTCCTGGGTTCCGCTATAGAAGTTTTTATTGTTGATCTGATTGATATAATGATAACCAATGGTATATCTATTAATATTGCCTCCAACATCGTAGGTGGTATCTATAACACCAAAATTTGCATAGTCAAAATATTTTTGAGGGTCACCTCCCTGCGCATTAAAACTTAAAAAGGAAGGTACTCCACCATGGCGAGTGTGCTGAAATTGATATTCAGAAAAGTCCCTTTCTGATCTTGAATACAATCCACCAAACTTTATAATATTGGCACTCCCCTGTTTGCCGTTGGTAAGGAAAGGAATGGTGATGTCAATTTTACTTTCATAGTTGTTGTCATTCAGATCTCTGAAGAAATGAAAAGGCGGTCTGAACTCTGCATCATTGATTCCATAAATAGTTTCACCATCTTCTTCATATTGAATATAGGCAAAATACCTGGAGTCAGGCTCTGATTGAAGTGATTTATTGGCCAGCACGTTCCATAATATCTCTACATCGTTCCATCCAGGAAAAAAGTGCTTTCCACTCAATTGGAGCGACTGACTGTTTCTTCGGATAAATTCAAGAGAATTGGTATTGTATTGCGCATTCGGCGAGGACAATTGTCCGGTGAAACTGCCATATTGAGTTCGACCCACAATATCCGTGTCATTATTGTAAATACCATTTACTGAAACAGAATGATTGTTTCCTATTTTGTATGCCAGGTTGGCAAGCAAACCAAGATGGGGTGTTTCTGTACTTTTATTCTCTTTTAATTCCTGGTAGGTAAACAATGAATTACCATTATTGGTATAGGTATTTACCGAACCATTTTCATAATGAGCATATTCATTTGAATAGTTGCCTCCCAATGAGAATCCCAGCGTATTGTTTCCAAATCTATAGCTGTTGCCTACAGAAAAGTTTAATCCATGGTTCAACGGTGTTTTTTTCATGGTCGGTGTAAACACATTGCTCAACTGCCTGGAGGATTCATTCAACAAAGACCTCAGATCATTGTATTCTGATTCTTTTTTACGAGCATTCAGGTAAGCCGTTTGAGATAATTGACTTCTATTTTCTTCACTCAATAAAATAGAGGGTAGGGCCCTTCCACCATCATCTATTCCCAACCAGTCTTTTTTGCCAGCATCATTGCCGTGTCCCAAAAAATCATTGATGCCATTCGTTTGTGAATTATAAGAACCACTCAATCCCACCTGTAGAGTAAATCTGGACGGAAAGGATTTGGTTGACACATTGACCAGCCCACCCGTAAAGTTTCCAGGCAAGTCGGGCGTAAATGTTTTTAGCGTAATAATATTTTCTATCATGGATGAAGGTATCAAATCCAGACTTGAACTATTTCTATAAGGATCTGTACTTGGCATTGTCATACCATTAAGCTGAGAAATGGAATACCTATCGCCCAAGCCCCTCATTACTATGTATTTCCCATTTTCGACAACAGCTCCCGGAGTCTGTTTCATGGCATCAGCGGCATTGGATACTGCTGTTTTTGAAATTTGTTGAGATGACAGGCCATCCTGAATATTAAAGGCCTTTCTTTGCAAAGTAATAAGAGCTGCCTCCGTATTTGTTACTTTTGACGCGGTAATTACAACTTCATTGAGTTCAAGAGATTCTTCTTCAAGGATAAAATCCAGCAGATTTTCTTTTTTACTACTTATTTCAAATCCCTGAACTTCTACTTTTTGATAGGACACATAGCTGGCAACTATATTATAAATACCTGCCTTTAAATCCAGCTGATAATTGCCATCAAAATCAGTTGATGTGCCTGTAACCAGCGCTCCGCCTGACATGACCTCAACGCCTGCTCCAATTAATGGCTCACCCGTTTTTTTATCAACAATTTTACCGGAAAGGGCATAACTACTTTGGGAGAAGCCCATTGCTTTGACCATCAACAGGCAAAGCACAATAATCGTGTATTTTATTGGTTTCATACTGTATTAATTTTAAAATAAAAAAAGCAGTTCCTCCTAAGAGGAACTGCCGACCGTTAAATTACTTCTATTCAACAATTAGTTTTTTGGTTGTGGTATTTCCTGCGTTATCATAAAAACGTATCAAATACATTCCTTTAGACAGCTGCATCACATCCAACGTATGTTCTTTTTCCGAACCCACATTTGAATCCATAGCCTTTTTACCATCGATGGTGTAGATTTCAACTTTTACAATTTGGGTTGCCGCTGATTTTACAACCACTGAGGTTGAAGCAGGGTTGGGATACACTGAAATCTCATTGTTCCACTCCTCTTCACCGGTAGCAACCGTACAAATCGTAGGAGATGTAACCAGGTGATTGTTTTTTGCAAGTGTTGTCCAATTTCTGATCCATAATTCTTCCCATGATTCACCAAAAGCTCCTTTAAATGGCACCGCGCTAAAAAATGCATCGCTGCCACTTATTGATGACAATTCAGTAGTATAGGCTGATCCTGAACTGCAGGCACGAGGATCCAACTTATTGTCTTGTCCTCTGCTAATTGATGCTATCAATGGATCTTCAACTGAAGTTTTATTATTCAACAAGTGGTTGATCAAAGCCGCTGCATCCTTTTCTTCTGCTGCTGATCCAACTCTTATGATTCCTTCAGCACTTGCATCCAGTTTTGCTCCTGTTTTAAAGAAGATATTGTTAAGCAGTTTCAATTCCCCTGCTACCAATTTACTATAGGCATCGTTGACTCCTGCAGCCTTATCCTGCACTTCGATGAATTTTCCTTTTTGCTCCATCAATATACTGTTGGCAATAGTTCCGGCCGTACCAGCTCTCAAATTCCATCCAACAGGATTGGCAGCAGTAGCATTTAATCCTGATCCAATGTGTGTCCAGTTGTACACTGTTGGATTAGAATAGGGGGTTAGATCGTCAGGTGTGGTACCATCAAATTCACCTCCCGAGTCCGCTACATCGTCTCTCTGAATGCTAAACCAAAACTGTCCTTTACCTGTACATACTTCATCCCAATCATAAGAATCATCTTCTGTAAATGCAACTACTGCATATTTCAAATTTGGAGCTCCTCCGAAAAATTCGATTCCATCATCAGAGTTTGCATAGATTTCAACAAATTCCAATTTCGTGCCGCTTCCAACTGCTGCCAATGAAAGTCCGTTCAATTCGCTTCCTGAAGCGATCTGTCTGCCTCCGTGACGAATAGAAACATATTTTAAAACACCAGAATTATCGGCATTGTCGGTACCACCGTACAAACCTCTTGGCTCTGTTGTTGGAATTCCTTCAAGGTTTACCTCCGGATTACCATTTTTCTGAGTAATACCTTTACCAAGAATAGCCAAGCCACCCCACAATGCATTGTCTTTAGGCCCCAGATCTGTTGGATCATTTACATTGTCATCTTCAGCAGTGAAAATAATAGGAGCATCTTCAGTACCTTCAGCAAATATTTTTCCACCTCTTGCAATAATTAAAGCCGATGGATTGCCTATGTCAGGTCTTGGCGTAAATTTCACTACGGTACCTGCCTCAATGGTCAATGTTGCACAATCTTCAACAAAAGTCAGACCGTCTACAACATAAACATTATCCCTGGTCCAGGTCACATTTTCACAAGCTTTGATAGAATTGTCGTTTACTAAAACCACATTAGGTTCACTCAAATCTTTTAAGTGACCATTTCTGTCAAGTGCAGACCAGCCGTCAATCCACAAACCTGCGGCGAATTCCGGGAAAGCACCTTTATAGTTAACAGTGGTGAAAAATCCATCTGTTGGATAAGTTGCCAGCTCTTTAACTGTATTTTCATTTGACGTTGGTCTTGGATCCAATGCTCCATCTTGTACTCTTGAAATGGATTTGATACCAGGATTGCCAATTTTGTTCTTGTTGGTAGTGAGATGAGATACCAGTGCTGTGGCTTCTTTGTCTTCTGCTGCAGAACCTACTCTTATAATTCCCGCCGCATCCATCGTTGTAAATGCACTGATTTCATAAAAAAGGTTACTCATTAATTTCAGCTCACCTGCTACTAACTTTGAATAGGCATCATTAACACCAGCTGCCTTATCCTGCACTTCCAATCCTTTTGATTTGGTAGAAACCAGGATGCTATTGGCCAAAGTACCAGCTGTACCTGCTCTTAGATTCCATCCAACCGGGTTGGCAGCCGTACCTGTAGGACCTGAACCAATATGAGTCCAGTTATAAACAGATGGATTGGAGTAAGGTGTAAGATCATCAGGTGTAGTACCATCAAACTCGCCGCCTGAATCCGCTACATCATCTCTTTGAATACTAAACCAAAATTGTCCCTTTCCTGTATAAATTTCATCCCAGTCATAGGAATCATCTTCTGCAAAAGCAACCACTGCGTACTTCAAATTGGGTGCACCTCCAAAAAACTCAATACCGTCATCAGAGTTGGCATAAATTTCAATATATTCCAATTTGGTCCCACTACCTACAGCTGCAAGTGAAAGTCCATTCAATTCGCTTCCAGAAGCAATTTGTCTTCCTCCATGGCGAATAGATACATATTTTAATACACCGGAATTGTCGGCATTGTCTGCACCACCATATAATCCTCGCGGTTCAGTAGTAGGTATTCCTTCGAGGTTAACTTCAGCATTACCATTTTTTTGAGTAACGCCTCTACCCAGAATAGCCAAACCTCCCCATAATGCATTGTCCTTAGGCCCAAGATCTGTTGGGTCATTTACATCATCATCTTCGGCTGTGAAGATAATTGGAGCATCAATGGTTCCTTCTGCAAATATTTTGCCTCCTCTTGATACAATCAATGCTGAAGGATTTCCAATGTCTGGTCGTGGCGTAAACTTAACCACTGTACCTGCTTCGATAGTGAGCGTAGCACAATCTTCAATAAAGGTAAGTCCATCCACTATATAAACATTGTCCTTGGTCCAGGTTACATTTTCGCATGGATTGATGGAATTATCATTTACCAAAACAACATTGGGCTGACTCAGGTCTTTAAGGTGTCCGTTTCTATCAAGAGCAGACCAACCTTCTATCCACAAACCGGCTGCAAACTCAGGAAATGCTCCTTTGTAATTAACAGTGGTGAAAAATCCATCAGCAGGATAAGCTGCCAGATCTTTTACAACATTTTCATTGGATGCTGGGCGAGGGTCAAGATTTCCATCCTGGGTCCTCGAAATAGATTTAATACCAGGGTCCGCTATTTTGTTTTTATTCGCGTTCAAATGATCAATAAGAGCCGTGGCTGAAGCATCTTCTGCTGCAGAACCAACTCTGATAATACCGGCTGCATCAAGTGTGGCAAAAGCACCAATTTCATAAAACAGGTTGCTCATCAATTTCAACTCACCCGCTACTAACTTTGCATAGGCATCATTGATTCCGGCAGCTTTATCCTGAACTTCCAATCCTTTTGATTTGGTAGACACCAAAATACTGTTGGCCAATGTTCCCGCTGTCCCAGCTCTAAGGTTCCAACCAATAGGATTGGCTGCAGCACCATTAGGTCCTGAGCCAATATGGGTCCAGTTATAAACAGTAGGATTTGAATAAGGAGTAAGGTCGTCTGGGGTTGAACCATCAAATTCGCCTCCAGCATCTGCCACATCGTCTCTTTGGATACTAAACCAAAACTGTCCCTTTCCGGTATAAGCTTCATCCCAGTCATAAGAATCATCTTCTGTAAAAGCAACGACCGCATATTTGAGATTGGGCGCACCCCCAAAAAATTCAATGCCGTCATCTGAGTTGGCATAAACTTCAATATACTCTAATTTGGTTCCGCTTCCGACTGCAGCAAGAGAAAGACCATTCAATTCACTCCCGGAAGCAATTTGTCTTCCTCCGTGACGAATTGACACATATTTTAATACACCTGAATTATCGGCATTGTCAGTACCACCATACAATCCTCTTGGTTCTGTGGTGGGTATTCCTTCCAGGTTAACCTCTGCATTACCATTCTTTTGAGTAATTGCTTTTCCCAAAATAGCCAAACCACCCCAAAGCGCGTTGTCTCTTGGTCCGAGATCTGTGGGATTACTTACATCGTCTGCTTCTGCTGTAAATATAATGGGAGCGTTAACCGTACCTTCAGCATGAATTTTTCCACCTCTTGAAATAATCAAGGCTGATGGATTGCCAACATCGGCTCTGGGTGTAAATTTAACGACGGTTCCTGCCTCAATAATAAGGGTAGCGCCATCTTCCACAAACACCAGTCCGTCTAATAGGTAAATATTATCATTGGTCCAACTAACAGTCTGTCCGGGTTGAATGTCACTGTCAGTAATGTTTACCAGGGTTTGAGCCTCCGCACAAAGGCCTCCTAACAACAGGGTAATTGAAAAAAGCAATTTTTGTATCATGTTGGTAATTTTTATCAAATTGGTTTGTCGCAAAAGTAGACTACCAATGAAAAGTAAAAATTTCCGACACGTTAACTTATTATGAACAAAGTATGCTACAGTCGTACAATTGTTAATTTAATGTAACTGCTGAGTTAGCTTTATGATTTATCTCTCTACAGGTGGTTAAAATAATGTGGCTTCATTTAAAAAGGGTTTATAATAGGAGTCCGCCAGTCTGCGGCTAAACAATTGCTAACTAATCTTAATTATGAGATAGTCATGGTTTTTTTATACAATTCTTGTTTTAAGTGTTTGCTTATCATACTTTTTACGACTTCCCAACTTTCTTCATCCATGTTCGCAGATTTTCCTAAATCATCGCATTTTCTTAATAAGATGTAATTGTTAAAATCAGGTCTAGCTTCAAATTCGCCAAACTCTTCTGCTGACAATTTTCCACCTTGAAATTCTAATGTTTTTTTACTGGCTACGCTTAAGCCCTCATAATACAGTGGGTCTCCAGAAACGAGGTATCTTTTGGCTATGACATGGCTCTCAACCAATTGACACAATCTGTTTGAAAAACCTAATTCCATTAAATACCTGGCTCCCTCTAATTCATGATTCATGATACCAAATCCTACCATTCCGTTGCTGAGATTTTCATCTTCACATAAATGGCCTATGTCGTGCAAAAAAGCCGCAAGCTGTACTTCTTCATCATCACTCATCATTTGGGCAAGGTGCAGGCATTGGAAAGCATGTTGTGCTTGAGTAACCTTTTCACCAAAATAATTTTCTTCGCCAAACTTTTGATATAAATAGAGGATTTTATCAATTACATTCTTGACATGACTTTTTTCCATGTGAAATCTTTGTCGCAAAAATCAAACTTAAAAGTAAAGTAATTGTCAAGCAATGCTTACTAAAAAGTTAATGATCTCATTTAAAATTTATTCCCCCTGAATTAATATTCAGGTAATAATTTAATAACCCAGCGGGTAATTTATAAACACAAACAAAATGGATATTTGAAAAATTTTTACCAATGATAAAAATGGTAGTGTTAGATATGGCAGGTACTTCAATAGAAGAAAACAACCTGGTCTATTATACTTTGAGAGAAACCATGGAAAAAAACGGGTATCTGATTGGAATCGACACCGTTTTATCACACGCAGCAGGAAAAGAAAAAAAAGAAGCCATCGCTGATTTGTACAAGGTCGTTAAAGGTACCCCAATAACAATTGAAGCAAAAGAAAACCTCTATCAGGAATTTTTACAACAACTGGATCAGGCTTATGATCACCATCCTGTAAAACCGGCAAGAGGGTTGGTTGAAATCCTTAATTTCCTGAGACAACAAAAAATCAGGGTCGTGTTTAATACCGGATACAATACTTACATAGCCCGCAAATTATTAAATAGAGTAGGCATAGATGAATTCAGGGACATTGACTTGCTGGTTACTGCAGATATGGTCTCTAAACAAAGACCCCATCCTGACATGATTAACTATGCGTTGGAGTATTTTAAAATCAATGCGGTAAGCTGTATCAAAGTTGGAGATTCTACAGTTGATATCCAAGAAGGATTTAACGCTGGCTGCCGGTATTCGATTGGCATCACTACAGGAGCCCAGAATTTTTTTGAACTTACAGCCGTTGAACCCAGCTTTATCATCGATGATTTAGAGGAACTCATACCCATTATACAAAAAATCAATGAAGCTCAATAAATGTACGGCGATCATTCGGCACCAGCTGGATCAATCACCCATATTTCTGGCATTGTGGGCAGGCACTTTTAGCTTCATCTCCTACCTATGTATGTACATGGTAAGAAAGCCATTTACTGCCGGCACTTTTTCTGACCAAAGTTATTGGGGTATCGATCTGAAAATATGGCTTATCATTGCACAGGTATTGGGATATGCTTTATCTAAATTTATAGGTATACGGGTTATTTCTACCCTTAACCCCAAAAGAAGACTTTTATTCTTTTGCTTACTAATGGTACTAGCAACCTCTTCACTTGGTATTTATTATCTTGTCCCCCTACCCTATGCCATTGTCTTCTTTTTTCTTAACGGCATACCCCTCGGCATGATATGGGGCATTGTCTTCTCCTATCTTGAAGGTAGAAAAATCACTGAAGTTTTAACAGCTGTATTAAGTAGCAATTTTATTATTAGCTCGGGCTTTGCCAAATCTCTTGGAAGTTATCTAGTTGCATCTGGAATTGATGAAAATGCGATGCCTTTCTTTTGTGCTCTGCTTTTTCTTCCAATAGCTATGGTTAGCTTTTATCTCCTATCACTCACACCCGCACCAGACAACAAAGACCAACTCCTGCGAGTGGAAAGAAAGCCTATGAATAAAAAAGACCGGAAATGGATTATAAAAAAACATGGTATTGCACTTTTGTTGTTTACCTTAACCTATGTCTTTTTAACCATTATCAGAGATATTAGCGATAATTTTGCGGTGGAGATCTGGAGTGCAACAGGCATACATAACAATAGGTCAATTTATACGTTGACAGAATTACCGGTTGCCATCATCCTATTGATTGGACTGGCTTTGATTTACCGAATTAAGGATAACGATACGGCTTTAAAGACTATTTACACCATGATGTTTTTTTGTATTGGTATCCTGCTGGTATCTACCTATCTTTTTGATAGCGGGTATTTAAATCCGACTTTTTGGATGATAGTTTCAGGCAGCGCACTTTTTATTCCTTATATTTTGTTCAATGGTATCTTATTTGATCGCTACATTGCTTCTTTTAGGTTTAATGGCAATACAGGATTTTTTATGTACACCGCAGATGCTTTTGGATATTTGGCAAGTGCTTTTATTATGTTGTCTAAAAACATCACGGATGCTTCGGCTGACTGGTTGAGTTACTACATTAAAATTTCATATGCAGGGGGAGTGATATTAAGCGTTGTGCTTTGCATTACCTTGCTCCATCTTTATCACAAACTAAAAAACAAAGAAACCATAGTTAGTTTTACCTAATTTTTTTATCATGAAAAGTCAAATCATTATTGTGGGTGGCGGAATTTTGGGCCTTGCCCATGCCTATCACTTACTTGAAGCAGGCCAACAAGTTACATTATTAGAAAAAAATAATCCCTTACAAGGATCCAGTGTTCGCAATTTCGGTCAGATTGTCCCTTCCGGCTTTTCAGACAGTGGCAAAAATATGGTATAAAGTCAGTTGCCCTTTATCAAAAAATCCACGAAGAATGGGATTTAAAATTGAGAAAGGAAGGTAGTCTCTACGTGGCTTCAAACGAAGAAGAACTGACCTTGCTTTATGAACTGAATCAAATCAATGCCGAAAATAATTATCCTTCAATCATGCTTTCTTCAGCTGAATGTATCAAACGCACTCCCGGCTTAAAAGAAGAATACGTAGCAGGTGGGCTTTATTTTGACAATGAATGGGTGGCGGATCCTGTTAATACCGTGCATCGTCTAACCCAATATCTGATAGAACGAAAGGGACTCAATTACCTTCCTGCCTGTCACGTTTATAATTACCAAAATTCTTCAGGTCATATTTTGGTCAACTCCAACTTAGGTCAATACCAATGCGAACAACTCCTCTTTTGCCCAGGTCATGATTTGGAAAATGCCCCTATGGGTGGCAATCAGATGAATGAGCTGCTCTCCGTAAAATTACAGATGTTGGAAATAAAACCAACGAATAGATTGAATTTAAAAGGTTCTCTACTCACAGGGCGCACCATCAAAAGGTATGAATCATTTAAAGAATGTCCTTCATATCAAAGAATTGTTTCTAATCAGGATACCAATGACGAATGTTTACAATTGGGTATCCACTTACTTTTTAAAGAAACCCATGATGGCAATCTTATAGTTGGGGATTCACATCAATATGCACCTTATACAGAAAAAGACAGTCTTTATCCCTACATAACAGATCAACATATCAATGAATTACTCCTGGGGGAGATGCATAAAATTTTAGACATTGGAGGATACAAAATAGTAAAAACATGGAACGGACTATATACCCAACAAGCCACAGGAGACATTTGCAGTATACAAGTAGATGAAAATATTTATGTGATCACCGCCATTGGGGGCAAGGGCATGACAGCCAGTCTGGGCTGGGCTCAGGAAAATGTTAAACAAATTTTCAACATCATATAGGCAGTTATTAAATCCTGTTGGAAAAACAGCACCAGTCCTTACCCTACGGTACGATCAATAAAATTTAAATATCTATTTGATCACAATTTTTTTAGTGCTCAGCATTATCCCTTTATCATTGACAAAAGAAATGAAGTACAATCCTTTGGGAAGGTTGGCCACCCGCCATGTAGTGAGCTGATCGGAGATGATTTGACCCATTACTTCTGTTCCCGCCTCGTTCATCAAATTGGCTCTAAGCCCCTTCAGTTCAATTGCCTCACCAATGTCAATGTATAAATTACCGCCTGAAGGGTTAGGATAACATTTGATTTCAAAAGTTTTTCCCTGTTCATCGTCGCTGCTCAACAATACAAAAATATTAAGGGTATCTTCAACCATGACAAATGAGGTGTCTACTACCTGTGTGTGAATGGTGTCATAAACCACCACATAACAGGAATCTTTGCAAATACCATTGTATTTAAGGGTACTGCAAAATACATTGCTGCAGCCGTTGATATCTGTTATGGTCACGCAGATGGGTTTTGGCCACCCATCGCTTGAGGTTGTTGCTTCATTGATATCATAGGAGTCACCCGTATAGTTTAGGCTATCTTGATTGCCTTGCAAGCCGTCGGGAAGCTGCCAGGAAAATAAATAAGGTGCGGTGCCTTTGTATAAATACGCGGTAAGTGATGCTTGTTCATCATTGACCACTTTGGTGCAAAAGGATAAAATGTTGGGCAACAAAGCACCTGCCGGAGTAGGGTTAACACGCACCAGCACAGATGCGATAGCCGTATCTCCATTGGAATCAACCACCGTTAACCGATACATGGCATCCACAGTGGGACAAACCCTCAGCAATGATGCGGACGAACCATCGCTCCAATCAAAGTGGGTGTAGACACCTGAGCCCCCGGTTACAACAGGCACTAAATCAATACACCCTCCTTCACAAATTTCTACATCGCTTAGCTGAATCTGAAGAGGCTCGGATGAACAATCAATGGCTGTCTCAAAATACAAAGGAGTAGAAAGACTGCAAGCAATATCTGACCAGCAACCTGTTTCGCCATCAGCAGTAACTGCCAAAGTGATATCCAGTTTCTGATTTTCACAATCCTGCAAATCCTCCAGGTCTTTAACTTTTAAATCAATACAAAAATTGATGTTTTGGATTGCCGTGCAAGAAGATGGTTTTCCCCACATGTTATCTGGGGCACCATCATTGCTGCATGAAGGAGATCCGGCATTGGAAACAAACCACCATCCACCAGGTAAGGTAGTACCTGCAGACATGCCGGCATTCTGGCCTCCGTATTTCATGTACTTTCTGCCATCCACCGATTCAATGGCATAAATGTTGGAGTTAACATTGTAATCTACACTTCCCTCATCCAGCCAAAACCAACCACCATCGGGCGACTGTGCACTTAGATTGGATCCTGCATAATCCCAGGCTCCTGAGATGTTGGGTATAATTCCCTGAATCCACTGACAGTTGTTGCCATCAGGTGGGGGTGGAGCCGATACACTAAAATCAATATTAAAACAAAAGTTTACTACTTCTCCCGGATGAAAGGGGCCTTCCGGACTTTCATTGGGGTAGGCAGGTCTGGTTATTTGTGCGATGTCGGCTGAATAACAATCAAAGGCATTATAAAAAGAAACAACACAAATATCAAATGAACCGAGATTAAGTCCGTCTTTTGCTTCCACCTTTATCCAAAAAGTCTGATTGGTGTTTGAACTTACCTTTATTGTGTTTTTTGATTCACATGGAATGGAAGACGGCACGAGTTCAAGTGCATTGCAGCTGCTGCCTCTATACACACTAATCAAGGGAGAAAATCCGGAAGAAATGTCAATAATCAATGAACCCGATTGGTCATCTGTAACTACCTTAAACCATACAGAAGCCCCATTCATGTCACAATCGCCAGGCTCCGATACATTCATATCATTGCAAGAGGAAGCACAGGAAAATCCACCATCACTCACGGGTCGGAGCTCTGCTGTTACATCAAAACATGTTTCTGCTCCTGTACAAGCTGAAGTAGGTTTAGCTGAATTTAAAAGTCCCTTACCGACTGACTCCAACTTCATTGAGGGTCTGATATCCTTACTGTCAGCATGAGTTGAAGGAAGATTATCCAATTTTTTCAGACCAAAACCACTGGCGGATCCGGGGTTAAAAGACAAAAAGGTGAAAATACAATAAACAGAAATCCAAGCGATTTTTCTCATGATTTGGTATTGATTGTGTTGATAAAATTAAAAATAAATTCTGCCCTTTTACTATACGAACCAACAAATTAAACAGTATTGCGCTATGCCGACAAATTAAAGTTGTTTTCCTATCAATCAGAAAAAGAATGAGTATGATCAAACTCCTGAATTGGAAGAAAAGAAATAAATGAATAAAAATGGTGCAGACAATTGGAGTTGATGCAATCGTTCGAATTGTATTTAATAAGGTGAAATAACAAAACTCCGGGAGCGGGTCTTATTCTTTGGGCAATGCTAAAAAGGCTGTAATCCTGATTAATTTTCCCGACTTAAATCAGGATAATTGTTGTGGAAGATTAAAATGCTAGAAGCAGGGATAAAAAAAAAGGATGAACCTAAGTCCACCCTTTTCCACTTGATGTGATCCCGCTGGGGCTCGAACCCAGGACCCCTACATTAAAAGTGTAATGCTCTACCAGCTGAGCTACGGAATCTGCCTTTTAAAGCGGTGCAAAGGTAAAATAAATTTCTGAAAAACAAAATATAAAATGGTGATTTTTATTTTTTTCACCAGCTCAGCATAAATAAATTGCATTTATGCCCGTTTTATAAAATTTTATTTTAAAAACCAAGACTCTATCCGCATCATAGCTTCTTGGTGGCTATTGAAATAGGTGTCAATAAAACTTCGAATTTTATCTCTTTTGTCTTCAGCAACCGCCATAAAACGCACAAAATCATTTCCATCCAAAACCTCAAGGGCTATACCCTTCTCTAAAAAATATTGGGTCTCTACAAATCCTGTGTTTTTTGGACCAAAGGCCAATGGCAGGCCAAAAACGGCAGGTTCCAGGGTATTGTGTACCGAACGCTCAAATCCTCCTCCTATGTAACAGGCATCGGCATAATGATAAATGTCAAACAGCCAACCAATAGTATCTACAATCAGGATGTTGTATTCCCATCTGCCATCCCATTGTGACCATAAATGGTACTTTTCACCAATGGCCGACGTCAATGCTTCTAAGGAGTTTTTGTCCACTCTATGCGGCACAACGATGTGTTTCCACAAAGGGTTGCTGAATCCCGCTTTAATAATGGGCAGATCAGATAAATAAATACTACCATAAACCATTACAGAACCCATACCGCTTTTCAGTGTCTCCAGGTTTAGGATTTGTCGAACCTTTGCTTTTCTATCCAAAACTGCGCTCACCCTTGTATCACCTGCTGTGACTACATTGGAGAGTCCCGCGGCCTGCAAGGCCATACTGGTTGCTTCGTCCTGGGTAAAAATAACCTTCATTTGAGATAATACAGACCTCATCGCTTCCGCACCTTTTTTCAAAAGGTAGTGCCCAGGCTTTAATTTTACCGATATATAAACAATCTCTACTTTGTGGCTCAATAATGCTTTCAAATGGTTCCACCAGAATTCATATTTGACCCCAATGAACAGATCAGGTTGCAATCGTTCGACTGTAAGTCGGGCATTTTTTCGGGTATCCACCGGCATATATATAACCGCATCTGCATAATCCGTATTCTTACGCTGGTTATAACCGGAAGGAGAAAAAAAACTGACAACCAAAAAAACGTTTTCGCCTTTATGGGCTCTTAACATTTTTAATACAGGTAACCCTTGTTCAAACTCGCCCAATGATGCACAGTGCATCCAAACCAATTCTTTGTCCTCTGATTCCTTCCGAAGGGTGTTGAGCTGGATAAGGTGTTGGTCCCTCAATTGATTCCAGCTGCGAGTCTCTTTGTTCCACCAGCCCCTTATTTTTAGCCCCCACTCAAAGAGGTGCATGGCAACATTATAAAAGGATGGCCACCACATTAAAAATATCGGATACTGGGTACAGTACTTCTTTTGACCAAAGGCAGCTGCCAAACCACCTTAAATCCATACAGTAAATCTAATCTTCGGTCTGTAGAAGCTGGCAATCCTGTATCAAAATTAAATTCTCTTACCTGTCGGGTAAAGGCTTCTGTTATGTAAAAGCCCAACTGAAAATGGAGGGCGCTCTTGGCTGAATGGTATTGGTAGGCAATTTCCTGTTTTAAGGCGAAACCTCTTGTCAGCCGGTCAAGACCTTTTCCATAAGGGGCTTCGATCAATAACACCGACCTGGAATCATCCACAAAGTGCAATTTATGATACAACAAACCTGCTCCCATGCCCAACTCAATACCAGAATGTTCCTGGGTATGATATACAATCCTGGCTGCATTCAGACCAATATAAGCTGCTCTTTCTCTTATAAATAAATCGGCAGCAACACCACTTATGCCCAACACAAGTCCGTTTTCATTTCGATAAGGAGCCAGCACATCTTCCCTGATCTTGGCGCCAAAATGGTAGCTAAAGTCCACACCCAAGGTAAAACTACTCTTTCTGACCAGGTCAAGTCCAGTGTGAAAACTCAGGCTCTGTCCAAACCTGTCCTTTAGATCACCGCCCGGCCAGTCAACGCCATAACCCAGGTTGAGGGTCAATAGATTAAGCTTAGATACGGTGGTATCCTTTTGGGCCCATAGACCATGAACACAGAGCAGCAAGACAGCATAAATGATATAACGCATGGCGCAAAGATACAATACAGCGTCGATTCCAAATGATAGTAATGACGACAATACAACACAATATCTTGGCAAAACCGCCATCTTTGGATATCTTTACCCATTATAAAAAATTGTATGAAAAGGGTTTTGATTACCGGAGCTGCCGGTTTTATTGGTTCTCACCTGTGCGACAGGTTCATCCGTGAAGGATTTCATGTGATAGGCATGGACAATCTTATCACCGGCAACATGGCCAATATTGAGCATCTGTTTCCACTCTCAACCTTTGAATTTTACCACCACGACATATCAAAGTTTGTGCATGTACCGGGTGAGATAGATTATATTTTACATTTCGCCTCGCCAGCCAGTCCAATTGACTACCTCAAGATGCCTATTCAAACCTTAAAAGTAGGATCTTTGGGCACCCACAATCTGTTGGGCCTGGCACGCGTAAAGAAAGCGAGGGTATTGATCGCTTCTACTTCTGAAGTATATGGAGACCCCCTGATTCACCCCCAAACAGAGGAATACTGGGGCAATGTCAATCCCATTGGTCCAAGAGGAGTGTATGATGAAGCCAAACGATTTCAAGAAGCCATCACCATGGCATACCACACCTTTCATGGACTCGAAACCCGAATTGTGCGGATATTTAATACGTATGGCCCCAGAATGAGGGTTGAAGATGGCAGGGTGCTTCCCGCCTTTTTTTACCAGGCTATAAAAGGATTGGGTCTTACCGTTTTTGGAGATGGTAGTCAGACCCGGTCATTTTGTTATATCGATGACCTTGTTGAGGGTATCTACCGCCTGCTGCTCAGTGATTATCATTTGCCTGTAAACATTGGCAATCCGGCAGAAATAACCATCAAAGAATTTGCTGATGAAATCATGGCCCTTGTAGATAACCCTAAAGCCTATATTTCTTACAATCCTCTCCCGGTTGATGACCCTAAACAAAGGCAACCCGATATCACCAAAGCGAGACAGATCCTGGGTTGGGAACCAAAAATCGACCGCCACGAAGGGCTTAGATTGACTTATGAATACTTTAAAAAAGTGGTAGAATAAACGATGGTTGAAGTACTTTACATAGATGGCGAATATCCGCTACAAAAAGACATCAATGAGGCAGCTGCCCATTTTGACAGAGGTCAGATTGTTGCTTTTCCCACTGACACAGTTTATGCCCTTGGTTGTTCTCTTTACAACAAAGAGGGCATAGAGCGCATTCTGAAAGTAACCGGTAAGGAAGAGAAAAAAACGAGGCTTTCGGTTTTGGTCAAAGACATCAAATCAATTGCTGCTTTTGTGCTTCCCTACTCTACCCAGGTTTTCAGAGCCTTAAAAGAATATAGCCCCGGACCCTGCACTTTTATTCTGAATGCCAACAACCACCTCGGAAAATTCTTTAAAACGAGTAAAAAAGAAATCGGAGTAAGGATTCCTTCCCATCCGGTTACGTCAGGCCTTCTGCAGAATGCCAAAGAAGCCATCATTTCAACTTCAATCCCCCTTCCGGAAGGGCTTGACCCGCGGGATACGGCATCTTATATTCTGGACACCTACAAACATACCATCGATGTCTTGATCTATAGTGAGGTTGAACCTCCGATAGAATCAACCATTCTGGACTGTACCACCGAAGAGATGGTCATTGTAAGAGAGGGTAAGTTGAAAATATCGTAATCCATGAAAATTTATACCAAAACGGGAGACAAAGGACAAACTTCTTTGTTTGGAGGTAAACGGATTGCCAAAGACGATCTGCGAATTGAGGCCTACGGAACCGTTGATGAACTCAACGCATTTACAGCCGTGTTGCACGACCAATGCCCATATGATGAAGTTAAAAGTACGCTTACATCCATTCAAAGTTTGTTGTTCAATCTGGGCTCAGTTCTGGCTTCAGACCCCGAAAAAGATTTTTCTTTGCCGGGCATCCAATCCAAACACATTGAAGCACTAGAAAATAAAATGGACAGCATGGATGCCGTTTTACCTGAGTTAAAAAACTTTATCCTTCCCTCAGGTCATCCTTTGGTAAGTGCTGCCCATGTATGTCGTACAGTTTGCAGAAGGGCCGAAAGAAGGGTGGTCGCGCTGAGCCACGACAGTGCAATTGATGAAATCAACATCATCTTCCTCAACCGCTTATCAGACTATTTTTTTGTGCTGGCGCGTTATCTGGCTTTCATGGCTGGCGTCCCTGAAATAATCTGGAAATCACAGGAATAAGGAACGATGCGCTTTTTTGGATGCACCTCATATGATGGCAGTTTGTACCATGGCTGGCAAAAGCAAGAAACTACGGCAGAAACCATCCAATCTCACATAGACCGATGCTTGTCAGTGCTCTTGCGAACAGAAATCATTACAACAGGCTGTGGTCGAACCGACACCGGCGTGCATGCTGTGGGCTATTATTTTCATTTTGACCACTTTACAACATTCGATTATAATAACACTGTATGCCACGCTAATAAAATATTGCCTTCAGGGATTGTTATCCACCACATCACACCCGTTGAAGAGGGATTACATGCCCGTTTTGATGCCATCACCAGGTCGTACATCTACAAAATCAAGCTCACCAAAAATCCCTTCCTCCCCTTTCATTCAGAATGGCTGTTTCAATTAGACGATGCTGGCTTTACATTGCTCAACGAGTTGGCAAGTGAAATCAAAATAGCCACCAATTTCAGTGTGTACTGCAAAACAGGGTCAGATGTAAGCAACTACATTTGTCAGGTGTTTAGTTGTAACTGGACCTGGAATAAAACCACCGGCGAACTGTTATTTCACATAACCGCCAATCGCTTCCTAAGGGGCATGATACGTCTGTTGGTTGGCATGATGATCAATGTGGTAAGAGGAAAAATAAAAATCCAAGAAGCAAAAGCTTCTCTGCACGAACAGCAAGCATTAAAAATGGCCTGGAGCGCCCCTGCTGAAGGACTCACCCTCCATAGTGTAGATTATGGTAAAAGCTATCTACCTCCAATTTCAATGGTATAATCAGTACAAAGGATACTGATCCATATACTTATTTACTTCTTTTCGGATAGTATTGATCATTTCCTCATCCCCGGGTTGGCTTAGGATGGCATCTATCCACTCCACTGTTTTGAGGCAATCCGCTTCATTGAAGCCTCTGGTCGTTATGGCTGCCACTCCCAGTCGAATACCGGAAGTCACAAAGGCAGAGCGGGAATCAAAAGGTACCATATTTTTATTGGTAGTTATATCGGCTTTGATTAAGGCATTTTCTGCTTCCCTGCCGGTGAGGTCCGGGTGTTTGGAGCGGAGGTCAATCAACATCAGGTGATTGTCTGTACCTCCAGAAATGACACCATAGCCAAGATCGTGCAGTGCGGTAGCCATCACAGATGCATTTGACTTTACCTGCTGAATGTATGTTTTGTATTCGGGTTGAAGGGCTTCCCCAAAGGCTACTGCTTTGGCAGCAATCACATGTTCAAGGGGTCCGCCCTGCATGCCGGGAAACACTCCACTGTTGAGGATGGCCGACATCATAATGGCTTCTCCTTTTTTGGTGGTCCTGCCCCATGGATTTTCAAAATCTTTGTGCATCATAATAATACCTCCTCTGGGACCTCTCAAGGTCTTGTGGGTAGTACTGGTGACGATGTGACAATGAGGTAAGGGGTCATTCAATTCTTTGGCGGCAATCAAACCGGCGGGGTGTGCTATGTCGGCCAGTAGCAAAGCGCCAACTTCATCAGCTATGGCTCTAAACCTGGCGTAGTCCCAATCTCTGCTATAAGCAGAAGCACCACAAATAATGAGTTTGGGTTTAACAGACCTGGCTTTTTCAGCCACTTTATCCATATCAATTCGACCCGTTTCCTGCTCTACACCATAAAAATTGGCTTTGTAAACCAAACCCGAAAAATTGACTGCAGAACCATGCGATAAGTGACCGCCATGTGAAAGGTCAAAACCTAAAATGGCATCCCCTGGCTGCAGGCAGGCTAAAAAGACAGCTGCATTGGCCTGGGCCCCGGAATGGGGTTGAACATTGGCGTAACTGGCTCCAAAAAGGGTACAGAGTCTATCAATGGCAAGGTTTTCAATTTCATCTACTACCTCACATCCACCATAATATCTTTTTCCGGGATATCCTTCTGCGTATTTATTGGTAAGACAACTGCCCATAGCTTCCAAAACAGCCTTGCTGGTAAAATTTTCAGAAGCGATGAGCTCAATGCCCGTTCTTTGTCTTTCTTCCTCCCTTCGGATGAGGTCAAAAACCTTTGTATCCATATTAAAATTGGTCTGTTTGTCCGTCGCAAAGGTATGAAAAGCCCCGGTTATTTCTCAACTTGGTTTTAATTTCTGGGATAGATCAGGTATTTCATGGGCTTGTCCTTAAACAATGCTTCCGAAAGCCCGGTCTGTTGCGAAAAGGGGACCACTTCCCCATCCCTTTGCAAAAACCGAATGGAGGTTTTGGCTTCTGAATAGGCTGTGATCTTTTCTTCTCCCGCCACTATTACAAAGCTGGCATCTTTTTCAGTTAAGCCCATCTCTGTGGCAATCTTAATGGCAAGTGCTTCTTTATCCTGCCATGCTGTATCCCCTCCTCCAATCACTATCTTTGACAACCGGCGGTCAACCAAGCCGGTGCAAAGGTAAGATAGTACCGGATCGGCATGGTTCCGGTTTTTCTTTAGAAGGTCCCAAACGTCAATGTCATCAAGACTAGAGAATAATTCCATTATTCCCTCTTCACTTGCAGTTATGGGGTCTCCGGTTAAAAGGGTCTTTAATTGATCTCCCATTTCAACATTTTCTCCGTTGTTCAACAGGTATTTGACCCTCTCAATGGTCATCTTCAACATTTTTTCAGCTACTAAGCTGGTCTTGTGCAGATAAACCTGGGCATACATCAGGTAGCGGGACACCAAAAATTTCTCTATGGAATGCAAGCCTTTTTCTTCAATCAACAGCTCATCATTTCGAACTTCCAACATCTTGATAATGCGATCATAGCCCACAACGCCTTCTGCTACACCTGTGTAATAGCTATCTCTGCTTAGGTAATCGAGCCTGTCTACATCCAACTGAGAGGCAATCAGGCTGTGGAAAAAAGGTCGGGCATATGTACCTTCAAAAATTTCAAGAGCCAAATCTCCTATGGATCCGTATTTTTCGGCAGCTTTTATCAAAAATGCCAAAGTCAGCTCTTCATGGTGCTTGCCAACCAGGCTACCTTCAAGGGCATGTGAAAAAGGTCCATGACCTATGTCGTGGTACAAAATGGCCATGGCTGCAGCTTGCCTCTCTTCATCACTGATGTCCACTCCCTTTGAAGCCAGGGTGTCCAGACCGCGGTACAAAAGATGGGTGGCACCAAGGGCATGCTGAAATCTGGGATGGGTAGCTCCTGCATAAACGTAATCGCTCAGACCCATTTGTTTGATTCTTCTGAGACGCTGAAAATGAGGTTGGTCTATCAATTCATATACCAGCTCATCTCTGAAATCTACCAAGCCGTAAATTGGATCGTTAAATAATTTTTTTTTGCCCATAATTACATTTAAGCGCTCAAAATCCCTGCAAATTTGGGAATATTTGACGAGATGATGGGATTTTATTTCATGGAAGAAACAGGGACGAAGGTGTTTATTACCATTTATTCGCGATATCAAAAACGAGTAAGCTGTATTTAATTACGAATTTCAGATTTCGAATTACAGTGAGCCGTGAGCCGTAAGCCCTGAGCGGTAAGCCATGAGCGGTGAGCCGTGAGCCGTAAGCCGTGAGCGGTAAGCCGTGAGCCGTAAGCCGTGAGCGGTAAGCCGTGAGCGGTAAGCCGTGTGCCGTGTGCCGTGAGCGGTGAGCCGTAAGCCGTGAGCGGTAAGCGGTGAGCCGTGAGCCGTAAGCCGTGAGCGGTAAGCCGTGTGCCGTGTGCCGTGTGCCGTGTGCCGTGAGCGGTGAGCCGTAAGCCGCCTGTCTAACTGGCGTTAGCCAGGTAGATGAGCGGTAAGCGGTGAGCCGTGAGCCGTGAGCCGTGAGCGGTAAGCCGTTGCCGGAATTAACACTTTGTTAGAACTTTACCCACACTTTAGCCGTTATATCCTCGTTCTAACTCACAAAACAACTCCCATATGGCTGATCCAATTAGAATCTTGTGGGCAGACGACGAAATCGAACTGCTAAAACCACAATTGTTTTTCCTCGAAAAAAAAGGATACGACGTCATCACGGTCTCTAATGGCCACGATGCCCTTGAAACCATGAATACCGATAAAAACATCGATGTAGTATTTCTGGATGAGACCATGCCCGGCTTATCAGGTTTGGAAACCCTGGCAAGAATCAAAACCCTGCAGCCGAATATTCCCGTAGTGATGATCACCAAAAACGAGGCTGAAAACCTGATGGAAGAAGCCATTGGTAGCCAAATCGATGACTACCTCATCAAACCTGTCAACCCCAACCAGATCCTGCTGACCCTGAAAAAACTCATCGACAACAAACGATTGATTTCAGAAAAAACGGCTACCGACTATCAACAGGAATTCCGTTCCATCCTGATGGACATCAACAGCAATCCGGGTGAAAAAGAATGGGTTGAGATCTATAAAAAAATCATAGCCTGGGAAATCCGAATCGATGACAACAACCTGCTGGAGATGAAAGAAATTCTCGACATGCAGAAAAAAGAGGCCAATAAAGAGTTTTCTAAGTTTATCATGAACAACTACGTCAACTGGGTCAAACAAAACAAAGGCCCATTGCGCAGTCCGGATATTATGAAACACTTTGTGTTCCCAAGTTTAAGTGAGGACAAGCCCGTTGTTTTCCTGCTCTTAGACAACCTCAGATTTGATCAATGGAAGGTAATTGAACCCATTATAACAGAAATCTACAGAGTGGAGTCAGAAGATTATTTTTTCAGCATCCTTCCTACTTCCACCCAATACAGCCGCAATTCCATTTTTGCCGGCCTCATGCCACGAGAAATTGAAAAAAAATATCCGGATTGGTGGCTCAATGACAATGAAGAAGGGGGTAAAAACCTCAAAGAAGACGAACTCCTGGTTGAACAGGTTAAAAGATGGGTGCGCAAAGACCTAAAGGTGGATTATACCAAGGTCACCAATACCACCAATTCCAAAAACCTAACCGATAATGTGCTCAATTATACTCAAAATCATCTTACGGCCATTGTCTACAATTTTATAGATGCTTTGTCCCATTCCAGAACGGAGATGGAGGTAATCAAAGAACTGGCATCGGATGAAAAAGCCTATCGTTCGCTCACCAAATCCTGGTTCCTCAATTCACAATTGTGGGTCGCTTTACAAAAACTGGCAGAAAAAGAAATCATACTGTTTATAACCACAGACCATGGCACCATTCGTGTCAATAATCCAGTGAGGGTTGTAGGCGACAAAGAAACAACTACCAATTTGCGGTACAAGGTGGGTAAAAACTTAAGCTACGATCGCAAAGAAGTTTTGGAAATCAAAGATCCACATGAAGTGGGTTTGCCTAAGCCCAATGTGAGCTCAACTTTTATTTTTTGCCGGGAAAACAACTTTTTTCTCTACCCCAATAACTACAACTACTTTCACAACTTTTATAAGGATACCTTTCAGCATGGCGGCATTTCAATGGAGGAAATTATCTGCCCCTTTGTTAAATTGTATCCTAAAAACAGAAAGGCGTAAGCCCTATTTTTTATAAACTGCAGGATTGCCGATGAAACGGATGTTTCGACCAAACTTGGTGACCTGTTTCATATGAAGGGTATTCCAAATCCAGATACCATAGTCTGAGGAACTGATCTTTTCTACATCTGTCTTCAAATATCTATAGGTCTTGAAGTAGTTGGTTACGTAGTAATACTGATCATCGGCTTCAACCCTCTTTAAATTCATTATCGTAAAGTACATCAGAATCACAAAAATGAGATAACAGGATGTAATCACCAATCTGGCAATAGGGGATGTCAAAAAGGGTAAATCTCCTTCATCTGAAAAGTGGCAAACCAATACCAGCAAACCAAAAAAAGTAATATAAAATACCGGAATAAAAATTTTCCAAAGTAAGGTATAGTTAGACGAAAGCCTGTACATCTTTATTCTTTAGGGGTTTCCTCAGTCGGAACGGGCAGTTCTTCTGCCTCTTCCAGGGCCAGGGCATCCTTTTTTTCAATCGATCTCACCACCATGATGCTTACTTCATACAGCAACAAAACGGGCAAACTAATTAAAATTTGAGATACCACATCTGGCGGTGTAACAATGGCTGCTACAATAAATATGATTACAATGGCATGTCTTCGGTAATTTCTAAGAAAGGCTGAACTGATGACTCCAATCTTTCCCAAAAAATAGGCCCCAATGGGCAATTCAAAGATCAGACCCGTCGGTATGGTAAACATGGTAATGTAATTCACATACGAAGAAAGAGTCGGGGCGTTGATGGCATTGGTACCCACCGAATAATTGCCTAGCCATGTGATGGCAAAGGGGGCTATGACAAAGTATCCAAATGATACACCCAATAAAAACAGACTGCTACAAACAAATACAATACCCCTTGTTACCTGTTTTTCATTTTCATAAAGACCCGGTTTTACAAATTTCCAAATTTCCCAGATCACCAGCGGAAAAGACAAAATCAGTCCCAACCAGAAAGCCACACGGAAATGGACAAAAAACTGCTCTCCAAATTCCCGGGTAGTCAAAGTAATTTCCGGGGGCGACATACAAGCTGCCTCACCCAAACTACACAGCACCCTGTACGTTATAAAGTCTTTTTGCAGGGGTCCAAAAATAAGTGTGTTGAAGGTGAATTCTTTGGCTGAAAAAACCACAATACCACAGATCAAAATGGATGCAGCTGATCTTAAAATATGCCACCTCAACGCTTCCAGGTGGTCCAGAAAACCCATTTCAACTTCTTCTCTATTATGCTTTTTTCTAAAAATTGCCAATGTTGTCTATTTTAGAGTTGCAAAGATACCGATCATAGCCCATTTGACGCAAATATATCCGACTAGTTATTTATTAATTTAGACAATATTTAATTTCTAAAATTTTACATAATTGAAATTTTATTTGGAAGCAAAGATTTGAGCATTTAATGATTCGGCATTTGTTTTCGAAATATCAGTATAGTCAAAATAAAAATCTGTATCATTGTAAAACCAAGCTTTAAAAATCCGCTGTTTTGAAATTCAAGGTTTTCACGCTTTTATTTTTCACTCTTCTTTCCTCGGTTCATGCGCAAATCAATGGCCTCGAATTGTTGCAGGGTAAAAAAAGTCAAAAACTAAAATTCAGTTATACCCGGGGCTTTATACTGCTGGATGTAAGATATGCAGGCTTCATTCCATTAAAATTTATCTATGATACCGGAGCGCAGAATACTATTTTTTTTGATCGGTTTACCGCAGAAATAGTAGGCATTCAATATGACCGTGTCATCCAGGTCACAGGCTCAGATCTTTCCAATAGCGTAGCCGCCCGGATTGCAAGAGGAGTAGCTTTAAAACTTGACGATAGCCCGGAGGTAAAAAGAGACGTCATAGTTCTGGAAGAAGATTTTATCCAAATGTCAGAAGTGATTGGCCTCCAGGTTCATGGCATCCTGGGAGCAGATTTTTTCAAAGGCCTTATCATTGAAATCAATTACAAAAAACAATACCTTGTCTTACACGATTCAAGGTATTTTGATCACAGCACGCTCAAAAATCATACCCGCCTCGATACACGATTTGCCGAGAGTAAGCCTTATGTTTCGGCTACCGTTACTATGTCAGGAGGCCAAAAGTCGGTGATAAAGATGCTAATGGATACCGGAGCCTCCATTTCTATGCTAATCCACAACGATACCGATCCCAGCCTGGTTTTACCCCCCCATGTCATCCGAGGCAATCTTGGCAAAGGGATTTCCGGCAATCTATCAGGCTATGTAGGTAGAATCAATAACCTTTCGGTCTCCGGCTTTGAATTTCCCAATATGTTGTCGTATTTTCAGGAATACGATTCATCTTCTTTTCCTGACACCAATGCCGTGAAACGAAATGGCATCCTGGGCAATTTTATCCTCAACCGCTTTCATGTGGTCATCGACTACCTCAACGAAGGGGTGTATCTGAAACCTGAAAAAAAATACAATCGCCGCCTTAACTACGACCGAAGTGGTCTGGTTATTTTTTCGCATGGCCGCGATTTAAAACAGTTTATTGTCAATGATGTCATCGATGGATCACCGGCTTATGAAGCAGGAGTAAGGCCCAATGATGTAATTACCAAACTTTGTTTTTCCTCGTCATCTAATTTAACCCTTGATAAAATAAATAACATTCTCTCAGGTAAAGAAGGTAAAAAAATAAAACTCAGGGTCCAACGCGAAGGCAAGAACCTCAAATTTGAGTTCAGACTCCGTGAGTTATTGTAGGCTTCATTCATGTGCGGGGTATTTCCTACCTTTGCAAAAAAAAATAAATGCGCAAGCTCTTTGATCAACCCAATTTTTTTCTCATTGCCGGACCCTGTGTAGTAGAAGGCGAAGCGGTTGTTTATGAAATTGGTCGACACGTCAAAACCGTCTGTGATGACTTGCAGATACCTTATGTTTTTAAAGCCTCTTATCGCAAGGCGAATCGTTCCAGTAGCAAATCTTTCACCGGCATCGGAGATGAAAACGCGCTGGCTCTCATCCAGGCTGTTGGGAAAGAATTGGGCGTTCCCGTCACCACCGACATCCACACCGATGAAGAAGCCGCTCTGGCAGCCCAATATGTAGACATCCTGCAAATACCGGCATTTTTGTGTCGCCAAAGCTCCCTCCTGGAAGCCGCTGCCCGAACCGGTAAATATGTCAACATCAAAAAAGGACAGTTCATGAGTCCGGAAGCCATGCAGTTTGCAGTACAAAAAGTGAAAGAGGCTGGCAATGAGAAGGTTCTTCTCACCGATAGAGGCACTACTTTTGGCTACCAGGATCTGGTGGTTGACTATCGAGGTCTGCCAACTATGCAAGGCTTTGGGGTGCCTGTTATTATGGATTGTACCCACTCGCTTCAACAACCCAATCAAACATCAGGTGTTACCGGAGGCAGGCCCGACCTCATTCCTACCATTGCAAAAGCAGCGGTAGCCGTTGGAGTGGATGGTCTCTTTATTGAAACCCACCCCAGACCTGCTGAAGCAAAATCAGATGGCGCCAATATGTTGCCCATCGAACAGCTGCGCCCTTTATTGGAACAATTGGTAAAAATAAGGGCGGCCATTCGTCCCTGATCATGATAAAAGAAGTTGAAATAAAGGTACTGCCCGCTCAAATCCAAGATGCAGAAGCCATTCGTATTGCCTGTCTTCAAAAAGCTGGCCTTCCTCAAAAAGGGGATTGGATTGTTACCATTCTTAAACGATCAATCGATGCCCGAAGTCGGCAACCCATTTACTTACTAAGGGCGCGTATCACTGACCTTTTGCATGCTTCCGATTTTGATCCACCTGCTTTGACTTTTTATCATGTCAAAGAAAGGCCAAAAGTGGTTATCATTGGTGCGGGTCCTGCCGGCTATTTCGCTGCCCTGCAATGCCTGGAACTCAACCTCTGTCCGATAGTGGTAGATCGGGGTAAAGACGTACAGGCCAGGAGGCGGGATCTTAAGGCCATTCAGCAAATGGGTGAGGTCAACCCGCATTCCAACTATTGTTTTGGGGAGGGAGGTGCCGGCACCTACAGCGATGGCAAACTTTATACCCGGTCTCATAAAAGAGGAGATATCGAAAAAGTACTCCGGTTGTTGGTTGATCATGGGGCCACCTCTGATATTCTTGTTGACGCCCATCCACATATTGGTTCCAACAAACTACCCCAAATTGTAGCAGCCATCCGTAAGACCATAAAAGACCACGGTGGAGAAGTACATTTTGATACCTGGATCACTGAGCTGGAAATACAAGACCAAACCTTAAAGTCTGTGCGCAGCCATGATGGAAGAGAATTTGCCGGTGAAGCCTTTATTTTAGCCACCGGCCATTCAGCAAGGGATATTTATCGTTTGCTATACACGCATAACATAGCCATCGAGGCCAAGCCATTTGCCCTTGGGGTTAGGATTGAGCACACCCAACGTTTTATTGATAAAGTACAATATAAACAAGACCCCAGAGAAGAAAATCTTCCGGCAGCAAGTTACAAAACAGTTTGTCAGATCGACCAAACCGGGGTATTTTCTTTTTGTATGTGCCCCGGTGGCTTGGTGGTTCCGGCAGCCACAGCACCGGGTGAGATTGTAGTCAACGGCATGAGTCTTTCGCGAAGAGACAGCCCCTTTGCCAATAGTGGTTTTGTTACCTCTATCGAATTGGATGAACTCAATAAACACGGATACAAAGACACCTTTGCCAGCATGGACTTCCAGGCGAGTGTTGAACAGCACATGTTTCAATTGGGAGACGGATCTCAAAAAGCACCTGCCCAAAGAGTAGATGATTTTGTAAAGGGCAGGTTATCGGCAGATTTGTTTGAGACCTCTTACATACCTGGTCTCTTCAGTGCTCCTCTGCATGAACAGCTACCCGACTTTGTTGCCTACCGTCTTCGCCATGCCATTCGTCAGATCGATAAATCCATGAGCGGCTTCCTGAGTCATGAAGCCAATGTCATTGCCACTGAGAGTCGCACCTCCTCCCCCATCAAAGTGCCCAGAGATCCTGTTTCCCGCATGCACCCGCAAATCAAAGGTCTGTTTCCCTGCGGTGAAGGTGCCGGTTATGCCGGTGGCATTCTGAGTGCAGCCATGGATGGGCAGAATGTGGCGCTGAGTGTAATGGAGGGACTAGGGGTTAGGGGCTAGGGGCTAAGAGTGGATAAAAACATCCCAGTATATTATAGGAAATTAATTGATATTATACCTACGTCGGGTAAATAGATAAAAATCAGAAGCCATCTCAGACTCGGGGTGAAAAGGTTAAATCTCCCTTGCTCAGGTGGCATCAAGACTTCTAATAACAATTCAATTACCCGCCCATAAAACTCCGTTATTGTTATCTGTCCGGCCAATGGAGGTGTTTCTTTTTCAGAATCGCATCTTCTAATAATAGCTTTTCGTATCTGATGCCCTTCATTTTGCAAACATTCCTGTTGCGTAAAAAAATGAAAACGCCATAATAATTTATGATTTAAATTCTCTTCTTACGTCTATATTTCGGAAGGTGGGTAAGCACAAATAAAGTTATATTATTAGTGAAGGCAGCGCTTGCTTAGTACAAAATATGTGCAAAAACATATCCCAAACCTTATTTAGTATTTAAAAAAATAAGCTTTCTGATCCCTTTATAACCCGATTTTAAGACAGAACCAGAATAATAAAATCGCTAAAAATCAAACTTTCTTATTGTGAAAAATCCACTTTCTCAAGCTTATTGCTATTAATTTGGGGCTAATTTGCTATTCTTTTTTAAGGAAAATAAAAATCATAACACATTGTTTATCTGTTATTTACAACATACTTATCTAATTTTTTTTGCGGAAAAATCAAAAAAGTTAGTTTTTAGAGAGTAAAAGCCAACAGTAGCTTCGGGACATTATTAACAACAAAAAGCACAATCATGATGTCGAAACATTACACAAGATTTACTCCGAAGCTTGGAATTTTTATACTATTGTTGCTATTGACTCAAATCGGATATGGCCAAATCTGTAATTGTGATGATGAAACTACCGTTATTACGACTGAGAACAGCAGTGATGGCTTTGAAAGTTATGTGGTAAATAATCTTTTGCCTTTAAATGGTAATTGGTCATTATATCCACCAACCGGGTCCTACAATCCAATTTCAGCAACGGTTGTGAACAACATTGTTCATTGTGGGAACAAATCCATCAGGCTACAGTATAGCAATAATCAACCAGTTGATATCCGTTATGAATTGAATGGATGGAGAATTACCCTCTATATGTATGTTCCCTCCAATAAGTCGGCAAGGATATCATTTCTTGATGTAAACAATGATGAGCTGACCGAGATAAATTTCGGAACGGGTACAACCGCACAAGTTACCAGTGGTTCATTCTCAACCTCATTTAGCTATCCTAAAAATGAGTGGTTTAGATTCTCCAGCCATACCTTGCACCCTGAATACACAGCTCTTTTTTTAAATTATGACAATGTGGCTTCACTCACAGTAGGACATGACACAGGATATCTCAATTTGTATGCTAATGAAACCGGGGATCAGTTTTATGTAGATAAAATTTGCCACATGCACTATAGCGGAGCATTGGTAAATTGTTCCACCATACTTGAACCCGTCTGCCTAAACTACAGTAACATACCTGCCGGCAACAACGATTGTTATGCATTGGTGGATGGCTTTTTGGCAGACGAACATCACCTTTGCCAATCTTCAGGGGGAAGTGCGTGTGATGATGCAATGCCCATTGACTGTGGCGAAACGTTGATGAGCACTACCCTGGGAGAAACGTTTAAATTTTACAGACCAGACTATGGATCTTGTTTACCACAAAACACATCCAATGACTTTAGAGCACCGGATAAGGTGTTTAGATTCATCAAACCTGACAATACAGGTGATGTAGGAATAACCTTGTGTAGTAAAACCTTAAATGTTGATTTAGATGTATTTCTGGTTGATGATTGTGGACAGGCCTGGAGCGGAAATCCCCAAATAGTTGTAAATGTTCCACCCAACACACCACCCAATTCAGATATCAATTGTATTGGAAGCGGCACTAGTGCTGTAGATCAAAATGGATACGATACAGACTATATAGAATACAAAGATTTGCCTGCCGGTGAATACTTTATCATAGTGGATGGTCAACATTGGCAGACTCCAGGTGAAATAAATGATGCTGGCCCTTTTGAATTGACGCTTACTTGTAAAGATCTGGATTGCGAATTCAGTGAACCAATTACTTGTAATCAGCCTAAATTAAGTGAATCCATGTTTGGAGAAAACAATGTCTCAGTGTTTTGTTCTCCTGATCCCAATCCGTCAGGAAGCATTGATCCACTTCCTCCGGGAGCAGGTTGTACAGGAGTTGAAAGGGTTTATCAATTTGAACCTAATTTTAGCGGCCCGGCAACCATCACTTTGTACGGCTTTTCTTCCAATGAAAACCTTGAACTGTTTTTATTAGAAGACTGTGATCACACCACTTGCCTTGCCCATAGCACCAATTCTTCTGGCACAGTAGAAACCATTACCTATGATGTCATTGCGGGACATACGTACCAAATCGTTGTTGATGGATACAAAGGTTCATTTTCAAATTTTAATATTGAGGTCAATTGTTGTGAATCACCTAAATACTTAAATTGTGCTACCACAGGCAACATTACCCATTATTATAGTGGAGATGGCAATAATCTTAAATTCACTTTCACCTCCAATACTGCACCTGCTTCCGGTTATCAATGGCTGGTTCGCCAAAATGGCAATATCATCAATAGCCAGGCAGGAACCGCCAACTCAACCACAATAACTTTTAATGCTGCAGGTAACTACGAAGTTTGTATCCCCAGGATCAACAACATGGGTTGCGTAGAGTATTGCTGTTATCCTGTCAATCCGGGAAACCCATTTAATTGCAATACCATAAATTATACCTATAATCAAAGCGCCAACAGCTACCAATTTACACCCCAAACTCCAGGCACCAATGGACAATGGTTGGTTGACAATGGCAATAATCCTCCCAGCCCAATCAATGGCAGTTTACCTGTTTCCGGCTGCGTAAAACGGACCATTAGTTATCGATATTTTGATGGATCGTATTGGAGATACTGTTGCAGGGTAATTTGGATCTGTAATCCATTTAGCTGCGGTGACATCAAGGTAAAATATAAACCAAGTAATAACGAATATGAATTTTCATTGGATGGTAGCAATAGCAATTGGAACAGTTTCAGTTGGACCATTGATGAGACCAGTCAGAACATTGGAAATACTCAAAATATCATTTATGTACCACCGGTTCCCAATCCCAATGATTGCAGAGTGTTTACCTATTCATTAAGGTACTGGGACGGCACTGCATGGAGAATGTGCTGCATTCCTGTCTATATATGCAATCCTGAAAATTGTGGGAGTAATATCCAATATACATATGACAATAGCCAAAAAATCTTAAGCTTCTTTTCAGCCAATGGAAATCTATCCAATATTCATTGGTTCCTGAATGGTATGGAAGTCAATCAGGTCAGTGTTCAACAAAATGGAACTTATGCAGCGGCTATGTTTTATTATGACAATAGTTTGAAATATTATAGAGCGTGCAAATCGACCATTTCTGTCCCGGTAGTTGGAACACAGGAATCAGACCTGGATGGCGCTGTCATCTACCCCAATCCTGCTTCACAGAAGATTTATGTTCAATGTCAACGCCCGATTGAAATCATTGAATTGTACGACTTGAGTGGAAAATTAGTATTGACAGAGGTTAAAGATAATTTTATATCTGTGCTAGATGTACCCAGAGGTATTTTCTTTATTCGGGTATACACCTCAAAGGGCGTAAGTAATCATAAAGTTGTCTTAGTAGAATAGTATGATTATTTTATAAGGCAATTTAAAAGCGAATGCCACAGACAAAGAAATATAGGATTCATATTTGACTATTTCTTTAGTTTGTGGCATTCTTTATTTGAATAAAATATCAAATCAAAAAAATACTCATTTTGTCTAACGAGGGATTAATTCATTTTATTTGGTGTTCCGTATTTAGGTTGCCTATTTATATTTATACATTTCCCCCTAATGATTCATTCAAAGCTCGCGACCTGCAAAAAACATAGCTCTCTTTTATAAGATGTTCAAACCTAAACTCAGGGCATCATTTTACTAGACTACTTTACATCATTCTATCGATGTATTCATTAGCCCTTGAAGGTTAGAAAAAACCCAATTTTCCATGAAAAACAGAATACCCAGAATTAACAAATCTAACTTAATTAATCAAGGTTACAATTTTTAATCAAACTATAAAAAAGGCTCCTTTGAAATTGACCAGCAAATATTAATTGCCCGTATTAACCGTTCCGTTATTAACAAAGTTACCTAGAAAACTTCCTGTTCCCCCATAATAACCTGTATTGGTAAAACTACCCATACCTGCCTGATAACTAATAGTTCCTTTATTAATTAGGGTACCATCATTATCAATAACAGCACCCGGACTAATCACCAGGTTGTTCTCAAACCAAGTCAATGATCTACCCATTGGAATGGATAGCATTCCACTCGGAATGGTTAGAGTAAATCCATTGGATCTTATAACCACAGAATTTGTTATGGTAACATTTGTTTCATCCATGTTATCCAACAATTCTATGGTATCAGGAGACATGGCATTGGCTGCATCAATGGCATCCTGAAGGGTTGTATAATTAGTGTTGGTTGTGGTATTGACAAAGTTACCCTGTTGAACAGAAAAGCTAGACACGCATGTTGTTGTCAATGGTGCGCAGCTACTGGTATAGGTAAAGGTCACAGATGTTGTTCCCCCAGAGGCAAGTGGTGCTCCTACATTATTATTGGTAAGCATCCCATTACAACCTCCTGATGCAGTGGCTGTTGACAACCAGGTTGCAAACTGCATATTGACGGCTGCCTGTGTCTGTCCTCCGTTGACTGTTGTTGGGGCCGGACAAGTGAGAAGAATGGGTGGCGCAGTTGCTACTGTAAATGTCGCCTGACAGGTGGTTGTCAATGGTGTACAGCTACTGCTATAGGTAAATATTACAGTTGTGGAACCTCCACATGCTGGCGGTGCACCCATGTTGTTATTGGTTAAGACTCCATTGCAACCTCCCGATGCTGAAGCATTGGCTAACCAAGCGTTAAATGCAGCATCAATGGCAATTTGCGTTTGGCATGCTGCCACCGTAGTGTTGACGGGGCAGGTCAAAATCACTGGTGTACTTTCTTGCCAAACATACGTTCGGGTACAAGTGCTAGCGCCACATTCGCCCGTTGCCTCGTAAGTGAAGATTTGCTGTTTATTACATCCACTCGATGTGATCATTCCTGCAGTACATACGACCATTGCCAGTCCGCATTCACTGGTAGCGGTTACACTGGCATCGCAGCCTGGCAAGGTAGACGGGTTGCAGCCAAGGTCGATGAGGCTCGTTGTACAATTATCAAATACGGGTAATGAGGCCACTTTCCAGGTAAAGGTTCTTGTACAGGTGGATGTAAAACCACAAGCCGTTACCGAAAAAGTGAAAACTTTGCTACGATTGCAGCCGCTGGATGTAACAGCTCCTTCAGAACAGGTGATGCCACTTACGTTGCCGCATTCATTGCTGGCAGTTACTGCACCTCCAAATGGGGCCGTCTGTACGTTGGCACACGTGGGTATAGTAGCAGGGTTACAACCAAGGTCAAAAGTATTGTCGCAGTTGGCAAAGACAGGGGCCGTAGTCACCTGCCAGTTGTATATTTTTTGACAAGTGCTGAAAGTGCCGCAGCCGGCTGCATTAGCAACATAAATTAGCGTTTGCTGGCGGTTGCAGCCATTTACCTGGATAGTGCCCACATTGCAGGTCACTGATATCGGACCACACTCATTGGTAGCCATTACGTTCGGGTCACAAGCTGGCAGGGTGACAGGGTTGCAACCCAAGTTAATCACACCGTTTCCGCAGGTACCATTGAATGAGGGTGGCGTTACTGACGTCCAGTTGTAAGTGCGGGTACAGGTGCTGGTAATACCACAAGCCGTGGCTGTGAAGGTAAACACTTGAGAGCGGTTACAACCATTGATGGTGATACTGCCAGCCGAACAAGTAACCGGGACAGAACCACAACTGTTAGATGCTGTTACTGCACCTCCAAAACTACCATTGGCAATGTCGGTACAAGTAGGCAGGCTGCCAGGATTACAACCAAGATTGAAGGTATTGCCGCAATTTGCAAAAGATGGTGTTGGGGTCGTTGTGGGTGAAACCGTGAAGCTAGCCTGGCAGAAAGTGGTAAATGGAGCACAGGTACTGCTATATGTAAATGTTACCGTGGTGGACCCTCCACATGCATCTGGAGCGCCTGTATTGTTGTTGGTGAGCATACCACTACAACCGCCAGATCCGCTTGCAGTGGCCAGCCAGGTGGCGAATGCAGCGTTGATGGCAGCCTGCGACTGACAGGCAGCTACCGTTGTATTGATTGGGCAAGTGAGAATGACTGGAGTGTCTGCAACTTTGATTCCAAAATCATTATTAGGATCATCAATAGCACCAAACCTAACAAGATCAGCACTATTGTATACTCCGGTATTTATATCTCCTGTAGTATTTGTACTGCCAGGTGAAGTAAACTGCCAACCTGAGGGTACACTTGCAGCGGGGGGTGCGCTTCCTGCAACACCTGCCGTAGTACTTATTACCACTTGTAAATTGGCAAATGAAGCTATATTGCTGAAACTATAGGTGCCATTAGCAGCAACAGGTACAGAATTGATTACGAGATTAGTCACTGGGTCTACCAAAGTCGCATTTAATCCTCCTGCATTGGTACCGCTTTCTCCGGCAGTAAAGATGTTGAATAAAGTGCCATTCGCACTGTTGTTGGCATCGTTCCAGACTGTGCCTGATACTGTGCTGCCAAATTTTATAGGGGTCGGATCTCCCTCACCAGCATCATCCGCTTTTAAGTTGGGAGATCCAGTTTCAACTGCCAGTCCATTATCACTATTATCTGTCACAGTTGTACCATCAAACCCTGTTCCGGTTGCGGTGGCAGTACAATTATAGGTGGTGGTGCCATTGGTAGCCACACCCGCTACATCAAGTGTGACCTCAATGATCGCAAAATTTGATCCAGCTGTTATATTTCCAGCCCCTCCATTCAAATTTGCACCATTATACCGTGAAGAATAAAGAGTCTTTAATCCATCCAATAAACTATTGTTTCCTGTACCATTATAGGCTGGGTTTAAGACCAAAGAAGCAGGGTTATTGACAAAATTTGCTGAAACATTGTTTATTGTTAATGATGGGAAAACCGTTGCAAGGTTAAGAGCTGATTGCACATTTTTTAAAATGGATGTTCCAATATTTTCAACCCTTATCTGATAAGTTAGCCTATATTTATTGTTGTACCCCAACCATTGTACGGACACCAATCTGTTTGCAGCACCAATTGAACTCATTACATCTGTAAGATCTGCAAAATTTGCCGAGGTAGGGGTTGCCAGACAATTGACCCTGAAAGAACCAGTAAGTGCTCCTGTTGCCGGATTAACATTATAACTACCATCAGAACCGTCACTGGTTCGCGAGCTAATGACCAAAAGGTTATTATTGTTGTTATCCCATGATAAACCATAAGTTCCAGAGCCCTGAGTGGTAAAATTAAAGCCCACACCTGTGGGTAAGATATTGCCAACCTCTACTGCTGGTATGAGGCCAGTACCGCTTATTGATGAATAGTTGGGTATTCTAATAAGTTTTTTACCAATGGTCATATACATGGAATTATCCGGTGATACCGCCAAATCGCCATATATGGCATTACCCAATTGAGCAGCATAAAATGGCGTTGTGGTAGCATCTGAACATGACCAATAATCGCCTGTGTTGTAAGGTGCCGGCATGGTACTAGCGTATGCGGCAGGACACTGAATATTGCCAAGGATGGTAAATGTGTTGGTAGAGGGGTTGTATCGAGTCAATTTGACGGTCATAATATCGATCCTCGGAGCCGAAGCGGAAAGTTGAATAACCAAAGCAGTTTTGGTTCCATAAACATTGCCGTCTTGCCCCACACCCATTCTATGATATTCTCCTCCTGAAATTGTAGCTGCATTGGTATTGGTTGCCACTGCGCCCGTATTGTTGTAAATATTAAATACGGCGGTATTGGCAACGGTACCTGGTTTTGAATAGTATAAACGACCCGTATTGGAATCGAAAGCTGCACCACCCGGCAAATTATTATTACCGGCTGGAATGCCATTGGTAGTAGCTATGGTTGAACCTAATCAACCCGTTGTTCCATTTAAAAAACGAATTTCGTTACCCGTAGCATTCGGATTTCCACTCAAAATGTTAAAGGATTTCCAGGCTTGACTAAAGATGGAATTGATGCAAATAAAAAAGGTGAAAAACCAAAAACTTCTTTTAAATGAAACAGACAACATGGCAAAATTTTAATTGTATAGAAGGACGAAGGTAATTAATTGAATAATATTTTCACAAACACCCCATTCATAACTTCAAACAGAAATAAATATCGAAAAATGCGGAGTATTTTAAATAATTTTTAAATAAAATATGAATAATTAATAAAATATCTATCACATAATTCTTGCTGCCATATTTTCACACAAACTACTACCCGTTTCGTAAGCGTGATTGGTACCATTGTCAATAAAAAAAAACACTAACCACAAGCAGCAAGGGCTTTTAGTATTTTCGTTTTTTGCCTTTTACCTCTTTATTAAATAAGAAAAACTTAGATGTAAAAAATTGCATGTTTTTAGCCAATGCATTGATTAAAAATAAAATTTTTAGAAGAATTCAATGGTTTATCAATGCAACACTTTCAAAAATCCATTCTTTACCTTTCCAATTTGATTTTACACTTTTCTGGATAATAATAGTAACAAGTGCCTAATTTGGGCTTCTTACATATTGTCAAACCGATAACCGCAATGCAGTAGCTTAATCCAATTCCAAATAAGATCCTAATTACATTTTCAAATCTTAAGACCAAAAGTTGCCTTTAATTAACATCCATTTTTGATAATGGGTATGAGTAAAAATAAAAAAAGGTTTGATCACCATTGCGATCAAACCTAACAACTATAAAACAAAATGTGGTAATACCTCTTTACCCGGAATTACATATTCTTCGACAAAAAAGAATAAAACTCGGATTTCAAATCTGAATATATTTTTCGTTGCGTTTCCATCCTGTCACGCAATTCGCTGTGGTCATTAAAATGTACATGGTCCAAAGCAACCGGATGGTCTTGTGCATACTTTACCAATTGGCTTTCGTGCTTGCGCACATCGTGTTTCAGAATGTCAATTACTTCATCATGGCGAATAAACTGATTCTGAAAATGTTCCATCTCGGCTTTGATCGAAACATCGGTATATCTGCCAATAATTTCTTCCAGCCTTTTATTGTACAGCGCTATTTCATCTTCCCAAAAGACCAGCTCTTTGAGCCATTGCTGGTGCTCGAAATGAAGGTCAGACAGGTAAATCGTGGTTTTTGTTGACATAAAATGGTTTTTTGTTAAACAAATATGATTAATCAAAAATAGGGAAGGCTTTTTTTTTAGGAACTGACCTAAATCTTCGTTGATAATGATTGTGGTCTATGGCCTGTATTAGCAACTTATCTGGCATAGCTGGCATATTTTTGTTAATTTTGTACCCACAATTGCCCATAACATACCATGCAAAACGACGTATTCACCACCCTGGATGAACTGGGGAAGGAAATAAACAACACCCCCATCACTGATGAATCCTCACTTGAGGCTTTCAGAATCAGGTTTTTAGGTACCAAAAACATCCTCAAAGACCTTTTTGCTGAAATCAAAAATGTACCCAATGACCGCAAAAAGGAATTTGGCCAGGTTATCAATGCCGTTAAAGTAGCCGCTGAAGAAAAATTTCAGGCTCATAAAGACCAAATCGAAGCCGGAAAGGCAGGAAAAACTGCTGCAGATATCGACCTTTATCTGCCTGACAACACCCATTTTCAAGGCTCACGACACCCTATCTCGCTGGTCCTCAACAAAATTGTGTCCATTTTTGAACGAATTGGCTTCACGGTTGCGGAAGAAAGGGAAATCGAAGACGACTGGCATAATTTCAGCGCCATGAATACCCCTGATGATCACCCGGCCCGGGACATGCAGGATACTTTCTATCTGAAAGATTCAGTAACCCGATTGCTGCGAACCCACACGTCATCGGTTCAGGCCAGGGTTATGACAACCTCAAAGCCCCCGATCCGCATCATTGCCCCGGGAAGGGTTTATAGAAATGAAACCATTTCTGCCAGATCTCACTGCCAGTTTCATCAGGTGGAAGGTCTGTACATTGATGAAAAAGTGTCGTTTGCCGACATGAAACAAACCCTGCTCTATTTTGCCAGGGAAATGTATGGTATACAGACAGAAATAAGATTAAGGCCCAGTTATTTCCCTTTTACCGAGCCAAGCGCCGAGATGGATGTTTACTGGGGTCTCAAAGATGAGGTTGACCACCGCATCACCAAAGGAACCGGCTGGCTGGAGATCCTGGGCTGTGGCATGGTGGATCCTCAGGTATTAACTAACTGTGGCATCGACCCCGAGAAATATTCAGGCTTTGCTTTTGGCATGGGCATAGAAAGGCAGGCCATGCTGCTGTACAGGGTAAGTGATATCAGAATGTACTTTGAAAATGATGTTCGGTTTCTCAAACAATTTCACAGCGCACAATAAATAAAAATATGGCGGAAAAAATCAGAATGGGTATGGTAGGAGGTGGCATCGGTGCCTTTATCGGCAACGTTCACCGCATGGCTGCCGGACTCGATGGCAAGATAGATTTGGTAGCGGGTGCTTTTAGTTCAGATCCCAAAAGATCAATTGAAAGTGGCGAAGCTTTGGGTCTTGACCCTTCTCGTGTTTATGGCAGTTTTCAGGAGATGATTGACAAAGAAAAATCACTGCCAGCTGATAAACGCATCCACCTGGTGTCAATTGTCACGCCCAATCACATGCACTTCGAACCCGCCGTTATGGCCTTACAAGCCGGCTTTCATGTCATTTGTGACAAGCCTATGACCTTTGACCTGGAACAGGCCTATATACTGAGAGAAGAAGTAAAAAAGAGCGGCAACATCTTTGCCCTTACGCACAATTATACCGGCTACCCGATGGTAAAACAAGCCCGCCACGTGGTTCAAAATGGCAGCATCGGAAAGGTAAGAAAGGTAGTGGTGGAATACCCACAGGGCTGGCTCTCTACCTTGCTGGAAGCTTCTGAGCAAAAACAAGCCGCATGGAGGACCGATCCCACCAAGTCAGGTATCGCAGGTGCCATGGGAGATATAGGTACCCACGCTGAAAACCTGGCAGAATACATCACAGGGCTTAAAATAACAGAATTGTGTGCCGATATCTCTACCATTGTGCTAGGTCGGCAATTGGATGATGACGGCAGTGTTTTGCTGCGGTTTGATAATGGGGCGAGGGGCATCCTCCATGCAAGTCAAATCTGTGCAGGGGAAGAAAACAATCTTAGTATCCGCGTATATTGTGAAAGAGGTGGCATAGAATGGAAACAAATGGAGCCCAATTCACTCGTTGTAAGATACATTGATGAAGCTACCAAAATTTTCCGCACCGGAGGGTTCGGCGCTTGCACAGCAGCCCAGGTAGCTACCCGCATACCGGCAGGACATCCGGAAGGCTATCTGGAGGCTTTTGCCAATATTTACAACAATGTTGCCACCTGCATAGCAGCTAGACTGGAAGGTAAAGAAGTTGATCTCATCTACCACGATTACCCTACCGTTGAGGATGGAGTCAGGGGCATGCAATTTATATATAAAGTCATTGAAAGCGGAAAGAGCGACCAGAAATGGTTGAGCTGGACGTAAACAAAATCACCCATGGCCGTCAGCAATCGTGAAATAATCAATCGAAGGGCAAAATTTGAATACCACTTTGTACAGGAGTTTGAAGCAGGTATGGTCCTTACCGGCACCGAAGTTAAATCGATACGTGCAGGAAATGCCAATCTCACCGATGCCTACTGTGTATTTCAAGGCGACCATCTCTGGGTGAAAAATATGTACATCGCAGAATACGATCAGGGTACGATATACAATCACGAGACCCGTCGCGACCGAATCCTATTGTTAAAAAAAGCGGAGTTAAAAAAAATCAGACGCAAGCTGGACGAGAAAAGTATGACCCTCATACCCTACAAAATGTATTTCAGCGATCGCGATTTTGTCAAGGTTCAAATTGTAGTGGCCCAGGGCAAAAAGATGTACGATAAACGCGAAGATCTAAAAGAAAAAGACGTAAAGAGAGAACTCGACCGGGTTAAAAAAATCCATGCCCAACGAAAATAAATAAAACTACCTTATTTTATTTGGTGAAAATTCTGCGCTTTGAAACGAGAAAACCAAATTTTTATCAAATCGTTCTTTGTAACAGAATATAATTCTGTATAACTTGAACAAATCTATTGTTTACACTTTATTAACATATTTTTTACCAAAGATTTGAAATATTATTTGGTCATAACCCTTGCGCAGAACCTCAAGTCCAACTACATTTGCAGCCTAAACAAGTTAAAATAATTACAATGAAAAAATTATTCTTTTTGTCTTTGATCGTTTCTGTATTTGCATGTAAAAATGTTGAGCAATACAAAGCAGGTATCGAAGAATTGGGTACCAAATGGGATGCTACTACAGCAGCGGTTACTGAATTTTCAACCATGGTTGATGCAAGCACTGCTTCATTCAATGCTAACTTTGACAGCCTGGGTGTTGACTCAGTTTATTTGTCAAAATTGAAAGGTGCAGAACTTGACAAAGTAAAGATGGCAGTTGATGCTTACAAAACGTCTGGTGCAGGTCTTACTGAAATCACTGCAAAATTAGCTGAAGCTAAAACTGCGTGGGAAGCAAAAGCAGGTGAAGTTACTGCATTGAAAGATGGTTTGGCTGCTGGTAAATTGGAAGGTGATGTAACTGCTAAAATTGCAGAGTTGACCAACTTCATCTCTACCAATGAAACTACCCTGACCACATTGAAAGAAAACCTTGTAAAAATTTCTGAGGGTTCTGCAACAGCTTTAGCAGCTTTGAAAGCAGCGCTTCCAGTGAAAAAATAATTCTCTCTAAGAGAGTAAACTTTAAGAAGCGGGTTCTTTTGAATCCGCTTTTTTTATGTCCGTCTCATAATGGCCAACTTGTTCAGTACCCAGGTTTCAAAAACGGTGAAGGCTACATAAACGCATAAGAACGGAACAATAAAGGCAGCCCCTGTTAAGTGGTATTTAAAATAAAATATCACGGGCAAGCCGAGTGCAATCAAAACTTTACATAAAAAATTAAGCCAGGTCATCATCAAATAAGCCTGATCCATGGAATGTTTTGACAGGTAAGCTGCCAGGTGGTAAAAACAAACATTGAGTAAGGTAAAAGCGGTGAGACCTGTAAACGCCAGCCCTCTGCCATCAGCCAGGGGATGGTAATTATACCATAGCCACAGTAAGGCCACTATGCCAAAAACGAGTCCACTCAAACTGAGGTAAAAAACGGAAGGCCTCACTTAAATAGTTCTTTATACAATTTGTAAATCGACGCTCCAAAGACCAATAGAATAAAGCCGATAGAAAAAATAGGCCTCCCTCCCATCCATGCTTCATCTGCCTTGTGTCCCAACCAATAGGCCAGCCCAATAAGTACGGCCAACTGGATGCCAAGACCCGAATACCTCAGGTATTCTGAGCCATTGCCCTTGTTACGGGGTTTTTCCATCTTCGGGACTTGATCAGGATGCCTTGCCAATTCCTTGTCCGGCCTTCATCAGGCTGCCCATGTTGCACACAACATTAAAAACCGCACCCGCCTGAACCATTAATTTGTCTGTAGTGATTTCACCATTGATTTGTGCCGTTTCCCGGATATTGAGCAGCTCACCGCATCGCAGCTTGCCCTGAAATATGCCTTCGATAACTGCATTCTGACACTCTATGTCACCGATGATCTTGCCTTCGGCCCCAATTACGATCTTTCCCTGGCAACTGAGATTGCCATACAATTCGCCATCAATCCGCATGTCTGAATTGGCCGTGACATTTCCTTCAATCTTGGTCCCCGAGGTAATTAAGTTATTCGAGATAGCCGAAATGGCCTGATTACCACCTCCTGAACCGTTTTCTGATTTTTTTCCTCCAAACATGGTTTTACTGTTTTACAATTACCGAAATTAACAAGCTCATCGCAATTCACCCCGCTTTTCCACTTTAATTTTTCCCCTATAATTTATTGTAATATTTAGGGCGTTAAGGACCAGGGATTTTGGGGAAGATCAATGACGAATGGCCAATTTCGGATTACGAATGATGAATGGCGAATTTCGTATTACGAATTTCGGATTACGAATGGCGGATTACGAATTTCGAATGACGAATTTCGAATGACGAATTTCGAATGACGAATGGCGGATTACGAATGACGAATTTCGAATGACGAATGGCGAATGACGAATTTCGAATGGCGAATGTCGGATTACGAATGTCAGATTACGAATGACGAATTTCGAATGACGAATTTCGAATGACGAATTTCGGATGACGAATGGCGAATGACGAATTTCGGATTACGAATGTCGAATGACGAATGTCGAATGACGAATGGCCATTATGAATGGCTAAAAGTCCAATTTGAAGGTAGCCGTAATCCTCCATTCGACATGCCACCTCAAAACGTAATTCTCAATTCATAATTCGTAATTAAAAATCGTAATTCTCAATTCGTAACTCGTAATTAAAAATCGCAATTCTCAATTCGTAACTCGTAATTGAATATCGTAATTCTCAATTCGTAATTTGTAATTAAAAATCGTAATTCTCAATTCGTAATTCGTAATTAAAAATCGTAATTCTCAATTCAACATTCTTTATTCAACATCCAATATCTCATTCTGTCGATGTACCTTATACCTTCCCTTCCCAAACTTAGTGCCATTAAACTCTAATTTGCCAGCCAAAGCAGCCCTTTCTTCAGCAGGTAAAAGCATGTGCTGTTTACATTTGTCAGAACAACATTTTTGGTATAGATCGGCGCAGTTCTTGCATTGAATAAATAAGATGTGACATGACTCGTTGGCACAGTTGGTGTGGTCATCACAAGGGTTTCCGCACTGGTGACAGGTGGCAATTACTTCTTCACTGATTCGCTCTCCCAAACGTTCGTCGAAGACAAAGTTTTTTCCTATGAATTTATTTTCAAGCCCATTTGCATTGACCTGCCTGGCATATTCTATGATTCCTCCGTTGAGTTGGAATACATTTTTAAATCCCTTGTGCCGGAAATAGGCACTTGCCTTTTCGCAGCGAATGCCGCCGGTACAATACATTAGCAGATTTTTATCTTCTTTACCCGCAAGCATTTTTTCCACTAAGGGCAATTCTTCTCTGAAGGTCTCAACATCCGGGGTGATGGCATTTTTAAAATGACCCACTTCACTCTCGTAGTGATTTCTCATATCTACAATAATGGTATTGGCATCTTCTGCGAGGGTATTGAACTCTTCAGCGCTGACATGTTTTCCACATTGGGTCACATCAAAACTTTTATCATCAAGACCGTCAGCCACTATCTTTTCTCTCACTTTGATGGCCAGTTTAAAAAACGACTTTCCGTCATCTTCTATCGCCACATTGAGCCGGCAACCTTCGAGAAATGTAATTTGATCGAGTGTCTTTCTGAAAACCTCCATATTGGCAGTTGGTGCTGAAATCTGGGCATTGACCCCTTCGTGGGCAACATAGATTCTGCCCAATACTCCGATGGGCTCCAGCAATAAATAAAGATGATCCCTAAACAACGAAGGATTGCCTATGTGGGCATACTTGTAAAAGGAAATGGTGGTTCGTGGAGTAGTGTCCTGCTGTAAACGCTGCAGCAACACCTCGCGATTAACGCGATTGTGCAATTTTTTTGTCATACTTATCTGGATTTTTAACGCTTGTGCAAAAAACGGAATCCGGCACAAAGATAGTAATTTTTACTTTTCTCCTCCCTCCAACACTTTTTGTAGGTAAGATAAGGTGAAGTCTTCCTGCGCGATAAAGGGCCATCGCTGTTTGTGTCTTTCTGCAAGATATTCCTGCTCTGTCTGCCCCGGGGTAGGTATCAGTATGGCCGGACAGCCCGTTACTGCAAGGTCTGCAAGGGTGCTATATCCACTTCTGCATACAACAAGAGCAGAGGTATTCATCAATAGGTTAATGTGTTCGGCATCCGCCAGATGGATTACCTCCCAATGTGCAGGAAGGTTAGGGGCTGCGGCTTGGTCAGTGCCTCTTACAAGGCTTACTGCATATTCCTTTAACCCAGCCAGTTCTTTGATCAGCAATGCCTCTAACAAGCTTCTCTGTGGCTCCGGACCCGATAAGATCAAGCTGATCTTTTTTTCGACCATTCTGTCCCCACTTTTCATTTGAGAACACAGCCCGATCCAATCCACTTCAGGTTTTTCAAAATCGGCCTTGCTCAAATTCCCCGACAAATACCACTGTGCATCATCAGGCACCCACACCTTTTGAAATCGACGAATATACCAATGGTTTACACGTTTAAACAACCATCGCACAAAGGTATTGGGGTGATGGGGTTCGAGTTGATGACTTATGAAAATAGAAGTACAGGCAGGATGATAACAGCCGGGTCTGTTGTCTGAAATTATGCAGTCATATCCGTGGTTGTCATATAAATGCGCCACTGCCTTGTTTTCATTGAGGATGGCTTTATGGATAGACCAGGCTTGCAAAATCATATTCTGCACAATAGAGGGTCGGGGATAACGGATTCCATAAGCAGGCAGTTCTTTCGTCTGTAAGTCCGGAAAGGTGCGGCGAAGAAGTGCCAGGGGCATGCCGTCTGAAGCGAGGGTAATTTCATTGCCTTTTTGCAGCAAGGCTTCAATCACCGGGATGCTGCGGCTTGCATGGCCAAGACCCCAGTTGAGCACACAATACAATATTTTTTGGTGAGAAGGAAAATGCTGTGTTACCAGCCTGTCTGTGGACCCGATTTTCAAGAACCTGACTTTCTTTTAAATCTATCGAGATTGGTAACCAAGCTCAGGTGGTTGGTAGCCCCGGCCAGATGGTAGTATCCTAAACCATAGTCAATGCCTATCTGCTTGATTTTAAGTCCAAAGCCAAGGCTAAATCCTGCCATACTTCTAAATGTTGACAGGTTGAGTTCCTGTCTGCGCTGGTGGTTGTAGGCAGCCCTTATTTTGAAACCCTCTGTTTTGCCCAATGACAGCTCCATATTAAACATGAAGTGCCGAAAAAAATTATCAGCAGCTGCTGCAAAAGCACTCTCCTTTTTGACTTCTCCGAACAAGTCGGTCTCTTCTACTGCGCTGGGGTCATCATAACGCACATCCCACTGTTGAAGCTGATGGGCGATAATGGAAAATCGCAAAGGCAGGTGGCTCAACCTTTTGGTTAATGCTATTTGAATATCAAGTGGGGCACTCAACGCAGAGGCGTTGTAAGTAGAAATCTCTCCCCCCAGATTTCGAACCAAAAATGTTACAGCCATTTTTTGATCCGGATTCTCATATTGTAAGGCAAGGTCTGCCGCCATTCCAAAACTTTGATAGGTCTCAAGATGAGAGAAGACGGATTTGATTTGAAGTCCTGCGGTTATTCGCTCATTGAGTCGACGACCCAGTCCAAGACCAATGTATTGTTCTGATGCGGTAAAGCTACCCAGGCTTTCGTCTCTTTCGGTGGTCCATTTAAAATCGCCATACGACATATAGCCTACAGATAGTTGAGTAGTAATTCCCCATTTCTCTATGTGGTGTCCATAAGCAGCACTGCCATTGGATATGCCGGCAAAATGAAAATTATGATTAAAAGCCAGGCTTCGGTGGTGAGCCGGATTTAAGTTAGAAGGGTTGTAAACACTGAGGTTAATATCATCATCTCTAAGTACAGGTGCAATTCCTCCCAAGCCGGTAATACGGGCCGATGGGGGTAGTGATAAAAATTCATAGGTAAACTTCCTACCTGTCTGTGCTGACACGTTAAGGGTAGTGAGGAGGACTACAAAAATGAGTTTACCTGCTTTCATACATCTATTCTTTATCTTCATACCCTTCTTTTAGCCATGTAGTTCTGCAAATTCTTAAAGAATCACACATCATGGTTTTAACCAAAACCCCGGTACTGTCAAAACGTTCCAACAAACCAAATTCCTGGTCACCATTGCGATAGGTGCCCTTCCATTTTATTTTGCCATTCTTGTAATACTCTTCAAAGGGTCCATTTTCTTCTCCATCTGTAAAGGTTACTACTTCCTGTAAGGATCCGTCTTCATTGAATTTTTTGAAGGTCCCGTTCAAGGCATTGTTTTTATTCACGGCGTCAATCATCAGTTTTCCAGATGGGTAATACACCCTGTGATAACCGTTGAGCTGGCCATTGACAAACTGACTTTCTGATTCCATCTGGCCGGTTACATAAAACAACTTGCGTACCCCATTGGGCTTACCATGCTCAAAACTGGCTTCTTCTGCTACACCTCCTTCCAGGTGATAACGCAAATAGGTACCATGGTTTTTACCGTCCTTGTCTTTGTAAATCTCTTCTTTGAGTTCCCCGGTTTCATAGTACGTTTTTTCAGGCCGATTGCAGGAACACAACCACAATGCCGACAGCAGAAGGATATAGTGAAAAAGAGGAGGTGTTTTCATGCCTTTATAGGAATTGACTAAGTAACGCACATAACGGGGTGCATGTTGTTGTAAAAATAGCAAAAGCCATAGACATTGTTAAAACATTTTATGTGTCGGTTCCATCTTGTATTAAGAAATTTTCTAATATATTTGTGCCAACTTTAAAGGGTACATGAAAAAAGTCCTAATTGTCTATAAAATATATTCTGACGAGGAATCTACAAAAGGGATTCTTCGCAAAATGTTGGAGCAAGCCAGATCACTGGAGCGCCTTGGTGCTTCTGTTGACATGGTCAATCTCCACTCCAAAGGGGTTCAGGTAGACGGTAAGTTGTTTGTGCTCAAGTCGCTACATACACCAGGTGCCCGCCACCGTTTTGAAATGTTCGACTTTTTTGCCAATCTCAAGACCCTGCCCAAGCTGGAAACCTACGATGTAGTGTACATCCGCTATAGCCCACTGGCACTTGGTCTACTGGGCTTGCTCAAGCACCTCAAAAAGATCAATCCCAAGGTAAAAATTTTCCTTGACCTCGCTACCTATCCTTACATCCATGAATATAAAGGTCTTAAAAAACTGGTGGCACAGGTCATTTCTTATCGACATAAGTACTTGAAAAAATACATCCACCGCATCATAACGGTGGGTAGCGATTCCAATATTTGGGGCATTCCGGTTGTAGCCATCAAAAATGCCATCGATCCTGAATCGTATAAACTCAAAAATTCGGTCAGTGTACCAGGCGTCATCCGACTCATTCTGGTAAGTACCTTCTGGCACTGGCACGGTATCGACCGACTCATCAATGGCCTGATTCACTATATGGCCAACAAGCCAAAATATACGGTGTATCTCACCCTGATAGGCGAAGGCGCAGAATTGTCAAAAATCAGAGAACTGGCAGATCACCCAACAGTAAAAGAAAATATATTTTTCTTTCCCTCTGCCTATGGTGGAGAACTCAATCAGTTTTTCGACCAGGCAGATATCGCCATTGGCACCCTTGCTGTAGACCGCATCAACCTCACCGAATGTTCGGCCCTCAAGCACAGGGAATACGGTGCCAGAGGCATTCCATTTGTTTATGCCGGCAGCGATAAATCATTTGATGACAAAGACTTTGTGCTGAGCCTGCCACTTGCTGAAAAAGATGTCGACTTTACCCTCATCGAAAAGTTTTATGAGCGACTTACAGCCCAACCTGCTCAGTTTACACCTACTGCTATTAAGGAGAGGGTGAATAAGGATTTGAGTTGGGAGTCGCAGTTGGGATTTATTTTGGAATAGTTGGGGGGCAATTTCGAATGTCGAATTACGAATTACGAATTGTGCGTTGTGCGTGCCTAAAATAGGTTGACAGATTTTAGTAGATTAATAATCAAATGTTGGCAAATCGTTGACGGTGAGCGGTAAGCGGTTGACAGTTGTCTGTGAGCGGTAAGCGGTAAGCGGTTGACCGTCGGCAGTAAGCGGTTGAGAAATAAAAAAAGGAACAGTCAACGACCATTCCTTTGATTTTGTGGTACCTCCCGGACTTGAACCGGGGACACACGGATTTTCAGTCCGATGCTCTACCAACTGAGCTAAGGTACCCCACTTTTAAAAAGTTTTGCAAAGATAAAAGATTTTCAAAACCTGTGGTGAAAAATTGCAATAATTTCAAAAAAACGTGTCATCTGCCCGACTATCTCTTTGATTTGGGGAACTTTTTATTGATTTTCAACGACTTGTAATTTTGCATGGAAGTAATTTCCCGGATCACGGTGCTGGCTACCCAAAGGCCAAAAAGAGCGGGCATGTAAGAAATGGTACCGTAATAAGATCTTTTGTAATTGGTGCCATCTGTGTATTTGAGGGCTTCTTTGTGTTGGAGTTCATCCGAATAAATGGCAGTGATTCCCCGGCCGGCCCCCCGATGTCTCATTTGTTTTCTTACTTTTTGGGCAAAGCGGCAGTCGTGGGTGTCAAACAGATCGGCTACGGCCATCCTTGAGGGGTCGGTTTTACCGCCGGCGCCCATCGAACTGACAACTCTGAGGCCTGATTTATATGCCAATTCCAATAAAGTCAGCTTGGGTTGGAAAGAATCTATACAGTCGAGTACAAAATCGTATTGACCGGATTCAAGGAGGTTTTGCATATCACCGGGCGTCATAAAATGGTCCACCGCCAAAAGGTCCAGGCCTGGGTGGATGTCTCGAAACCGTTCTTCCAACAACCTGGCCTTGCCCATACCAATGGTGCTGTGCAGGGCCTGCAACTGTCTGTTGATGTTGGTCCGATCTACTTTATCGCCGTCTACCATGGTAAGGTGACCAATACCTGCACGAACCAGAAACTCACCTGCAAATGAGCCCACTCCCCCCAGACCAACCAGCAAGATTCTGGCTTTCGACAGGTGCAGGGTAGCCTCATCACCAATGAGCAGTGTTGTGCGTTCTAACCAGGGGAAGGTCATTGTTTCCATTGAAATAAATCGCTGCAGTTTTGGTACATCTGCCAACGGAGTGCAAAAATATCGATTTTGCGCAATTCTGCCATCAATGCATATCTGCCCCTGATATCGACCCTATGGTCACTATCGGTTTCAAGGTAAAAACTGTCCATCGGGAGGAAATGAAGCATGTCTGTAAAACTGGCATTCATACCCGGAAAAGGACTTACCGAAACACCAATGCCTTCGTCCAGCAATTGACGGGTAAGGATGACATTGCGCCGATAGCCATGGATCACCCATTTGGTATCGCGCCACTGTTTTCGGATCTGCAACAAACGATCAAATTGGCGAACACAATGGATGATAACGGGCAAGCGGAGTGCTTTTGCGATTGTAAGCTGAGCTTCAAAGTTTTGTTCCTGAATTTCTCTGGCGGCTCCTTTTAATCCATCGAGGCCACACTCTCCGAGGGCCAGGCATCTGGGATGATTTGACAGCGCAATACTCAACTCATCCAGGGCTTCTTTGGTAAGAACTTCGTGCAGCCACCAGGGGTGATAACCCAGGGTTAACCAATCTGTTTCATTTTTGATTTGCTGGTGCATGGATATAATTTCCATTACATCATCCTCGCCGTTGTGCACGGCCTTATGGGTGTGAAAATCTATGTATGGCCTTTCTTGCCGGATCATCAACAAGGATAAGATGTTTTGCTGAGAATGCAAAAAAAAAGGCAGGCCCAAATGAATCGGCCTGCCTTTCTATTAGTCTGACATGTTTATTATCGAATTACTATCTTCTGTACACCAATGCCGTCTGCTGTTTGAACCTGCACAAGGTAAACACCAGATTGGAAGGTGTGGGTAAGAATGGTCTGAACATTTCTACCTTCATTGATTTTTACCGATTGTTTGTAAACCAGCTTACCATCAAGGGTAGTCACCTGGAAATTAGCTGCCCCGGCCTTTGCTGCTTCCAACTCTACGACCATGTAGTCGTGCGCCGGATTGGGATAAACCGCATAATTAATCCTGTTGGTTACGTCTTTTGATGATACAATGCCATCACTGTCAATTACAATCTTCCTGATCTCAGAGCAAGAACCGTTTTCATTGTCTGCATTGGTCACACAGGCTACGGTTTCATATACCAAGAGGTCCATTACTTCCACATCATCGATAAACCAACCTCTGAGTACCTTGCTGGAAACACCACCTTCTGGATTGGATCCAAAACGGAACCTGATTTTGATGGTCTGTCCCTTCCATGGTGTAAGATCGAGGTAGGTATCAATGAACTGGTCATTGGTTGTACCAGAAAAACCTCTTAAGGATGGAATGGCAAAGGTACCATAGGATAATTCATTGTTGTAACCATTTTTGATAAAGCCATCTCTGATGATCTGCCATACATTACCACCATCTGTGGACACTTCGAGGAAACCACCATCAACCCCTATTTCAGTGTCGAAGCGATGCCAGAAACGAAGTGCAGGGTTCTGACCTACAATATCAAAATCAGGAGAGATCAGGTATTGATCTACTTCTGTTTCTTCCTCATAAATATAGAAAGCCGTTTCACCTGATTTGTAAGCCACATCTGTCTGGAACCAGCTACTGGTGCCCTTGGATCCATCGAGATTCCAGCTGTCTTCAAAACCTTCGAAACCATAGATGGCCAGGGTTAGAGATTTTTTATCTACGGCCCTCATTTTATAGGTGATGTTGTTGCTCTGATTGAATACTACTTCTCCTAAACTTAATTTGACATCACTGCCCACAACGGTAGCCGGTACGGAGGCAGAACCATCAACATAGGTAAAGTCCGGAGGCATGTTGTCGGTGACCACTACTCCACTTTGGGCTGCTGGTATATGACTTACTGTCGACATAGATACCGTAACTTCCTCTCCTGGTTTAACCAGAGGCAGGTTGTCTTTGTTGATTTTCAACTTAGCGATGGCGTATGGGTTGGTATCAAAGTTTTCTACCCCATCATTAAAGTTGTTTGCATCACCACCATCGGCATAGAAGCCCAAACCTCTTCTGGCAAATACATCCCAAATGGTATATCCGTTGACACCTCCAAACAAAAGGCTGTCTGCCGCTAAGATGGCGTCTCTTCCCCTGATGAAGCCGGGATTACAGCCTTGCATCTTCATAGCCTGGATCACCAATGAGAGCGTTTTCGCATTTCCGGATTCAAAATTTCTCCAGTTGGCATCGTAACCGTATTTATCAACAAGGGCCCAGTACAGATCCCAAAGACAGTCGGTCCAGATTTCACCTCTAGCATGACATCCGTTGCACGGAGCATTTGTTTCAGTTCCTTTGATATCATCAAAAGTTTGAGGGTTTACGGTCATATCAGTTGAATATGGAAAACGCCTGATACCACCGCCTGATGTAGGTTCACCCTGGGCATAAGTACCAATACCTCTCACGTCACTGCCTTTATCACCTGGCTCAACTGTTGTAATTAAGCTGAAAAAGTCGCTCCAGCCTTCTCCCATCTGTTCTCCATTGCTCAAACATCCGGAGTTGGCTGGACCACCTGTAAGTCTGGTAGAAATACCGTGTCCAAACTCATGGGCTATGATGCCATTGTCAAAGGCTCCATCCAAAAATCGAGGTCCTCCTGAAGTAGCCTCCTGTATGGTCATAACCACATCTACACCATTATTTAATTGCAATCGTATTTTGTCACAGTCTGATTTTTTTAGAAATACAGAAACAATATTATCAGGTGAAATAGCACCTGCTGTCATATTGCTGATCTCTTCTCCATTACCACCATTGACACCTGAAATATTACAGATGATAACCGCAATGGCTCCCTTGTCTTCAGCCAATTTTGCTTTTTGACTAAAGTTGCATAGTCCTCTGTCGATGAGTGCAATTTTGCCTGTAAGGTCTGTGGTAATGTTTTTACAGCATGCAGTAGGATTAGACAGATCGGTATCTTTTGCAATCACAACGCTACCAGTAATAGCTGGCTCAGTTGAAAGCGGTACAGGGTTACCGAAATCGGCGGTGCCATAACTTTCTATAAATCCTTTGATGGCATCCGGACTATCAATCCTTAATCCACCTCCCGGTGAGGTCCACAAAAACATCTGCATTCTTCCATTTCCACCATCAGCAGGAGTAGAAAAGTTGGCATTGTCTGTTTTAGGCGGGGTCACACTGAATCCGTCAAAAGCCTGGGCTAAAACGTAATCATTGCCGTTGCCTTTGTTGGTGTAGTTTTTAGTTTGGAAGTTGCCCCATTCTTCATTGAATCCATAGAGTGCAGAAATATCGTGCATCATATTGACCATGTAAAACAAGTTGGTCTGGGCGGCTGCAGGACTCTCTACTGGTTCTTTACTTTTATCATGGGCAAAGTCAAAGACCAGGGCTGATCCACCATCTGGTTGAGCCACATCTGCATCGACGTCATCGTCATCATTTTTATCAGCATAAGCATTTACGTTGTTACCCCTGGTAATGGTATATTCGGGTCCATCAACACCATTGGTATCGTGCCAGCCGAAAGGAGATACCTCGGGAAAGTGAGGATCTGTGATCAATGTATGACTGCCGTGGCTTGGACTTTCTGCCGGAAGGGCATAAACCCGGTAAGTTGCGGTGCCACTCAGGGCTTCGTCCACTTTTACATTGTGGCTTTGCATCTGGCTATAGGCGTGGGCCTCACATTTTTCATGTTTGGCATATTTTCCATGTTGGTGATTACAGTAAACCGTCAGGTTGTTTTTGCTAACAAAACTACCGTCGGCCGCATTCATTCGGATCTCCCAGTAATCTGCATTGTCTTTCATATCCATAGTGAGTTCCCAAACCGGAACCAACTTGCCTTCTTTTAGGTCGTACTTCATTTCTGCAGTCACCAGATTGTCGGTCAAAGCAGAAGGACCAAAAACCGATTTGTCGCCATTGCGTTGAACCACAGCCGGTGCTTTGATGCCCCCGTAGCCCAGATGGTCGGCAGCTGCTTCAAATGCTTTTTCAGCTGTAACGCTTACACGGTCTGAAGTTACTTTTTTATCCTTACCGGAAACAAAAGTATTTCCTACAAAGGCAACTTTGTCCTGAGGAGAAATGGTGTAATTTAGAATGGCATTTTTAATTGGAAAGCCATTAACCGTTTGGTTGAAGTAGATGTAAGAAATGCCCCTTTCATCTGTTGATTCAAAACTCACTACCATATCCTTAAAATCGGTAGATTCCAGGCCCAGGCCCTCGTGTTTTTCCTGAAGGTGACGCAATGCTATATCCAGCTTTGATTTCACCTGAGCGGTCAGGGCCGATGCCAGAAATCCTCCCAGCACAAGAAGTAAAAGTTTCCTCATAAATTAAGTTGTGTTTAAGTGAAGAGTATTACCCGTAAAATAATTGTCTCAAAGAACGCGCAAAATACAAATTACTTATGCTTTTTTGCCCTCAAAAGAGACAATATTTTTTATAATGTATTTTGGCGACATTTTGTTTTTGACTTCGGCCTCTTTTTCATTCCTTTGTTGTATGCAAGGCAGGGACAGAAAAAGGGAATCGGAAAACCCGGAAATGGTACTTTCGGGAAAAAATGCACTGGTAGAAGCCATCCGGCAGGGTCGGGAAATGGAAAAAATATTTGTCCAGGATAAGCTCAGGGGTGAAACTGAGAAGGAAATCAGGCACCTGAGCCGCGATTTTAACATCCCTTTGGTCAAGGTTCCCATTGAAAAGCTCAACCAAATGGCGGGTCACTCCAGACACCAGGGAGTGGTAGCCCTGATCAGTCCCATTCATTTTCAGCACCTCGAAGACATCATTCCCCATCTGTTTCAAGATGGAAAAAATCCGTTTTTTATGGTGTTGGAAGGTGTATCAGATGTGCGCAATCTGGCTGCCATTGCCCGCACAGCCCACGTTATGGGGGTGGATGCCCTTGTTATTACCGCTCGCAATACAGCCCGAATCAATGATGAAACCATCCGAGTATCCGCCGGTGCCTTGCTTAAGATCCCTGTATGTCGTGAGAAAAACATGTTTGAAGTAATCCGAATTCTCAAGGAAAATGGGGTCCTCTTATTAGCCACCGACCTCAAAGGAGCTGTGCCCGCTCAGCAATGTGATTGTAGCCGACCCCTTGCTATCATTATGGGAGATGAACACCACGGGGTGACACCTGAAACGCTGAAAGAAGCGGATGAAAGGATCTTTATTCCCCAGGCTGCCAATTTTGATTCACTCAATGTATCCGTGGCCGCGGGCATTCTGATGTACGAAGTCCACCGCCAGCGCCTGCTTCACTCCAAATAACGTATACCCAGCGACAAGCGATTGGAAATTTCCTGAAACAACATCTCCGGCAACTTTCGGTGCCATTCAACATCATTAAAAACCAGGCCAAAATTGGTGTAATACTGTAGGCGGGTTCTTTTCATTTCGTCAGATACATGGTCAAAGGTGTTGACCATACACACCCAGCCCCCGGCTTCTTTGATATCATCCCACCACTCTTCATAGTAGCAGTCATCTGAGCCATGAAAATTGAGCACATTGTCGCACAAAAGAATAAACTTAGTGATGCCGTTTTCTATTAGTACATCGGCCACATCACGCTTGAGGTACATAATGTCGTTGGTAATACAATCATTCCACTCTCCAATAAACTCCATGATGGCGTACCCTTCTTCATAATCCACAAACAATAATTTCATGTACATGGTGGGCGATCCAAAAAAGTCCCACTGGGGGTGGATATAGTAATTGTAAATCTTTTCGGTGTAATGAAGCTCACTATACACCCTACCATAAAAGGGAGAGTGTTTGTCATCAGACGCAACGTAATAATCACGCCAACGGTAGTAGGGTTCTATATCGTGCAAGGGATGTTTTTTTTCTACAACAAAGATAGGTGCGCTTGGTTCCGTGATTGTCATCCTCCATTAAAAAAAATTGACAGAATATATGGCCTGAGATGCTCTATAATGGTAGAGGTTGTTTATAGGATTTTGGCCACCTATAATGAGATTAAATTAAAAACCCACAATGTAAATGACTCATTTACAAACCATTTTCTATAAACATTCCAAGCCTTAACCAGTTTAAAAAGCAATAAAGCAAGTAAAATCATTAATACATATAATAATTTAAATATTTATTTATATCTGTTATTCAATATTTTACAAATATTTTTAATTTATTATACATTAATTATTTCTACAATACATAAATCGTTGATATTATTGTAGTTGGATTTAAACACACAAAAGCACTCACCATGAAACAGCACCTCAGGGCACTCGCTCTGTTTCTCCTATTTAGTATGCCATTTTACCAGTATTGTACTGCTCAAAGTTACGACCTGGCCCTTCGCTTAAATTCCATCGCAAACAGTCCGGTAAAGTATGAAACCAGTGTTCCATTTAACATCACTGTTTTCAATCAGGGCTCATTATCGGTTGACAGCATTGATGTACTTTGTGTGTTGGGTCCTGCCCTGCAACTGGGATCAGGCAATGGCATTTGGAGTCCTGAAGGATCATTGCCCAATGCCTATATCACCAGGATCGCCGGAAATTTGGATCCGGCCAATTCGGTGCTCATTACCATTAATGTCTTGCCCGTGCCGGGAACGGATAGTACTGACTGGAACCTGTCATCAGAAATCTATGCATTTCAAGATATCTCTGGCAACCAGGTTGAAAGTTTTGAAACGGATAGTGCCCCGGATAAAAACAATAGCAATGATGGTGGGGGGCTACTTGGCAGTCCATCTGATGACGCCATAGATGGCAATGGCACCGGCCTCCCAGGCTCACCATCAGCCACCACAGATGAAGATGATCACGATGTGGCCAAGGTTCGCATTTACGATATTGCTCTTAAAAAACTACTGGTCACCACAGGTCAGGTGCGATATGGAGATACCCTTGAATTTATTTCTGTGGTCTTTAACCAAGGAAATGAGACAACTGGCGTGGTCACCATTCAGGAACTAATTACAGAAGGATACATTTATGAACCCACCATTAACCTGCCACTAGGCTGGTTGGGCACTGCCCCCAAGCCCAAGTACAGCTTTGAGGGTCTTGCGCCTGGCGATAGCCTTGTCATTCCTGTAAAACTCATTCTTGACAGCGAACAATTTGATGGTGCTGCATGGAACAACTATACTGAAGTATTTACCGCCTTTGATATCTTCAGCAATAATGTCAACGCCAATGAGGCCGATAGTGAAGCCAACAGTAATTCCATATATGAAAACGCGGTTTTACCTGGCAGTGCCTTTGACAATGAAATAAATGGAAATGGCATTTCGCAAAATGAAGATGAAGATGATCACGATGTGGCAGCCCCTCGCATTTTCGACCTGGCCATAAAAAAAGAAAGAGAAACCTCGGTTCCCAGCTACAGTTACACCCAAAATGTGAAATACACCATCACGGTTTACAATCAAGGCAATGTTGCCGCCAACCAGGTGACCATCACCGATACCATACCCTGTGGTCTTGAATTTTTGCCCGGGCTGAATCCCAACTGGTCGGTTAGCGGACCTAACAAGGTAAGCAGAACCATCAATACCACTATTGCTCCGGCAACCAGCACCTCTTTTGATTTGTATTTTGGAGTCAATCCCTGCTACAACGACCCTACCAACGGCTGGACCAACTTCATAGAAATCAGCAATGCCATTGCCGCTGACGGAGGCTCCAATTTGGACATTGATGGCACCTTTGATTCTAATTTAAAAAATGACTCCCAATACAACAACCTCAACAACAACGATGTATTGGACAAGTGGGGAACTACAGTAGCCCAGGATGAAGACAACCATGATTTGGAAATCATTCAGGTGGTGGACTTGGCGCTAAAAAAAGTTTTGACAACCCCATCTCCTTATTCCTATGGTCAGAATCTCACCTTTACCATTACCGTTTACAACCAGGGAAATGTAGTAGGTAAAAATATTAAAATCCGCGATTACATTCCGGAAGGTTACGATTTTCCGGCTGCCCTCAACCAGCCACTTGGTTGGAACATGGCTGATTCAACCCTCACCCTGAGCAATTGGTTGTACCCGGATCAGAGTACCAGTGTTACCATCATCCTTACTGTGAAGCAAGCAAATAGCAGCAGGGATTGGATCAACTACGCCCACATCGTTTTGGTGCAGGACACCTTCAACAACAATCGATTTGACGATGCAGATTCCTACACCTTTATGGTCAACGCAGCTGAATTTGCAGTTAATCCCGGAGATCCTGCGGATGACAATATCTTTGTATTGGGTCCTGCCAATACCAACACCGATGAAGACGATCACGATCCGGCCGGATTTGAAGTGTTTGATCTTTCATTACAAAAATCAGTGGTCAACCCACAACCATTTTACATAGTGGGCGATGTGGTGCCATTTTTGATCGCTGTAACCAATGAGGGTGGTACTGCGGCAAGTTATATACAAATCACCGATTACCTGCCCTGTGGCTTCAGCTTCAACCCGGCCAATAATATGGGTTGGACCCAAAGCGGTAACCTGCTTAGATATCAATCGAATTCCCTGCTGACACATGGTCAGGTTCTCAATGTGCCGCTCAATCTTACCGTTCAGGCGTGTACCCAGGCCAATGCCTATAGAAACCTGGCAGAGATTTCCATTTCCCGCGACAGTTTGAATACGGGTAATCAGGACTTCGACAGCGATGCAGATGAAAACCCTACCAATGACGTGGTGGGAGAAGATGATATAGATGACGCGATTATTACCGTTGTCAATGGTGCTCTTGGTGGCATTGTCTGGAATGATTTTGCTGCAGATGGCATCTATGATGCCGGAGAGTCATTCACCCAGGGCGTTAGAGTGGAACTAAGGGATTGCAATCAGAACCTCATACGCTTTACAACTACCAACAATGCCGGTGCCTATGAGTTTATCAACTTACAGCCAGGCAATTATTTAATTTATTTTGTTTCCTCAACCCTTCCTGCCAATAGTGCATTTACCCTGCAAAACCAGGGGAATAATGACGATATCGACAGCGATGCCAATACCCAGGGCTTTACCGCCTGCATCAACCTGCCTCCTGGAGCCTCCAACTACACCATTGATGCCGGGCATTTCAGTCCTTCCAGCATTGGCGACTTTGTATGGAATGACCTCAACGGCAACAATGTTCAGGATGGAGGTGAGTCAGGTATCGCAGGAGTTACCGTAATGTTGTTTCGTGCCGGTGGAGGCATGGTAGCTACTACCACCACCAATGGTAGCGGTTTTTATATCTTCAACAATGTGGTGCCCGGCAACTACTATCTTAAGTTTTCAAATCCTGCAGACTACGAGTTTATCCTACCTGATTCGGGCAATAATGACAATGTAGACAGCGATGTTACCGGAACATTTGGGGCTGGCACAACCAATGTGTTTACCCTGCCCGGCAGTACCAATCTAACCAATATGGATGCAGGCCTGGCCCGATGTGCCAGCATTGGCAGTCTGGTATGGTATGACGACGATAAGGATGATGTGTGGGATGTCCATGAAAATGGCATCAATGGGCTGCGTGTTGAGTTGTGGCGAAGCATCAATGGCAACTGGTCTATGTTTGACTATACCCATACTGGGCACAAGCCCAATACCCCTTCTGATGATGGCTATTTTAACTTCTGTGCTCCTCCGGGAACCTATTATGTAAAAATTTTACTTCCCCCCTTGGGACTGGTCCAGGCCAGAGCCAACATCTTTAGTGAAATTGCCCTGACTGCATCCAATGAACAAAAAAATGACAGTGACCTCACCAATACCTTTGGTCCTGGAACCACTAAGTCATTTTCAGTAGTTTCGGGTCAGGTCCTTAACAATATTGGGGCAGGCTTCTACCCCATGGCAACCGCTGGTAATCTGGTGTGGGAAGACAGCAACTTTAATGGAAAACAGGAAGCATCAGAGCCTAAAATTGCCAACGTGTTGGTTGAAGCATTTAATGCCAATGACACCAAAATTGGTGAGGGTATGACCAATAGTGAAGGAATCTACAAGATTGAATACCTTAGTAAAGAGAGTTACTATCTCCGCTTCACTCCACCTGCCGGATACAGCAATACCCTGGCCAATATTGGCAGTGAAGAAGCTGACAGCGATGTTGACCATAGCCATGGACTCAATACAACTTCACTTTTTGCCATGCTCCCCGGTGAAGAAAATATCAACATCGATGCAGGTCTTTCCTTTGGGGTCTTGCCTGTAAGGTATGCCGGAATTGAAGCTACCTGGAAAGGATCCTATAATCAGATTGATTGGAAAACCAGCACAGAAATCAATGCCTCCCATTTTGAAGTAGAAAGATATTATCCTGAAAAAGCATCCTTTGTCACCATTGGCAAAGTAGATGCCCATGGCCATTCTGCTCAATTACAAACCTATCAATGGAAAGATGAGCAACTGGACAGAAGCGGCATGTACACTTACCGCTTGGCACAATATGATTTAGATGGCAATGTCCATCATTCAGATCAGGTTCAGGTGTATGTGCGAGGCAATGATGGGGGGCATGTAGAAGTGAGACCCAATCCGGCCAGGGGCAAAACCACCCTTCAAATGCAGCTGCCTTCAGTAGTGACTGAAGTGACCGTAGAACTTACCGACAGATCCGGAAAATTGAGATACAAAGCAATTCACAGCGCCGAATCACAGCTGGAACTTTCACTGGAGGCTCTAAATTCCGGATTCTACCAGGTTTGTGTTTCTTATGGCGATCAGTCACACTGCAATCAATTGGTGATCATTGAATAAATAAGTTAATAATTCTATAGTGCAATAGGAGGTTCGGAGGCCATGAGGTCCCGAACCTTTTTTTTGGGATATTACTTCAAAATATTGTAACATTGCAAAATGAAACTAGCTGTTTTTCCCGGGTCTTTTGACCCCATCACCATTGGTCATGCCGACCTGGTTGAAAGAGCACTTCCACTCTTCGATAAGATTGTGGTGGCTGTAGGAATCAACACCCAGAAGTCAACCCTGTTTAGCCTCGAACAACGCATGGAATGGCTTAAAAAAACCTTTGCCCATCTGCCGAAAGTGGAGGTAGCCTGTTTTGAAGGACTAACTGTAAAATATTGCCAGGAGATCCAGGCCCATTACCTTATAAGAGGTTTAAGACAGGCCTCTGATTTTGATTATGAAAAAACCATTTCACAACTCAACAGCATCATTGGTGAAGACATAGAAACCGTGTTCCTGATTTCAAAACCGGAATACAGTCATATTTCATCCACCATTGTCAGAGAAATCATCAAAGGCAAGGGAGATGTTACCAAGTTTGTACCGGCCGTCATTGCAGACGAACTCCACCGACACGGCATTCAGTAATCAGGATTATTAAACAACCATGGTTTTATTATTGATCCATTTCACAAGCAGATATAAGGGATAGGAACCAATCAAAAAGATAAGTCCATACTTGCTGCTGTTGAGATCGCTGTACACTGCCCCTGCTAAAAATAAAAGCGACATAAGAGTCAACAATATCGGTAAATAAGGATAAAACGGCACCTTATAGGGTCTTGGCAGATCTGGCTCTACCGTTCTCAATCGTATCAGCGAAACAAAGCCCGCAGTATATGACAAAACAAAAAAGAAGGTTGCGATATCCGATAATCTGCCACAGGTTTCTTTTCCTGACAGGATCAATAAAACCGATAAAGATGTTGTCAAAACCAAAGCAAGCCAGGGTGTCCCTTTGCCATTGACCCAGGTAGTGGCCTTGATAAATAAACCATCCCGCCCCATCGAATAAATCACCCTTGGTGCAAACATCGATTGAGAATTGAGGATGCCCAGTACAGAGATCAATAGAAATACGGTTACAAATTGCGTAGCTTCCGGCCCAAACAATAAGCCCATAGCGGTAGCCGCTGCCAGCTTGGTGCCTGCCAATTGTTCGATGGGCACTACATACAGGATGGCTCCATTGACCAACAAATAAATAGCAATGATCGAAAGCACCCCTATGATCATAGATCTGGGTAAGGTCTTAGCCGGATCCTTGTTTTCTTCTGAAAAATAACTGGCCGTATGCCAGCCATCATAGGTATAAAAAATAGCCTGTAGAGCGGTTATTATTCCCGCCAACATACCAGGTGCTGCTGTCCGCTCAACGGTTGCCTGAAGCTGAGTGGGGTCAACGCTGTGCCCCATGGTGAAACACAAAATAACAAACAAAATCAAGCCGGCTGCATTGGTATAGGTTAAAAACTGTTGGGCCTTTCCTCCTACATGGGTTCCAATCAGATGCAGAGAAGTAAAAAATACGATTATGCCAATGGCAATGAATGAGTTGAGATCATCTCTGTGGGTGAGCAGGGCAATAAATTCACTAAAGGTATAAGCCCCAAAGCCCAAGGCGGAAACGGTTCCCATCCAACTGGTAAATCCGGTAAGAAAGCCAAAATAATTGCCAAAGGCCCTCCTGGCATAGACATACCAACTCCCCGCCTGGGGCATGGAGACCGCCAATTCTATTACACACAATACGCCTAAAAAGGCATAAAAACCTACTGCCAACCAAAGCAATAAGATCAAAACGGGATCTCCTACCTGCTCGGCTATGGGACCTGGCTTTCGCAATATGCCTGTACCGATGGTTCCACCCATGGTTGCTGCTATGCCAAAGCCGATGCCCAGCAACTTTAATAATTGGGTATTGTGTTTTTGTGACATCTTTATTTTTGCTGCTAATGTACAAAGGGAAGGGCAAAGCGCAAAGCGGCGGGGCGGCGGAGGGCGGAGCGGCGGAGCGCGGAGGGCGAGGCGCGGAGCGCGGAGGGCGAGGCGCGGGGGGCGGAGCGCGGGGCGCGGGGGGGCGGAGCGCGGACCGGCGGGGCGGCGGAGGGCGGAGCGGCGGAAGGCGAAGGGGGGCGGATTAATGCACGCTTGGCGCTTGGCGCTTGGCGCTAAACGCTTGGCGCTTTACGCTAAACGCTTGGCGCTCCGCCCTCTACAATACGGCTGAAAGTATTATCTTTATCTTATGAATACTAGCCAGGTTCAGATAGAAAAAAGTTGGAAGGCTTTATTGCAGGAGGAGTTTGACAAGCCTTATTTTGAGGGCATTCGTCAGTTTTTGCACAATGAAAAAAAGGCAGGTAAGGTCATCTTTCCTCCCGGTCAGCAGATCTTTCAGGCATTTAGCCTTACACCGGTCGACCAGCTCAAAGTAGTGATTTTAGGTCAGGATCCTTATCACAATCCGGGAGAAGCAATGGGTCTTTGTTTTTCCGTTCCGGAAGGGGTCAAAGTACCGCCGTCTTTGAACAATATTTACAAAGAATTGTGCAATGATCTGAACTGTGAGATTCCCAACCACGGCAATCTTACGGACTGGGCCCGGCAGGGCGTACTATTGCTCAATGCCTTTCTTACCGTTGAACAAAACAAGCCGCTATCACACAGCAAGATTGGCTGGCAATTGTTTACAGATGCCGTAATCAGCCACATCAGTGAAAAACTGGAGGGTAAGGTTTTTCTTTTATGGGGCAACTTTGCCAAGGCTAAGTCAGCGCTGATCAATCCGGAGCGACATCTTGTACTCACATCCCCCCACCCTTCCCCACTGGCAGGCAATGGGTTTTACAACAATCATCATTTCAGCAAGGCCAATCTCTACCTGGAACAACAGGGAAGCACCGGCATTGACTGGCAAATAAAAAATAAATGAACTCATCTAAATTATTACAATGGGCAGCATTGTCCGGATTGATAGCCGTGATGCTTGGGGCCTTTGGGGCCCATGGACTCAAACCATTAATCGATGAAAAGACGCTACACGCTTACAACACAGCTGTTTTGTACCATTTTTTACACACCCTGGCCCTACTTTCCCTGGCCTTGTGGCATGGGGAAAAATCAGGTAAGTTTTTCATTTGGTCGGTCCGGTTGTTTCTGGCAGGCATGTTGGGCTTCAGTGGTTCTTTGTATGCCATTGCTCTGAGTCGGGCTGCAGGTATTGACATTTCATGGCTGGGCCCTATTACACCCATGGGTGGAATTCTGCTGATGGGAGGCTGGCTGATGCTGTTCTTACACGGTCGACAAATCAGTAAATAAGTTTAATTTCATCCTGATTATCGTCCTTTAAATTCGGGCTTCCTTTTTTCAAGAAAGGCCTGTACTCCTTCATTGTAATCAAACGATTCACCCGCTTTTCGCTGTAAGGTATCCTCCAACATCAGTTGTTGGGGCAGGGCATTGTGGTAACTTTCATTCAAAGCCTGCTTGGACAAGGCCAGGGCAAGAGTAGGCATGGCAGCCAGCTGTTTGGCCATAGCCCAGGAAGCTGCGGCAAATTCATCATCCGGAAATACCTTGTAGATCATATTCATTCGCTCGGCCTCCGTAGCTGTCACCTTGTCTCCCAGCATGATCAAAGCAGAGGCCTTTTGCATGCCAATGAGGCGGGGCAAAAAGTAAGTTCCTGCACTATCTGGAATTAAGCCGATCTTGGAAAATGCCTGAATAAAGGAGGCTGATTCTGCTGCTACAACAATGTCGCAGGCCAGTGCAATATTGGCTCCAGCACCTGCAGCCACTCCATTCACAGCAGCCACCACCGGCTTTTTTAACGACCTGATTCTGGTGATAATCGGGTTGAAATGTTGACTCACAATCTCGCCAAGTTCTGGTCCATTTGGGTCAACAACCTCTGCCAGGTCTTGTCCTGCACAAAAAGCCCTGCCATTACCCGTGATATAGACGGCCCTAATCTCGTCATTGTTATTGCATTCATCCAGGCTATCTTGAAACGACAAAGCCAGTTCTCTTATGACGCTATTAAATTTTTCAGGCCTGTTGAGTGTAATTACTCCAATGTTTTCTTTGATTTCAAAAAGTAAGCTCATGTATTTTTTTGGTCAGCTTGGTACAAATAACCCAACTCGGGATGGTAACCTCTTACCCCCTTAAAATGCTGGTTGATGATTTTGAGGTCCTCTTCATAGTTGCCGGATGGCTGCATAGGGGCAGAAAAATTAACTTCTTTGTTGCCAAAATCAAATTTTACAAGGACCAGGGGCATTTTGGCTTCAACGGCGATCCAGTAAAAACCGGATTTTAAATCATCGTTTCGTTTACGGGTTCCCTCCGGGGCTATGGCAATCGAAAGATCATCATATTTTTCCAGGGTCGCTCCCACCGCTTTTACAAAGTTGTTGTGCTTAGACCGATCTACCGGTATGCCTCCCAACCACCTGAATATAAAGCCGTAAGGCCACCGAAACAAGGAGTCCTTGGCTATAAACTTTAACTTCAACTGCAGGGCACTCCTGGTAAGCACACCTAGTGGAAAATCCCAGTTAGAGGTATGGGGAATCACTACAAACATCACCCTCCGGGGAAAATGAGAGAACTCTCCGGTAAACCGGAATCCCCATAACTTCATGAACCAAAGGCTGATTTGACGCAACATGGTGCTAAAATAGGCTTTTAAACCCATTGCGTAAAATTGTGTTAATGTTTTAATAAAAAAAATCCACCTGATATAGTGCCTTTAAACTTGGCCTATCTTTGTAGTCTAATCAGCAAATCTAATTGACAATTATGAGGTTATCCCTTGCCCTTAGCTCTTTGATACTTTTTACATTTTTTTCCGGTGCCTCAGCGCAGGATGTGATGAGGATTAAGTACGAAGAAACCTTTTTTATGAATCCCGGCCCTGACATGCCGCCCCAAATGGCAGCTCAGATGCCAAAAAGTCGCAAAAACAGAAAGATCTTGCTGGCAACAGAAGAAAACTCGTATTATTTTGTCAATAAAGAAGATCCTGATCCTGAAGAGGAACATGGAGGCAATCAGGGAAGATGGGCCATGCGCAGACAAGGGGTTGATCCAAAAGTTTACAGCGATTATGCCAACGAGCAAAAACTTACCTTTACCGATCTTTTTGGCAAAGAGTTCCTGATTGAAGAGGGACTGCAACCTGCCAAGTGGAAGTTGCACAGTGGAGAACAACGAGACATTCTGGGCTACACTTGTATCAAAGCAACCCAACAAAAAGACAGCACTACCATCACGGCTTGGTTTACTCCAAAAATTGCCATGTCTATCGGTCCGGATGGATACTACGGCCTGCCTGGTGCCATCCTCGCAGTCTCTGAAGGAGAATCAAGGGTATATCTGGCCACTCTGGTAGAACAAAAATATACGGGAGATGCCAAAATTGAAAAACCCACCAAGGGCACCAAGACCACACGCGAAGAATTTGAAAAAATAAGAAAAGAAAAAATAGAAGAAATGCGCCAGATGAATGGCGGCCAAGGCCAAAGGATGTTCATCCGCGGTTAATTAATCCAAGCTACTCCAATATGACAATCAGAAACTTAATTCCTTGTTTGCTTTTTTTTGTTTCCCTATCCGTTTCAGCACAGGTAAAAAAATATACCGTCAAAGGTATGGTTCAGGATAATGAAAAAACACCCCTCATCGGTGCTTCCGTTGTTTTGCTCAATCCCATTGACAGTGTTTTGGTGGCATTTGGTACCTCTGATGAAAATGGATTATTTGAAATTAAAAACGTAAAAAGTGATAGTTTCAAAATACAGATAACCTATTTGGGCTTTGGCACACTTGAAAAAATAATTTTTGTTGGAGGTGAAAATGCCATCCTGGACCAGGGTGTAATTACCATGTTTGCCGCAGACAATATGCTCGATGAGGTAGTGGTAAAAAGCGAATACATTCCCATTGCCATCAAAAAAGACACCATTGAGTACAATGCCGATGCGTATAGGGTCAGGCCCAATGCCACAGTAGAAGAGCTCTTAAAAAAATTGCCTGGTATTGAAGTTGATGCCAGCGGAACCATCACTGCCCAGGGAGAAGAAATCAAAAAAGTAATGGTGGATGGAAAAAAATTTTTTGGTGATGATCCCAAGATGGCCACACAAAACCTTCCGGCCGATGCCATTAAAAAAGTACAGGTATTTGATAAAAAATCAGAAAAAGCAGAATTCACGGGTGTTAGCGATGGTGAATCTGAAAAAGTACTCAACCTCGAACTCAAGGCAGATAAAAAAATTGGAACCTTTGGAGAAGTAATGGCAGGCTATGGCACTGAAGACCGATTTGACTCTAAACTTTCATTCAATAAATTCAATAATAAATTTCAATTTTCTACCCTGGGCAACTTCAACAATTTGAGCAACCAGGGCTTTAGTTTCTCAGATTACAATACCCTGATGGGTGGCAACGCATTCGGTGGAGGCAGAGGCGGTATGAACAGTGGAGTAGTCAACTTTGGCAATACCAATACCGGACAAATCAAAAGTGCCACTGCGGGTTTGAATTTTTACTACGAATTCTCTCCCAAGTTCAACCTTACCACCAGTTACTTTTTAAGCCATTCTGATCAGGACCTGATCAAAGACAAGTTTCGTCAAAACTTTCAGGTAGAAAACTCATTTTCGTCAGATGAATTTTCTACTTCCAATACCGTCCGCAATGGTCATACGGTCAACCTCGCAATGCAAATCAAACCGGATAGTTTTCACAGAATAGACCTCGAGAGCTCGGCAAGATTTAATAGCTCTGATGCCATCAATTCGAGTTTGACCAATGCCAATTCTCTTACCGGAGTGCCCCGTAATACCATTGAACAGAATGATAAAAACATCAATGACCTTACAGACCTTTCATTGAGAGGTGTGTTTACCAAAAGACTCAGAAAACCAGGAAGAATATTCTCTTTTGAAGCAAGTTACGGCAACACAGAAAATGAAACCGATTATTTTCTGGACAGAACCAGCTTGTTTTACACCAACAACATACTTGACTCCATTTTACAGGATCAAATCAGTCTGAGCGACAATAACAACTATCGGATTTATACCGAATACAAAGAACCTCTGGGCAAAAAAAACTACCTGGGTCTTGGATATTCTAAACGCAATTACCGATCACTGCAGAACAAGGATTTTTATACTGTCGATTTTCTGGACCCGAATAAACTCACCTTAAATGAGTTGCTTAGTTCCCTTTCGGATAACAACGTTGGTTATGACAGAGCATCTTTGATCTATACCAAAGACGATGAAAAATACAGCATCAATGTAGATCTGGTATATCAGCGAAGTCTCATCAGCGGCAGTGATGACAATCCGGGCAGCGTGCCATTGGAAAAAGTCTACAATTATTTTTTACCATCCTTCACCGTCAATTGGATTGATAAAAACCTGCGCATTCGATACAATACCAGCATCAATGAGCCTTCTGTCACCCAGCTGCAACCCATTGTCAACAACTCCGATCCGTTAAATCTGTACCAGGGTAATCCTGCCTTAAAACCAGAATATGCCCACAGTGTAAATATCAGATATAGCTTTTTTGACAATTTCAATTTCAGAAACTTTTTTGCTTTCCTGAATCTGCGGTATACCAAAGATAAAATCATTACTGCACAGACCATTGACAACAATCTGATTACCACCAGTCTGCCAATCAATACCAGCAATCAGCAAAATGCGAGTCTGAATTTTACTTATTCCTCTCCCATCAGACCATTAAAGGTAAAGGCGAGGGTTTTTGGCGGTGGTTCCGTAACCCAATCCATTAACTTTGTCAATACCATTGAAAACGAAGTGATAACCCTGTCACCAAGAATGGGTTTGGAATTGGAAAACACCAATAACAAATTCATTTCACTGCTGGCAGCCTATGAGGCATCCTATAGTGAAAATCAATACTCTGTCAATACCTCCCAAAATGCCAGTTACCTCACCCATGTTTTGAGGTCCAACTTGCTGCTCAACTTTGGCAAGGGATGGAATCTGGATAGTGACATCAACCATACCATCTATACAGGCGAGACTTTTGCTGAAGCAGTTGATCTCACCTTGTTTAATGCCTCTTTGTCAAAACGATTGTTCAATGATCGGCTTACAGCAAAACTCAGGGCTGCAGATATCTTTAACGCAGGTCAGGGTATTAGCAGGAGTGCAGGAGATACCTATGTTGAAGAAGTGACTACCAACGGCATAGGCAGGTATTTTTTGTTTAGCCTGACTTATCGACTTTCCGGCTTCTCACCCGCTCAAACCGGCGGACAGGGCCCTCCCAGGATGATGATGATGCGGAATTAAACCAAGTGGTAACACATTTTTAACAAAAAAAATTCCATCCATCTAATATACTGATATTCAGATTGATACGTTATTCGTTTTTTAAAAAACCAAATAATATTTGCCCTTTTTTTAAAAAGACCTTGATTTTTTCGAAATCTTGAATCTATCTTTGCAACACGAGTTAAGCGTTTAACTACCTTTTATAGTTTGTTATTTCGCGATACTTTATACAGATGAGGGAAGAGAACAGGCTCTGTGATCCTCAGGCAACCTCCAAAGAGAAAGGTGCCAATTCCTGCCCAATATTGGGAAATATAAATGATCAAAAAAAAGAAATGAACAAACCAACATTCCACTACCATTCTACCCGGCGAATCACATTGTCATCAATGTGCTGTTGTTGTTGTTGCTTCTGTTAACAGCAGCGATCGCCTTATTCAACATTTAGTTTAGACTTTAATGAGGCTCCTGCTCACCGGGTGTGGCACGGCCATTTTTATTTTTTCCTAAATCAAGTAATTACAAAACTTTTTTATCATGAGCATTCAAAACTATCGTTACGAGACCCTGCAATTACACGCAGGTCACAGTCCGGACACCGCCACCAACTTCAGGGCAGTGCCCATTTATCAAACCAGCAGTTATGTGTTTAACAGCGCAGAACACGGTGCCAATTTATTTGCATTGCGGGAATTTGGCAATATTTATACCCGCATTATGAACCCAACCACGGATGTACTTGAAAAAAGACTGGCAGCACTGGAAGGTGGTGTGGCAGCTGTTGCAGTAGCATCAGGTCAGGCAGCCCAGTTCATTGCGCTCAACAACATCCTGCAAGCGGGCGACAATTTTGTCAGCACTTCCTTTCTTTATGGCGGAACCTACAACCAGTTTAAAGTTGCTTTCAAACGACTGGGCATCGATGTCAGATTTGCAGCGGGAGATGACCCTGCCTCATTTGAAACCCTCATTGATGAGCATACCAAAGCCATCTATTTAGAAACCATTGGCAATCCCCGGTTTAATATACCCGATTTCGAAAAGCTAACAGAGCTCGCAAAAAAATACGACCTGCCTTTGATTGTAGACAATACTTTTGGTGCCGCAGGTTATCTTTTCAAACCCCTCGATCACGGAGCCCATGTGGTTGTGGCTTCAGCAACCAAATGGATTGGAGGCCATGGCACTTCCATCGGAGGCATCATTGTGGATGGTGGAAACTACAATTGGGGCAATGGCAAATTTCCTCAATTCAGTGAACCCTCAGAAGGTTACCATGGCCTGGTATTTTCTGATGTCTTTGGGGTCGACAACCCTCTGGGCCTTCCCAATATTGCCTTTGCCATCCGCGCCAGAGTAGAAGGCTTGCGCGATTTTGGTCCCGCCCTGAGCCCTTTCAATTCCTTTCTGCTGATCCAGGGTCTGGAAACCCTCTCTTTGCGGGTTCAACGCACCGTTGAGAATGCACTGCAGATAGCCCAGTGGCTTGAAGCCCACCCACAGGTGGAATCGGTATCGTATCCGGGATTAGCATCCAGTCCCTACCATACCCTGGCCAGAAAATACCTCAAAAAAGGGTTTGGCGGGGTGCTTTCATTTAACGTGAAAGGGGATAGCGAGGATGCCAAAAAACTGGTGGATCACCTCAGTCTGATCAGCCACCTGGCCAATGTAGGTGATGCCAAAAGCCTAATTATCCAACCTTCTCTCACCACCCACCAGCAATTATCTGCTGATGAACAAGTCGCAGCCGGTGTTGCGCCTAATCAACTGAGACTTTCGGTGGGCATCGAGCATGTAGACGATATTATCAATGATCTGAAAACAGGATTTCAGGCCATCAAATCATAACATCAATGACTTCCATTAATTTTTATACTTTTCAAGAGAATTACCCATTGGAGTCCGGTCTTTCAGTGACCGGGCTCACCCTGGCCTACCAGACCTTTGGTAAACTCAATGCTCAAAAAGACAATGTCATATGGGTTGTCCATGCTCTCACAGCCAACTCCAATCCCATGGAATGGTGGCCCGGCGTAGCCGGACAAGGACTTGCCATCGACCCTGACAATTATTTTATCGTCTGCGTGAATAATCCCGGATCCCCATATGGTTCTACACATCCATTGAGCGAAAATCCACAAACCGGAGAGGCTTACTTTTTGGATTTCCCGCTGTTTACCACCCGGGATATTGCCCGCAGTTTTGATCAGTTGCGACAGCACCTCGGAATTGATAAAATCAGTTTGTTGGCGGGTGCTTCATTAGGAGGACAGATTGCCATGGAGTGGGCCATTTTGCAACCAGCAGTATTTGATAATCTGGTATTGATTGCCACCAATGCCCGGCACTCTCCCTGGGGCATTGCCTTCAATGAAAGCCAACGCCTGGCCATAGAAGCGGATAACACCTTTGGAGAAAAACTGGAAAATGCTGGGGCTAAAGGGCTGAAAGCTGCCAGATCTATAGCCATGCTTAGCTACCGCACTGCTACCGGATACAATGAAAGTCAACAGCAGGCAGACCACCCCTTAGACCAATTCAACGCTTCTTCTTATCAGCGTTATCAGGGTGATAAACTGGTCAACCGGTTTGATGCCTATTCTTACTATGCCCTGACCCGTACCATGGACAGCCACAACGTAGCGCGCAGCAGAGAATCTTTATCCTCAGCGCTGCAAACGATTGAAGCTTATACCCTGGTCATTGGCATCACTACAGATCTGCTCTTTCCCACCACCGAACAAAAACAACTGGCCACCCACATTCCCAATGCCCGGTATGCCGAAATACACTCTGAATTGGGACACGATGGATTTTTAACGGAGGCAGCCAAGGTAGGCCATCACATCAAAACGGTACTGAACCGAAAGAACAGAAAAACAAAACGCTTTCCGTTGGCAGTGTAATTAGACAAGGCTTTTTTATCTTTGGATAAAATAGAATACAAATGTCAATGCGCATATTTATTGTGGGACTGCTTTTTATCACTTTGCCTTCAGTCAAGGTGCAGTCTGAAAGGCCCTTTTACAACATTGAATACCAGGCCAAGACGGGCAAGCTGATGCTCAAATTGGATCGATTCAATGAAGATTTTATCCTGGTTCATTATTTTGCCTCGGGTATCGGATCCAATGATATAGGCTTTGACCGCGGAAAGATTGGAGGACAAAAACTAGTGCAGTTTCGCAGAATGGGAAATAAAGTGTTGCTGGTGGAAAACAATACCCAATACCGCGCAGAGTCTCCTCTGGAAGCAGAAAGAACAGCTGTTAAAGATGCCTTTGCTTCTTCCATTATCTTTGGCTTTGTGGTTGAAAAAGACACTACCGACGGTGTTTACATCGACCTGGCTCCCTTTTTGATGGAAGACCACATGGGTGCGGCCAACACCCTAAAAGAATTAAAACAAGGATCGTACAAAATAGACAAACCCAGGTGCGCGGTTGTACCTGAATCTCTTTTAACCTTTCCCAAAAATGTGGAATTTGAAGCCTGGTTAACCCTGGCAGGAGAAGCCAATGGCGAACAAATCAAATCCGTAACCCCAAGTCCTGACCTTGTCTCTTACCGCCAGCACACATCTTTTGTGGCTTTGCCTGATGCCGGTTATCAACCCAGGATCTACCACCCCTATTCAGGTTATTTTGATCTTTCGTATTATGATTATGCCAGTGCCATTCATGAGCCCATTGAGAAAAAACTAATCATGCGCCACCGCCTGGAAAAAAAATTCCCCAACAAAGAAAAAAGTGAGGCCGTTGAACCCATCATTTATTATGTTGACAATGGCTGTCCGGAGCCAATCAAAACGGCCCTGATTGAAGGAGCCGCCTGGTGGAATGAGGCCTTTGAAGCTGCCGGCTTCACCAACGCCTTTCAGGTCAAAGAACTACCAGCCGATGCCCACCCCCTTGATGTGAGGTACAATACCATCCAATGGGTCCATCGCAGCACCAGAGGATGGTCTTATGGCAACTCTGTCTATGACCCCCGAACCGGAGAAATCATCAAAGGTCACGTCAGCTTGGGTTCACTTAGGGTCAGGCAAGACTTTATGATTGCTCAGGGCCTGCTTTCCCTGTACAAAGGTGACAAAGAAGACCACGGTCCGATGACAGCCCTGGCCCTCGCCCGCCTTCGCCAACTCTCTGCCCATGAAGTGGGCCATACCCTGGGCCTGGCCCATAATTTTGCAGCCAGTATCAACGACAGGGCTTCAGTGATGGATTACCCGCACCCCTTGGTTACGGTTGCCACCAATGGGTCTATTAACATGGACAAGGCCTATGACAATAAAATTGGAATTTGGGACAAACGAGCCATTGTATATGGATATAGTACCACCAATACACCCAAGGCTTTGCAAAAAATAATCGCAGATACAAAGTCGCTGGGTCTCAAATATCTTTCTGACCCTGATGCCCGCCCGGATGGCAGTGCGCACGCAGAAGCCCATCTATGGGACAATGGAACCAATGCGGTAGCAGAGTTGGAAAGGATCATGCAATTAAGACAATCAAGCCTGGCCCGGTTTGGAGCAAACAGCCTTGCAACCGGCCAACCTTTTTCAGAGCTTGAAAAAATATTGGTGCCAATTTACCATATGCAGCGCTATCAGGTAGAAGCTGTTGCCAAATGGATTGCGGGCTACACTTACGCATATGATGTCAAAGGGGAAGACCCTGCCGGATCAACCAAAGTAGTAGGGCTAAACGAACAAAAACAAGCCATTGCAGCACTGGCATCAACATTGACACCAGAGCAGTTAAAATTGCCCGATCACCTTTTTAACCTAATACCTCCTCATGCCTATGGCTACAGTGCAAGCAGGGAAAGTATGAAGGCTGAAACGGGCTATGGCCTTGACCAAAACGCTGCGGCAACAGCCACCATTGACCATGTGCTTTCGCTTTTACTTCATCCTCAAAGGTTGGCCAGGATACAGAATCCCGGGCAAATGGGCCTCAATGCCTATCTGGCTGAAATCAATAAAAATATGAACACCCTTAACCTACCCTCGCCTACTGACCTCGATTACCTCAGAGAACGAAGGTGGTTTATCCGACTGATAGCCCTTGCATCCAATCCCCGACAAGCCAATATTGCCACGGAAGCCTTTGACCTAGTGCGGACCTCAAAAAAATTCTGGGCCAGGACGCACGGAGATGATATCCACCACCGCTACCTCATTTATCTGGCAGACAAACTGGAGGCCAACGAACTTCCTGAACTTCCGAGTCCTCTATCCCTGCCACCAGGTGCCCCTATTGGTTGTGAGTGATGACACGGTGCATCAAGGTCAATGGGCCAGTCCCTGAAGCAGATGTGTGGTTGGCGGATGAAATTGTTCAGCTTCGATTCAAAGCTGAACCCGGCTATGAGCTGAGCCGTTGGCTTGGGCATTGCCGGCAATGGTTCTCACAAAACTTCCAACTCAGTGATGTGGTTCCGGGTGCCACCAGTCTGACCCTAATGGGTGTATCACCAAACCGGTTAGATAACATCATTAAGGCATTTGAACATCTGCCTGAGGCTGCCTATAAACAAAGAGCGATTCATGAGATTGAAGTGGGCTATCATCCCAACTGGATGGATACCGCAGAGGTATGTGAAAAGTTGAAAATGAATTTTGAACAACTGGTAGACTTGCATAGTAACTCCGATTATTACCTGGCATTTGTAGGGTTTTTACCCGGCTTTGTTTACCTGGGAGGTGGCAATCCTATGTTGGATCTACCGCGAAAAGACAAGCCTGCACCCAGGCTTCCTTTGGGTGCGGTGGGCATTGCACCCGGTTACACCGGCATTTATCCACAATCAAGTCCGGGTGGCTGGCACATCATTGGTCTCACTACACACAAGATCTTTACACCAGAAATAGAAATTCAAAACCACTGGCAAGCCGGAGATCGCGTTCGGCTGATTCCTGTGATGTTACCCTCAACAGCGTTGAAATCATGAGCCGATCGTATGCTCAATTGATAAGCAAGCATAGCATTTGTTCTTTTCAAGACAGAGGCAGAACCGGCTTTCAACATTGGGGAGTTCCCGTCTCAGGCCCCATGGACATCAGGGCCTGGGAGCTGGCCAATGCCCTGGTTGATAATAATGGCAATGAAGCCGTGCTTGAAATAGGTAGGAATGCCCTCAGTCTTCGTTTTGCTGCCCCAGCCTACCTCGGCATGGTTGCGGGAAACGACGAGGTTACCCTCAATGGACTAACAACACCTTTTTCTCAAATCAAGGTGTCAAAAGGAGATGTACTGGAGTTCGGTTATGCCCACCATCTTCACTTTCGATACCTTGCTATCAGAGGTGGTTGGCAGGGCCCCGATGTACTCAACAGTAAATGTACGCTACCGGCACTAGGCTTGCCGTGGCTGCAGCATGGAGCTGTCCTTCCTTTTAATACAAGTGAAATTGCAGTCGAAGAGGATCATAGAGAGGTGTTATATTCTCCCGTCATTCCGGATATTCCTGTGGTACCGGGTCCTGATTTTCATTATCTGGACAGCGACAGAATACAAAATCTGTTAAAAAAAATGACCCTTGACCACCAGCTCAGTCGGCAAGCCTATGGTTTGAAAGAAGTTTACCCTATTTCCGGTTATCCCAAATCTTTTGCTTCTGTTGGCAGTTTTCCGGGAATGATCCAGCTAACACCTTCCGGCCATTTTTATGTTTTGATGCGCGATGCCCAAACCACCGGTGGTTATCTCCAGGTATTGTATGTACCTTCTTCCTATCTTTCGGTATTGGCTCAGGCAATGCCAGGCTCTCAGGTCGGATTTAAGCTTCAGTCAGATACTTCTTTCTAAAATAATAATAAGCGAGTATGCCAATTGCCAAAATAACCATTCCGGCAATGGCACCCTCGTTGAGATCAAGAAGGGTGTAAACCACAAATGTGGATGAAATGAGCAAATATACCATGGGAAGCAAAGGATAGGCTTTTACACTGAATACGGAGGGCACCCCGTGTCTGGACCTGAAGATAAATATTGTAGCTGCGGCCAATGACATGAATAAGATGTCCATAAAGGTTACAAATGCTATGACCTTCATAAAAGAACCATAGGCCAAAACCAGGACAATGGCCCAGACCGCTTGCACAATGATGGCGTTGGCGGGGGTATTGAATATGGGATGGACTTTTCCTACTGAAGGAAAAAATACCCCGTCTTTTGCCATGGCATAGTAAATGCGCGGTGCACTCATGGTATAGATGGCGATGGTACCAAAGATAGATATGGCGATAAATACCGCGACTAATCGTCCACCTCCATTGAAAAGATGGGCAATAGCATCTCCGGCTATTCTTTTGCTACCAATGATCTGATCCATGGGCAAAATAGCCATGTACGCCAGAATAATACAAATGTAAACCAAGGTAATAATGGCAACGGAATAGAGCAAGGCCCTGGGAACATCTCTGCCAGGGTTTACCGCTTCACCACTTACATAACTGATGTGATGCCAGCCCCCGATCGACCAGAAAACACCAATAAAGGCCCCACTGATGGCACCGGTAAGATTGGTAGGAGTGGGTGTTTGCCAACCTTGGGTCATCAATGCCGGTTGATCTGCAAAAGCATAGCAGCCGGCTGCAATGATGGCTACCATGGCCAATAACTTGAGACCGGTAAATGTTCTCGATAACTTGTCGGAATAGGAAACACCCAAACAATTGATGCCTGACAAGCCGGCAATAACGGCAATGGCCAGACCCTGACTTTCTGCGGGACTTAAACGGATAAAAAAGGTCATGTAATCTGCAAAGGCGAGACCAAGGGCCGCCAATGCACCAGTATTGATGATCAACAGTACACACCAGCCGTAGAGAAATCCCGCCAGTGGGCCATAGGCTTCTTTAAGGTAAATATAAACCCCTCCGGCCTTTGGCCTGGATGCCCCCAGTTCTGCAAAGGTCAGCCCTCCGCAGTAAGCAGCAAGTCCACCCAAGAGCCAGGGCAAGATGGCCCAACCATAATGAGGCAACAGGGCAATGGTGTCAGCTGGGGTAACAAAAATGCCCGAACCAATGCTGGCACCAATGCCAATCATGGTTAGGGCAGTTGTATTTAATTTTCGCTGAAGCTCCATGACAAGAGGTATGTTTCCTGCTAAGGTAATAAAATACTATTGGGCAGGAAGCTCTGATCAGGGCAATTGAAAAGTCTATTTTTTCTTTTTGGGCGCAATCACTACTCCCATCCTCTTTCCTTCGAGGCGTGGCAGCTCTTCTGCAGCTCCCATGTCTTCCAATTCTTTGATAAATTTCAACAAAAGCAACTCACCCCTGTCGTGGAAAACAATAGATCTACCCCTGAATTGCACATAGGCCTTAACCTTGGCACCTTCCTCCAGAAATTTGCGCGCATGCTTGGTTTTGAATTCAAAATCGTGCTCATCTGTATTGGGTCCGAATCTGATTTCTTTGACCACGGTCTTTTGTGCCTTGGCCTTGATCTCTTTTTCTTTCTTCTTCTTGTCGTAGATGAACTTTTTGTAATCAATGATTTTACAAACCGGAGGATCTGCATTGGGAGTTATCTCTACGAGATCAATGCCCAGGGCTTCGGCCCATTCCAATACCTGATTGGTATTGAAAACGCCAACTTCAACCGGCCTGCCAGCAACGCTGCTGATGGCATCAAAATCGTCTCCGACAATTCTGACTTTGGGTACTTTAATCTGACGGTTCAGCCTGTAGTTGAATTTGTCTTGATTGTCTTGTGTTTTTGCCAAATGTGGTAACTTTTATTAAAAAAAATAACGTAGTGTCCTCTATAGGGCACTACGTTTTATTAGGTGTTTTTCGCTATTATTCAGTTTTTGTTTCGATTTCTTTGGCAAATTTAATAATTATTTTCTCATTGTCCTTGTCGAGTTCCACTAATAATTTGGAACCCTGCTCCGGATTTTCTGAAAGAATAAATTCTGCCAATGGGTCTTCGATGTATTTCTGAATCGCCCTGTTGAGGGGTCTTGCACCAAAATTGGGATCAAAGCCCTTTTCTGCTACATAGTTTTTGACCTCCTCTGTGAGGCTTAGGTGGTAATCCAGGTTGTTCAATCGTTTCAACAAATCTTTTAATGAAATGTCGATGATCTGGAAAATATGGTCTTTGTCAAGGCTGTTGAAAATCACCACATCGTCAATCCTATTGAGGAATTCCGGTGAAAATGTTTTCTTCAGGGCATTTTGGATCACGCCTTTATTGTGGTCAATTTCTGATTCCTGTCTGGCACTGGTAGCAAATCCTACCCCCATACCAAAGTCTTTCAACTGACGAACCCCAATGTTGGAGGTCATAATGATAAGCGTGTTTTTGAAATCTACCTTTCTACCCAAGCCATCGGTCAGTTGGCCATCATCCAATACCTGCAACAAGATGTTGAAGATGTCGGGGTGTGCCTTTTCGATCTCATCCAAAAGAATGACCGAATAAGGCTTCCTTCTGATTTTTTCGGTCAATTGACCGCCTTCTTCGTAACCTACGTATCCCGGAGGCGCTCCGATCAGTCGGCTCACAGAAAATTTTTCCATGTATTCACTCATGTCCAATCGCACAAGGGCGTCTTCAGAGTCAAACATGTATTTAGCCAGGGCCTTGGCCAACTGGGTCTTTCCTACACCTGTGGGACCTAAAAAGATAAAAGAACCGATGGGCTTGGATGGATCTTTGAGGCCTACTCTGTTTCGCTGAATGGCCTTAGAGATTTTAGTAATGGCCTCATCCTGGCCAATGATCATGGCCTTGATGTCTTCGGTCATTTTCACCAGCTTTTTGCTCTCTTGCTGTGCTACCCTGTTGACCGGAATGCCCGTCATCATAGATACCACTTCTGCAATTTCTTCTTCTCCAACAGGATACCTGCGGGTCTTGCTTTCTTCTTCCCACTCTTCCTTGGCCTGCTCCAGTTTTTTCACCAGCTTGGACTCACTGTCTCTGAGATCGGCCGCTTTTTCGTATTGCTGGTTGCGAACAGCCTGGTTCTTTTTCTCCCTTACGTCTTCGATCTGGGCTTCCAGCTCTTCAACATGTTTGGGTACATGGATATTTTTTAAGTGGGTACGTGCTCCCACCTCATCCAACACGTCAATGGCCTTATCGGGTAAGAAACGGTCTGTGATGTAACGTTCACTCAGTTTCACACAGGCATCAATGGCTGCATCTGAATAGTCAACGTTGTGAAATTCTTCGTACTTGCTTTTGATGTTGTGTAAGATATGGATGGTATCGTCAACAGAAGGTGGTTCGATCATCACTTTCTGGAAACGCCTGTCGAGGGCTCCATCTTTTTCGATGTATTGTCTGTATTCATCAAGGGTAGAAGCACCTATACATTGCAGCTCTCCCCTTGCCAGGGCGGGTTTAAAGATATTGGAAGCATCGAGACTACCGGTTGCTCCACCTGCACCCACAATGGTGTGGATTTCATCAATAAACAAGATGACATCTTTGGCCTTTTCGAGCTCATTCATGATGGCTTTCATTCGCTCTTCAAACTGACCGCGATACTTGGTGCCGGCCACCATGGCAGCCATGTCAAGCATCACCACCCTTTTGTTGAAAAGCGTACGACTTACTTTTTTCTGCATGATGCGCAGGGCCAGACCTTCAACGATGGCTGTTTTTCCCACACCGGGTTCACCGATCAGGATGGGGTTGTTCTTTTTGCGTCGACTTAAGATTTGAGAGACCCTTTCAATCTCTGTCTCCCTTCCGATGATGGGATCCAGCTTGCCCTCTTCAGCCAAACGGGTAACATCTCTTCCAAAATTGTCAAGCACGGGAGTGCGCGACTTACTGGTTGATCCCTGTTTGCGGGAAGATGTCATTCCTTCACCACCCAGATCATCATCCATTGGTGTGTCTGAATCGGATGGAGCCTGGTTGTAAAAATCACCATAACCGGCATCCAGTTCTTGTCTGACAAATTCCAACTCAGTTTTGAAGGTATCATAGTCCAGACTAAACTCATCCAACAAAATGGAAGCGGTATTGTCCTTGTGTTTGAGGATAGATAGCATGAGGTGTTCTGGTTGTATTTCTTCGTTTTTGTACACTTTGGCTTCAAGGAAGGTGACCTTGAGAACCTTTTCAGCATTTTTGTTGAGGGGGATGTTGCCCATGTTGTAATGGGTGTCTGCCTCTGCCTCCTTGACGTTTGATTCAGAAATCCTGGACTTCAATGCATCCATGTCGATTTCAAGTGAATCAAAAACCTTGGCGGTCAAGCCCTCTTTATCCTCCAGAATACCCAGCAAAAAATGCTCGGTTCCAATGGAAGATTGCCCCATTTTGATGGCCTCTTCCCTGCTCTGTTGGATAATTTTTTTGACCTTAGGAGAAAACTTTCTATTCATTTGTGAATTCCGTGATTATAATTAGAACAATATTACTCTTTTTTTACATACCATGTCACACAAAACATGGGTAAAAACCGTACCAAAACGCATTTTTTGTCAAAATTGGTCTTACAGCTAACATTTTGTCATTATCATGACCTGTTTTGGCGGGTAAAGCCTTGATTTTCGCAAATTTATTTTGAGTGGTTCCACTTGATATTTGAACAAATATTTTGGAAAAATGATTAATTTTGCGCTTCCAATTGGAAAATGAGCCGGTCGATGTCGACTGGTTAAATTTTGAAGTTATGAAGTTCAGCATCGATAAACAAGACAGATATTCGGTTTTTACCCTCAACGAAAAAAACCTCAATTCCCTCATTGCTCCTGATCTTAAATCAGAATTTATCTTCCTTAGCAATGAAGGCACCAAAAACCTGATATTTAACCTGAGTGATGTAGAATACGTGGATTCATCCGGTCTCAGCGCCATCCTTACCGCCAACCGCCTTTGGAAAGAGTTTGGAACCTTTATCCTTTCCGGTGCTACCCACCCTACTGTTAAAAAACTCATCGAGATTTCCCGACTCGAATCTATCCTGACCATTATCCCCACTCTTCAGGAATCGATTGATTATGTGATTTTTAACGAAATTGAAGAAGAACTTTCGGAAGAAGAATAAATGAACGACTTTGAACTGACCCTGTTAGGCACCAGTTCCTCTCAGCCTGCTTTTGGCAGATTCCCTACATCACAAATCCTCCGTTACCACAACGATTTGTATATGATCGACTGTGGCGAGGGCACCCAGATCCAGCTTTCCCAATTTAAAATAAAAAGAAAGCTGGTAAAAGTCATTTTTATCAGCCACCTCCATGGAGACCACATCTTTGGCTTGCCGGGGGTTATCACCTCTTTTTTACATTATAGTCGCACTATCCCGCTCCACATCATCGGACCTGTTGGAATTAAAAAATTTGTAGATACCTGCATCGAACTCTCCGGCTCTCAACTCAATTATTCGCTATTGGTGACCGAATTTGATGCCACCATAAGTCAAATCGTTTACGAAGATCGCAACCTCTCTGTTAGGTCGCTACCCTTAAAACACAGGCTACCCACCATGGGCTTTATTTTTGAAGAACTCCCTCAGCCAAGGAAATTACGTCCTGAAAAAATAGAAATGTTTGGCCTGTCACACCAGGAAATAAAGACACTGAAAGCCGATCAGCCCGTGGTACGGGATGATGGCAGCACCTTACTTCCCGACGAGTTCAATTATCCCAAATCAAAGCCCAGACGTTATGCCTTCCTTTCTGATACCATTTATGACCCTTCACTGGTCGATGCCATCAGAGATATCAATGTGATTTATCACGAAACTACCTACCTCAGTGATATGGAAAAAGAAGCCATCATGCGCATGCACGCTACCTCATTGCAGGCCGCCAACATTGCTGCTGCCGCCAATGCAGGCATGCTGATCACAGGTCATTATTCATCGAGATACAAAGACGTATCGGCCTTTGAAACAGAGTGTCGAACCATTTTTGAAAATACCCAACTGGGCCTGGAGGGCCGGGTCTACCCCATTCTATGATTCAATATCCGGCTCATTGCTGATCCCTACCCTGGCCACGTAAAGAATGACCAGCCCCCCAACCATAAACAACAAGTGGACAAAAAAGGCAAAACCGGGACTTATACTGTACAGAAAACTCAAGACGTCGAGTTTTAGCCCTACCAGGGAAAGCACAAGTGATAAAAAGCCCAGTAAGAACAACAGAAAGCCTGCAATGGAAGCCAAATTTCTTTTCATGCCACAAATTTAACAAGAATATAATAGCCATTGGCCATGCATGGTTGTAAAAAATGGTGTTATTTTGTAAGCAGATGCGTGAGGTTAAAATTATAGAATGCCCAAGGGATGCCATGCAAGGCATCGAGTCATTTATCGAAACCAATGATAAGGTAAAATACATCAATCAATTGTTGAAGGTGGGCTTTGATACCCTCGACTTTGGTTCCTTTGTTTCGCCAAAGGCCATTCCGCAGATGAGGGATACGGCAGAGGTGCTTTCCAAACTCAATCTCAGCACTACCCAAACCCAATTGCTGGCCATCGTAGCCAATGTCAGGGGGGCCAAAGATGCCGCTGTTTTTGATGAAATTGCGTACCTGGGTTATCCATTCAGCATTTCTGAAACCTTTCAGATGCGCAATACCAATGCCACCATCGAAGAATCGATCGAGGTGCTGGATGATATTCAAAACATCTGTGTTCAAAGAGGAAAATCGCTGGTAGTCTACCTGTCCATGGGCTTTGGCAATCCTTATGGTGATGAGTGGAATGTAGAAATTTGCGCCAAGTGGGTAGAAGAAATGCATAAAAAAGGCATTCACATTCTTGCCTTGTCAGATACCATCGGCATTGCCAACCCAGAAAGTATAGCCTATCTATACCGGGAGCTGGTACCCGCCTATCCGGATGTTGAGATCGGCGCCCACTTTCACACCCGACCCCTGCAATGGAAAGAAAAAATAGATGCCGCGTACCACGCCGGTTGTCGAAGGTTTGATGCAGCCATCAAAGGTTTTGGCGGCTGCCCAATGGCCAAAGATGAACTTACCGGCAACATGCCCACTGAAAATCTGATCTACTATTTTGATGAGCTGGGTGTCGACCCTCAACTGGATGAGCTGGCCTTTATTAAGGCAATGTCTATCGCCAATGAAATTTTCCCCTGATTCAAAAAACATCTATCTCCGTCCCAAAGTGACTAAAGAGGTTAGAGGAAATTATTCTAAAAATAAGATTACCCAAAAGGGAAAAAGAACATTGATTTGAAAATTCAGATCAGTGTTTTTGATAAGGTTGGGTCAGCAGTTGACTGTATTTTTCTATGAGTTTAGAAGCTATGGTGGTGTGGTCATAGTACTGGCTCACAAATTCCTGGGCCGACTGACCAATGCTTTCTCTCAAATGTTGATCTTGTAAGGCAAGGATGACGGCTTCTTTAAAAGTATCGGGTTGATCTGCAACCAATAGTTCTTTGCCATGGGTGGCATCGATGCCTTCCATGCCCAGCGTAGTAGTAACAATGGTCTTTTTTAAAGCCATGCCTTCCAGAATTTTCACCCTCATGCCACTGCCCGAAAACAGAGGAACAATCATCACATTGTGAGCATTGATAAAGTCTACCGCGTTGGGCACTTCACCATGGATCACAATATTTTTTACATGAAGATTGATCAGATCCGGAGGTGTATTTCTACCTGCAATGTGAAACTTGAGGTCGGGCTGGGCCTTGCTCAGCGATGGCCAAACATTGGTGATAAACCAGTCCAAACCCTCTTTGTTGGGCCTCCAGTCAAGCGCTCCAATAAAACAAATTGAATTGGATGCTTTTTTGGAGATGGTCACATAGTTTTTTAATTCCAGGCCAATGGGTGAGGCCATGGCTCCGTTTTTGTAACCGAGCTGTTTAAATTTTTTCAGGTCTCTGTCAGATACCGCTATGAGGTAGTCATAATCGTTAAGCCTTTCCAACTCATACTTTTTGAGCTTGTCGGTAAGGTGTCTGAGGTACCATTTTTTAGGTAGAAACCGGGTATTAGAGGTGATCCTCTCCCAGATTTCAAATTCTATGTTGTGCGACCGCATGGCAATGATGGCATTGGAATGGGCCTTGATGGTTTCGATGTAAGGAGTGAGATAAAGGGTTTCCAGTTGAACCACATCAAAATCATCACTCTGAAGCACTTCTATCAATTTTTTCTCAAAATCTTTAGAAACAAAGCGGCTTACGTGGTAACTTTCTCTGGAAAAAAGGTTGAGAAAGGCTTTGTGGGGTTTGATGGCGTTGTCGAGACTGGTCTGGTAGATATTTTTATAGTGATCGTAGTCTTCTGGCAGGCTGTCCATAGCAGTGTAGTGCTTCGAAGTGTTCATTGATAGCAAGGTCACTTCACAACCCTGATTGACCAGGGCCTTAGACAGATAAGTAACGGCGATAGACTCACCATCCTTTAGCGGATATGGAAATTTTTTACAAAGTTGGAGAATCTTCATGCCGTAAATACAGTTGATTCATCATTTGAGGCTCCAAAGTTAACCAAATTTCTGGTCTTTGCCACCCCGTGTTTATATATAATCTGATTATAGAACGTTTTGAATTGCCAAAATATGGATATTAATTTTTGCATTCGTTTTGGTTTTATGTATAACCTTTTGATAGCTAAGTGCAAACATGGTTTAATAGGCATATCTTATATTGACTTTTGTTACATGCCGACATTTACTTCACTGGTTTTGATCTTCATCATATTTAAATTTTTAGGGGTGAGGGTGTCCTGACCCGACCCTTTCACCGATTTTTCGTAAATTTGACTTCGGTTTTGCACCATAGTAAACGGCCGGCCCAAGATGATCAAAGCAGAAAAAATTACAAAAAAATACGGAAATCTTCAGGTCCTTGACCAGATTGACATGGAAGTGAGCAAGGCTTCTGTAGTTTCGATCGTAGGCAGATCAGGAGCCGGTAAAAGTACCCTGCTTCACATCCTGGGTACTTTAGACCTGCCGGATACAGGTAGTTTGTTCATCGATGGCATGGAAGTCACCAAAATGTCTGAAAAAAAACTGGCCCAATTCCGCAATGAACACATGGGCTTTGTCTTCCAGTTTCACCACTTACTCGATGAATTCTCCGCCCTTGAAAACGTCATGATGCCAGCCCTGATAAAAGGCGATTCGCGAAAAGAGGCAGAAGCCAGGGCCAGCGAACTGCTCACCTACCTGGGACTGGAAGATAGAAAAGAACACAAACCCGCTGCATTGTCGGGTGGTGAGCAACAGAGAGTGGCTGTAGCCAGGGCCCTGGTCAACAAACCCTCCATCATCTTTGCAGATGAACCCACGGGTAACCTCGACCTCATCAATGCAACCGACATGCACAATCTTTTTATCCGACTGAAAAACGACTTTCAACAAACCTTTGTCATTGTTACGCATAATGCAGAACTGGCACAAATGAGCGATGAATTGTATAAAATGGAAGATGGTAAATTGATCCGACAATAAAACTACGCTATGATAAAATCTCTCGAAATTAAAAATTATGCCCTTATAAGGGACCTCAGCATCGACCTCCACAAGGGCCTCAACATCATCACGGGTGAAACAGGGGCCGGTAAATCTATTTTACTTGGAGCTTTGGGGCTCATCATGGGCAAAAGAGCCGACCTCAAGGTCTTGTTCGACCCCGATAGCAAGTGTGTGGTTGAAGCCCGGTTTGACCTCCATGGCATCGACCTTTCTGACTTTTTTAAAGCCAATGACCTCGAGGCCGATCTTGAACTGATAGTGAGAAGAGAAATTGCCCCTTCCGGCAAATCCAGGGCCTTTCTCAACGATACACCGGTGACCCTCGATCTGCTCCAGGAAGTGGCCGATAAGCTGGTGGATCTACACCAGCAATTTGACACCCTGGCCCTCCACAAGCAGGCATTTCAGCAGCAGGCGCTCGATGCGGTTGCCGATCTGCAGACCGAAACAGCCGAATTCAGGACCTTGTACAAACAGTATGCTGCATTGGAAAAACAACTCCAGGCAGAAATCAAACTTTCGCAACAAGCCGGTAAAGAAGCTGACTTTATCTCTTTCCAACTCAAAGAACTCAATGAAGCCAAACTAAAGGCAGATGAGTTGACAGAATTGGAGTCACGCCTCGAAATTTTACAAAATGCAGAAGGCATCAAAACCGTGATGTCAAAAATAGCAAGGGTGCTCGATGAAGAAGATGGCAGCATGTCAGATACCTTAACCACCTTAATGCGCGAATTGCAAAACTTCACGGGCATCGATACTTCCTTCCAGGCTTTGTATGACAGACTGCATTCCTCTTTTGAAGAAGTTAGAGACATGGCAGCAGAAGCAGCCGTAGTAGCCGAAAATACAGAAGCAGACGACAATCAGCTCAACCAGACCCAGGAAAGATTAAACCTGCTGTACAAGCTGCACAAAAAGCATGGGGTAGATAACAATGCTGACCTCATTGCCCTCAGAGATCAATTTGCCTCTAAACTTTCCGGCTTCGAAAAAAGTGACGAAGTCATCCGAAAGCTGGAAGCCGACTTAGAAGCACTCAAAAATAAGATGGAAACCAAGGCCATGGCCCTTCGCCAAAAAAGGGAAAAAGCAGGTCCCGGTTTTGAAAAAAAGATCAACGATTTGTTGGCCCAATTGGCTATGCCCAATGCCCGTCTACGCATTTCCATCAAGGCAATCAACCAATTTACAGCTACCGGCAAAGACGAAATTCAGTTTTTGTTTGCCACCAATAAGGGCAGCGACTTCCTGCCTCTGAAAGACGTGGCTTCGGGTGGAGAGATGGCAAGGTTAACACTCTGTCTGAAATCCGTAATCGCGGATAAGATGGAACTACCCACCATGATTTTTGATGAGATAGACACTGGTGTTTCCGGCGAGGTAGCATCCAGGATGGGACAAATTATGAGCGGCATGGCCAAAGCACATCAACTGATCTGTATAACCCACTCGCCACAAATTGCAGCCAAGGCCAACCAACATTATTTTGTATACAAAAGCGACGCCAGCGATCGCACCTTCACTTCTATGAAACTCATGGGTGATGAGGAGCGACTCATGGAAATTGCCAAGATGTTGAGTGGTGATAAGCCGGGTAAGGCTGCCATCGAAAACGCAAGAGAACTCATCACGGCTCAATCATAAAGCATGCAAAGGATAGAACACATCGGTATTGCTGTCAAAAATCTGGATCAGGCAGAAGCCCTCTACGAAGCCTTACTAGGCACAGCATCGTACAAAAGAGAAGAAGTGGCCTCCGAAAATGTAATCACCTCCTTTTTTAAGGCCGGGCAGAAGATAGAATTGCTGGCATCCACCACAGAAGATGGTGTCATTGCCAAATTTATTGAGAAAAAAGGAGAAGGCATTCACCACATTGCCTTTCACGTAGATGATATTTATGCAGAAATGCAGCGACTCAGAGAGGCTGGTTTCACCCTCTTACAGGATCATCCCAAAAAGGGAGCCGATGGCAAACTCGTTTGTTTTGTGCACCCAAAAGGCACGGGAGGGGTGCTGGTAGAACTGTGTACAGACGACCCTGAAACCATTATATCAAACCCATAATATGTGCGCATAGTATAGCGCCATATGTACCCAAGGCATAACCCATTACTGCAAGCAAAACGCCTACCGGAGCCAGACTTACGTCAAAAGCAGAGGCTACAATGGGTGCTGATGCCGCACCACCAATATTGGCCTGTGAGCCAACCGCTACAAAAAAGAAAGGGGCTTTGATCAATCGGGCCACAAGCAGAATGACCACTACGTGCACGCCCATCCAAATAATGCCTATGGCAAAAAGGCCGAGATGTTGAAATACCTCTTTGAGATTCATCTGCATGCCAATCGTTGTCACCAAAATATAGATAAAAACGGATCCCCACCGAGAGGCTCCTACCCCTTCTAGCTTTCGTGCTGGGGTGAATGACAAAGCTACACCAAGGGTAGTTGCTATGACCACCAGCCAGAAAAAACCTGATACAATCGCTGACAATCTTAGGGATGCCAGCCATGCTTCATTTGCCTTTAGAACGGGCATAATCGCATCGGTAATTAAATGGGAGAAGCCTACCGTGCCAAAGGTCACCGCCATCAATAAAATAATGTCCTGAGTTGATGGATTTCTTTCAACGCTTAATCTAAACTGACCCGATTTTTGACGCAATGCTTCAATGGCAGTATTGTCAGCTTTGAGCCATCGGTCAATTCGGGCAGATTGCCCTGCTCCATACAATAAGATGGCCATCCAAATATTGGCCACAATTACATCCACGATTAGCATAGTGCCAAATAAGTCCTGGGGTACGTGGTAAATTTCTTTCATAGCAGTTTGATTGGCGCTGCCCCCTATCCAACTTCCTGCAATGGTTGACATGCCTTTCCAGAGATCGGGTCCGGCTGAAACAGCCAATGAGGGGAAAAAGGTCTTAACGGTGATCAGGGCTATGGGACCTCCCAAAATAACACCTGCTGTTGCTGCCAAAAACATGATCAATGCCTTTGGTCCCAGGGATAGGATGCCTTTTATGTCAATACTCAAACACAACAATACCAGACTGGCCGGCAAAAGGAAGTCACGAGCCACCCCATACAAGGGCGAATTTTGTCCGTCGATCCAACCCAGTGGCCATTGGTACAAAGCGGGTACAAAATAACACAATAGCAGTGATGGGAAAAAGGTATAAAATTTTTTCCAGAACGAATGGGTGAGTGAAGAAGTATAAAAAATAACCGCAAGGGTTACCATCAGCAAGCCCAAGGCTACCGCGTCGTTTTGGATTAAAAAGGGTGAATCTTGCATCTTGGCTTTATCAACTTATTTTATCTATGAGTTCTTCTCCCCGCTCTCTTACATTACCTACTTTTTTGCTTACGGGGTAGGCATCCATCTGGGCATCATCATAAGGCACCAGCATTTGCAATACATCGCTTTTGGCTAAGGAGGGGTCTAGCCATACTTGCTCCATTTCTTTGCTCAACATGGCCGGCATGCGATCGTGCAGCTCTTTCATAAAGTCGTTGGCAGGTAGGGTGATGATGGTATACGAGTGTACTATCCTGCCATCGGGCGACTTCCAGGTATCAAACAGTCCGGCACAACAAAATACTTCCTGGTCCTTCGTGATGATGCGGTAAGGCTGCTTTTCTTTGCCCTCGCCCTTCCATTCATAAAAGCCATCCATCGGCACCAGGCACCTGTTTTGGGCTATCAGATTGCGAAACGATGCCTTCTCCTCCAATGTTTCTATCCTGGCATTGATCATGGAATAACCCACCTTTTCATCCTTTGCCCAAAATGGTACCAGTCCCCACCTGAATAATCCAATATGACTCGGATCTTTCATGGTTATCACCGGCAACATCTGACTCGGAGCCATATTGTAATTGGGCAAGGGATTGTACCGCTCTAAATCCTCACTGTAAAAGGTAGCCTGAAACCGGGCCTCGAGCTCTTTTTCGTTTTTCGTCAATGATGATCGTCCACACATGACACAAAGATAGGATTCTATGTCACATCTGCAAAGGGTGGGGGCGCAGGGATTGGAGCATCCGTCGATTTGTCGATGGGATGGGATTGTACCCGGATTTACCGTTATACCAATATACAAGATTACCAATGGTTGGATTTGTCCTTTGAACGGGATGGGCAGTCATGCCAATATTGATTGCAAGTTGCAAACTTGCAATAGCGGAGTCGTTAGAACAAGTGAGACCTATTTTTGAAACACACGTAGCGACGCAATATTTTGTGTCGTGACCTTATTTATCTTTATACCTGCAACGTTGGCATCGGGGTATCGGAGTCCCTACACAAGTAAACTTGTGTAGGGATCCCTACGCCGCAGTCTCGGTGTAGGGATCGGAGTATCCGTCGATTTGTCGATGGGATGGGATTGTACCCGGATTTACCGTTATACCAATATACAAGATTACCAATGGTTGGATTTGTCCTTTGAACAGGATGGGCAGTCATGCCAATATTGATTGCAAGTTGCACTTGTCCCTTATACTTAAGGGAAACTTGCAATAGCGGGGACAGGAATCGGTTGCCGGTTGCCGGTTGCCGGTCGACGGTTGCCGGTTGCCGGTCGACGGTTGCCGGTTGACGGTTGACGGTCGACGGTTGACGGTTGACGGTTGACGGTCGACGGTTGCCGGTTCCCGGATGCTCGGAAAAGTGAGACATACTGGACTCGAACCAGTGACCCCTACCCTGTCAAGGTAGTGCTCTAAACCAACTGAGCTAAT
>CALMSX010000046.1 GCA_937872515.1 uncultured Bacteroidota bacterium
TGTGCCACAGACCTCCGGAAGCATATGCGATGTAGAACTCATGTGCATCCAGCGGATTGACATCAATATCGGTTATTCTACCATTCATTATGGTGGGGCCAATGTTGGTACAGTTCCAATTACCAGCCAGCTGCATGTTGGAAGCTTTATTTCTCCATTGATAGGCTTCATGCCGCTCTGCAGGTGAAGAAGGATTTTGCACAGATTGGGCCCTGCCTTTCACCGCCAATACAATGAGCAGGATGGTAGTCGCAATCGAAAAATAACGGAAAATTATTTTCATATTAAATTATATATTAAAGTATAAAATACAGAATAACAATGATATACATATTTTGAAACAATTAAATATGTATTTATTGATTTAGTCAAATATACGTTTATCTTTTGCATGCAGTCGACTTCACAGATGATAATATGGGCTTTTCATAATATTTTTTTTAATTGTGTGGAATTCTGTTTTTTTTCACAACCACGCTTTCCCAGTTAGCAGCTTCAATTAAAAAAAATGTTTGCTTTTGCCTTTGAAAATCAAGGGTTCAACTATTTTCACTAATTTTACGTTTCTTAAAAAAAAGGTATGTCACGAGAGGTAAAACTAGGTCTGTTAACTTTTATTACTTTGTTCGCAGCCGTGTGGGGTTACAGATTCATAAAAGGTCAAAACCTGTTTCAGCCGAGCAGAACCTATTTATGTTCATTCAATGATGTTACGGGTTTGGCTGTTTCTTCTGATGTTACCGTCAATGGCTACAAGATTGGAACTGTAACGGATATCAATATCAATCCCAATGATGTGCATACTATGGATGTAACATTCAGGGTAGATGGTAAAATCAATATCCCCAAAAATGCGCAAGCAGTAATGCGCAATGAAGGCATTGTTGGGGGAAAGACCTTGTCACTCGTTTTTGAATCCATTTGTACCGGAGATGATTGTGCCCCATCTGGACACAAATTCACAAGTAAAAGCCTGGGCTTGCTCAGTTCAATGATCGATCCGGCTGAAGTAAATGAATACATCTCCAATGCTTCTGATCAGGTAAAAGACCTGGTGAAAGAATTAGGAAAAGATGGAAATAATGGCAAAGTAGATCTGATTGTTAGAAACCTCGAACTGACAATGGCCAATATGGCAGCACTGACCGGCAATTTTAATAAACTCATGGTTCAAAGCCAGCAGAACATGAATGGCATTCTTGCCAATATGAATAAAATTACCAAAAACCTGGCCGACAACAATGCACAAATCACGGGCCTGCTCAAAAACCTCAATACAACTTCGGGTCAATTGGCATCAGCTGATATCAGCAAGACAATGACCAAGACCAATGCCATGATTGACAATAGCAATGTAGCGGTTAAAAAACTGGAAACAACCCTTGATGCCACAACAGCCACTATGAAAGACTTAAATACGGTCTTGGCTAAGGTCAACCAGGGAGGTGGTTCTTTGGGGGCTTTGCTCAACGACAAAAAATTGTATGAAAACCTGGAAGCGACATCCCGCAATATGTCACTCTTACTCCAGGACCTTAGATTAAACCCCAAACGTTATGTCAACGTTTCTCTGATTTCACGCAAAGACAAGCCTTACACCAAACCGGAAAACGATCCGGCAAACCAGTAGTCAATCAGCCTTTTTTAGTTATTATTTGAAACCAATTAAAATAGTCGGATACCATTTTTTCCCAGGAAAAATGTTGTAAGGTATATTGTTGTAAAGCTATTTTTTCCTCTTCTGTTTTGGGGTTTTTGAGGTGCTGGTTTAATTGGGCCACCCATTGTTGAACATCTCCTGAAGGCAATAAAAACCCATTTAATTGATCATGAATGGCATCCGTAATTCCTTCATGGCCGGCTGCAAAAACAACGGTTCCTGACAAAATAGCCTCCAAGGCGACCAGTCCAAATCCTTCCATATCTCCTTCAACCTTAATATTGGGCATTACAAAAGCTTCGGATAATTTTAATATCTGGATGATATCGGTAAAAGCCATATGCCCTGTTCTGACAAACCTTCCTGGGTATTGTTTTGCCAGCGATTTTAATGCAGGTTCATCAGTGGGGTGACCCATCATTAGAGCCAGGCTATTAACCCAGCTTGCAGGCAAAAGTTGGTGCCACCAACGAGTGCCGTAGTCTGATATAGGACCACACATTACAAAAACAACATCTTTTGGCAGTGAGGGCAATACATTTTCAACAAACCAACTATATCCTTTTCTTTTAACCGCCCTGCCAAGACCTGATAGGATCCGGGCTTTAGGGTCAATTCCATATTTTTGAAGTAAGTCTTCTTTTGTCTGACCAGCTGTGAGTGGCTCAGCCATTTTGTGGTCTACGCCGTTGGTAATTACGATTAGTTTATTATCATTAATACCTCGTTCTGCTGCTGCTGCCCGTGTGGCCCTACTTACGCAGGCAATACCATTGAGGCGGTTAAATTTTGGAACCAAACGACTTTGGTAATAAGACAATGGAAAGACTACATCCAGTCCATGTAAGGTGGCTACCACAGGAACTTTTGTGTCTTTTTTTAACCATAGGGCAAAACTGATCATCAGCCCGTCATTGAGGTGGATAACAGAGATTCCCGGATGGTCAGCCAGAATTTTATGGGTCCTTTTTCGCAATTCAAAAAACCACCTCCACCTGGGTTCAATCCCTTCATAAACCAATTTGTGAACCCTGGCATGTCTTTCCATGCCATTGATCAATTCAAAAGAAAATTTTTCCATTCCACCGGTGGCAGGAGGATATTTATGAGAAATGAATAAAACTTCCATCTCTATGTTTTTTGACTTTGCATACCTGCAACCATTTCAAAATAACTAGCTGTCAACTGATCCCAATCCAGACTTCTGGCATATTGCAAAGCATTTTTTACAATGGTCGATCTGAGTTGCTTATCGGTCATATATAAATTTATTCCAGCATAGAATGCATCTGCATCCCTAGGATCACATTTAATACCCGTCACATATTGATCAACCAAATCATTGGGTCCTCCGGCATTGGCCACCACCACTGGCAAGCCCGATGCCATTGCCTCCACCACTACATTGCCATAAGTCTCCGTCTCTGAAGTGAAAAGAAAAACATCGGCACTCGCATACCATATGCTCAAGGCTTCATGATCTAGTTTTCCCAAAAACAAAGCATTTGGCATCAGTTGTTGAAGCTCTTCTCTGGCTACTCCATCACCCGCCACTACAAATAAATAGGGCCGACCCAGACCTTCGTTTTTTTCATAGATGCTTACCAGGGTTGTCAGATTTTTTTCCCAAACCAATCTGCTTGCAAACAAAACAATGGGACGGTCTAATCCGTAATCTATCTTTAAGTTATTATTTTTCTTTTCAGGAGAAAAGAGGGAAACGTTCATTCCCCTGGGCCACAATTTCATTTTGCTGTCATCAAAGTCATAACCGACCAACTCATCCATCAAAGATTGTGAAGGAACCAAAACCAGATTACAACCATTGTAAAAAGACTTATTCCTAGAGATTACAAACGCTTTTACAGCATCTATAAGAAATTTTGCGTCTTTGAAATAATAATCAATGTAGGAGATAAAATGGGTGTGGTAGATGGTAATGACCGGAATTTGATTATTCCTGCCATAATCCAGAGCATACCTGCCTAAAAATGAGGGTGATGAAATATGAATGACATCGGGCTTAAAAATGAGCATGGCATTGTTCATCTCAAAAAAGGCAAGGGCAGGTATGGCCATCTTATAATCCTCATTCTTGGGAATGTCTATGCTGGGCACCAGGTAATACTTGTATTGAAAATCAGGGCCGGGTGCACTTCCGGTGATAAAAAAATATTCAAACCGGGAACGGTCAATTCTTTGAATAATCTGATAAATGGTGCGGGCGGCGCCATCAAAGTTTTCTATCAGCATATCCGCAAAAAATGCGACCCTTATTTTACGCATATAGGTTTTCAGTTAAGAACCGCAAGTTAACCAATTACCCGGTTTTGAAATCAATAATAGTCAGGATAATGCTTTAGGCAACTCGAGTCTCAATGGTACTCTTGATTTGCGCGAATGCTTTTAGAATTGTTTCTTCAATATTGTTGACTTCTTTCAGTCGTATAATCGGAGCACGGTCAAGCCAATTTTGAATCTGGAGAAAAAAATCAGGAGAATCGGCATCCGGTAAGGTTATTACCCCCATTTGGGAGAGCGCGGCACCATTACATTTCTGTTCATAGTGGTCCCTTATGGGAATACAAAGCAATTTTTTACCAAGGTAAAGAGCCTCACTGGGCGTTTCAAATCCACCACCTGTTATCAAACCATGACAGGAAAGTAAGCTTTGGGTAAATAGGCTGTTGTGGATGGGATAAAAAATAATATTGCCTTCTCTGACAGGTTTTTTTATTCCAGCCAGAAACCAATGAAAGACAATGTCTTTATGGTAGCGAAAATGGGTTTCAATACAATGTCTTTGATAAGAGGGCAGGTAGACCGTAACATGGCCCAAATCACAGTTTTCTCCAGCTATGATTTCATTTTTAACTACAGGTGGTAGTATAAAGTCATCATATTTCTCAAAATGAAAACCAAGATGGTGGCTCGTTTTGCAGTAGTGTTTGTAAATTAATTCTCCAACTTTACTTTTGATAGCAGGCCGGGGAGTCTTATCACTGAGAAAGCTGGCCTGGTGCCCCAGATGGATGCTCTCTTTTTTATGTATTCTGCAACTTTCTGCCGTGATAAATTCAAAATCATTGATTACTATATCATAGGATTGCACTGGCAGGTCTCTTGCCTCTTTCATAGCTCTCACAATGTTATTCTTCCAAATCATTCCACTGTAACTGAGCCCTCCACATTTTGTATAGTATAAACTAAGCCCCTTGCTTCGGAATTTTACATTGCCATTGAGTTGAAGTGAGGCATTATTGCCCGAAAGAAATAGATCTACTGTGCCGTATTGCTCTAACTGGGGCAATAACTGCATAGCACGACTGATATGTCCATTTCCTGTAGCTTGAACAGCATATAGTATTTTCATCAAAACGTGTTTGGACAAAGTTCGTTGTTGAATGTTTCCCCAGTATTAAGTCAATGCCATGTTTATGTAAACTCAGTCCATAATTTTTGTGGAATTCCTTAAATGTGAATTAATATCGCATATGGATAAATAATAATATAAAGAACTGGGCTTAAAGTTGAAATTACAATCAATGGGCATCTTTGCAACATAAATTTCAATCTATGCTTGTTATATTTTTATTACTCTCTACTTTTATGAATGGTTTTAAAACAGCCCCAGATAAAAATCTACCCAAAAAAAAGGAGTTGTGCCTGGACTATAAAAATGATTTTAAAATAACCTCTTATAATGTTTGGGGCTTGCCTGTAACGCTTCCTGGTCACGAGGACGACACAAGGTTTCCGATTATTGCGGATTCTCTTATTAAGTTATCATCAGATATTCTTTGTTTACAAGAAATATTTTCAACACAGTTCAGGCATTTAAACCTGCCCAAGTTGATGGACCAATATTACTACTTTTCTGATTACACCTGCAACCAGTCTATTGTTCCCTGGGTGCAAAGAGACTGCCATGGGGGACTGGCCACTTTTTCAAGATTTCCCATTTTAGAGGAATATTTTTTCCCTTTCCCTGACGTAGAGGGAATGCGATGGGAAGAGAAGTTAGGGGCTAAGGGTTGCCTGTTAAGCAAAATTGACTTGCCTACCGGCATGGTATGGGTAGTCAACACCCATCTCTATTCAGGGCCAACGATTAAAGATGAAACCATAAGGATGGCACAAATTAAAATCATTGAAACTGCAATTCAAAACTTACATACCAAGCTTCCTGTAGTTTTAGCTGGCGACCTGAATATAGCCCATCCCTGTCTTGAAAATGACCTTATGGTTTTTCCAAAAATGGCTTATACCTACCTTCACCAGGAGATGAATCTTAAGGATGTTGTTGATAATTATTCTGTAGAAAACCAGTTTTACACCATAGATCCAACAAACAATGTGTACTGTGATTCTTCAGAAGGAGCCCAAAAGCTCGATTATGTGTTTTATAAACACGGAAAATTTCGGCAATTTAGGGTCATAAACAATTGTGTAGAAATGAAAGGCGCGGCCACCCTCTCGGATCACCACGCCTTCAGTACGATTTTTAGGATATAAATTTATTCCAGTACGGCTGATTGGTCTCTGGCCTTACACTCGGTAGCCGGACACTTAGCTGCTGGTTCTTTATGTAGTTTATTATCCGCAGGCTCCCAGCCCAATGTCAGGTACAGGGCAAAGAAACCAATGATATAGGCTACAGTTACGTGCCATCCTTCCTTAATCCACACTTTTACATTTCTGGCTTGCGGAAACTTGTTGGTAATGGCTACCCCTGCAGAAGAGCCAAACCAAATCATACTGCCTCCAAATCCTACAGAATAAGCCAGCATACCCCAATCAAAGTGTCCTTGCTCTAAACACAACTTGGTAAGAGGAATGTTGTCAAATACAGCAGATACGAAACCCAGAATAAAGGCTGTCAGCCAGGATGCGCTTGGCAAGGTTTCAACAGGCATCAGGGATGCTGCAGTAACTAAACACAATAAAAATACAGTCCCTTTGATAGAGGCAGACACTTCATCCCATGGCATTTTTCTGAATAAGGCACCTATCAAAATGGCAATCCAAACCCCCAAAGCCGGCATGTCGTATAAAATATTGCTAAGTATGGCTCCTACCAACATGGCCACCACAATCAACAATCTAACCCAGTCTAATTTGGCATCGGGACTGGCATCAGCAATGATGCGTTGGTGATGGTCTTGCTGTTTGGAGGCGAACCAGGTAACAAAAAATAAAGCTACAATTGCCGCTACATAAGCATGTAAAACATTAAAAGCAGCTACTCCATCAATCCACATCATAGTGGTAGTAGTATCGCCGACTATGCTTCCCGAACCTCCTGCATTACTGGCCGCTACCAGCGCAGCAATATAGCCAGGATGCACTTTCCCCTGAAAAACGACCAGGGCAATGGTTCCTCCAATCATGGCTGCAGCTATGTTGTCAAGAAACGAAGAAATCACGAATACAAAAATTAGAAGCACAGCCGGACCTTTCCAATCATTGGGTAAGTAATTGGGTATAAGATCAGGTACCCCTGATTCTTCAAAAACTTTTGCCAAAATTCCAAATCCCAGCAACAAACCTAAAAGATTGACGATAACGCCCCATTCACCCTGACGTAAACTTTTGTCACTCAGTTGAGCAACCAGAGAGTTCTCACCAAAAAAATGGTGGGCAAAAGCATAGTCGGGAACAAAAATCAGTTTATAGAGCACAATAGCTGTCAAACCGGCTATTGCCACCCAAAATGTGTGTTCGTGAAAAAGGGCTACCGCTATCAGGGTAAGTCCAAAGAGTATAAACTCCAGTCGAATCCCGGCCAAAGAAAGGCCTTCCGTGCTACCAGCCATTAATAACAGTGGCGAAAGCAGTGCCATAACCAGTAGGATGGGCACATATAGTTTTGGTTTCATTGGTTTTGTTTAGTTGATGAAATGAGTGATCACTGTTTTACCCGATGTGTTGTTTAAGCAGGCTTTGCCAATCGTTGGCGATCATCAATTCACTGCTTACCTGAGCATCGAATTCTGCATCAAATATAGGAACAATCATAGCTTTATTATCTACCAATTGCAGATGCAATGAAACACTCGTCAACTGACTTAAATCAGGGTTAGACCCTGCATTTGTTTGAAAACTCTTCTTAACTTCGCAGCCCTTTAGAGAGCTGAGCCCCACCTTGTGAAAGGAATTGCCATTGAGCTCAGATTGAAAACAAAAATATCCATTCCTTTTGTCTAAGCCCATAGCGCCATGATTCCAAAATTCTGTTTTTTCTGGGTGCACTCCATCTTCTTTTGCTGCCTTCAGAAAAAGTGCCTTGGCTTTTCTTTTGGCCTTGCCGCTGAAGTAAATGTAAATAAATGGAGAGATGCTTAATATAATGATTAAGGTGTTTATGATAATAGATGACATTTGTATTTGATTTTGTATTAAAAAATAATAATAGGGTCTGACATTTGAATGGGATTCAAAATCAAACCGATACGACACCGTATAAGAAATTGCCGTATTAACTTTTTAAATACAAAATATTACCAATGGCTGTGAAATGGAAATAAGACTCGCCGTATATTCTGGCTTACAATGGCGGAACCTTCCGCATACTTTTCATATCTGAGGTTATCGGTCTCTGCTAAATTACAAGTAAAAAGCAGCTTATTAAAGCTAAGAAAGGCAAGAGCGCTTGGTACATGATCGGTTCTTACCTGGTCAAGGTGGATCGATTTTACATCTTTTTCCAGAATAGCCTTTAGGCTAAGAGTGTCGCTCTTAACCCATTCTGCATTGTTGTACTTTTGGTCCTGGTTAAATTCAATTTTGGGTCCCCCCAACAGCGAAGCTGCAAAGATGAAAAAGGAAAGTAGAATTGATATGATTTGTTTTTTCTGCCTCAAATCAGATGTCTTTTCTTTTGAAGACTGTGCGAAGTTAATAATTTTTTAAAGAAGTATGAACCTGAATTATATCATTTAATGTGGCTAACAATCGACTTTGCAAAATTGGGTAACGATTTGTTGCCCTTCTTAATACTTTCAACAGGCAATCCATCAAAAAATAGGTGATAAAAAAACACCCCTTTTGAAGTAAAAGGGGCGTTTTTTATAATGTTACGCGTTTTTGAATTTTTTTACAGCCTCTGTAAGCCTGGGTACAACCTCAAACAGATCACCTACTACCCCGTAATCTGCTGCTTTAAAGAAAGGAGCTTCAGGGTCTTTATTAATAACTACTATGGTTTTGCTATTATTGACTCCTGCCAAATGTTGAATGGCTCCTGAAATGCCAATGGCAATGTATAAGTTAGGCCTAATGGCTACTCCTGTTTGTCCTACGTGCTCGTGATGAGGCCTCCAACCGGTATCTGCCACAGGCCGTGAGCATGCGGTGGTGGCGCCCAAAGCGGCTGCCAACTCTTCAACGATTCCCCAATTCTCAGGACCTTTCATGCCTCTACCTGCAGAAACTACTTTTTCTGCCTCAGGCAATGGCACATGTCCCGTTTCGGTTTCTCTGGATACCAATTGTAGTTTTGGGGCGGCTACTTCAAGACCAATGGGTTGAGGATTTACTTCCTCACCCAAAATTTGTGGTTGTAGGGCATTACCCATTAAACTGAGTACTTTGTTGCTGCTGTTAAGCTGATAATGGGCTATTGCCTTCCCACTGTAAACTGATTTTGAGACCGTAAAAACAGCGCCACCAAGAGGGGCAGCATTGACTCCACTCACAGCATCTGCCGACATCAATATGGCCAGACGACCTAAAATTGACTTGCCATTGGCATTGTGTCTTACCACAACAATGGTAGCTCCCAATTGACCGGCTGCTTGGGCTATCACTTTGCTGTAAACCTGGCTATCAAAGACTTCAAGATTGTTGTGTACCAGGGTGTGCACTTTCTGAATGCCATACCTACCCAACTCTCCAGCATTAGTGGCGTTGCCCAAAACCAGGGCATGTGCCTCGGTAGTTAGTTGATTTGCTGTCAAACGGGCAAATGTGGCCAATTCAAATCCTCCTTTATTAATTGTGCCGTTTACCGGCTCTATTGCGATTAATACTGACATGTCTTTTTAATTTATATCACTTTAGCTTCTTCATGTAATAGTTTTACCAGGGTATCCATGTCATCTGGTGCTATCATTTTTACACCTGACTTGGCCGGGGGCATCTCGTGACTTGCTACTACGGAGCCTTTTTCTGCCCCAATAGAAGCCACCACATTTAATGGTTTTTTCTTGGCCATCATTATACCTTGCATATTGGGAATCCTCTGTTCTGCCATGCCTTTAGCTGCTGACAAGACTATTGGTCCTCCAACCTTTAAGGTCTCTGTACCTCCTTCTACTTCTCTGCTCACCAACCAGTCTTCTCCCTCTTTTTCCAGTTTAAAAGCAAAGGAAACATAGGGAAGGTCTAATAATTCTGCCAACATAGCACCTACCTCAGCTCCATTATAATCAATGGTTTCTTTTCCCGTCAAAACCAAATCATATCCCGCGGCATGTGCTGCTATTTCTTTCGCTACCTGAAGTGATGATTCAGGAACCACATCTACCCTTATCGCTTCGTCTGCTCCAATGGCCAGTGCTTTGCGGATCACAATTTCACTGCTTACGTCGCCAACATTGATAACGGTGACGCTCCCGCCGTTCTTTTCTTTCAATTCCACTGCTCTCACCAGGGCATACCACTCATCGTAGGGATTCATAATATATTGGATGCCCTCAGAATTAAATTCTTTGCCGTTGTTGACAAAAGAAATTTTTGAGGTGGTATCTGGCGTTTTGCTAATGCAAACTAGTATTTTCATGAATATTTATGCGTTATTTATATCGTTTATTAACTATTTTTAATACAAAATTGTTTATTTCTGCAAATTTCTTAATTTTATTTGTCAGACTGAAATTATATGTAAATTTATTTGGTTTGACTCAGAAATTAAACTTTTAGTTTAAATAATTATTACTTTAATATATTAGTAAATGACAAATAGTAGATTAGAAATGCTTCTAGGCTTATGGGATGAAAACATGCCCGACTCCTTTGTACTTTTTGCCATCGCCAAAGAATATGAGGCGCTCGGAAATGCGCCTGCTGCTATTTCTCATTATGAAAAGCTCAGACAATTGGACCCTGAATACACGGGGCTCTATTATCACCTTGCTGCTATCTACGCTGAAGAAGGAAATACAGAAAAAGCCCTTGAATGCTACGATGAAGGCATTGCCATGTCCTCACGCCAAGGGGACCACCATGCAAAGTCTGAACTCATGAACGCAAGACAAAACTTCCTGATCTCTTAATAGGGAAACTTGTGTAATAACAAAAAGAATACTTTACTCTTCGGGATATTAACGCTTTTTCCATAACCGAATAATGGCATTGGAAATCCATTCAATTCCCTATTGCTCCCATGCTTATGGCAGTAAAAATAACTAAAGGTCAATGACTTCTATGCCAGTCACTATATCTGATTCTGACTTTTTACTTACACAAATGATCTTGTTGGCCTTTCGCTCTATCATTACCGGAAAGCCCCTTAATAAGATTTCATTGCTTCTCAATAAAGAAGGATAGTTGCCAATTTGGATCGAAGTTCTGTTGGAGGTGGCGGCATAAATGATGCTGCCGTCGTCACTAAAGGCAAAATCGCTGTAATTCAAATTGCCTCTCTGGAGCAAACCTTTGAATTGCATTGATGAATTGGCAAGATACACTGCGCCCTCATTACCGGTTATCACATAACTTCCATCATTTGAAATTCTGAAGGCATACGGATCCAAAGGATGGTCGCCGTGATAGAGGTCATCAACAGATAATACAAAATTACCCGCACCATCCAATTCGTAGTAATCCATGTCAACAGGACTCACAGATGTGGATATTCCAATCAAAGCTGATTTTCCAGGTACTAAGCGCATTCTGCTTCTTTCAAAATCACCATCTCCATCTATCTGAATACCAGTACTTCTTTGGTAAGTTCTGATGGGACTATCCCACCAGGGACTCGGAGCCATCGATGCTAGGATATAGCCATTTTCACTCGGAAGGGCATTCATGGTGTATATGCCGGTAGTAATTGCATTTACTAAATTGAGGGTTTCTGCGTCATAAACATATACAAAGCCTTCGCTGGAGGGCACATATATTTCCAATCCTTTGCCCGTATCTCCAATGCCACTAAAACCAGGAGTGCCGGATACAGTGATGGTTTTTTCCACCTCACCACTGCCATAGTTGTACTTAATTAACTTTTGACCAGAAAGATCTATCAGATAAACATACTCTTTTGTTGGATGGACCAACATATCGTGAGGAATAAAATTGAAAAGGTTGCCTCCCGGTAAATCTACCAAGAGATTATTTGAATTCCTAGACTTACCCACATTATTGAGAACCCTTACAAAGTAACAAGCCCGATAGGACAGGGGAGGAGCATTGTCGGTAGTAGAAACTGTGTTGATGTCATTGATGGTGGCAATCAGTTTTTTCTTTTCAAAATCACAATTTTCATCTGAACTGTAAACTTCATATTGTAGGAAGTCAGTACCAGGGTACTTGTTCCATTTCAGTACAATCTTACCATCTATTTTTTTGGCTTCAATCAGTTCAACCTTAGCGGGAGCATTGTTACTCACTTCCACAATATGACTTTGACTATAGCCATCTTTATCTTTTACAGTAAGTGTGATGGTGTGGACATTGGCTGATAAAGTATTGGTTGTAAATCCAACGTTTCCATCGTTGTTCGCCTTTTGTGTGTTTAACACACCATCTTTATCCGATTTCCACTCAATGGTCAATTCAGTAACGGGGGTCTTGTCATCGGTTACCGTGGCAGAAAATGTAACATTTTCGCCTGGTGAAAATTCTGCCGGAATCCCTGGCAGGATAAAATTGATCTGAGGGGCCAGATTGATGTTTAATCCAGGCACAATGCCGATATTAACCTGGGCCAATTCGTTCTCAACGACCTTCACAACTTCTTTGCCTGAGCCCACATTTTGTAATTCGGCATATACCTCATAACTGCCCGGCTCAATTTCGCTTAACAATACACTGCCAAATTGATCGGTTGTGCCTTCCTTACTGGCGGGCTGGGTATAGACCTTCGCCCCGCTGGCAAAGCCACCATTGCTAAATACCTTTACGTTTAAATCGCCGGTCAGTTCCTTTGCACAGCTACTTAAAAGGGATAGGATGATAAGGCCAGAAAGAAGGTATGAAATATTACTCTGTTTTCGGGGTGATGGATTCTTTTTCATCTTTTCATTTCAAGGTTAATAAAATTAATTTCTTATGATGTTCACTTCCATTTCAAGGTCAATGCCAAACTTTTCTTTTACCGCCTCACTTATACTTGCAGCATATTGGTAAATTTCATTGCCACTTGCCTGTCCATGGTTGACCAAAACAAGGGCCTGGTTCACATATGTTCCGGTATTTCCTTTGACCTCACCTTTGAAACCACATTGTTCGATTAACCAGCCGGCCGCTATTTTGACATGATTCCCTGCAGGGTAACTGGGTAGGGTTGGATAGTCAACCTTTAACTTATCGGCAATATTTTTTTCAACTACGGGATTTTTGAAGAAACTACCGGCATTGCCTATTTTATCAGGATCAGGCAATTTTTGGCTCCTGATGTCAATTATTTCTCCTGCAATTGCCTTAGGCGTGATTTTTTTTCCCTCTAATCTTTTGGCTACATCGGCGTAACCCAAAACCGGATCCGGTTGCTTGGACAATAGATAACTCACTTTTGTGATGAAGTATTTTTGCTTGCCCTCTTTTTTGAAATAACTATCTCTGTAGCCAAATCCACATTCTTCCTTATAAAATACCCTTCGGGTGCCTTCCTCCAAATCTATGGCTTCCAAGCTGTGAAAAGTTTTATCTTGCTCTACTCCATAGGCCCCTATGTTTTGCATGGGAGCGGCCCCAACCGTGCCCGGTATTAGCGCTAAATTTTCTACACCCCATAAACCATGACCAACGGACCACATGACAAAGTTGTGCCATATTTCTCCTGATCCCAAAGAAACCAGCAAAGCGTTATCATCTTCATCTACAACCTCTATGCCCTTGATCCTGTTTAACAACACGTCACCATCAAAATCACCTGAAAAAAGCACATTGCTGCCCCCTCCAAGAATCATAAAATTGGCTTTGTTGTCAGCCAGATATTTATAGAGATCCTGTGTTGAGTAGATGGTAAAAAGCCTCACGCAATGTGCATCCGTTGCAAAAGTATGGAAGGGTTTTAATGAAGTCATAAATGATATTTAAAGGGAGCTTTCCGGAGAAGTAATTTTTTTCATGAGGCGGGCATTAAAATCCCACTGCAAGCCTATATTAAGGCCACTTGCACCGGTGTCTTTATTCCACCCATACCTGGTGTAAAGTTGTAGGCCAAAGCCGCTGATGCCAAAGCCATAACCAACCTGGGCTATATAGGTTTTTTGCAATTTTCTGCTTACCCCTTTGGCAGCAAATTCTTCATCCAGGCCATACCATTCGGTGCGGTTGTATTGCAAACCTCCTCCAATACTTAAGCCCATCCGTCCTTCTTTGTCGAGTGCACTCAAGCCATTAAAATTAAGCTTAGCCATGATCGGGTAACTCAGTGTTCCCATACCTTTGTAGTCATCAAGGGCCAAACCTAAAAATCCAACACATGCCTGTGCTTCAACAGAAACCGACATGTTTTGTCCACCAACCCATATTTTAGGGCCTGCGCCTAAATTTAGGATGGCACTTCCTGCGGATCTGCCGGCAACTCCATCTTCAGGGTTGACATATCGATGGTACAGGTCATTGGTAAGGGTAAACCCATAACCAAATTGGGCAGACACTTGTAGACTGATAAAACTTAGTATAACAACAATCAGAGTTTTCATTGGTAATGATTTTAACTTCAAAGACGGGGAATAATTCATTTTTGGTACTTAAAAATCATTTTTTATTTCAAAAGATTGAGTAAAGTGAGGTTGACCTGCTCCAACAGGGTGCTGGCCTCTGTTTTGAGGGTCTTCATTTTACCCAGATTTTCCTCTTCGTTGGCTAGGTGTTGGTCAAATGCCCTGAAGTTATCTTCTATCCTGTTTTTAATTCTGGTAGTATAATCATTTAGCGTTGAACGCACCTCTTCTTCCATTTTTATTCTACCCTTGGTCACTTCTTCTTTAAAACGTTTTACAATCTTACTTTTGTTGAGTCCCAGGGTAACTCCCGCAAATATTAAGCCTACAGTAGTCAGTATGCCACCTGTAATGTCAAAAACGGCCCCATTTACAAGCGCTGTTATCATTACACCTATGACAGCCATTCCACCACCGGCAGCCAGATTGGGCGTCATTTTTCCCGATTCTTTCAGCAGGGTCTCATCATAAAAGTTTTCACTCTTATTCATAAACTGAGAGAAACTCTGCTGTAGATCTTTCAAAACATTGGCCCTTCGCTCTGCAATGTCTGCAAATATATCATCGGTATCTTCCAGTACGGTCTTATTGGTCTTTATTTTGGCATCTACCAATTTACCCATTAACTGAATGTTGTCTGCCACATCTGTGATACCGGCATGCAGCTTGTCTCTCAACTGGGTATTCAACTGCAATTCAAAGTCTTTGCTCTGCTGGTTCAACCAGTCTTTTAAGCCCGACTCAGTCCCAAACAAAGAGGAAAAAGATCGTTTCAACACATTGACAAATGAAAGTCCATCCCCCAGCTCTTCTGACTTTTTTAAGGTGATTTTATCATAGGTAGCCAATAGGTTCTCTGCCAATACGCCTACCTGGTACTGGGTCTTCTTTTCCTGGTTAGCCAGGGTTTCTCTGATGTCTTCCCTAAAATCCCGATCCAACTCAAATTGTTGGCTTCGCAATTGAAGCGCGTGGTTAATGGTATCGGTTATTCTTTGTGCAGTATTGGTTGAGTTGGCTAGTTTCAGGTAAGGTGCTTTTCCTCCTGTAATGTTTTCTGAAATGTAAAGCCTGAGGGCTTCAAATCCACTGTGTTGTTTATCCCCTTCCAACTCCTGTTTGGCCGAAACCGCAAATACATGTGGAAAACTAAGCCCCTTTTTTTGAGCATGGTCCACCACTCCCTGCTTATTGATGGCAAGATCCCCTTCGTTTAATAAATCCTTTTGTTGTAAAACAAAGATGACCTTCCTCCTCCATTCGGAATTGATGTAGTCAAAAAAGTCCCACGCAGATTGGCGATAGGGATTTTTGGCTTCAAAAACAAAAACAATCAGATCGGAATAGGGGATGAATTTTTCGGTGATTTCCTGGTGATGCGCTACAATGGTATTGGTGCCAGGTGTATCTACAATAGCTATTTCCCTAAGGATATCTACAGGCTGGGTTATTTTTTTGATGTAGTCAGTCACAAAAACCGAACTTTCTTCTGGCCCATACACTATTTGTTGAATGGTGTCCGTCATGGGTGAAGGTGCAACTTTACATATTTCTTTGTCAGACTCCAGAAGTGCATTTATAAATGAACTCTTTCCTGCCTTAACTTCACCAACTATGACAAATGTGAAAGGTGCCTCCAACTGTAGATGAAGGTTCCTCACGGTTTCATTCATTCCGGTGTTGTCAATATCTGCGGTTAATTTTTCTAACCTGGCTATGGCCAAAGAAAGCTGGCTGCTGATCTCGACGATCTTTGGATCTATGCTGTTTTTCATATCAATAAAAATGTAAATATACTACTTTTAGTGCTTTTGGGGTAAGACAATTGGTCTGTAAATTAAGCTTTTGACCCAGGATTAATAGGCAGGCCACTAGTATTTTACAAAAGACTCTTATCCTGTCTTTTTATCCCACTTTTCTTGTATTCTGAGCTTAAAATGTATTTTTGTATCATGACGAGCAACTACAAATTTTCAATCAATTCACCCTATTTCGGCTTGCTGATGGTAGTAATCCTTGCCATTTTGCTGGGCTGGCCCATGTTTGGAACCTATTTTTTTCATCCCAATCAACACATGTATGCATTTGGCGGGGATGCTCTGACACTCTATTACAATGTTGTCTATCACGCCTGCTATGGCAGTGGGAGCCACCTTTCATCAATGGCTTATCCGGATGGAGAACTAATATTTTTAACGGATGCCCAGGGCAGTCTTGCTCTGCTGCTTTCCGTGTTGCGTGAGCTGGGACTACCGGTGTGCGACTACGCAGTTGGCATTGTCAATGGCCTGGGTGTATGGGGATATGTGTTGGCTGCTGTCTTTTTGTATTACCTGTATTTATCTATTCAAATGCCTGTTTGGAGAGCTGCCCTCTTTGGTGCTCTTACTGCCGCCATGGCACCGCATCTCCACCGCCTGATCGGCCACCATGGTCTCGCCCATACTTTTTTATTGCCCCTAACTTTTTTGTGGTTGGTAAGAAAATTCAACCTCAGAAAGTGGGAATGGAGGGATCTGCTGTATTTTGCTGTGCTTGTTTTTTTTACTTTCAACAATCCCTATACGGGTTTTGGTCTATGCATGATTATTTTGCTCACTTCGGTGGTTACCATGGCCAAACACCGCAAAATTGACCCCTTTTTTATCAAAGTATCTTTGGCTGGAATACTGCCACTGTTATTTCTATTTTCTTATTTTAAAATCAACGACCCATTTTCAGACAGGATAGGCTTGCAGTGGGGTTATTTTCACTACAAAGCCAGTCTGGAAGGCTTGCTTGCTCCCCCCAATTCTTTGATGGATAAGGGACTTCAATTGTGGCTCGGAAAAGGGTTTAGCATGGACTTTGAGGCTTTGATGAACCTTGGCTTCCCCGTAGCGCTGATCCTTCTCATTTTTGCCGGCATCCGTATTTTTAGTAAAAAAAGCATTGCTGATTTTCAACTTCCGGAAGGGGTAACTGCTATGACTTGGGCCGGATTATTGATGTTTTTATATGCTTCTGCCATTATTTTTCTTCCTTTCCCCAACGACTGGGTGGAACGTGTTTTGGGCAGCATGCTCATGTTCAAAGCCTCGGCACGAATAGCCTGGCCATTTTGGTACGCCCTGGTGTTTTTGGCTATGGTATTGCTGGAAAATTCTCTAAAAAGGCTCTCTTTTTCCGGGTATGTCTACACCCTGGTCTTGGTCACGCTGACCTGGCTTACAGATTATGCAACTTACCGAAAGCCAATGTTTACCGAAACGGTTCATCCCAATTTTTTTGACCAAAATGCCAATAATGAAATCAGGTCCTTGCTGGAAACCAATAAGATCTCACCCTCTAATTACCAGGGCATTTATCTTTTGCCCAAACTTTTAACGTGGACAGATCATTTTCATAGTGAGCCTAATTTTTTCAATCAGTTTTTTGGCATGCGGCTTTCTCAAACCACGGGACTACCTATTGTGAGTGCTATGCTGTCACGAATGTCAATTGGTCAAACGGCCGAAAGGATTGAATTTTTATCAGACCCTCTGATTAAAAAATCACTTCACACCAGATTTCCCAATTCAAAACCACTGCTCATTTTAAGGGGAAAGGGAGAAACCCAGTTGAAGTCCGGTGAAATTTATCTCATGTCGATTTGTGATACAATTCTGGAACACAAAGATTTTACACTGTTTAGCCTGCCCCTGGAAAGGATCAATACTTATGCTTTGCTGAATGAGATCAAAGAAGGCAAAATCATGCCCAATGACAGTCTAAACCCCGATAATTTATTTTACATGGAAGGCACCCACGACAATGGAGATAAAAACTATGCAGGTAAAAAATCGATTGCAGTGGAAAAGGGTGAAACAGAAATAGCTTCCTTCCAATTGGAAAAAGCGGTTGATTCCACCTATCATTTTTCTGCCTGGTCGTACATTGATCCTTCTAAGTATGACTTGGGACAATGGTCTTTGAGAACATTTGACAAGGATGGGAAAGAAGTGTCAAGAACCGATGTTAATCTCAATCAGTCTTCTGAAGTTCATGATCAATGGGTGCGAGTAGATATGGAAGTGAAGGTTTGTAATAACTGCAATTATCGGATTTATTTTAACACCAATAAAAAACTATGGGTGGATGAAATTGTGTTCAGGCCAAAATCACAATATCATTACATTGACCAGGCTGGCGTTAAGGTGTATAATGGATTTAGAATAGATCCATAAAATAAAAAAGCCCATCCTCATTAACGGGGATAGGCTTCTTTATAATGATCTTTAAGTATTCCTTAGTTACTTTTGCCTGCGCAAGCCTTAGCTCCTTTGTCAGATGCGCAACATTTTTTGTCGCCATCTTTTTTGCAGCAAGCTTTCGCTCCTGTAGTTTTTACTTCTCCTGTAGTTGCATTTCTTTCCATGCTGGCTGATGCTACACGAGTGAATTTTTTCTCTGCTGTGTTGTACTCAACTTCGTTCCAGCTAACTGAACCAGAATGCTCACAAACTGATTTTTCGTAGTAAGAAACTTTACCTGAGGTTTCACAAACTCTTTTTTGGATGTTTTCATTCGCAGCAGCAGCAACTTCGGCTTCTGATTCCATAGAAGCAGATGCAACTTTAGATCCTGCACAAGCTTTTGCATCCGCACCGGCAGTTTTTTTCGATGCACAACAAGCTTTATCAGCTGAAGCTGATTTTGAACACTGAGCATTTGCAGTAAGACCTGTAGCCAGAACAAATGCGAAAAGGAAAAGAATTTTTCTCATTGATGGTAGTTTTAAGAATTTGATATATGCAAAGATAACGAATTTGCAATTGGTGCATTGGAAAAAGTACTAACTTTAACCAAATTTTAGGATTCCATGTTAAAACTGCCCGTTTTTCTCATATTTATAGTTATGTTTTCTTGTAATCATAAGATTTACAGTCCATTGTCATATGAAGGGGAAATGCTGGAGTGGGGTACGGGAGGAGGCTTTACGGGAGCTGTCAAGTCTTATTGTGTGTTGGATAATGGTTTTTACTTTAAATCTGATGACAACGGCAAGACGTACTTAGAAATGGGAAAGATGAAAAAATCCGAAGTAAGACAGTTTTTTGATAATTATAAAAAACTGGGTCTTTCCTCGATGGTACTCAATGAACCGGGAAACAGATATTACTTTATTTCCCTGAAAAGCGCTAAATCCGAGCACAAACTATTGTGGGGAAAAAAGGAGCTGGAGAACAAAGTGCCTTCCATCCTCCACAAAAATTTGATGAAGGCCATCCAGGCAGACAATCAATAAATCTATTGTTATAATTTTTATTCTTTGAAGATGAAATTGCAGAAACTTTATTTTTCCATTTGTTTATTATTGGGCGCTCTTTCAATCAATGCCCAAATGAAACAGCTTCGGTTGGATGCAAAAACTGCTCTGATCGAAAAGCCAGTTATTGAGCAGCCGATCAGTTTTTCAGCCAGATCAGTGCGCGGTTCTGTTTTGTTTGAACCGGCCAAATACAAATTGCCAAAACTCACCGCAGGCCAGGCTATTATCAAAGTCATTGCCAGATCTGCTTCCGGCAAAGCCATTGCCTTTGAAGGAAAGCTAAAAAATGCAAAAGATGAAAGACATCTGCCCATCGAAGAAAAGGTAAAAACCTACTTAAGTCAGCTGGCCAGGGTAGCTGGAAGCACCGGACTCGACAAACAGCACGAAGTGCTTGCGATTCAAACCGACAGCAAAGGTGAACTTCATATCAAGGTGCAACAAAAATGCCATGACCTCCCTGTTTTTGGTGCTGAATTGACCCTTCATACCACCGATGGAGATATTGACTTTGTAATGGGTCGTACCTGGCCCACTGAGTCAATAGAAATGGTTTCTTTGTCAGAAGGGGCTGAACAGTCTCTTACAAGGGTATGGGCCGACATGGGCACAAATCCACCCGTAATTGCTTTTGGCCAATGGTCGCACTTGCTCAAAAACAAATCAGAATTAGGTTACCTACCGGTTTCGGAAAGTGAACTTCGCTTGGTTTATCACCATACCGTTTATAAAAATGCGGTTGAAAGGTGGGAATATTTTGTTGATGCTACCAACGGAGAAGTGGTGAAAAAATACGCTTCAATCTGTAAATTTCACAATCATCAGCGAGGTGAAAGTTGTGCCAACGATGTAACTACAAACAGTTTGTCCATGGCGCAGGAAATGCTGAGTAATGGAGTTATGATTGACCCTCTGGATGGCACAGCTACCGCAACAGCGCAAGATTTATTTAACATCAACCGTACCATCAATACCTATCAGGTGGGCAACAAATTTTATATGATTGATGGATCTCGATCAATGTTTAAGCCCGCCTCTTCTATGCCCAACGACCCACAAGGTGTGATTTGGACCATTGATGCATTTAACACAGCTCCCCAAAACAGCGATTTTAATGCAGATCACATCACCAGCAGCAACAATGCGTGGTCAAACAAAACCGGGGTATCTGCTCACTACAATGGGGGCAAAGCCTACGATTATTTCAAAAATGTTTTTAACAGAAACTCCATAAGTGGCTCAGGAGGTAACATCGTTTCTTTTATTAACATTGCAGATGAAGATGGTTCCAGCATGGGCAATGCCTTCTGGAATGGTGCTGCCATGTTTTATGGCAATGGCGATAACGCATTTCAGCCATTGGCAAAGGGTCTTGATGTGGCCGGCCATGAAATGACCCACGGTGTGGTGCAGAATACAGCCAACCTGGAATATCAGGGTGAATCAGGGGCACTTAATGAATCATTTGCGGATGTCTTTGGTGTACTGATCGACCGTGATGATTGGTTGATTGGCGAAGATGTGGTAAAAACGACCGCCTTCCCTTCCGGCGCACTTAGGAGTATGCAAGACCCTCACAATGGGGCATCCACCAATGATTTTAACAGAGGATGGCAACCCAAAAAGTATTCTGAACGCTTCAAAGGATCAGAAGACAATGGTGGGGTACATATAAATAGCGGCATTCCCAACCACGCCTTCTTTTTGTTTGCTTCCAACGTTGGAAAAGACAAGGCTGAAAAGGTATACTACAAAGCGCTTGATCAATACTTGACCAAGTCTTCTCAATTCATTGATTGTCGTATTGCAGTGATCAGAGCTGCCCGCGAAGAATATGGCGATGCCGCTGCCAACGCCGCCACAGCTGCTTTTGATGCTGTAGAAGTTTTTGGAGGCCAGGGTGGCAGCTATGAGGATGATGTAGACTTAAATCCGGGTCAGGACCTCATTCTGTTTACTTCAGAAAACAAAGAAAAACTATACATCTACACAGCAGATGGCGATGCCGTAGCAAATCCCTTAACGAATACCAATCCGATCAGTAAGCCCAGCATTTCTGATGATGGAAGCTTGATTGTCTTTGTGGCAGAAGACCAGAGAATTCACTATATTGACATTAACTGGCAGGCTGGCACAGCAGAAGAAAATATCCTTCAAACTTCCGGCAACTGGAGAAACGCAGCTATTTCAAAAGATGGTACCAAACTGGCCGCACTCAGATCGGTGGAAGAAAACTTTATAGTTGTTTTTGATCTCATCAAGGGAACCGGTGCCAATTTTGAACTCACCAACCCAACTTTTTCAACCGGTATTAGCACGGGTGATGTATTGTACGCCGATGCCATGGAATGGGATTTCTCCGGTGAATACATTATGTACGATGCCATCAATAGGGTAGAGTCCAATTCAGGGTTTAATATCGAGTTTTGGGACATTGGATTTATTAAGGTGTGGAACAACAGCAGTAAAAACTTTGCCCTGCCTGATCAGATAGAAAAACTTTTTCCTGCGCTGGATGAAGGATTAAGTGTAGGAAATCCCACGTTCTCAAAAAACAGTCCTTATATCATAGCCTTCGATTATCTGGAAGATGATCAGTATTATATTTTAGGAGCCAATATTGAAGATGGCGAAGTGGGCCTGGTGTATGAAAACAGCGATATAGGATATCCCAGCTTTTCAAGGTTAGACAATGCCATTATCTTTAATGAAGCCGGATTTTTTGGAACGGACCTAAGTATAGTAGGCTTGGAAAACGATAAAATCACAGCTACTCCAGGTTCTGAATTTGTTTATGCAGAAGGATATAGCTGGGGCGTATGGTTCAGCAACGGTGAACGAAAGGTAACCGCTGTTTCAGAAGTAAATGCGAATCCTAAAGATATGAGCCTGGCGCCCAATCCTGCCAAAGATATTTTGACGGTTACGGTGCCTGAAAATGGATTTGATCCGTTGACCCTTGAAATTTTTGATCTCACCGGTAAAATGGTCCAAAGGCAAAGCTGGCCTGGTTCTCAAAAGACGGCTGCTATTGCTGTTGAATCATTGACGACAGGAGTTTATGTGATAAGGTGTACGGCAGAAGATGCTGCTCCGCTGGTTAAAAAGTTTATTAAACTCTAATATTTTGCCGGATCAAAATTGGCTGAGAATTTATAGCTGGTTATCATGAAAGTATTGGTAATCAGATTTAGTTCCATTGGCGACATCCTTGTTACCACACCTGTTTTGCGTTGTGTCAAACAACAATGGAAAGCTGAACTTACCTTTTTAACCGGGGAAAAGTTCAAAACTCTATTGGCCGATAATCCATACATAGACCACATCCATACCGATGTTAAGGGTGTGATGGCAACAAGAAATTGGATTGCTACAGCCGGCTTTGACCTCATCATCGACCTGCACAAAAACAGGAAGTCGGTCATGATGACCCTGGCCACGGGTGTTAAGGTAGTCCGTTACGATAAACTCAATTGGCAGAAATGGTGGTACGTACAAACCAAAAATAACATCTTACCCCCCATCCATCTGGTAGACCGGTATTTTGAATCTCTGGCCCCTCTTGGTCTTGTCAATGATGGTCAGGGCCTTGATTACCAAGTGACAAGCCTGCCTGCTGATATCTTGCTCCCTCCGCAATACAATGTGGTGATTTTGGGGGCGGCACACAAAACAAAAAGAATTCCGCTTCAGCAATGTCATTTATGGGTAGAAAAAGCGTGTTGGCCGGTGGTGTGCCTGGGTGGAAATGATGTAACCGAAGAAGGGGCAATTTTAGCCCAATCACAACCCAATAAGGTTATTGACCTTACCGGCAAGTTAACTTTGGGGCAGTCGGGGGCTGTTTTGTTGAAAGCTACTGGCATCCTCACTGGTGATACCGGCATGATGCACATGGCTGCGGCTCTTAAAAAAGAGGTAAAGGTGCTGTGGGGAAATACAACGCCCGCCTTTGGAATGTATCCCTATTATGGGGGTCAAAATCAGGTTCCCTGGACCTCTGAAGAGGTAAAAGGACTCAACTGTCGGCCCTGTTCAAAATTGGGATATGACGCTTGTCCAAAGGGACACTTCCGTTGTATGTTGCAACACAAACCAATGCCTTGGTAAAAGTTGAAATTATTTTCAAATAAAATGGAACTTTTTTAGGCCATTATTTGTTACGAAAACATGAATTTGGTAAAAGAGATATCAGAAAAATTCGGATTTGGCGTTTGTAACTACCTATCGGCCAAAATGGGCATTCATGCCTCGCGGGTGCGCTTGTACTTTATTTATCTGAGCTTTGTAACTTTTGGAAGCCCCATTTTTATTTACCTCATTCTTGCATTTTGGGTAAATGTAAAAAAGTACGTCAGAGATTACTTTTCCCTGTCCCAGCACTAATCTTCCTTAATATATTGTTTTATTAGGTCCTGAATACATACTGTATCAGGTTCGAACCCATTTTTAACGCCTTAAGCCTGATTTCTTCGGGATCTTTGTGGACATCTCTGTCCTCCCATCCATCACCAAGGTCGCATTCCACGGAATAAAAACAAATCAATCTTCCTTCCCATATCAAGCCATATCCCCTCGGTGCTTTGTCGTCGTGTTTGTGGATTTTTGGCAATCCGCCGGGAAAATCAAATTTTTGGTGATAAATGCCATGGTTAAAAGGCAACTCAATAAACTCCAGTTCAGGAAACACCTTTTTCATAGCCGGCCTGACAAAAGGATCCATGCCATAATTGTCATCAATATGGAGGAAGCCTCCAGCAATAAGGTAACTTCTTAAATTGGCTGCCTCTGTGTTAGAAAATACCACGTTGCCGTGACCAGTCATGTGCACAAACGCATGGTTGAACAAATTGGCACTTCCTACTTCTACCGTCTCGTAGGAGGGATCAAAATTGGTGTTGAGATTTTTGTTACAAAATACAGCAAGGTTTACCAGAGCTGTTGGGTTCGCATACCAGTCGCCCCCTCCGTTGTATTTCAGCAAGGCCAGTTTAATGCTAGGAGCCCTGAAAGATGCCAGGGTCATAACGATAACGCCAGAGAGACACAGCAATGAAACAAGACGGATACGAGGATATTTAATCAAGGTTTTTAATTTGAAGTGATAAGATACAAGTAATGGATCAATTGGGCTTTTTAAGCAGCGGATTTTGAAGATAACTGGTATCGGTCAGGGTATTTAAAAATGCTACAAGGGCTTCTTTGTGAAATGGAGTTAGTTCCAGATTTCTGATAAGAGGGTCTTTATTGGGTGAGCTCTTGCCATGGCCATTGTAATGGTCTAGTACCTCATCAATGGTTTTTAAACTGCCATCGTGCATGTAAGGAGCCGAAAACATAATGTTTCTTAAGGTTGGAGCCCTCATTTTTCCATTATCTGCCAGTTGTCCGGTCACAGCCCCCCTGCCTGCATCCTTAAACCCATTGAGGTCTGAAGACGCTTGTAAGCCGTTGTTAAAAAATGCATCGGCAGTTGTTAAATCAAGGGTATGGCAGTGATGACATTCTGCATCGGGGAGATCCGATCCTTCCAGGTCAATGAACAAGCTAAATCCTATGAGTTCCAGGTCGTCAAACTTTTCTATACCCTGTACAACCCTGTCGTATTTACTGTTGACACTCAATATAATTCTTTGAAACTGAGCCAGGGATTTGGCCGCCAGCTCCTTCGTGATTTCACTTTTGTTTTTAATGCCAAACGCTTTTCTGAAAAGGGTGGGGTAGTCTTCATGATTGCGCAGCTTGTTTTCAATGTCGGGCCAATTAGCGTGGAGTTCAATAGGGTCGGTTACGGGTAGCAGGGCCTGGGTTTCCAGGGTGGGTGATCGACCGTCCCAAAACAAGCCGTTTTTGGTGAAGCCCACATTGACCAGGCTCATCGAACTTCTTCTTCCTCCAATGCCGTCAATACCAAAACTTACAGGAAGACCATCGGTAAAGGCTTTGTCCGGATGATGGCAGGAAGCACAACTCATGGTGCCATTGCCCGAAAGGATGTTGTCAAAAAACAAATGCCGGCCCAGATTGATACCGTCTACCGTCAATGGATTGTCGACAGGAGTTGTTAATTTGGGAAGATAAGATGGAATGTTGGGATCATAAGGAACAGGACTGTAAGCGATGGATGTTAAATCACCAACGACCTCAGGGTCTTCATCACAGGAAGCCAGCAGAAGTGTGAAAGCCAAAAGAAAAAATGGATATCTTAAGATTTTAGTATTCATCTAAGCTAATAACGCCAAGTCGATCAACTTGGTTTGCAAAGATGTAAAATCATCGTTATTTTTTATAGAGATCATCTGAAAATTGGTTAGATTTTAAGAAATTTGAGACAAACTTAAATCTCCCCCCATATGCCGCACAGTTACACCGAATACGTTGCTTTAATGCAAAAATTAGCGGATCTATCCAATGCCATTGCCGTAATGAGTTGGGACAATGAAGTCTATTTGCCGGAGGATTCAGGACCCCTGAGAGCTCGCCAGATAGCTACGCTGGCAACCATGACGCACGAACTCTTTACCGCAAAATCAACGGGCAGCCTGCTTACTTCTTTACATAAAGAAAAACTGCCTTTTAAGAAAGCGAAAAACATCTCACTAACGATGAAGGATTACCAAAGGGATAAAAAATTCAGTCCTCAGTTTGTCATGCAAAAATCAATGGTTATCTCTCAGGCTTATCATGCCTGGGCTGAGGCTAAAAAGAAAAACGATTTTTCGATTTTTGCTCCTAAACTTGATCAACTCCTCCAACTGGTCAGAGAAGAAACCCAGATTTTGGGCTTCGAGGATCATCCTTACGATGCCCTGCTCGATCAATATGAACCCGGTATCAAAGTAAAAAAGTTGGATGCCTTGTTTTCAGATGTTACCCAACAACTGGTGCCCTTTGTGCGCAAACTGGATTCAAAATGGAAGGAGAAAGCCGACTTTCTGAAACTTAGATACCAAAAAGACACTCAATGGCAATTTGGCCTTGAGGTCTTAAAGGGCATGGGCTATGATTTCAAAAAAGGCAGACAAGACATCTCATCACATCCGTTTACCATTGGCTTTGGTTCCGAAGATGTGAGAATCACCACCAGAATTGATGAAAAAGATTTTTGCAACATGACATGGAGCTGCATCCATGAAGGAGGTCACGCCTTGTACGAACAGGGACTCGATAGTAAAGAGTACGGGCTTCCATCAGGTACAGCGGCATCTCTGGGCATCCACGAATCACAATCCAGGCTGTGGGAAAACAACCTGGGCAGAAGTAAGGCCTTTTGGCAGTACTTTTTTCCCATTCTGAAAAAATACTTCCCGCAACAACTGAAGGGGGTGAGTCTGGATCAATATTATTTGGGCATCAACCGCGTCTCAAAAAACCTGATCCGTACAGAAGCGGATGAACTCCACTACCACTTGCATGTTGCTATCAGGTATGAGTTGGAAAAGGAGATTTTTAGCTCCGGTATTAAGGCCAAATCACTCCGCCAGCTATGGAATGACAAGTATAAGGAATACATGGGAGTAACGGTTAAAAATGATGCAGAGGGCATTCTCCAGGATGTCCATTGGTCGCACGGCAGTTTTGGATATTTCCCCACTTATAGCCTGGGCAGCTTTTATGCGGCTCAATTTCACCAAACCATGTTAAGTCAACACCCAACTTTGGAAAAGGAAGTGGCGAAAGGAGATTTCACCTATGTTCAGCAATGGCTGAAAAACAATATTTACCGACATGGCAAAACCTACAATGCGGAAGAGCTGTGTAAAAAAGCGACAGGACAAAGTTTGAATTTCAGCCACTTTATGAATTATGTGATGGCCAAATATCAATAGGACATTGACGAAATGGTAAAAACAGGTCTGTAAACAGTTGTGTCAAATCAACTGCTTATTCAAATGAAAATGTTCTTTTGGCATTAATTTCTGATGGCTTCTACCGGATCAAGACCACTTGCTCTGATGGCAGGAATGATGCCGGCAATAATACCAACAATAATGGATGAAAGAACGCCAATGACCATGTTGGCAAAAGATATGCCCATCTCAAATGGGATGGCAGAAGAAATGATCTTGAGGATGACAAAAACCAAACCCAATCCAATCAAACCACCTATAAGACAAAGTACAATGGACTCTATCAAAAATTCCAGCAGTATCACAAAACGTTTGGCTCCAATGGCTTTTTTAATACCTATGATGCTGGTGCGTTCCTTAACCGAAACAAACATGATATTGGCAACGCTAAACATACCTACGATGAGTGCAAAAATACCGATGATAAAACCGGCTATGTTGATTACCCCAAATACACTTTCCATGACCTGAGACAACATCGATAGTTCATTGATCGAAAAATTGTTGTCTTCTCTGGGGGAGAGCCTTCGATTTGAGCGAATAATGCCGGTGAGCTCACCTTTAAAATCCTGCATCTCAACGCCGGGCAAGGCCTTGGCACACAACATCCTACCGACAGTGCTTTCATCGTTGGTATTGACAAATCGGGTGATATTGGGGTAGCCTACCCACAAAACATCGTCAAAATTGATGAAGTTAAATACATTTTCTCCCTCACTTTTTAAAACGCCCATAACCTGGTACGACTGTCCAAATAGTTTGACTTCCCTGCCAATGGGATCCACATTTCCAAAAAGGGATTCTGCTACTTTAAAGCCAAGAACTACCTTATTGCTGCCTGAATTGTATTCTGCCAGCGAAAGTGTTCTTCCTTTTTCCAGTTCTAGTGATTGAATTTCGGCATACTCATTGGTAGCACCCATGATAAAAGCGTTGGATACCGAACTGTTTTTATACTTCACAATCCTACCGCCTGTAAAAATGACAAACGCTGTCTGTTTGGCTTTTTTGGATTTTTCTTTGATTTTTGTATAGTCTTCGTAGCTGGGATTGGGTCTTTTGGCGTATTTCCAATAATTCTCTCCTGGATCCTCATTCCAGGGCATTTTGTCGAGGTAGATAACGTCATTGCCCAATTCATTGAACCCATCCACTATGTTTTGCTGAAGAGAGTCAACGGCTGATTTAACAGCGATGATACAAAAAATACCAATGGTGATCCCCAGCAGGGAGAGGAAGGTTCTCAGCTTGTTGTTCCACAGACTGTCTAACGCCTGTCTCATTGCTTCGAAAAAGATCTTGAGGTATAAGCCCATTGATTTTTTTTATAAAAATACGATAGCTAAGGTACACAAAATTCAAAGATTAGATTAAAATGCGATATCTTTCGATAAAAGGAACACAAATGATGAATTAGTACAATTCCTTTGAATACATAGAAACAAAACTAACATGAAGAAAAATTCATTATTAAGGGTGCTCGGATTTTGGTGTTTATCCTTAAGTGCCTTTACACAGGTCCGTATTAGTCTTGAAAAAGAATTGGATTACAGCAGACTTGCTACTGTCGAAGCACTTCTTCAGATTGAAAGGGTAGCAGAAGCACAGCAAGTTTTAAATAAAATAAATCCAGCATCTTGTGAATTAGAACACAGGTTTTTAAGATCGATGGCAGACCAGGGAGTTCTTTTATTGGACACTGTTAATAGTTTGATACAAACTATAACCTCGCATTCTCCAACTGGACTGCTTGCTGTCGGAGGGGTAGATAAAAATATTTACCTTATCCGTATCAGTGATTGGTCAATTATCAGGGTATTTGCAGGGCATACGGGCTCAATCACTACCTTGGATTTCAGTCCCGATGGTAAATTAATTGTAAGTGGCAGTCGTGATAAATCAGTAAAAATGTGGAATGTTCTAACAGGTGAACTCATCGCGAACAACAACACAGATTTTAACCAGGGAATCTACCAGGTAAAGTTTGCACCAGACGGGACTCAGATAGGAGTGGTGAGCTGGGAACTTCTTCCGCAGTACGGCGTTAACGGTTTTGCAGTCTTACTCAGGTCTGAAAATTTGGCGAAAATTTCAAAACAGAATATGGATCAGCATCCTGCCGCTGGATTTGTATTTCACCCCAGCGAACGATTATGTTTTATTTCCACATGGGGTGAGATAATTTATGGGTTTTCTTTGCCTGATTGGAAATTGCTATGGAAATATGACCTCAGTGATCCTGCTGAATACAATGCATTTTATGCCATAGACATAACTCAAGACGGCACTACACTGGCAGTTGGTAGTGCTGATCACAAGGTTCACTTGTTGGAAAGTAAGTCTGGAAGGTTAATTGATAAATTAGCAAAAAACGCAATTTTTTCCAGACCTGTTAAAACCTTGGATTTTCATCCAAATGGCAAGCGGCTTGCTGTTTCAGGTGAGGATGGAATGGTGAGTATATGGGACATTGATACGAAAGAAGTGGTGGCAAAATTAGCCGGGCATACTTCCACCATTAATGCCTTACAATGGGTGGATGATAGCAAGATTTTGACAGCTTCTCAAGATACTACGATGAGAACCTGGGATGTTGTAAATTCTTTTTTGCAAGAAACCGATATTTGCAGTTTTGGACCTTGGCAATTGCCGGTATGGACCAAAAAAAGCTGGTTGATAGCCCCATGTTCTGATGAAAAATTATCTGTTTATGATTTGGTATCAGGAAAAGAAGTGTCAGAATTGGGCAAGGTAAAAGGCTTATGTGGGTCGGTTTCAAAAGACGACAAGTTGGCAACTGCCGATTTTAATGGTATAGTTTCAATATGGGACTTAAAAAAAGGAAGCAGGGTCACGGAATGTAAAGGGCATACTGCCAGAGTAGATGGTGTAGCATGGACGAGTGACGGCAGGTTGGTCACTGTGGGAGATAAAACCCTTAGAATGTGGAACGATGAAGGAAAGTCACTAGACAGCTTGCTCTTGGACTATGCTCCTTTTCGTGTTGTTTCATTTGACAAATACATAGCGGTAAGTAATCCCAAGCAAGTAGTCATTTATGATACCCAAAAGTTTATGGAAATAAAAAGAATTGATGTCAAAGGAAACGGAATCCAGGAAATTCTTTTTAGTCCACGCGGAAGTTTCCTCTGTATTTATACGAATAAAAATATCGAGGTTTATAGAACGGAAAATTGGGCCCTGGCTTCGATATTGTCAGGACATGAATTATCTGGATATGCTATGGATGTTTCAGAGGATGAAAAATATCTGATATCTGGTTCCAATGACCAGACACTCCGAATCTGGGACTTGACAAACGGTATCAATTCGCTCACTTTTCATGGTTTTAATAAAGGGGTTTATGGATGTAAGTTCGTTGGTGAAAAAAGAATCATTGCTTCAACTTCGGAAGGGAAGCTATTTAGGCTTAACCTAAATAAATAGGGGGAGGAACTATTTTCTAACTTTAAGATTTTTTTATTAAAATCTCCTGTTTTATGCAATTACTCGTGGGAAGGAATCACTTAAAAAAAAAGCCCCTTCCGATGGGAAGAGGCTTTTATCTTTTGAAGAGCAAAAGTTATTTCACCTGATCAACCAGGGCTTTAAAAGCCTCGGGGTGGTTCATGGCTATGTCTGCAAGGGCTTTTCTGTTAAGGGTGATACCCTTTGTTGCCAATGCATGCATAAACTTTGAATAAGAAAGACCGTATACTCTAACCCCGGCATTGATCCTGGCAATCCACAATCTTCTGAATGCTCTCTTTTTGTTTTTACGGTGGGTGTACGCATACAACATGCCCTTTTCAACGGCATTTTTTGCTACGGTGTAAACGTTTTTCCTCGCACCAAAGTAACCTTTGGCTAATTTTAAGATTTTTCTCCTTCTGTTGCGCGAAGCAACATTGTTGACTGATCTAGGCATTTTTTTTTGGTTTTAGTACAATACAGGGACGCTTGGTACTTTATCCTGTATTCTCGTTAAAAAATAATTATCCTGCGGCAAGAAGCCTTTTTGCTCTGTGCACTTCAACAGCCGTTACAGTTGTTGAACCGGTGAGCCTTGTTTTTGCTTTTTTAGATTTTTTTCTCATCAAGTGAGAGGTATTGGCCTGGAACCTTTTTACTTTTCCAGAACCAGTAAGCTTAAACCTCTTCTTTGCACTTGAATGGGTTTTCATCTTAGGCATGGTACGTAATTTTTATTTGAGGTGCAAAGATATACTTTTTATCTTTTAATAGTGCAATTTTTTTGAAAAACAATAAGAGGCGGCTATTTGAAACCTTGGAACGAATGGCCTTAATATTATTTACTGTATATCAGTGATATATAAATTAAAAAATTTATATATTTATAAAATGTTGTAAGTGAAATTTTTATTCATTGTCGATCCGCTTGCCCTGGTTCATCAGTGCCCTGATGTCTTTGGGTATCGGGGCTTCAAAATGCATAGGCGCTCCTGTCACAGGATGGGTAAGGTCTAATTTCCAAGCATGCAGACTCAATCTCGACATCAATGGTCGCTCTTCATGGCCATTTTTTCCAATTCTGTACTTTCTTCCTTTCCACTCCGACAGATAAAATTCGGCCCTTCTTCCATAAACAGGATCAATAAACAAAGGGTGGCCGAGAAAAGCAAGGTGGACCCTGATCTGGTGCATCCTTCCTGTGTGTAAGGTTACTTCCAGCACGTTGAACCACTCATAACGTTCAAGGGTCTTATAGGTGGTTAAAGAAGGCTTCCCTTTTTTGTATACTTTCATGGTACCCGGTCGTGTATCTGAAAGGGCCAATGGCTCATCTATTGCGCCTTCCTTTTCGAGTTGACCATCGGCCAGAGCAAGGTAGATTTTGTTGACATCGCGCTGCTCGAAAGCCAGACTCAGCAGCCGGTGTACTTCTGCATCCTTGCCAAATATTACCAATCCACTGGTATCTTTATCCAGCCGGTGAACCGTAAATATTTCTCCATATTTTTTGCGCAATAAACTTTGCAGGTGCACCGATTCATGTTGGAAACGATCGGCCACCGTCAGCAGACCCGCCGGCTTGTTGACCACCACCAGATGGTCGTCTTCGTATATGATGTCGAGTACTGCCAATATTTTAAAGTTGTGAAAATTTTTTTTTCTTTTGAAAGTGGAACTTCCACAAAATGCTGAATTTTTTTTGTCCTGTGAGGTTGGGACCGCCACAGTTGTATTTTTTTCTTAACAATCTATATCGCTCTCTCTTGCCCATGGTACCAATAAAATGGAGGTAAACAGAAAGATGGGCTCTCAGAATGGCAAGTGTGTGTTGAAACTTCCCATCCAGTAAAAATTTAAAACCTGCCACTCCATCGAGTACCAATCGGGCCAGAAACACAAGGGCTACTTTCGGTGATTGCTCATTTTTTAAAATGGTATTCAGATTGTTCCTAAAATTGAGGAAGGTCTTACGGGGCTTGTCGTACTCAAGGGTACCTCCACCCAGATGATAAACTACACTTTTGGGATATACCATAAATTTATATCCGGCCCTTTTTAATCTCCAACAAAAATCGATTTCTTCCTGATGGGCAAAAAAGTGTTTGTCAAAACCTCCAAATTTTTGGAACAAATCGGTGCGCACCACCATGGCAGCGCCACTTGTCCAAAATACTTCCACAGCTTCGTCGTACTGGCCATGATCACCTTCTACATGATCAAAGATCCTTCCTCTGCAAAATGGATAGCCTAACGCATCTATAAATCCACCTGCGGCACCCGCGTATTCAAAATGATCGGTCTGTTCCATTGAACAAATTTTGGGCTGGGCCCCGGCAATGCGATCATCTGCTTCCATCATCTCAATGATGCCATCCAACCAACCTTCGGTTACTTTGACATCCGAATTCAGAAGGACGGTATATTTTGTCTTGATCTCCTTATTGCCTTTATTATAACCATCTGCAAAGCCATAGTTCTTGCTTAGCTCAACTAATTTTATCTCAGGGAACCACTCCTTCAGGAATGACCTGGAATCATCTGTTGAAGCATTGTCGACCACCACCAAATCCAGTGGATAAGCACTGCTCTTGAGTACTGAAGGCAAATAGGCCTCCAGGTATTCTTCACCGTTGTAATTGAGAATGGAAAGGGTGGAAAGGGCTTCGGACTTTTCCTGCAAACGGTGTTCCTTAAGTATCTGTCTGACTTCTTTCAAGTCCACATCCAGCTGATTTTTAAGGGCTTCCAGATTTTCGTATTTTTCATCCACCCTTACAAAACTCACAAAGCTGATGCCTATTTCTTCTTCATAAATATTGTCGTTGAAATCAAAGATATTGACTTCAATGGTTTGTTGTCCTTTGCTTGTCACGGTTGGGCGGTTGCCTATGTAAAGCATGCCGCCAAATTTCGACTTACCAATGTTGACATAACAGGCATAAATACCGGCCTGGGGTATGAGTTTGGCCTTGGTTTCTATCTGTATGTTGGCCGTGGGATATCCGATGGTTTTGCCAATTCCATCCCCTTTGATTACTTTGCCCATCAAGTAATAGGGCGAACCTAATAAGGCATTGGCAGTACGTAAATCTCCCTGTACAAGGGCCTTTCTTATATTGGTAGATGAAATGTCTATTTCATCCAACTCCTGCTTCTCTATTTCTACCAGCTTGAAGTGGCCTTCTTTTTCATACATTCTGAGCATTTGGAAATCACCCTGCCTGGCAAGTCCAAATTTGTGATCATAGCCAACTACCAAAAATGAGGCTTTAAGCTGCCCAATAAGAAATTTTTCTACATATTCTCGGGCAGAAAGTTGGGCAAATTCTACTGTAAAGGGGACAATTATCAGGTTTTTTACACCGCATTGCCTGAACAATTCTATTTTTTCATTGGTAGTGGTAAGCAGCTGTAAACTCTTGTCATTTGGAAAAACTACTGACCTGGGGTGGGGGTGAAAGGTGACCACAACTGCCTCACCTTCAATTTCATCTGCTAATTGCTGGATTCGGTAAACAAGTCTCCTGTGCGCCTGGTGCACGCCATCAAATGATCCGATGGTAACCACAGCGTTTTTAAATTCTGGTAAACTTTTTAAATCCCGGTATATGTTCATGCAATCGCTATACTAGCCGCAAAGATAACTATTCTCTACAATCGAACACAAAAAGCCACACTTTGTTGCTGAAGCCTTATTTCGTCGACTCAAACGGCTTTTATTTGCCATAATTAGCCGCTTTTATCGAAAGAATGTTCTATTTATAAGCGACTTACCCTACATTTGAATAAAAATAGGGACTTGGCAGTATCCGTTGCAAGCAAAACAGCAGTAAAAAAAGTGAAGAGTGCCAGTGTAAGTTACCACATCATGTTTTGGTTGGCACTGGCATTGATCGCTGCCCTTTTGTCGCGTACCAACCAATCTTTTGTAATCGATTTTGGACTGGAACTGGTCGTTATTTCTTTTTATGCACTTATCGTCTATTTCAATTATTTTTATCTATTCCCCATCTATGTAAAGCAAAAAAAACTGAGCATGCACCTGCTGTGGCTCATGGTTGCTTCCGCTTTAATTACCCCTATCAGAACACTGGCACTTGTTTTTATTACGCCATCTGACATCATGGGTTTTTCTTTTATCCAGAACCAGTATTTTGTCTTTTTATCCACTTTTTTTGTTGCCGCCGCTTCTTCCATTTATTACATCCTTTCAGATTGGATGAAAGGACAAAATGAGAAGCAGGAACTGGCCAACCAAACCCTGCAATCGGAATTAAAATTTCTGAAATCACAGATAAACCCGCACTTCCTTTTCAATACACTCAATAGCCTCTACGCGCTGACCTTAAAAAAATCAGACCTCGCACCTGAGATAGTCCTAAAACTATCGGAAATGATGAGGTATATGCTTTACGAATGCAACGAAAAATATGTTTCCCTGGAAAAAGAGGTGAATTATGTGATCAATTACCTCGACCTTGAGAAGCTGAGGCACGGCAAAAAAATAAACATCCATTTTCAACAAACTGGCGAAATACGGAATCAGTTGATAGCCCCGCTTTTGTTCATACCGTTTATTGAAAATTGTTTTAAACACGGAGTCAGCCACCAAATTGCTGAAGCTTTTGTGGATATAAAAATCAACATCAACGGGCAAGATGTATCGGTAGAAATAGAAAACAGTAAACACGCAGTTATGCCGGGCACCCACCAGAAAAAGAGCGGGGGCATTGGACTGGTCAATGTCAGAAGAAGGCTGGACCTTTTGTACGCGGATGCCTACGAACTAAAAATTTCGGATACACCCACTACCTATAAAGTAACTTTATTTTTAAAACTTTCACCACACAACTAATTTTACCATGATCAAAACCATCATTGTTGACGACGAACCACTTGCCATAGATATTCTGGAGGCTTTTGTTTCTAAAATGCCTAATCTCCAGTTAGTAGCCAAATGTGAAAATGCGTTCGAGGCCAATGAAGTATTGCAGCAGCAAAAAGTAGATCTGATGTTTCTGGACATACAGATGCCGCAGCTAAACGGTGTCGATTTTTTGAAATCACTAGCCAATCCTCCCTGTGTCATCTTTACTACGGCTTATCCTGAATTTGCGGTAGAAGGTTTTGAACTCAATGCAGTCGATTACCTCGTGAAACCAATTTCAATGGATCGTTTTCTGAAAGCAGTTAACAAAGTCACTGAAAAGCTTGCTTCTAAACAGGAAACGGAAGAAAATTCGGAAAATTTCTTTTTTGTAAAAGCGGATAAAAAGTTGGTTAAAATCAACTTTGATGACATCGTTTATATTGAAGGTCTGAAAGACTATGTGATCATCAAAAACGAAAGCAGCCGCGTCATTACATTACAAACCATGAAGTCGCTGGAAGACAAGTTGCCTCCTCATATTTTCAGAAGGATCCACCGGTCATTTATTGTCAATATGAATAAAATACAGGCCTTGGATGGAAGTGTGGTGGAAGTTACTGAAAAAGGGCAGGTTAAGCACTTACCAATTGGTAAAAACTACCGCGATGAGTTGTTGGAATTGATCAATGGAAGGAAAATATAAACCTATTTCATCAAAACAAAGCTGCCCATTTTTTTGAAAACCTGGCCACGGCATTGGTAGCTGACCCGGTACACATAGGTTGCTGGTTCGCAGCTCTTACCTTTGTAGACCCCATCCCAGCCCTCATCTTTTTGTTGGGTGGTGAAGAGTAACTCTCCCCATCTATTCAAAATCTCAAAGCTGCTAAGGTTTTCTATGATGAAGGCATTGCTAATCTGGTACTGGTCGTTCACCCCGTCACCATTGGGTGTAAAAGCTCCCGGAAGTAAAAGTTGTGAGCACTCTAAAGAGTCTTTGTTGACCACAAAAACGGTAACTGTGTTTACAGATTCACATCCATTGTCGTTGGATCTTACGGTATAGCTTGTGGTCAATTCGGGGTTGGCTACGACACTCGCATTATTGGGATTGTCAAGTCCGGTCACAGGTGTCCATGAAAAATTATTGGCACAGGTACTGCCATAGAAAAGAGGAGCGGAATCGCCAAGGTAAATGGTGGTATCCTGGGATATCAGCCTATCGGGAAACAAATAACTTTGTACTATTTCCCGCTCTGACAAAGCCCTGTCATATACATTGATTTCATCAATTCTGCCCTTGAATCTATCATCAGACAGAGCCAAACAAGGGCTATTGGCAAATGATAGCTTTGCATTGCGCGCAAAGGGTATGTTCTGAGAGGTAATTACCGTACCTACTGCCTCATTGTTAATATAGAGAATGTAATTTAAGCGCGATTTCACCAGTGTGGCACGATTCCAACAAAGTGCCGGCATCTTGTATCTGATAGAATAATAATCGCCATTGATATTGAATAACTCAAGTATTAATTCATTGGTGCTGAGCAGGTGCTTAAAGGTGATGAGAGAGTCGAGCCCACATTGGTTGCCCATAGAAAAAATATCTACCAGTCCTGTACCCGTATTGTCTGAGTCAAAGTAAAAATCAACAGAAAAATCCATGTCGAGATAAGACATCAGGGTATCAGGCATGTCCAATCCATCATCATTGCCATCCAGGTACATGCTTTGTCCGGAAAGTCCACACTCACATTCAGGTGTGCCATAAACGGTGCCCATACCCAATGCGGTATTTACGGCACAATCGTCCATTGTGGCAGAAAGGATTTGCGCACTGCTGCTGCTGGGAATTAAGAACAGCAGGGCTAAGAAAAATGAAAGTTGATGGGTCATTTGCCAAATAAATTGCCCAGACCAGGTAATAAATCTTCCATCATTTTTGCGCTGGCTTGTTGTTCTGCGGCAGTGATGGAGGTGAGCGTCCTGTTCATTAAAACAGTGAGGCTATCTTCCAGTCTTTCTTTTTCGGCAGGATTCATCAACTCAGCGGGTATCGTTATATTGGTGATCTCCCGATTGCCGGTTGCTTCTACAGCAATGCCATCCAACGTTTCCTGAATCTTTACCTTTGAAAGAGCTTCCGTCAGCTGTTTTTGCATGGCTTCAGAATTGCCAAATAATTCTTCCATAATTCTTATTTTATTTTGGCTGAAAAGTTTTTCATAATTTCTCTGCCAATCTTGGCAGCCAATTGTTTTTGAGTCGCTTCGTCGTGGTAAGTATTGAAAGCAAGCATAAACACATATTTGTCTTTGATCTTCCAATGGTATTTGCCCGCTTCATAAGAATAACAACCGCCATCTCCTAATTCATTCCAGGGTGAAAATCGAATCACTTTGTTGTCATAAGGTACCTGCTCTCCGTCTGTCAGTTTTCCTTTGATTACCATGTCCGGATAGTCAGGAATTTCTGATGGAAAGGGATTGGTCATAATCTGCAGCATGATGCCTCCATTGGGCTTTTTGGGATCTTCGAACTTGAAGAAGCATGATTTTTCTGCCGGTCTGGGTTTGACCGAACCATTTTTAATATCTGGAGAAGACCTCAGCCCAAAAGTAGTGTTTAAAAAGGAAACAGGAATCATGGAACAAGGGTCAGGAATAGGCAACTTTGATGCTTCTTTGCTATAATTGGGGTCATCAGGTATTATGGTTGAATACTCTTCACTTTTTCTTGATGCTCCAAATACAGGTTTGTCAGAATAAGGTGTAGATGAGGTGGCAGGAGGTGTGCCCGGTGTTTGTTTGGCTGTAGTTGATGTTATAACGCCACCTTCTGTGGTAGTAGTGGAGGTAACGGTGCCATCGGCATTTACCCTGGATACAGTGCCATCAGAATTTACTTTAGAAGTGGTGCCGTCACCATTGTCAAAAACGTCGCCCGGCTGGGCATTTTCAGGAATTGATGCAGTCTGCTCCGTTGCTGCGGCTTCGTCCTGTTTAGCGGTAGTATCATTTTTGCAGGAAACAACAATTGTTAATCCTACAATGAAAATCAATAATTTATACATGTTAAAATGAATGTTAATTGCGGCGACAAAGGTAGGTATTTGAGGGGTGAATTTGTAACGATATTGTAAAAATTAACGCATCTTTGCGATATAATCGTATAAATGTTAAGAGATTTCAAACTTTTTGCTGTTGGTCTTTTTTTAATGGTAATCAGTGAAGGTCTATCCCAAAACTTTTATGGTTCCATGGTTTTAGGTGTCAATGCATCCCAAATTGATGGCGATAATGCGGCTGGCTTCAATAAGCCGGGCTTGACAGGTGGGTTTAAAATTGATTATCCAATCTCAGCATCTCTCGATATTTCTGCTGAGCTGCTTTACAGTAGCAGGGGGAGTAGGGACAATCGCGAAAATATCAAAATCGACCTCAACTATATTGAGATGCCTTTGATCGTGTCATTTCGCGATTGGTATGTAGAAAAAGGTGATTACGATAAGGTGCGAGTGGATGGTGGTTTTTCTTATGGTTATTTGTTCAGCGCTGAATCCAATGAAAATTCTCTGGGACCGTTTGTAAATGAGCTTAAAAAGCATGACGTCAGTTTTGTTACGGGTGTAGCCTATATGTTTACCCCAAAGTGGGGGGTCAACCTAAGGTATACTCGTTCATTGTTTAAGATGTTGTCGGGTGCAGACTTTGAACAGGGTGGTTTGCTCGGCTATTTTGTAACTTTAAGAGGAGAATATCATTTTTAATTTTAATATGAAACTAATCAATATTTATTCCGTAATGATCCTGGGTGTTATGACCTTAGCAGCATGCAAATCGGATGCACCTGTCGCAGCTGCCCCTGCTCAGCAGCTAAGTAAGCCTGGATTGCAAGCCCTTCCAGCGGAAATGATCAATAAGATGCTGGCAGAGGTCGATTACATTGACTATATCTGGCATGATCTTCCTTTTAGCCTGAGCCAGGAAGAAAAAGAGGGTATCAATACCAACATTTCATTCATTTCCAGTGAGGCGGTACCTATGCTTTCACCTGATTGCAAGCCAATTGGTAGGAAGTTTTATAACATCAAAGGTGAAACAATTGCCACAGCCGACGTATATTTTTCTCCAGGCTGCTACTACTATGTTTTTCTGGATGGCGAAAAACCTATTTATGCCAATAAGATCACGGCTCAGGGCATCAATTTTTATACACAGATCATCGAAAACCAGGCACGTAAATAAGCCGGGTATGCCAAAATGAAAGTAGCTGCCATTGACCTTGGGTCCAATACCTTCCATCTTTTAATCGTAGAAGGAGAAGGCAGTAAAATCAAACAGGAAATTTATCGTGAACGCGTTTTTGTGGGCCTGGGTGATGGAGGCATTGAAAATCTCGGTGAAGAAGCCATTGAAAGAGGTTTGAATGCCTGTCTTTCTTTTCGAAAAGCCATAAATCTCCATAGAGTTGACAAAGTAAAAGTAACGGGAACTGCAGCCCTTAGAAACGCCTCCAATGCCAATGAATTTACCACCAGGGCTACAGCCATCCTTGGGGTTAAAATTGATATCATTGATGGTCAACAGGAGGCTCGTTTGATTTTTGAAGGAGTAAAACAATTGTCAGACCTCGATGAACGCACCCTCATCGTGGACATCGGAGGGGGCAGCACAGAATTTATCATTGCTGAAAAGGGAGATATTGTCTGGGCCGAAAGTTATTTGTTAGGAGTTGGGGTAATGCATGCCGCCTTTCATAAAGAAGAACCCATCAGTGAAGAGCATGAAAATGAACTCCGACAATATATTCAATTGACCCTGAATCCTCTTAAGAAAGAACTGGAGAAAAACAATGTTTTGTGTTTTATCGGAGCCTCAGGATCATTTGAAGTTTTGGAAAGCATGACAGGAAGACCTTCCTACAAGCATAAACTCAATGTCGTTGAAATGGCTGATGCACATAAAATTGCTAAGCTGATCATCGGTAAAAATCTTGAAGAAAGAGCCCACTTACCGGGCATGCCCATAGAGAGGGTGAAATTGATCGTTGTGGCTATGATTTTGATAGAAGAGGTTCTAAAAATGACCAAGGATGTCACACTGAAGGTAACGCCGTATGCACTAAAAGAAGGTTTGTTGGCCCACCTTCTAAAAGATTAGCAGCATCAGGTTTTTTGATACCTGATTTTTTTGGATAATTCCAAAGGCAGTCTAACCTCTTTTTTGCCCAGCCTAATGTAAATGAAATCTTTGTCCATTCTCCCAACCACAAATTCTTCATTGGGTAAAATGCCCATTTCCCATAATTCAGATTCTATCAGTGGGTCGGTTTGATGTAGCGAAATTTTGGCCCTCGACCTGGGTTTGAGATTAAAAATACTCATTGGGTCGGTTCCACTCCTGGGTGGAATGGGCGAGCCATGGGGATCTGTTTGGGGAAAGCCCAATTGGGCATCAAGTTCATCCATGTCAGCAGCCGTGAGGTGGTGTTCAATTCGTTCTGCATCGTCGTGAATCTGGTGACTGTTGAGCCCCATGCCCTGGACCTGATACATCTCCCACAAGCGGTGTGCTCTGATTAATTCCAATGATTTTTCTTTTCCCTTTGGCGTGAGGTCTCCATTGGCCAAAAAATAACCCTCATTGATGAGTTTTTTCATAGCCTTTTTGAGCATAAATACAGAAACTCCGGTTTGCTCGTTCAATTGGTTGAAGCCCGGACAATGATGGTTGTTTCTCGAAGAAAGTTTGATAATATCTTCACCCGCTATTCTGAGTTTTTCTTTGTATGCTACCCACCACCTGGATACAAGACCTTTTTCAGGTGCCAGAAGTGAAAATACCAAAAAGAACAGGGTAGCACAAACTACCATGGCTGGCCCCGGAGTGGTGTCAAAAACGATGGCAAGCCAAAGTCCACATACCGAAGAAAGAGCACCAAAAAAGGCCGATAACCAAAGGATTTTTTTCAACTTGTAAGAGAGCAACAAAGCGGTAGAAGCAGGGGTGATGAGCATGGCTACCACCAAAATAACCCCTACCGACCTAAGGGCAGCCACCACCGCAAAGGAAAGCATTAGCATTAAAAAATAATGAACTGCCCGGGTGGAAATGCCCATAGTCTCGGCATAAACTTCCTGAAATGTGGTGATCAATAAATACCGGTAAAAAACAAGGATGGAAGCGACGGTATACACCATAATAATGCCGCTGAGTACTATGTCTTCATTGGATATGCCCAGCACATTACCAAATAAAAAATCTTTTAAATCAAGGTGGTTGCCCTGGCTGTTGTTGAGATTGGAGATACCCATCACCCCCAATGAAAACATTGAGGTAAAAACAATGCCGATGGCGGCATCATTTTTTGTTTTCACATTTCGTTGAATCCAGGTAATGGCAATGGCTGTTATTATTCCAGCTGCTACTGAGCCGGCAAAAAAACCCAGGGTACTGTATCCTACCAGAATAAATGCCACATAAATGCCTGGTAAAATAGAATGGGATAAGGCGTCGCCAATGAGTGACATATTTCTTAATACAATGAAACTGCCCAACATGCCACAAGTTACACCTACCATCACTGACGTAAAAAGTGCCCTTAGCGCCCATTCTGAGCTTATCGTTTGTAAAAAGCTGTCCAAATTAATGCAGTTTCATACAAAGATATGAAATTAAAACCAATCATCAAATAAATTTTAGACTGGTTTAAAACTTGAAAGCAGAATTGATATATTACCGTTAAAATTTGAAAAAGGAGATCAAAAAGGTACTTATTTGATCTTGTCCAGCAGACCATCTACCCTGTACATTTCGTCAAGGGTATCATCAATGTAAAGATAGATTTCTGGAATTCTTCTGATTTGACTTTTGATGCGATGTGCCAGGGCTTGCTTTAATTGAAAAGTTTGATTTTCAATATTTTGTAGGATTTCTTCTTTTTCCTCACTGCCATAAATACTGAGGTAAATTTTTACCTGTGAAAGATCCGGACTAATGATGGCTTTGGTTACAGAGACCAGGACATCTCCATAAATATACCTGCCTTCCTGTTGAAGGACGGTGCTAAAGTTTCTTTTGATGAGTTCTCCTAACTGAAGTTGTCTTTTGGTTTCCATATTTTAGCCAATGTAATATAGGTAAATGGCTAAAGATACAAATTAGTTCACATTGTGCCTAGATTGTGTCCTTTAACAACCAGTTGCCCATCAACAAAATCCCATCTATGGTTAGGTTCTTTTCGATGTGATCAAAGGGGCTGGTTATGTTTTCCAGGGCTTCTGATAGTCCACCGGTTGCAATGGTGAAGTAGGGCTCAGAAAGCTCATCCTGGATTTTCGTCAGCAAATGTCTAACAAGGCCTTCGTACCCAACAAGGATGCCGGCCTGGATAGCGTGGGCGGTGTTTTGCCCAATGGCAGAGGCAGGTCTGACCAGACTCACTTGAGGAAGTTGGGCGGTGTGATCAGACAAAGAACCGAAGGCAGTTTTGATACCCGGCACAATGGTGACACCCAGGATTCCCTCAATCGGGTGAACTACAGTAAAAGTAAGGGCAGTACCAAAATCGGCGACAATACAGGGCTGATTCCAGATTTTACTGGCTGCATAGGCATTGGCAACGAGGTCTGTTCCAATCTCATTGGCATGGGGGACTTTGAGGTCTAATTGTTTTAGGTGTCCCGGATTTAATAAAAGCGGAACAATACCGGTGGCATGCAGTACCGCATCTGCAATTTTTTGGTTCAAGTGGGGTACTACGGAAGAAATCGTAACACTTTTAAGGTGACCTGCATGTACCCCCCACTCAAAGAGCAGACTCATAAGTCCGTTTTGGTAGTAAAGTCCGGGTTGGTCTTCCTTGGTTTCATACCGGAAAATGTGCTGCCAGTCTTTGCCAACGCGAAGGGCAATTACAATATTGCTATTACCTATATCTACAACCAGTTGCATGAGCTCTGTTTACTTTTATGAAAATCTGATGCAAGATGTAAAATGCCCTCATTTTATCCAAAAGATAGGGCAAAACTTTACTTTTGCATCATGGAAAAGGAGATAGAATTCAGGATGTTGACAGAAGAGGAGCTCACCGCAATGGAAGCAGATTTTATTTTGTTTTTAGCTGCCTCCGGCATAGGCGCCGATCATTGGGAAGCCATTAAAAAAGACAATCCTGCAGAAATGCAACAGATCCTGGCAGATTTTTCGAACATGGTCTGGAGAAAGGTGCTGGCAGGCAAACAATTTATGGAGTATGAAGACCACAACTTCACTTATCTTCTATTTTTTGGCGATGAAACCACCGAAATGTTCAGGGTTGATAAAAACAATCCCAGCCAACTTGGTCGCCGCTTGGATAAAAGGGCAGTTTCTAAATCAACAGCCATGTTTGAAGCCCTGGAAGCTGGAGCCCGTTTTGTGGAAAAAGACCGATATCAGGTGTTTGTAGAGCTTTGGGAAAAGCGAAGCTAAAATTGTAATCAGGAACCGGAATGGGCTCTTTTTGAATGCCAGATTTGTCCAAAAGAACTTATCTTTGCACCCTAACCAAAGAAAGCAAAATGAGCCACGGAAATGGAGGTCAAAAATCAGTGAAGACCGATCAGTACAGCCACCACGATTACTACAAAATTGATGACTTGCTCAGTGAAGAGCATTTAATGGCAAGAGATGCCGTTCAACAATGGGTAAAATCGGAGGTAAGCCCCATCATAGAAGATTATGCCAATAGGGCAGCGTGTCCCACCCATTTGTTTAAAGGCCTTGCTGAAATTGGTGCATTTGGTCCCAGCCTGCCCACTGAGTATGGCGGAGGTGGTATGGATGAGATCGCCTATGGTGTTATCATGCAAGAGCTTGAACGGGGAGATTCGGGCATCAGGTCCATGGCATCAGTTCAAGGATCATTGGTCATGTACCCGATTTACAAATTTGGCACAGAAGAGCAAAAGAGAAAGTACCTTCCTAAATTGGGAAATGGTGATTTTATAGGATGTTTTGGTTTAACAGAACCCGATTTTGGTTCCAACCCTTCAGGTATGGCTACCAATATTGTTGACGATGGCGATAGCTACATCCTAAATGGTTCAAAGATGTGGATTACCAATAGCCCATTGGCTGATTTGGCAGTTGTTTGGGCCAAAGACCAAAATGGTGACATACGGGGCATGGTTGTTGAAAAAGACAGCAAAGGATTTTCCGCCCCTGAAATCCACGGCAAATGGTCGTTAAGGGCCTCGATAACAGGAGAATTGGTTTTTGAAGACGTCAGGGTTCCAAAGTCACAGGTGTTTCCGGAAGTGAAAGGTTTAAAAGGCCCACTTTCGTGTCTGAGCAAGGCCAGGTATGGCATTGCCTGGGGTGCCATGGGAGCAGCATTGGATTGTTATGACAGTGCTTTGCGCTATTCTTTGGAAAGGGTGCAATTTGACCGTCCAATCGGTGGTTTTCAGTTGACCCAGAAAAAATTGGCAGAGATGATAACCGAGATTACAAAGGCCCAGTTGTTGTCTTGGAGATTAGGAGTCCTGGCCAATGCAGGAAAAGCTACACCGGCACAAATATCCATGGCCAAAAGAAACAATGTCAACATGGCTTTGACCATCGCCAGAGAAGCAAGGCAGATTCACGGAGGTATGGGCATTACCAATGAATATCCTGTAATGAGGCATATGATGAACCTCGAAACAGTTCTCACATATGAAGGCACCCACGATATCCACCTCCTGATAACAGGAATGGATGTTACGGGCTTAAATGCTTTCAAATAAATTTCGGATTGTTTGTAAAACACCATATTGACAACTCAACAACCTTTTTCCTAAGGGATCTGGAGGTTGATGATGCGGAGATCTTAGCTCAAAACGCCAACAACCCTTTGATAGCGTGCAATTTGACCAATGCTTTTCCGCATCCCTATGGGCTGGAAGACGCGCAACGTTTTATTTCTATGGCCAGATCCTTCGATCCAAGCCGCATTTTTACCATTGACATCAACGGCCTGGCAAGTGGAGGTATCGGCATTCACCCCCAGTCCGACATCATGTGCAAAAATGCAGAGCTGGGTTATTGGTTGGCAGAACCCTGGTGGAGCAAGGGAATTATATCGGTTTTAATTCCTGAGATCATTCGTTATGGCTTTGAAAACTTTGACATTGATCGAATTTATGCCAGACCGTTTGGCAGCAATCTGGCTTCCCAAAAGGTCTTAATCAAAACCGGCTTTGTCCTGGAAGCCCACATAAAAGAAAACATCTTTAAGTGGGACAGGGTAGAAGATGAACTTATTTTTGGCTTTAGGAGATCGTATTTAAAACCCGACATAAGCACCTACTCTGCCTGAAAGTCCATCCAATCTGGATGGGTTCAAGAGAGACCAGGCATTGTTGCATACTCCAAATAAAACAACAGGGCCAAATTCTGTTTTAGCCATGACTCCGAGATTGAAGGCAGCATCACTCCTCCATTGATAGTTGACTCCCAAATCAAGCCATGATAAGACTGGCCTGCTAGCCTGCAGGTGAACCGAGGCTTTTTGGATGTTCGACAAATCTTTAAAGTTAAAAAGGGCACTGAAGGTAGTTCCGGCAAGGGAAAAATAGCCTCCGGCATTATACCGGGCTGCTACTTTTTGTGAAAATTCCAGGTTTTCCTGCTTGAGTGAAAACACACTCAATATGGTATCTTCTATGCTTGCATCTTCTTCTCCATCAATAACTTTTTCGATATCGATGCCTTTAAGGGTGGTAGTGGTGTTATTGGTCAATTTTTGTGCCCTGTCAGCCCATTTAATTGACCCCAGATTTTGGGCACTTACAAATATCCCACTGTTATCACTGAGTTTTAATTCCAATCCCAAGTCAAATGCCATCCCATGATTGGCGGTAAACAATGACCGGTAATCATTGATTCCTTTTATGGTTTCGATGTCATCTATGCCCCTGTACTCAAAAATGCCAGCGTTGTAAATCTCTATGTCATTGGCAATGGTAAGTTCATAATACTCAGCACCCGTGGTCAATTGAGAACTTAGCTTCTCCGTATGCATATGGTGCCATCCATTGAGATAGGCCGCCCTTACACCAATGTTGACAGGCCCGGTTTTTATGGCAGCTCCGAGGTAGAACTTTTGATATACACTTGCACTTGCGGGCATTCCCAGCTCTACTGTTTTGCCTATGTAAGAAGCATTCCCATTGGCTAAAATATCAATCAATGTTGGATTCAACGAAGTCGCAAATTCATAATTGATGCCGTGACCGGCTGAAAAAGTGATGGATCCAATTCGGTGCACTACATCAATGGTGTTGAACTGGCCGGTAGCCATCAGATCGCTTTTTCCATCAATGGCTGAGGCCAGACGATTGAGAGAAATAATATTTACGCCGGCCGTATTTTTCTCAATAAAATCACCTGCATTAAGATTGCCCAATTGAAAATCCAATGCAGTAGAAGCTGCAGAGATTTCCCAGCTCTTCTCACTGGTATATGCCGGGTTGATATAAGTTTGCTGTATACCTTGCCATTGCATCATCCAGTTGTCCTGTGCTGTAAGGTTCTGAAGAGAAATTCCGAGAATAAAAAGAAAGGTTATATAGCTGTTTCTGAAAGTCATATTATTGAATTTTTACAATGGCTCCAATGGTTATATCCATGCCGTAATCATTGTACAACCAAATCGGAGTTGCACTTTGTATATTGGTGTCAAAACTACCGGTAACCAGTATTTTTTTTGCTTGTTTGATACTGCTGAATTTGTCAACATCCAAATTGAGTACATGCTCCTGGGTGTTTTTGGTGGTGGTTTTTTCTCCTCCATTCAAGGGTGCAGATCCTACTTTTATTTTTTCACTCTCAGCCAGGGTGTACAAAACATTGTTGTTGTTATCCAGGAAGATCAGGCCAACCACCATGTCCATCGGAAAACTATTGGCAGTTTTAATTTTTAATTCTACTGCTTTGGCGGCATCATAGTCACTTAGATCTAAATCAATGGTATCCGCAATGGTAAACAAATTGGCTTTAATTTTCATCGGCAATTCTACATTCACTTTTACCGAAAAGAAACCATCAGAGGTGTAGAAATTTTTGACGCCGGTATCCCCATCCGGGTTTGCCAGGGCATCAAAATCATAGATCACTTGAATGACCTTGTCTTTAAAAAGTTCACCAATGTTGGAATTTTGAGCATTAAAATGAAATACGGTATTTTTTGTTTGCCCTACCTGATTGATAGAGGGGTAGTCAAAATCTATGCCCTTGTTGATGTATTCACTTTCTACGTTGAATAATTTATCTCCTACTGTTTTTACAGTGAGCTGGTTTACTTTTGAACGTACCGGAAAGCCAAATGCATTGTCCACATCAAGAGTGATTTGCGGCTGTTCTATTTCAAGGCCTCCCGACTTCCACAAATCAAACAAATTGATTTTGATGATGTCTCCTTTGATGTCAAAAGTATGGTTGCCGAAATAACCATCAAGGTAAGTAAACTTGAGCACATCAAAACGCATGGCAGCGTATGACATTTTGATCCGGTCTCCATTAGGCTTGTAGGCGAGGTACCTGAATTTAATTTTGTTGTTAACAGGGAAGGCAACCCAGTTCAAAAGGGAGGAAGAGCTGGTTTCAATGACACCATCTGCATCGTTGGTGAAATCAAGGGTGTAGTCTTTTTCCCATACAATGCCGTCATTGTTCACCGATTCAATGAACATCCTCACTTTGATGACCTCTTTTTCACTATGGTTAAATTTGAAATAGATATTGGTGTTGTCGAAAATACCCTTGTCAATTCGATAACTTCCATTAACCGGCAATGGAAGCTCGGCGATGGTATCAAAAATGGCAAACTCAAAAATACCCGGAACCGGTGGGAAAATTTTACTGGCATTATCCCTTAAAATTTCTCCGCTATACAGCGCTGTTATCCTACCCAGACCATCAATACGGATCGATGCATCACCTTCTGCACGGTCAATGACATCCTGAATGTTCAAAGATCCAAAAGCAATGGGAACCGCGAAGGTACGTTCTGTGTCTTCGAGTTCAAAATCTCCATCATAGAGTGAATTGCACGAAAAAAGGGAAAGTGTCATCAGTCCCCAAATCAACATTCTCAAATTTTGATACATTCTCTTATTTTAGTTTAAGTCAACGGTTTGATTTTCTGCCGGTATTTCTATGTTTTTAAAGCCTCTCTCTTCAAGGTAACGTTTGAAGTGCTGTTGTGTTTCGTATTCTCCATGAACGAGGAAGAGTTTTTTTACCCCATCTATCTGATTTTTAATGTGGTTAAACATCTCTTTGCGGTCACCATGGGCAGAAAATGAATCCATACTGGCAATTTCTGCCCTGATTATTTTTTCTTCTCCAAACAATTTTATTGTGGTGGCGCCAGATTTAAGAATGCCTCCCGGTGTATTGGGCGAGCAGTATCCAACCAAAAGGATGGTATTGCGTTCGTCTTCTACATTGTTGGCAATATGGTGTTTTACCCTGCCGGCATTACCCATACCAGACGATGAAATGATGATACAGGGTTCTTCAAGTGTATTGAGTCTTTTGGATTGCTCTACCTCTCTGATGTAGCTCAAGCCCTTGAAACCAAATGGATTTTCATCGATCAGCATATATTGATTGAGATCATTGTCAAAACATTCCGGATGGGCTCCAAATACCTCAGTTGCATTGACAGCAAGAGGGCTATCTACGTATACTTTTATTTTAGGCAGCATTTGTTCATTGGCCATCTTATCCAGCATATACACTATCTCCTGGGTCCGACCCACGCTAAAAGCAGGTATAATGAGTTTACCCTTTCTTAAAATACACGTGTCCTTGATGATTTCCAAAAATCTCTCTGATTGTTCGGGGTTGGTTTCGTGATCTCTATCCCCATACGTAGATTCACACAACAAGTAATCAACCACCGGCAACGGTTTGGGATCTCTTAGTATGGGTCTGTCGGGCCTGCCTATGTCGGCTGTGAACCCAACCAGCTTTTCTTCACCCCCTTCCATGATGGAAAGCACAACTCCGGCACTACCCAGGATGTGTCCTGCATCGACAAATTTTATTTTGACATCCTTGTGAATATGACCCCAAGCATCATAACTGAAGGTGGTAAATTTATTCATGACGGGAGTAATGTCACGTTGGGTGTACATTGGGGTTCTCAGCTTTATTTTTGTTTTGCTGTTTTTGTGTTTTTTGATCTGCCTGGCATTGTAATACTCTGCATCTTTTTCCTGGATCATAGCACTGTCCAGCAACATAATGGCACACAAGCTACGAGTGGCATGAGTGGCGTATATTTTGCCACTAAAGCCGTCTTTAACCAATTTTGGAACCCTGCCGGTATGGTCAATGTGAGCATGTGAAAGAATCAAAATATCAATTTCCCGCGGATCAAAATGCCAATTTAGGTTGCGTTCATAATCTTCTGCATCCTCTCCCTGAAAAAGGCCACAATCCAATAAAATTTTGGTTCCATCATCCAACATTAATAAATGGCAACTGCCCGTTACATGGCGAGCCGCACCACAAAATTTTATTTGCATATCAAGCGATTTAAGGTAAAGGTAATGAATAAATCAATATGTAGTATCGCTATATGTATAATGTTGATAAGCAGATTGTTATAATTTGTAGGTCCCCTTGAGCCAAGATTGTAGGGCCAGGTAGACGCCGTTGGTCCATCCAAATCCATCTTGTACCGGATACTCGCCACCCCCTCCGGGAAGATCGGTATTTTCTACATTGTATTTTTCCAGCATCTTACCAGTATTGGCAAAAACCTTTTCATTGAGCATCGTCCATCGCTGCGCTATTGTGGTAGCGGTTTGGGTAAAGCCATATCGACTAAGTCCTGCCACCGCCATCCATTGAAGAGGAGCCCATCCATTGGGTTTATCCCATTGTTGTCCGCTCTGTACTGTGGTAGTGCAGAGTCCACCAGGTTTTAATAACATCTCAACGATCTGGTTATGGGTTAGCGCAGCCTGATCAGCCGTACTTAATCCAACAAACAGTGGGGTTATACTTGCTGCGGTTATTAATTGATAAGGCCGCTGTACATCATGGTGATAATCGGTCCAGAATCCATGCCAGCAATATTGTGTCATAGCCGTTTTTCTGGCATCCGCCAACGATGTAAATTTTTCAGCAAGCTTGTCTTCACCCATTTGTCCATAACTTTTGGCTATGATCATTTCAAGCGCAAAAAGTAAGGCATTTAAATCTACGGGTGCAATATCGTGGGTGTGGATGGTGGTCAAATCATCCTTATTGCGCATCCATCGGGAACTAAAATCCCAACCCGACTCGCATGCAGATCTTAGGTGGTTGTAAAAAGACGCGGGGTCAGCCAGGTGAGCCCCTTCTTTTTGATCATCTCTATACATTTCCTCTCTTGGCTCAGATTTATTGTCGGCATATCGGTTTAAGGTCAACCCGTTATCAAAAACGATCACTCGGGAAGGTGTCATCCAAAAGGCATGCTCTTTTAATAGCTGAGGAAGAAATTCAGCATAAACGGATTCATCTTCAACACCGGCCAATAATTCTACCATCAGACCAAAAAAGGGAGGTTGAGACCGACTCAAAAAGTAGCTCCTGTTGCCATTGGGCGCAAACCCAAAACGATCAATAAAATAGGCAAAATTTTTGGTCATATTCCTAATCATGGGTTTATGTCCATGGATGGCCAGCCCCAGCATTGTAAAATAACTATCCCAATAATACATTTCATTGAATCTTCCACCCGGTACAACGTAATCAAAAGGTATGGGAATCAGCGAACTGCCCTCAATATGGCTAAGTGAGCCTTTTCTGAATAAAGATGGCCACAAGTTTTTAATGTGGCTTTCAACGGTTGGGCTTTGATTGTATTGAATGGTCTTATTGTCTGCATTAGGTAGGTCAAAATAGTCAGAGATGAAGTCTTCAATACTTTTTTTGTCTTTGTTAGCTTTATTCCACTGTGATCTGATTTCTTCAATGGAACACCTAGGCACAGCATCGACCCACGCCTTTCCATCTTCAAATATTTCCATCTCATGTGCGGTCTGAAATAAATCAGGTAGGACTTCATAAAAGGGTAGGGTAATCTGGTTTTTTTCTGACATGCTTAATGATACTTGAACCAAATATAAATAAATATTTGATTTGGCTTATCTTGGCCCTAAATTCAAATCATATGGATGCAACTTTTCGGCTAAAACTTTCGCTGTACCTCAATTATTTTGTTTTTGCCATCCTGCTCAATAGCGTTGGCATTGTGATATTAAAATCGATTGCAGTTTATGGCGTGGATGAGGTTCAGGCCAGCACCCTTGAATTATTTAAAGATATGTCTATTGCCATAGTTTCTTTGGGAATAGCTTCATTTTTGCCTCGTATCGGATACAAGCGAGCGATGCTCGCCGGACTTGCATTGGTGACCTTTGGCAGCATTGCCATGGCCCTGGGAAATTCATTTACCTCGGCAAGGCTCTTGTTCTTAATGGTAGGGGTTTCTTTTGCTTTGATCAAGGTAAGTGTGTATTCAATGATAGGTATGGTTACTTCCAATGAAAAGGAACACAGCGCTCTTATGAGCAGTATAGAGGGCGTGTTTATGTTTGGGATCGCCCTCGCTTCTTTCCTCTTTCCAGCTTTTAACGTAGAAGGCGACAGCAGCGCATGGCTAAGAGTGTACTGGGTTTTGGCGGTATTAACGAGCCTTTCATTTTTATTTTTGTGGTTTACACCGGGAAAAGAGCAGGCAACCGAACCGGGTTCCGACCTTATGCAGGATTTAAAACGCATGGCAAGGTTGTTGGTCAAACAGCTGGTTTTGGTTTTTGTGATCTCTGCCTTTTTATTTGTAATGATTGAGCAGGGCATTATGACCTGGTTGCCTACTTTTAACAAAGAAGTCTTACACTTACCGGAAAACATCAGCATAATGATGGCCAGCATTTTGTCTTTTTCTTTAGGCATCGGCAGGCTGGCAGCAGGGTATTTTTCAGGTAAGATGGGCTGGCACAAAGTGCTGCTGATTTGCCTTGCAGGAGCCATGGCCATCGTGGTTTTTATCTTACCCAAAACTGTCAATGCAGGTGGAAGTGAAATTCAAAGTTTTGGAGATCTGCCGCTTTTAGCCTTTGCCTTTCCGCTGGTGGGACTCTTTATTGCACCGATTTATCCTTTGCTCAATTCTGCGGTTTTAAGTGCCTTGCCACAACAGTTGCACAGCCCCATGACAGGCCTTATTGTGATTTTTTCGGCCATTGGCGGCACACTTGGCAGTAGAATGATAGGATATTTATTCAAACACACTGGAGCCGACCAGGCTTTTTACTACACCCTTATTCCTATGGCCGTGCTGGTAATATGTGTTACACTGCTGAGAAAACTAACCATCAAATCAGGGCAAAATATCAGTCATAATAGTTAAATACCTTATTGAAAAGATCTTCCAAAAGGTCATCAATGATGTCATCTTTGTCAAGGAAGGGCCGCGAGTAGTTTTTATATTCTGAAGGTATGGCTTCTCTGTCACCGCTAAAAGAATAGTTATACATTTCAACTGATCGGGAAGCGTCAAATGTATTGTAGGATGCATCACATCCTGAAGTCTCTTTATTTACGTCTGCTCTTATTTCCCAATTAAAGTCATATCTTGTTTTATCAGCAATGACCTGTCCTCTTAAGGTTTTATAGATAGGTACCCTGATGGTATTGCCTTTGTCATCTTTTGTTGTAGTAAAGCCATCTTCAATTTTTTTCTCAAAAGATTTGGTTTCTCTTGATGTGAATTGACTTTCCCGCAGCTCTCTGAAATTCAGTTCAATGATGCAATCACAAGGATTACAATCCGCGTCCACAAAAAATTGTTTATAAGTGCTGCCTTTGTTTACAATGCGACTAAATTGGTTTTTAATTTTCCACGAATAACCAATATTGAAACCATGGTCAATTACAAACTGGTAGTTGTAAATTGCCATTTCCAAAGATCTTTCAATTAATTCCTGGCTTTCTTTATATCTCTTTTGGGAGTCAAAAGAGGCAAGTTCTATAAATCCTTCATGAGCCAATCTGGCCTCTTTTTTGTCTTTTCTAAGCCTGGCAGTATCATAGTGCTCCATGGCCTTTTCAAAGATTTCTGCACATAGATCTGCCTCCAACTGGTCTTCATCCAGGGTCAATTGTTGTTTTTGCCCAATCCCTACCTCATTGAGGTAGGGCCTGGCTTCTGTGGCCAATTCAAGGAATTCATCAATTTCCCAGTACAACTTTTTTAATTTGGGAAGCTCTGACAACTTTCGGTCTGTAAACTGAAAATGCAACTCCTGGTACCTTCGCTGGAAAGCGTTGTTTAGCAGCTGTGTATTTTGGGACACATTTTTTTCAGCCTTTATCTCTTTCATACTTTTTTTAACAGCCGCAGCATAATCTCCTTTCTGATAAGCTTCTTTGGCAGAAGTACACGCCATTGTGAAAACAAGACACAATAGTATCCATTGGTGTAAAAATTTCATGGAAACATTTTGTACAAAGTTATATCAAAATAACCAACTTGCCTCAGTGATGCTTATGCCATGTCTGATTCCTCATTATTTTTTATACTCACATTGGGGGGAATGAGATAATAAAGTACAGGGGTTACCAGTCTACTCAGCAAGGTACTCGAAATCAAGCCACCTATCAGCACTATTGCCAGCGGACTGATAAGTGGAGAATGTTCCAAAACAAGGGGTGTCATGCCTCCAATAGCTGTTAGAGAAGTCAAAAGAATAGGCAAAAACCGGGTTTCTGCTCCATCCAAAACGGCTTCGTACAAGCCTTTGCCATTTTCTCGGAGACCATTGGTGTAATCCACCATTAATATGGAATTTTTAATTTCAATTCCAGCCAGGGCAATGATGCCCACTGTGGCAACAAAGGACAGGGTCTCTCCGGTGAGGTAAAGTGCCAATAAAGCACCAATGATGCCCATCGGTATTACACTGAGTACAATTAAGGTAGATTTGAAAGTTCTGAATTCCAGGATCAGAATTGCCAAAAGTCCAAATACGGTAAGGATAATAATTGTACCAATACCGCCAAATGACTCTTGTCTTGATTCTACTTCTCCGGCAGCCATGAGTCGATAGGATTTTGGCAGTTTCAATTCCTTCTCTAACCTGTTCAGCAGTGTTGTGGTGAGTTTATCCGTATTGAATCCTTCTGAAACAAAACTGCTTACCAAAGCGTATCTTTCTTTGTTATAGTGTCTGATCACAGGGGCTGAGGGCTGAAGTCCTATATGTGCAATATTTTTTAAAGGCACAAGAGCACCCCCCATCGAACTGACCTGAATGCGATCAAAGTTTTCTATCGGATTGAGTGAATTTTCTTTGATGGAAAGAACAATGGGGTTTTCGTCTCCTTCACCCGATCTTAGTTTTCCAATTTCCAAACCTGCTATGGCCATTCTGACGGTCCTTGCCAGTTCGGCACCATTGATGCCATAAAGTCCGGCCTTGTCTTTATCAACATCTATGGCTATATCTGCTTTTTCGTACTGCAGGTCGTTTTTTACATAAAGGGTACCCTCTGTTTCCTGGAAAATGGTTTCTACCTTGTTGGCCAGATTTTCCAGGGTGTCGAGATTCGGCCCCACTATGCGGATTTCAATAGGGGCACTAATGGGAGTTCCCTGTTGAAAACGTCGAACCTGTACGGTGGCGCCTGCTATGGAAGAAAATTCATGACGCATTTCAGCCTCCAACTTTTCTATCTCAGGCACAGAAGCTCTGTCATCCATGTAGACTACAAGCTGTGCAATGTTGTCTGCATTTTGTTTTTGGAATTCATTGTAATAAATTCTTGGATTACCCTTGCCAATGTTGCTACTTACTCGGGCAACATCATCTTTTTTCAGGATTTGTTTTTCCAGTCCTCTGGTAATTTTATCAGTGTGCGAAAGGGCTGACCCTGGTTCAGTTGTAACTTCAACCAATAATATCGGTTTTTCTGATGTGGGAAAAAGACTAAAACCAATGACAGGAACCACCATCAAAGATAAACCAAAAACGAGCGCAGCGCCGACCAAAGTTTTTACAGGATGGGCTATACACCAAATCAGTAGTTTTTGGTAAGGGGTGTTGATGTACTTTCGAAATGCCCTGAAAAAAATGTTTCCCTCTGAGTGAGAGTCTTTTTCATGAGCCTTTAATAAAATGCTACACAGAAAAGGGATGATGGTAAGGGACACAAAAAGGGATGCCAGCACTGTAAGCATGACCGCCATAGGAAGTGAACGAATAAAGTCTCCTGAACCTTCAGGAAGGTTGGCCAGTGGAAGAAATGACAGTAAGAGGGTCGCAGTACATCCTAAAATTGCCACTACAATGTGTGATGTTGCTGAAATAGCTGCCGCCTTGGCACTGATGCCCCCCCTCATGTATCTTTCAATGTTTTCCACTACCACTATGGAATCATCAACCAACAAGCCCAATGCGATTACCATTCCAACAATGCTCAGCTGATTAAGGGTATAGCCCATCAAATCCAGCATAAAAAGTCCGATACTCAGCGACAAGGGGATGGAGATCATAACGATCAATGAAGCCCTGGTACCCAAAGGAAGCAGAGTAAGCAAAACAAGGAAGATGGCAATGGCAAAGTCTTTGCCCAGTCCGGATAACCGGTTTTTAACACCTACTTCCTGATCAAAGGCATGTTCAATCTTGATGCTGGCCGGTAAACTTTTTTCAAAACTGGTTAGCACTTCAGCCAATGAAGCCCGTAGGTCAATTATATTCCTTCTGTCTTTCATGGCCGTAATCACCCATACGGCTCTTTGACCATTTTGTCGCACAATGTGGTCTGCACTTGCATAATCCCAGTAAATATCGGCTACATCTTTGATCTTTGTTATAGCTCCTTCGACACTGGTTTTAACGACCATATTGGCTACATCTTCCAGCTGATTGAATTCAGAATTGGTTTTAATATTGAATTTCCTTTTTCCCAGGGCAACATCACCACCAGGTATATTGACATTATTGGCTTGTAATAAGCCAATGACCTGATTGAGTGCTATATTGAGTTTTCCCAGCTTTTGTAAATCGAGGTCCACCCGAATACTCCTTTCAGGGATGCCCTGAATTTCTACCCATTTTACATCCTTAAGGCGTTCTATCTCTTTTTCCAGTCGCTCAGCCTCTTTTTCAAGTACACTAAAGTCGGCTGTGGGTGAAACCAGTGCTGTTTGTAGAATAGCAACATCACTGCTGGAAGCCCGTTTGACATCAAGGGTAATGATGCCATCTGGCAATTCAGGTCTTATTTTGTTTATTTCTCTGATGACATCATTGTTTTTGGTTTCTACATCTACATCGTATGTAAACTCCACCAGCATCACCAACAAGCCGTCATTGATGGTACTGGTAATTTTTTTGATATCACCTAGCTGGTATAATTCTTCTTCGATGGGCTCTGCAACCAATTGCTCCATATCGGATGGGGTCGTTCCCGGATAGACAGCTACAATCGAGAAAATAGGTGCTCCAAAAGGAGGATCCTCTGCTCGCGGCATGTTGCGGAGGGAGTTGTATCCCAAAAGTAAGAGGGCTACAAAGATTACAAGCGTAAACTGGTAATTTTTAACAAAAAACTGTATAAACTTCATTGCCCTTAAATTATCGGTTAATTTTGATGGCATCTCCATCCTCAAGATACATGGCACCGGTGGTCACTACTTCATCATCTGCTTTCAGTCCTGAAATCACTTGGACCCGATTGCCGAGCAACTGACCTGTCGTTATGGCTTGTTCTTTGACCACGCCATTTTGATGGATAAATACAAAGGATGTATTTCCACTGGATCGGGTCAAACTTTCGATGGGTAGACTAAGCTCTTTGGTGTCATTCGTTAATTGCAGATGGATTTTACCCAGCAAGCCAGCAGCCAGATCGCTGGGCTGATTTTTGAATTTAAATTCAATGTCAACCAAGCCATTGGCATTTCCCGCGATGATTGATTTTTCATATACGTACATATCATATGATTTGCCAGGTTGAGCATCCAGGATAAGACTGGCACTTTGACCATTTTTAATTTGTATCCAGTCCTTATCAATAAAACCGGCTTTGACCTTCCAGTCGTTGTTGTTGGTGCCGATAATTACATAAACGGGCATGCCGGGACCTGCCATCTCACCTTCGTGTAAGATTTGTTTTACCACTCTGCCATTAATGGGAGACCGAACCTCACTGTATTGTTTATTAAAATTCAGGATGTCCACCGTTTTTTTTGCAACCTCTAAAGCAGTTGTTGCATTTTGCACTTGTTCAAGGGTGGCTACACTGTCTGCCAACAACCTTCTGGCCCGGCTCAAATCTCTTTCTGCTTTCTTGGCGGCCTCATTGGCCTGTGATAATTGAGCATCAATTTCAGCTAAGTTGAGTCGGGCCAGCAGCTGTCCTTTCTTAACGTTTTGTCCCTCTGAAACCAGGGTATTGGCAATCACACCGCCCGTTTTAAATGAAGGCTTGGCTTCTGCTCCATTAATCACAGCGGCAATAGCAGTTATTTTCCCACTATTTTCGCCCAACTGCGGCAGGGTCACCTCAACAACTGTTGTGTCTGAATTGGCCGGCCTCATTTTTGTTGTTCCTTCTTCTGACTTGCATTGCCATAAAGTAATGGCGGAGAGGAAAACAATCGTGTATTTATTCATCTTCGTAAATTTCAAGGTTATTGTGGAATATTGATCATAGCACTTGCGTAAACCCATTCGCTCCATTGGATCCAACTATTGTATTTCGCCAACTGGAATTGCAGCTTACTCTGGGTCAGCTGTGTCTGGGCATCTACCAGTTCAAGATAACCGGCAATTCCCTCTTTGTATCTTGTATATACATCTTTGTAAAACTGTTCAGCTGATCTGACCCTGGGGGCATACGTGTTGACCTGGTCGAGGGCAGCATTGAGTTTGTTTTCTGAAGTCAATACTTCTAATTCCAGCAAGGATTGGACATGGTTGTATTTCAGTTGCTGTTCCTGCATTTTCGCTCTGGTAGCATCAGTTCTATGCTTGTGCCTTTTATTATCAAAAAGATTGACATCCATGTTCAAGGCAAACAAGGCATAGGGCTGCCAACCAAAATTAAAGTCCTGGGAACCCAGGCTTAGTTGAGCCCCAACTTTTGGCATATAGTAATTGTGCTCCTTCTCTATTGCCAGTTGCGACATTTCATTGCCTTTTGCCAATTGCATAAGTTCTTCACGCGTTCCCATGCCGGTCATTTCCTTAATGGGAAGCGGAGGCAGTAATGACGCTTCATTGCTATCTAATGGTTCACCTGTAAGAAATACAAAATACGCCGAGGCATTTTTCACCATGGTATTGGCTTGAATTTGTTGCGCCTGTATCTCCGCTATCTGTGCTTCTATCCTGCGCAAGGAAGCAACAGGGGCTATGTCATTGTTCACCATGCTTTGGGTTGCTCTCTGTGCTTCTGAAAGCAATTTTCCTGCTTCAGCATATATTTTTTCCATAGCTAAGGCACTCGTCAGTTGAAAACCGCTGACCATCACCTCTTTTGATAGCTGACGTTTGAATGCCTTTATCTCAAGTTGTTTAAGATCGGTTTCATAGCTCTTTAATTTTTTATTTAAAGCAAGATCAGGGTAAAAGATGGGTTGGGTTACATTGATCTTGGCATCGTAAAAGTTGTTGGGTAAAAAGTTGATTTCCTGGTTTTCCAGTAAACCAAATTGCTGGCTACTGGTAAGGTTGTTGAGGGTGTTGTAAACGGGATTTAGCAAGTCACCAATAGGGAAGGCAATGTTTCTTCCTCCTGCCGCCAAGGTATAACTGGTAGTAAAAGTAACACTGGGTCCATACATGGCCCTTGCTTCTAAATAGGAAGATTCTGCTGCTTTCAAATCAAAAGACTTCGCCTGCAATGCCTCGTTTTTTTGCCACGCTTTTTCAATATAACTCTGAAAAACCTGAGCTGCCGCAACTTCTGGCCTCAGACAAGAAAAAAGGATGCTTAAATAAAGCAGTGGATGAATTGTTTTCATGCATTCAGATTTTGTGGTTAAACAGGGTAAACATCATATTTTCCAAGGTCAGGTCAATGAGAGGACAATCCATACCCACAGTACAGTTGCCATCTACTATGGTTAACCTTTGGGTATTAGACAAGGAAACCAAACCATGAACGGTGCTCCACATCTGTAATGCCAAAATCCTTTCATCAATGCCTGGTCTTTCTGCCTCTGCCAGGGCCTCCCTGCAAGTAGATACCAGGTATTCAAAAATTGCAATGCCGTGTCCCCATTCGGATTTACACCGCTCTATGTGATTCATCGGACTGGCGGAATTAAACATTAAGGTATACCAGTCCTGGTTTTCAATTCCAAACCGGATATAAGCCTGTCCTATCAGAAAAAGACGGCGGAGTGCTGAAGTTTCCTGATATACAGGTTGCATCTGATGGGCCAGGATCTCAAATCCCTTGTCCATCATCTGGTATAAGATTTCATCTTTATCCTGAAAATACAAATAGATAGTGGCGGGACTGTATTCTATTTCCGTGGCAATCCTTCGAATGGAGAGCTTATCCTGCCCTTCTTTGCTGATGATCTCTTTGGCTTTTAATAAAATGAGCTCCCTCAACTCATTTCTTTCTCTTTCCTTTCTTTCTGCTAAACCCATATGATATAATTAACGATGCAAAAATAATGAACAGTGTTTAGTAAATCAATAGTGTTTAATAAATATTTTTTTATTTAATGCACAAAGTGCAGATAATGAGTGATATATGATTTGTTATCCACACTCTGGTACAAAATAATGGACTTCAAAACATCAAACTGGCTAAAAGGGTGAGTAACACCAAATGGTATGGGTAGATAGATTGTACCATTACAACAGGAGCGTGATCAGTCAACTCAAACCAGAAACATCACTTGTATTTGAATGGACACTCTATGGAATTTTGAAAAAATGGACTCATGAACCAAAAGCAGCACCTGCTGTTTACCCCACATGAATGTCAGACGCTTATTAAAAAAGTGGATTTGGGATACGTTTGTGTTTCCCTCCTTTTTTCATCCTACAGCCCAATTCAGACCCAGAGGATCCGGCGCGGGTAATGGATTTTACAAACTTGGGTTTTATAAAAATGATGGAAGTTGGTTCTCTTTTGAACAGCTCAGAGGTAAAAAAGTGATCATTATCAATACGGCTTCCGCATGTGGATATACGCATCAGTATGCAGACTGGGAGCAATTTTATAGTCAAAACAGCAAGGAATTTGAGATCCTGGCATTTCCATCCAACCAATTTTTAGGCCAGGAAAGAGGCACAGATCAGGAGATCGCCAATTTTTGCAACCTTCATTTTAATCTGCATTTCCCCCTATTCAAAAAAAGCGATGTGCGGGGTAAAACGAAGAATGAAGTATACAGTTGGTTGTCTTCTAAACCTTTAAATGGATGGAATGACCGTTCTCCGGCATGGAATTTCAATAAATACGTAGTTGATCAGGATGGGGAATTGAGGGCGTTTTTTCCCTCAAAAACGAGCCCTAAAGATGATGATTTCATCCAGCTGATACAGAATATGAACCAAGATTAATAGGCCCGCTCTTGATTCATATTGTTTTTATTATTATTTTGTACATTATTTAGTGATATGGAACAAGCTGAAAACACCACTGAAAAAAAGAAGTACAAGATCAAAGATCTGAAAGTTTATAGTTCAACTGAATACATTTCAGAAAATAAAAAACGCTATAGAATGGTGTACGACAAAACCGAGTTGTCGTATGTTTATGCAGAACTTTCTTTTTACAATAAGGCCTTTGATATTGAAAATTGGGATGCCGAGATTGAACTGAGGTGTTTTGAGAAAGTAGGAAGCGATAATAAACAAGTTTGTCATCTGGTTTTTAATAAAAAAATCAGCAAGTATGATTCTTTGGTTTATATAAGAGAGGGGTGGGGGAGTAAAAAAGAAGGTAGTTTCTGGAAAGGAGGTACTTATTACTGGGAAGCTTATCTTGATGGTGAATATGTAGGAAATAAATTCTTTTACATTGAAGACAGTGGCCATAAAAAATTAGACCCCATCAACTACCTATCCTTTAAGTCTATCCGTTTGTTTGAAGGACAGTACGATGACATGGATCAGGATCAGATATCATCCATGGTAGCATTTGCTGCTGAACAAACCAGATATGTGTTCACTGAATTGGTGTTTACCAACAACCTAAAAAACCAGGCGTGGAATTGCGAAATATTTGTTCGTTATTTCAATGAAGCAGGTGATTTAAAATCAACGGTAGCCAAATTGAAGCCGGTCAAAAAAACGGAATCTACGTTTACCATGGTATTTGGCTTTGGCTCTAATTCGAAAGGCACCTGGTTGCCCGGTAAATACAGGGCGGAAATGGTATTTATGAATCAGATAATCGGTATCGTTGGCTTTTCAGTGGGCAATGATTTTGTAGACGGGGTGCCGGTTTTAATGATACCCCAGGGTGATGTAATAGCCCCCGTAAGCAAAGAAGAGGATGACACGTTGACCTTTGATGATCACATGGCTACCCTTGATGCCATGATTGGCTTAACAGAAATCAAACAAAAAGTAAAAGAGCACGCCCTCTATCTCAAGTTTTTAAAAATGAGACAAAGCACGGGCTTTCGGGAAGAAGAACCTGCCAACTTGTTTTTGGTTTTTACGGGCAATCCCGGTACAGGCAAAACAACGGTAGCAAAAATGATGGGAGCGCTTTATAAAAAAATGGGCTTGCTTTCAAAAGGCCATGTCTTATCCGTTGACAGAGCTGATCTGGTAGGCGAGTACATCGGCCAGACCGCCCCGAAAGTAAAAGAAGTTTTTGAAAAGGCAAGAGGAGGTATTCTCTTCATTGACGAAGCGTATGCCCTGGTTCGTTCTGCCGATGACAACAAAGATTTTGGCAGAGAGGTTATCGAGTTGTTGGTGAAAGAGATGTCAAATGGCCAGGGAAATATGGCGGTAATTGTGGCAGGCTACCCTAAAGAAATGAAAGTTTTTATTGATTCCAATCCGGGATTAAAATCGAGATTTAAGCATTATTTTGATTTTCCCGATTATCTTCCCCAGGAATTGATCCGCATAGCACGTTATACATGCAGGGATAAGGAACTTTTGTTGACCGATGGGGCACAGAAAAAGCTGGAAGAAATAATTACAGAGGCTTACAGAAATAGAAATCTCAGTTTTGGGAATGCCAGATTTGTCAATGACCTGGTTGAGAAAGCAAAAATCAATCTGGGGCTGCGCATCATGAGAAGGACATCGCAGCGCAAGCCTAGTCGTTCTGAATTAATGACCATTACAGAGCGCGATGTTCATCACCTGAATGCAATAAATCCGGCTATTTTACCGGATATTCCGATCGACCATGAATTGCTTGCCAGGGCAATAGAAGAATTGGATAGCCTCCTGGGCATGGCAGCAGTAAAGCAGCAGATCAAAGAGACAGTGGAGGTTGTGAAATATTACAAACAGACAGGTAGAAATGTCTTGTCTTCTTTTTACCTCCATACCATTTTTGTTGGTAATCCGGGCACAGGTAAAACAACTGTGGCAAGGATTCTGACTAAAATTTACAAAGCCCTCGGCATTTTGGAAAGAGGCCACATCGTAGAAACGGACCGCCAGGGTTTGGTGGCAGGTTTTGTTGGACAGACAGCCATAAAAACGGCAGAACGAATTACAGAATCACTGGGTGGAGTTTTATTTATTGATGAAGCCTATGCGCTTAGCAATTTTAATGGGCTTCAGGGTGATTATGGCAATGAAGCCATTCAGACACTATTGAAAAAAATGGAAGATGACCGGGGGAAGTTTTATGTATTTGCAGCCGGTTATCCGGAAAACATGGATCACTTTCTGAAAGCAAACCCTGGGCTGGCCTCTCGTTTTGATAAAATGCTCAGATTTGAAGATTACAACGAAGAAGAATTGTTTGACATAGCCATGAAAATGTTTAAAGATGAAGGCTACATCGTCACCACCGGAGCTAAAGAATTGATCAATAACTACTGCCACGATATTTACAGCAAAAGGGACAAATATTTTGGAAATGCCCGCACCATCCGCAAGTTTACTGGTGATGTTATTCGCAAACAAAATTTAAGGGTATCCTTGAAAGAGGCAGAAGTAACCAATAGCAGAGCAATGAATTCTGTCACTGCTGATGATATCAGGATTGCCGGCAACGAGCAGGACGATGTCATCTATCGTCGCAGGGGAATTAGTTATTAGGTAGGTCTTTATGGAGGGCATCTTCCAGTAAGGGTTTTAATGTGCCAACATCAATGGCTACCCCTGCCGTTTGTTTTATCTGACCCATAAAAAATCCTAGCAAACCCTTTTTTCCATTTTGATATTCTTTTACTTTGTCTGGATTAAGGCTTAACACTTGTTCTATCAGAGGCAAAAGGTCGGATGTTTCTACACTTATGACCAGGTTTAATGATTGGGCCAGTTCTTTCACATTGGTTTGTGAGGACTTCATTAGGGCAGGAAGGAGGACAGATAAAACATCCGATTTTCCGACCTTTCCACTGTTAAAAAGGGTAATTACCTCTGATATTTGTGAGGGTGATAGTACGTCAGACAATTCTATGTCGTGATTTTCGGCAAAAGGTAAAATTTTATTCACCACCATGCTGGATAACATTACTGCGGGAAGTGCATGATCACCAACCATGCTGACAAAGTATTGGTACCACTTTTTTTTGCTACAAATTTTTTCGGCTTCCTCTTTTTGTACACCCCAATCGATAAGCACAGCCATTGCTTCTGCGGGCAGAATGCTCAATTCTTCTTTTATCCGATTTACCCAGCTACCATCAATACAAATGGGGCTTAAATCTGGTTCCGGGAAATAGCGATAATCATTTTCACCTTCTTTTTTGCGCATTGGGTGAGTGGTCCCTTTTTCGGCATCAAAAAGAAGGGTCGTCCTTTCAATGCTCAAACCGGATGACAACACTTCTTCCTGTCGCTTAGCCTCATAGGTTATAGCCTCTCTGGCGAACCTCCGGCTGTTAACATTTTTTATTTCACATCTCTCACCCAGAACTAAACTTCCAAATGGCCTGATAGATACATTACAATCACAACGGATGGAACCTTCTTCCATGTTGCCATCAGAAATCCCCAAGTATTGCACCAATTGCTGCAGACTGGTTAGGAAATCATAAACCTCCTGACCGGTCCTGAAATCAGGCTCAGTTACCAACTCTACCAATGGGGTGCCAGCCCTGTTGTATTCTATTAAAGAATGGGTCGCACTCAGCTCATGATTGGATTTTCCTGCATCCTCTTCCATGTGGATGTGATGGATGCGGATGGTTCTTTCAGCACCCCCTGTTGTAAAGGTCCAATTACCTCCTCTTCCAATTGGGTTTTTATCCTGGGTAATCTGATACCCTTTTGGCAGGTCTGGATAAAAATAGTTTTTTCTGTCAAACTGAGTATGTTGGGGTATACTACACCCCATGGCAAGGGCCAGGTGTAAGGATTTTTCTACATGCTCTTTATTGGCTTTTGGCAGCGTACCGGGTAAGCCGAGTGTAATTGCACTTATATTTTGGTTTGGACTCAGTTCAAATACATTGGCTTCTGAAGAAAATGCTTTTGAACGGGTATTCAATTGGATGTGCACTTCCAATCCGATTACCGACTCATATAGGATGGGCGTTGCTGTCATTAAAATAAAAATACACTGATGAAAAGAATCATAACGCTAAAAAAAGACATAAACAAAATGTAACTAAGGGCATAGACCGTATACTTCAACAAAGTTTTAATCCAACCCTGCCTGTAATAAAACTGAAATGATAAAAATCCATACAAGGTCACCAAACCCACTACCACAGCCAGGATCCAGTCATATGTTTGTAAAACAGATGCAAATAGTTCAGCTATAAAAATTGGAATGAGTAAAATAAAGGCAAACGAATGGATATTCATGATCAGACAAGCGTGTTCGACATAATAGATGTGGTGCCTGAAGTATAAAAGTTTTAATACAAATGCCACAAAAAAAACACTGAGTATAATACTCCATGCCAGGTTGCCAACAACAAATTTGATGCCTGCCAACCGGTTGGTATCGTATTTAAGGTATTGACCAATCTTTAACCGGTCCATTTTTTTTTCAACCTTGTACTTTTTAAACAAGGTGTCTGAATCCATTTCGTAGGCATCTTTCATGGAAATGCCATAGTTTCGGATCTCATCATCATTAAAGATACTATTGATTCCCCAACCTTCTTTACTTGGGAAGGTGTCCTGATCGGCATAGACAACGTCTTCAAAAATTCCCAGCCTCATGCTATCGATCTCATCACAGTAGGCCTCACCCAGGTATTTTTCGGTGTTTTGATCATACAATTCCAACAACCTTCCCTTTTCAAGATAAGTGAGGATTGAAGAGTTGTTGATCTCATTGCCCAGGTTAATGATGAATAACATTAAAGTAAAATGTAAAAAAAGACTCACCAAAAACAATCGGATTGGTGTAAAATATGCCTTTCTGTGGCCGGCAACATACAACTTGGTTAGGCGGGCGGGAATGGGAAGCGCCTTTAAGGTCCTGATGAGGTTAGTGTCCAGGTTGAAAATATCATGGGTAAAATCTTTTAAAAGCTGGTTGAGCGTTAACACAGCATCTTTTGATTTTTGGCCACATCCCGGACAAAAATCTTTACCCTCCAGCAAAGGGTCCCCACAGTTAAGACAAGGTTTTACAGTTGAATCCTTCATAATCATGTAACTCCACAAAGATACTTCGCAATTCTATATCCCGGGCATGCTCTTCCTTTTCTACATATAGAAGTTTGGTATAATGTTTGCCAATATAAAGATGTGTTTGGTATAAAATGGAGTTATTTTTTATAAAACATTGAATATCAATCATTAAAACAATAAAAAAAGATTAATAAAACGTGTTTAATTCTATTTTTTTGATGGATGGAGGGATTTTGAATCCTTCATTTGATAAAAAAAATCAAAAAAAAATGAAAGAAAACATGAACAGGTACGAATCCAAAAATTGAATAAATACATTGACATGAAGAACAGTTTTTTTACAAGTTTAGGAAAGTGGGGCGGAAGCACTTTATTAGTGTTTGCGATGCTTTTGATTTCCGGAATGAACCTGTATGGACAAGACCCGTGTTTCAACGACATCAATGATCCGGTATTTGACAATTGTGATGACAGAGAAGTAATTCTCGCTTCCGGTGTGTGTACCAGTCCATTGATTCCTTCGTTGACGGCAACAGACAACTGTACCAGCAGTGAAGACCAGTTTACCACCAATCTCAATAGCGATCTGGTAAATGATGGTTTGGGTTGTCTTATGGGAGATATCTCGTTTTATCAGATTTTCTCTCCGGGTTCAGGTTGGAATACCCCATTCACACCCCAGTCCATTTTTCTGGGTATCTACAATGCGGAAAACAATCCATTGGTGACCGTTGAGTTTTACCTCACCCATGGCAATCCTGCTCCCGCTGCCTGGACTTTGATAGGAGAGGGTAGTGCGTTGGTAGGAACTGCCTCCAATACCTTTGTTACCATACCGGTAACGGTACCTGCCATTCTTCCCAGTGAAGAATTTGCTGTAAGGGTAACTGCCCCAACATCGGCAGTTTATGGTAATGTGATCGGTTTCAATGACGATGGTCAAACCTCAACCACCTTCTATACTTCTCCCGCCTGCGGAATCTACAATCTGACCGATGTAGCTACCGTTTTGGGTGCCGGAAGTGGAATGGTGATGTCAGTGGTTGGTGAATCCGCAGGGGTTTACATCACACCTGCACCTGGCAACATTTACCCGGTTGACCACGAATTTGAACCTGGTGAATACAACCTTTCTTACATTGCCACAGACAATGCAGGCAATTCTTCTTCATGTTCTTTCATTTTCTCTGTATTAGAAGATCCTACCATCGTTTCCAGTATAGCCTGTAATGATCTCGTTCAGATTTCTCTTGACTCCATTTGTGAAGCCATAGTAGGAGCAGATGAAATTCTGGAAGGCGGTTCTTATGGATGCTACGATGACTACGAAGTAGTGATTTACAATAAACAAAATCAACCCATTGGGAATGTTCTTACCAAAACTTATATAGGCCAAACCCTAAAAGTAAGTGTGTTCAACTCAGCAGGTAATTCATGTTGGGGCCTCATCAAGGTGGAAGATAAAAGTCCAACTCCTTTAGATTGTAGTCCCATTTACACTACCTGTGTAGGCGATCTGGCTCCGGGAAGTCCGCTGCCTAACTTGATCACTGTACAAGCTGATTTGGTGGGTTCGGTGATTCCTTCAAATACCAAATTTGCAAGAGATTATTTTGTAAATGTTTATGGTTTAGGTGCAGCCAACATTACTGATGTTAACGTGATGCTTGACATCGAACACCAAAATGTCAATAACCTTCAGGTTTTGGTAACTTCTCCCTGGGGACAGAGTGTAAAATTATTTGGTGGCATTGCTGAAAACTGTGCTGCGGATAACATCAGAGTTACTTTTGACGATGATTCAGCCAATGACTATAGCGATCTGGAAGATACATGTAACCCAACAGCTCCTGCCGTTAGTGGTTTTTTCCAATCACTGCAAGCCCTAAGTGCATTCAATAACCACAGCCCTTTGGGTCAATGGAAATTTACTGTAATTGACTCTACAGATACAGATGGTGGCGAAATCAATGAATTGTCACTCGTATTTGAGCAGACAGGCGGATTTGTCAGCTTCCCAACCAGCAACCCGGTCACTTTTGTTGAGCAGGGTCAGGGTTATTACACAGTGTGGGGAATTGATCCATGTGGTCCTGCCACTTTGGGTTATGTTGATGATATCAGAGAATCAGACTGTTCCAGCATTTATAGCAAGGTAATTGCTCGTACCTGGTCAGCAACTGATGCATCCGGCAACAATTCACCTGTTTGTACCCAGTTCATATATGTGTATAGAAACGGATTGGCTTCATTGCACTTTCCACCTAATTATGATGGTCACGATCTTCCTGCCCTTTCCTGCACACAGTTTGGAGATGTAGTTCCAACCCCTGAATATACGGGAGAGCCTTATGGTGATTTTTGCGATAATATCCAAATCTTCCCTTATGAGGACCTGAGACTCGATGTATGTCCAAAATCTTATAAAATCTTAAGAAAATGGAAGATACTTGAGTGGTGTAGCAGCCAGGTTTACGAACATACACAGGTAATCAAAGTAATAGATGACAGGGGACCAGTTATGACTTGTCCACCAAATGTAACCATCTCTACAGATCCATTGGACTGTACAAAAGATTATACACCTGTTAAGCCACAGATTACTTCTGAATGTTCTAATAATCTGACATATGATCTTTACTATTATGTGCCAGATGCTACAGGTAGTCTTCCTATTGACGCAGTTTTTGTAAAAGACAATGTGGTCAATGGTACAACCATCCAGGATTTGCCAGTAGGTACCAATTACATACTTTGGAGAGTTTGGGATGAGTGTGGCAACTATTCAGAATGTATCCATGTAGTAGTTATCAGAGATGAGGTGCCACCGGTAGCTGTTTGTGATCAATTTACCAAAGTATCCATCGGATCGAATGGATTTGGAGAAGTAGCTGCCTTTACATTCGACGATCTTAGCAATGACAATTGCGAAATCGTAAGGTATCAGGCAAGAAAAATGACCAATAAGTGTCTTGGCGGTACTTCCACCGTATTCAGGGACACCATTCTTTTCTGCTGTGAAGAAGTAGGAACTACCATCATGGTGGAATTCAGGGTAACAGACAGATCAGGCAATAGTAATACTTGTATGGTTGAAATCAAAGTAGAAGATAAATTGCCGCCTTATATTACCAAGTGCCCGGCTGATATTACCATTGATTGCCAGGCAGACTATAAAAACACAAGCCTTACAGGAGAGCCTGTAGCCATTGATAACTGTAAAATCAACAGTGTTTCATTTGCAGATTCAGGAGCTCCAGACCAATGCGGCGAAGGTACCATTAGAAGAACATGGACCGTAAGAGACTTGCAAGGACTCACTGCTTCATGTGTACAGACCATTGTATTACAAGATAAGGATCCATTTGACAAGAATGACATTATCTGGCCTTTGGACTATGATGCCACAACCTGTCATGCTAACCTCAATCCAGAAAATCTTCCTGTACAATATGCATATCCAAGAGTAACTGATGACGATTGTAGTCTTACTTCCATTACTTACAAAGACCAACACTTTACCTTTGTGGATGGAGCTTGTGAGAAAATATTGAGAACATGGACTGTGATTGACTGGTGTACTTATGTAGAAAATACCAGCATTGGAATCTACACCGATTTACAAATCATCAAATTGGCCAATACCATTGACCCTGTATTTGGTAGCTGCAAAGATACCATAGTCAATATCTTCGATGATTGCAAAGGTCCGGTTACCTTGGCTGCAGGTGCAACCGATGATTGTACACCGATAGAATCTCTGAAATATACTTATAGAATAGACTTGAATGATGACGGTATTGCTGATGCCAATTTAAGTGGCACAACAAGGCAGTTTACCCATGTCCTGCCTGTAGGCAAACACAGGGTTTACTGGACAGTTGAAGACCAGTGCAGCAACAGAACCCTTTGTAATTATCTGGTAACTGTGAGAGATGGTAAAAAACCAACCCCTTATTGTTTGTCTAGCATAACAACGGTAGTAATGCCTTCTTCCGGTGTGATAACCATCTGGGCTAAAGATTTTGATCATGGCAGTTTTGATAACTGTACACCACAAAATAAATTAAAGATTTCGTTCAGTTCAGATGTTAAGGACACAAGTGATATCTTCCAGTGTTCAGATATTCCTGATGGAATTGAAATGGAAATCCCCGTTGAAATGTGGGTAACCGATGAAGCGGGTAATCAGGATTACTGTACCGTTATTCTGGTACTTCAGGACAATACAGGCAATGTTTGTCCGGATAAAGTGGGTTCCAGAGTTGTGTTGGGTGGTAGAATAAAAACAGAACAAAATAAATCATTGAATGGTGCTTCAGTAACTTTATGGGAAGGCAATGTCAAAGTCAAAGAATTTATGACAAGCGAAGCCGGAAGTTTTGTGCTGGACAATGTATTGATAGGTAAAGACTATCACATCTCAGTTGATAAAAACAACGATGTGTTGAATGGTTTGTCAACCCTTGACCTTGTGTTGATACAGAGACACATCTTAGGGGTATCGAAACTAGATTCTCCTTACAAAGTGATTGCATCTGATGTAAATAATGATGGTAAAATTCTTGCCTCTGACCTTGTAGCGTTGAGAAAACTGATCCTTGGATTGAGTGTTCAGATGCCGTCTGGTCAAAAGTCATGGAGGTTTGTCAACTCAGCGAAACCATTTGCCACCCCAAGCAATCCTTTCCCATTCGAAGAAAAGATTGCGCTGGACAACCTGGCCACCAATATGTTTAATCAAGACTTCTATGGTGTGAAAATAGGCGATGTTAATGCATCTATTTCACTCAGCCTGCAAGATGAAATAGCTGAACCTCGTTCAAATGAGGTCTTGGCCATGGAGTATGAAATCGTGAGAGAAGACAACGGAAACAGAATTGATTTCTATGCTGCTGAAAGCAAAGAAGTATTTGGCTTCCAAATGTCGCTCAAGGGCTTAGGTGTTGTTGATAAGGCAAGTACAGGTATCTTTGATGTGAATGCAACCAACTATGCCAACGGAGAAAGAGGTTTTGCAATGTCATGGAATACAGACCATGCAAGCAAGGTAAGAGAAGGAGACAGATTGTTTAGTCTTCATACTGCTGGTGATATTGATGAAATTAAACTTGCCGGGATTATCGCAGACGAAGCCTACCTCAGCACCGATGAAGTATCCGAGATAGTTTTAAGTGAAAGAGGAAAACAGGATGGAAATGCTTCTTTTGAAGTATACCAAAACGAGCCCAATCCTTTCTCACACCAAACAAAGATTGGATTTAAATTGCCTGAAGCAGCAGATGTAGCATTGAAAATTTATGATCAAAGTGGAAAGATCCTGCACATTCAGAAAAATAGCTTTGCCAAAGGATTGAACCATTTTACGGTTCAAAACGCTGATCTGGGAACTTCGGGTATCATGTACTACGAAGTAAGCAGCAACAGTTTTAAGGCAACGCGAAAAATGATTGGCTTGAAATAAGTGAATTTTTGGATTATTCAGTTCGAAGCCGGGTCCCTTGGGTCCGGCTTTTTTTTTACCCCTTCACAACCTGGTAAATGCTTCCATTAGATTAATAGTTAGCATAAAACACATGTAAAAAAAATCTATTTGTTTTTTTGAATTCTCTTGACCTATATTTGCCGGGTTGCAAAGCGTCAATATCAAAATGGTAAAAGACTTTAGTGCATTAATCGTTTCAGTAATCGGCGGGCTTTTGGTTTTGCTTGTGGGTATGATGGTTTTTTCAACCCTCTATCCATATCCCATGGACCTGGATGTTCACAACAGGGATTCCATGACCAGCTTTTTGCACGACCTTCCCAACAAGGCTTATGCCATTAAAATTGGGATCAATACCATCGCTGTATTTTGTGCTACCTTGCTGGCAGCAGTTATTTCAAGGTCAAAATCAAGATTGGGTATAATAGGCCTAATGTTATTTGTAGGATTGCTAATTTATAGGGATGTTAGATTTGACTACCCGGATCTCTACTTTGTGGTTGGACTTACCATTAATATGTTGGGTGGGTTGTTGGGACTGAAACTCGGCTCCAGAAAGTAATTACCTGATAACCGTATAATTTTTATACTCACCGATGCGCCAGCCGGTCCATTTTTCAATGGTGTACTTTATCTTTTCTTTTAAATTTCTCTTTTTTGTCTGTATGTCAAATTGAAAGTCCCAGTCTTTTGCTTTGATGCGGTCAAGCATGACTGCCGGATGGCTGTCTTTAAATAAGGTAAGACTGTCAATATTGTTGTAATCAAATAATTCCTCAGAAATGGCGTTTTTATTTAACCAGTCATCAGAATGCCAGTATCGGTTGGAATTGTTGACTTTGGCTTTCATAGTTGCCGGATGTTTGACATAGCCATAATGATATACCCAGGCAGGAATGATTTTTACCCTTAATTTTTCATCCTCCTTTTTTCTAAAGCCCTGCGCATCGCGATAAGAAAAAATGGACTTATCGTTTCGGATAATTCTCACTTCTCTTCGATACCATCTACTGGCATCAGCTATGTATTGAAAATTGCCATAAAAGTGAAGATAATGAAGCACAAGACCATCTACGTTTTTCTGCGGGTGGTTAAGATTGATGTGATCTTTGATGATGGGCAAATATTTTTCGTGGATAACCTCATCCCCCTGTATGTAAATACACCAATCGTAAGAAAGAGGAATGGCATTAAAAGCCTTGTTGGTTTCCTGGGCCAGAACGGTACCCCCGCTCCGCAATTGATCTTCCCAAATGGTATCAATGATCACAATTTTGGGTGATATATTGGCTATCAACTCACGGGTGGCATCTTCTGATTGACCCACCGCCACAAATACCTGATCACATAAGGGGAGAATGGATTGAATGGCTTCCACTACCGGGAAATCATATTTCACAGCATTTCTGATAAAAGTAAAGCCACAAATCTTAACCATAAGGCGAAGGTAAGCAGAATGTTTATATCCTGTTGTGCTAAATCGTATTTGGAATGTCTTAGCTAAAAAGGGGGAAATGATTATCTTTGTTACATGTATACGCCTGTTTTGTCAACCGGAAAAGATCACCTGGAGGCCCTAGTCAGGGCTATGCGCGAGCATTTCGACAATGGAAATACCCAGGAAGTCAACTTTAGGAAACGACTGTTGATCAAGTTGCAACATGCCATCGAGTTGAATCAGGATGCCTTGTGTGAAGCAGCTTTTGCCGATTTCCATAAGCCCAAAGCAGAAATGTTATTGACTGAAATTTATCCGGTATTAGCTGAAATTAAAAATACTCTCCGAAACATAGATGGCTGGGCAAAGCCGGAAAGAGTGGCGACCAATTTGCTGATGTTGCCGTCTTCAAGTAGATTGCACAAAAGTCCTCAAGGTATGGTCATGCTTTTTGCCCCATGGAATTATTCCTTTTGGCTTTCTATGATGCCCCTGGTATCGGCTGTAGCCGCCGGCAATGTGGTATTACTCAAGCCTGCCCATGAAACGCCGGAAATTTCACGCATGACCCAAAAAATTGTTGCCGAAGTATTTCCACCGGAGCATGTTTCTGTAGTGTTGGGTGAAGGAGCTACCTTGGGTGAAATTTTGCTTGAACATTTTGAATTTGACCATATCTTTTTTACCGGATCTCATAGGGTAGGGCGTTGGATCATGGAAAAAGCTGCCAAACACCTCAGCAGGGTTACCCTTGAGTTAGGAGGAAAGAGTCCGTCCATTATCGATGACCGTTTTGATCTTGACAAGGCTGCCCGTAAGATCATTTGGGGCAAGGTCATCAATGCCGGCCAAACCTGTGTAAGTACCGACTACGTTTTGGTACCCAAACAGCGGGTTGCCGAATTCACAGAGGCCTGTAAGCGCCAGATTCTTTCCCTCGTAGGAGATCAGCCCTTTACCTCCAATGAATATTGTCACATCATCAATGAGCAACGATTTGATCGTTTGGTTTCCCTGCTCAACGGTTGCGACATCTTGTATGGAGGCAGTCACCAAAAGAGCATTCGATGCATTGAGCCTACCCTGGTAGCTGTCACAGATCTGGATCTACCCATCATGCAGGAAGAAATCTTTGGTCCAATTCTTCCCATAGTGGCCTATGATAATAAAGAACACCTATTGACCATCATTCGGAAAAACCGATATCCATTGTCGCTCTACTTGTTTGTGGAGGATAAAAAATTGAATCAATTTATACTTGACAGGGTTGAATTTGGCAGTGGCTGCTTCAACAATACCATTTATCAACTCGGAAACCCCCACCTTCCCTTTGGAGGAGTAAGGACCAGCGGCACCGGCAGCTACCATGGAAAAACTGGATTTTATACCTTTTCTAATGTCAAATCCATGCTCCACTCTCCCAAGTGGTTCGACCTGCCTTTGTTGTATCAACCATACACAGCTGTAAAACTGAAGGTCATTAAGTGGTTTTTTATGCACTAAAATGGGTTAAAAAACCTTTCAAAATAAAATTTTGTATTAAAATTGGGTTAAATCCAAATATTATTTTGCGATAAGGCTATAATAATACGTAAAACAAAATTATCTTTGCGCTCCTTTTATAAAAAGTAACATGCATCAGATTCGCAACATTGCCATTATTGCCCACGTAGATCACGGGAAGACCACCTTGGTTGATAAAATCATTCATGAATGTCATGCCAGTGATGATTTCAACGACCACGGCGAGTTGATTCTGGACAACAATGATCTGGAAAGAGAGCGAGGTATTACCATCGTTTCTAAAAACGTATCGGTAAGCTTCCAGGGTGTAAAAATCAACATCATCGATACACCGGGTCACTCCGATTTTGGAGGTGAAGTAGAACGTGTACTCAGGATGGCAGATGGTGTGTTGCTCCTTGTGGATGCTTTTGAAGGTCCGATGCCTCAAACCCGCTTCGTTTTGAACAAAGCGATTGAGCTTGGTTTGAAACCCATCCTGGTAGTAAATAAAGTGGATAAAGAAAACTGTCGCCCGGAGGAAGTTCAGGGCGATGTGTTCGACCTGATGTTCAACCTGGGTGCCACAGAAGATCAATTGAACTTTGTCACCTTGTTTGGATCGTCAAAGTTGGGATGGATGAGTTTTGACTTCAACCAGCGCACCCACAATATCCAACCACTGCTTACAGCCATTATAGATAACATACCGGAAGCTCCTTATTTTGAAGGACCTGCACAAATGCAGATTACTTCTTTGGATTACAATGCATTTCAGGGTAGAATTGCCATCGGAAGGATTTTCAGGGGAGACCTTGTTGAAAATACCGATTGTATCCTCTTCCGTAAGGATGGCAGCCAGAAAAAAGTGAGGATCAAAGAATTGTACATTTTTGAGGGATTGGGCAGGAAAAAAGTAAGTACCGTCAGATCTGGAGATATATGTGCCATTGTGGGTCTTGAAGATTTTGACATTGGCGATACCATTGCCGATGCAGAACAACCTGAAGCCCTTACCCGTATTGCAGTGGATGAGCCTACGATGAGTATGTTGTTTACCATCAACACCTCTCCATTTTTTGGTAAAGAAGGTAAATTTGTTACCTCCAGGCATTTGCGCGACAGGCTCTACAAAGAATTGGAAAAAAACCTGGCCCTGAGAGTAATTGATGGTCCCACTGAAGATAAGTTCGACGTTTATGGAAGGGGTGTTTTGCACTTGTCGGTACTGATTGAAACCATGCGTAGGGAAGGATATGAACTACAGGTAGGAAAACCACAAGTGATCTTTAAGGATATCGATGGCCAGAAATGTGAGCCTATCGAACACCTTGTGATCGATGTTCCAGAAGAGTCTGCAGGCAAAGTTATTGAACTGGTAACCCAGCGAAAAGGACTTTTGCAGGTGATGGAACCAAAAGGAGATGTACAGCACCTGGAATTTGACATTCCGGCAAGGGGCATCATTGGTTTGAGAAACAATATTTTGACAGCTACTGCAGGTGAAGCCGTAATGACCCACCGATTCAGACAATACGAGCCTTACAAGGGTGAGCTTTCTGGCAGAAACAAGGGATCACTGGTCTCAATGGAACAAGGTCAGGCCCTGGCGTATGCAATCGACAGATTACAGGACAGGGGACGCTTTTTTATTGATCCCAATGAGCAGGTTTATGTTGGCCAGGTCATCGGTGAACACTCGAGGGAAAATGATCTGGATGTGAACGTCATCAAAGGGAAAAAACTCACCAACATGAGGGCTTCAGGATCAGACGATGCTGTTAAAATTGCGCCTAAAATTGTTTTTTCATTGGAAGAAGCCATGGAATACATCAAAGATGATGAATACCTGGAAGTGACACCATTGAGTCTTCGTATGCGCAAGATCAAGTAAAAAATCTGGAGTAAAAGCTAACCTTTGTGTGTTGCGTTACGTTTTAATATTGCCGGCATATGCTGGCAATAATTTAAAATGTACAACGTGAAACAGACATTCATCGCAATTTTTATTTTCGCTGCTTATAGCCTGATAGGCCAGACAACCAAGCCCGGTTACCTGGGGATATCACCATTTCATTTTTTCAGAAATACCTTTGTGGCTACCTTTGAAACAGGGATAGGTCAGGATAAAACATTATTGTTTTCACCGGGCGTCATTCTGAAAGACAACCAAAATGAATCCATCAGCGGATTTACGGGCGAGGTACAATTCAGGTATTATTTGATCCACCCCAGTTTTGAAGGCATGGATACCAAATTGGGTGGTGCCAGATGGCAGCCCTACGTAGCTCCTTATTATCAATACAGTTCCATTTCGAAGGAATTTCCAGGTTATTACTACGACCCATTGGGTGGAACCAGCAAAGAATACACCACAAGCAGAGACATCACCGCGCATGCAGGAGGGGTACTGGTAGGCTGTAGGGCCTTGCTAACCAAAAATTTGTTTGTTGACCTTACCGTGGGTGGGGGCTTCAGATTGACCGACGTCAAAGATAGCTATAGCATCGTTTTAACAGAACCCGTTCCTGTATACAATGATTTCGACATTTTTGACTACGAATATAAAGGAATAGCCCCTAAAGTTGCCTTTACCGTGGGTATCCGCCTTTATTAGGATTAATTTTAACAAATATTTATTGGGCCCGATGGCGGGTGAAACATGGTATTTGCATGATATAAGATTAAATTTGTAGTATTCCTTAAACCAAAAGGGCGGGAATACCGTTTTTTAATTATTAATCCACCTTAAATCTTATAGCATGGCATTTACACTTCCTGATCTTGGATATGATTACAATGCATTGGAGCCGCAGATTGATGCGCGTACAATGGAAATTCACCATACCAAGCATCACAACGCCTATATTACCAATTTGAACAAAGCCATCGAAGGATCACCCCTTGAAGGCAAGTCCATCGAAGAAATCCTGACTGGTTTGGATATGACCAATATGGCAGTGAGAAACAATGGAGGTGGGCATTATAACCACAGCCTTTTTTGGGAAGTTTTAAACCCGAAAGACAGAGGTTACCTGACAGGCCCCCTAAGAGATGCCGTTGAAGCAGCCTATGGATCAAAAGAAAACTTTGAGAAAGAATTTGCTCAGGCAGCCATGACCAGATTTGGATCTGGTTGGGCATGGTTATGCGCCCACAAAGGAGGTAAAGTTGAAATCTGTTCAACATCTAACCAGGACAACCCATTGATGCCAGCAACCGGCTGTGGAGGCACGCCTATTTTAGGGGTTGATGTATGGGAACATGCCTATTACCTCAATTACCAGAACAGAAGGGCCGACTATTTGACTGCGTTTTTAGACATCGTCAACTGGAATGTGGTGGAGAAAAAATACAATGCAGCAATTTAAGCACCTACTTTTATTCATTTATTTCATTTCGGGGTTTACGGCCGCTGCTCAGTCTGATGTAGCTGTACCCCTGTATGAAGATTTTGCTTCTTTCCAAAAAAGTGTTTTACAACCTGAATCCAATCAGGTCAGATTGATTAATTTTTGGGCTACCTGGTGCAAACCTTGTGTCAAAGAGTTGCCTTATTTTCAGCAACTCCATGAGAAATATCCGGAACTTCCCATGGTATTAGTGAGTCTGGACAAAAAGGCTGATGCCAAAGGAAGGATAGCACGGTTTCTGGCTCAACGCAATATAACAATTCCGGTAGTAGTACTTGCTGATGGCAGGGCCAATGACTGGATTGACAAGGTTTCTCCGGAATGGTCGGGTTCTATACCTGCCACCCTTGTTTACAATAGGGGGGATCAGAAATTTTTCGAAACGGACTTTGAATCTATGGAAGCTATAGAAGCAACAATTGATATTCAATCACTAATTAAAAACAAACAATAAAATGAGTTTGACCATCATTACAGGAATGCTGATTTCCCTGTTTACACTAAATGCACCCCTTGCTCCTACAGCCTTGAAACCGGGGGATACAGCCATAGATTTTAAATTAAAAAATGTGGATGGTAAAATGGTGTCTCTTGCAGATTTTAAAAGCGCCAAGGGCTTCATAGTGGTCTTTACCTGCAACCATTGCCCCTATGCTAAAATGTATGAGGACAGACTGATTGCCCTCAATGACAAGTACAGCAAAATGGGATATCCCGTAATTGCCATCAATCCAAACGATCCTACGGCAGAGCCTGAAGATAGTTTTGATGAAATGAAAAAGAGAGCCAAGTCAAAGGGTTTTAAGTTTCCTTATCTTTTTGATGAAGGACAAAAAATTTATCCTCAGTACGGAGCAACCAGGACACCCCATGTATTTTTGCTAAATGCCCAAAGAATTGTGAAATACATAGGCGCTATTGATGACAATCCCAATGATGCTTCAGCCGTGAAGGCAAAATACCTGGAAGAGGCCATAGCCTCTCTACAGGCAGGCAAAGAGATCATACCCAACGTTACAAAGGCTCTGGGCTGCTCTATAAAGGTCAAAAAAGCCTAAAAACCAAAATATTTTTCAGTAATAAAAGGCCGGAAGTGCAAAAGCGCATTTCTGGCCTTTTTTTTGCTATTCTAATCTTGTTTCCCCACCATAATGACTGAGCCTGCAGGTTTGCACCTGCATTAATGTTATTCTTGTTATCGTTTTTCAATTTTTTATTCCGATATTGGCGTCGTATTATAACAGATACATGGCAGAAAATATCGATAAGGTCAATCTTGAGCTCATTTTACACAACAATCCCGAAAAAGGGTTTGAGTATATCTATACTCACTTTTACTCGATTTTGTGTAAAGCATCTTACCGGTTGTTGTTAGACAAAGACGCAGCCGAGGATGTAGTTCAGGAAGTACTACTGGAATTTTGGAATAAGAGAGAACAAATTGTAATCACTACATCTATTCTGGCTTACTTAAAAAGGTCGGTTTACAACAGGTCACTCAACTACATCAAGTCCAAATCGAGGTTTACCGATGACGAAAATGCCCTTTTAGGGTATGAAGACATGGAAGACTCGGTGGAAGAAGAAATTTTTGGCACTGAAATGCAGCAAAAACTCGACAAAGTGATGGAAAATTTGCCGGAAAAGTGCAAATATGCCTTTGCTTTGAGCAGATTTGAGCATAAAACCTACCAGGAAATCGCCGATATCATGGAGATTTCAGTAAAAACGGTGGAAAATCAGATATCTAAAGCATTGAAAATACTGCGTAACTCCTTGTTAGTCAATACGCAAGATTAAATTATAAAAAAAACTAATATATGGATAGGGGGGACAGCCGTTAATTTTTGTCCTAACTATAAGCCAGGAAAACTTAGTTTAATATGAGTAAAGAAAAAATAAGCATATGGGTGCACAAACAACTGACAGGTCAGTTGAGTGCAGCTGAGCAGGCAGAGCTGGATAAGGCCCTAGCCGCTGATGCATCTAACGGGCAGTTGGCTCGGGATGTAGAAGCCGTTTGGGAGAAGTCCGGTACCCTGGGTGATGACCTTACCTTTGACGGGGCTAAGGCATTTCAGCGTTTTAAGTTGGCGGTAGCAGCTCAGAGTGATGTGGATACTGAAGCTCCTATCGTTGCTACCAAAACAGAAGCAAAGACCAGAAATCTTTTTATAAGATATGCATCAGCGGTTGCTGCAGTTCTGGTGTTAGGCTTTTTTGCCATGAGATGGATGGGCAACCCTGGCACAACCACCATCAATTCCGGTTCAACAGTTATGGTAGCAAGTCTGCCAGATGGCTCAAGCGTTAAATTGGCGGCTAACAGCAGCATGACTTTTAATGAAAATACATTTTTAGAAAATAGAAAAGTTACCCTTAGCGGCCTTGGTATCTTTGAAGTTGAAAAGACAGGCAAAGGCTTTGAAGTAATAGCAGGTGACTTGCAGGTTAGTGTATTAGGTACTACCTTTTTGGTCACCAACCATAAAAATGTTAAAGAGGTAAAAGTAATGGAGGGCAGGGTAGCCGTGCAAGCGGCCGATAGCAATAAAATTGAAATAACTGATAAAGAAGGAGTTAGCCTGAATAATGGCAGACTTGAGAAAATAGAAGAAGTTGACTTTAGCGCTTTAAGTTGGTCAGATCCGGAGATGGTCTACAACAATGAGCCTCTTTCAAGGGTCATTTCCGACATAGAAGCTAAATTTGGAGTGAAAATTTCAATTAAAGGCAACACGAACATTGAAAAATGCCCTTTTACCTCGAGAAGTTTGAAAAACAATACATTGGAGGAGATTTTGAGCATAATTGAGGCTACATTATCTGCCAAAATTGTTAAAAAAGGGGTCGGAGAATACCAATTATCTGGTTTGAGCTGTTCTTAATGTCGTAATATCGGCATGAAATTTGTGTTAAGATTGTCAAATGTCTTAACACTTGAGGAAAATCTTTAATATATTATTAATTATTTTTGTTTGTTCTGACTCAATTTTGGCGCAGCAAACACCCCAGGACACCCGAGTGTCCTATAGGTGCGTCAATAAACCCCTGCCTGTTGTTTTAAAAGAACTATCCAAAGAAACAGGTGTCAACATCGTTTTTTCAGAATCCAAGATCAATTCCACCAAAACGGTTACCATTGGGGCTACCAATGAGTTGCTGGTTGATGTGGTCAAAGTAGTTTGTGAGCCATTCAAGCTGACCTATCAGATCATAGGCGGCAATATTGCCATTGTCAGTCAGAAATTTGAGGGATTAAACGAGCAATTTACCCTATCCGGTTATTTGCGTTCGAAAGAGGGTGGGGAAGTGCTGCCCTATGCAGCTGTGTATCTGGCAGATCGTACTGCCGGGGTCTTTTGTAATGAAGATGGCTTCTATGCCTTAAAATTAAAACGAGGTAACCACAGTGTTGTATTTTCTTATGTTGGGTACAATGAAGATACCCTTCATCTGTTTTTGGGCAGAGATACCACTGTTAGCATGAGGTTGGGTACTTCTAATCAAATTACTGAAGTTATTGTAGAGGAAGATCTAACCAGAACCACAGAACGGTATGGTGAGACCTATTTTAGCACCGACCGAATCGCCAACGCGATGATGTTCGCCGGAGAGGCAGACGTACTGAGAGCCATTAATGGTACCTCAGGTGTTTCAACCGCCTCTGATGGCTTTGGCGGTCTCAGCGTGAGAGGAGGCAATTACGATCAAAACCTTATTTTGTATGATGGAGTACCGGTCCAAAACACCGGCCACGCCTTTGGTTTGATCTCCATTTTTAATAGCAGCATCATCCAGGATTCCAGATTGATCAAAGGAGGTTTTCCAGCCCGGTATGGAGGCAGGTTGTCTTCGATACTCGATATTAAAACAAGGGATGGCAACAATCAGCATTTTCAGGGAGAGATCAGCTTGAGCACCATCGCTTCCAGGGCTGTGATTGAAGGACCTATTATAAAAGATAAAGCCAGTTTTTTACTCTCTTACCGAAGAACATTTGCAGATCCCTGGATCAAAGAATTATCCAGATACATTATTGAAAGTGGCGATGGTAAAGGAGAAACCTCTTACCATTTCAGTGATTTTAACGGCAAGCTCAGTTTTTGGCTGGGGCGAAGGCATCAGCTCAGTTTTTCCTATTACAAGGGTGGCGATGATTTGAGAAGCGACGCCAGCACAGATAAGTCATCCTTTGGTGCCAGGTATAATTCAAGAGATATCAATGGACAACAGTGGGGTAATCAACTTGCTTCAGTTCATTTGCACTCTCAATTGGGTAAAAATGCATTCAGCAGATTGATTGTTTATTCCAGCAATTGGGAGAGTGATTCTTACTTTTTTGACCGAAATGCAGTTGATAGTGCCGGGGTAGTTGAAGATATTTTTGCGGCTGATTATAAAGTAAGTAAACTGGATATGCAGGGCGTTAGATGGGATCTGGATTTACAGCTGAATAGAAACCACCTGTTTAGATTTGGAGCAGGTTATGTGAAAAATAGTTTTACCCCGGGCTTCATTTCAATCTCCAATGTTAATACCGGTCCGATTTATCCAGAGATAATAACTAAGGATGAAATCTCCCTTTTGGCCAATAACACCGGTTATGGCAGTTCAGAACTTACGGCGTATTTTGAAGAAGAATTGAATGCAGGTCAAAATGTGATGTTCAATGTGGGCGTACATGGATCTCAATTTAAATATGGTGCCACAACCTATACCTCAGCGCAGCCAAGAGCGTCTATGAACATCAATGGACAAAAAACCTGGTTTAATCTTTCAGCTGCCATGCTGAGACAGTACCACCAGGCTTTGTCTGATAACGGGCTTGGCTTTCCATCCGATCAATGGATCACGGCCTCAAAATTTATCTTACCAGCTGATGGTTTAAATGCCAATACCAGTTTGGGATTTTTATTGAGTAAATCATCCAGTATAGTCATCGGAGCATATTACAAGTCGATGAAAAACATCATTTCATTGGGAGAGGGCGAAGCCCTACAAATTACCGGTGGTGAAGATTGGCAAAAACTAATACCCAGAGGAGATGGAAAAGCATATGGTGTGGAAGCAGGTTTTCAATGGTCACATCCAAAAGCTGAAATTGAGTTTAATGCTACCTATGGAAAGGCAAACCGACAATTTGAGGACCTGAACAATGGTGAGACCTACCTCTACAAATATGATAGAACGTATATGACCAATACCAGCCTGTCATTGAGAACAGGAGAAAAATCCAGAATGAACATTTTTTTCACCTATCAGAAAGGAAGCAATGTCAGTTTACCTACCGGTGGAATCATTGTTAGGGAACAAAATGGCCAGAAATACATCTATCCAGTGTTTGAAGGAAAAAATAATTACAGATTTCCTGATTTCATCAGGCTGGATGTAGGATTTACCTTTAATAGTAAGTCAAAAATCGGAGAACACAGAATTTTTGTTGGTATATACAATGTTTTAAATAGAAAAAATCCGGTTTATCTTGATATATCAAGAAATAATTTTGATTTAAATGTTTATGAAATCAATAAGGTCAGCATCTTTCCGGTCTTACCTTCTCTTTCATACACCTTAGCGATTGGAAAATGAGTATGAAGATTAAAAATATTGTGCAATCATCTCCGGCATTCTGTAAAAAAAATGTCATATTTGCCAGTTCTATGAGGACACGCTGTAAGTTTGCCATCTTTATTATGATCATTTCTATGTTATGGTCATGCTCAGAGCCCTTGCAATTGGAGTATAGCAAGGAGCAGGAATGGCTATTGGAGTGTGAATTAAGCCCCTCCAAACGAATAGAGGCCAAGCTGGTGAGTTTGGGAAATTTCAACGACATTGAATCCAGCAGCATCATTGAAAATGCAGTCATTGATCTGGGAACAGATACCGATTTGGCATTCAGATTTCAGTATGATGCCAGGAATAAAATCTACTACATTCCTCTGGAAACCTACAAAATTGATCCTTCCATACCCTATACCATAAAAGCTTACAGGTTTAATGGAGATACGGCTCCATTGGAGGCAAAAACCAAAATTCCGGTAGGTCAGAAACTTGTTTTTACTTCTAATCCCAAGCTGACAGACGCCATCATCAATGGCACAAAACGAAAAAACATTCAATTAAATCTTTCTATACCAAACGCCACGAAAGACCAGGGTTTTTTCAGATTGGTGGCTTATAGAAAAATATTTAAAAGGGTAGATCAGGGTGGAGAAATCACCTTTGAACCCACAGGAGAAACTGAACTTCTGGAGTTTGGAGGGAACGATGCTGCCCCACTTGCCTTTCACCAATCTGCTGTGGACGGTGCTGTGCTTTTTGACATCAACAGGGTTGACAAAAATAATTTTGAGCTGAAATTCAACACAGTATCTGCTATTTCTGAAGACGATCATTTTGAAACCATCTTTTACACCCTGGAAGCTTTATCTGAATCTTCTTACCGATATAAGTTGGCCAAAAGCAAACAAATCAAGGCTCAGCTGTACGGCAATTCTGATCCTGTCATCAATTATAGAAACATGACCAATGGCTACGGTTACCTGGGTGCATGTTACCCTGTTTCTGATAGCATCTCTTTTGAATAGTTTCTCTTTCCCTTTATTTCTTCCAGGCCCAACTCCCTGATCTCCTCATTTAGGATGATCCATTTTACCCAATTAAAAATAACGCCGGCTTCTTTTGTATGTCGGGCATTCCATTTTTTTTCCATGCCTGCACCTGCAGTGTTTTAATAAAGGCGTACTCACTACCCAGATCACAAGCTACACAGACCATGGTTTTATCAGACAAGGCAGACATCATGCCATCCCATATAAAATGATTGCGGTAGGGAGTTTCCATAAATATCTGTGTATACTTTGTTTTTTGCAGAACTTGTTCCAAAGACCTTAGTTTGATAAGAAGGGCATCTTTTTTATTGGGGAGGTAGCCGTGGAAAGTAAATTGCTGTCCGTTGAATCCCGATGCTATCAGGGCCAGAAGGATGGAACTTGGGCCTGTGAGCGCGATTACCGGGATGTTTTCTTTGTGTGCGGCTGCTACGAGCTGATGGCCGGGGTCAGCGATGCAAGGATTTCCGGCTTCGGACATTACGCCGATATTTATTCCTTTTTTCAGCATCATTACAAAGGGACTGACATCCATATTATCAGTCATCTCTTCTACCGTTAAGTTTGCCTGTATAAGGTCAGGACATAATATTTTGATAAATTTTCTTGCCGTTTTAGCTCGTTCGGCTATAAAAAAGTCGAGGGTTCGGATAACATTTAAGGTTCCGGCGGGTATGGTATCCTGGCCATCATCGTGGATAGGTACGGGTATTAGGTATAAGTTTCCTGTGGCCATAGTGATAAAAAAGGAACGGCCTTTCGGCCGTCCTGGTGATTATTTTTTCAATTCTGTGTAATACTTATAAAAGTGCGGTATGGTCTCGATGCCTTTGTAATAATTGAACAGACCGTAGTGTTCATTGGGTGAGTGGATAACATCAGAATCGAGTCCAAAGCCCATTAAAACGGTTTTTACTTTTAACACTTTTTCAAACAGGGCAACAATGGGAATACTACCGCCACTCCTCACTGGAATGGGATCTTTACCAAAACTAGCCTTCATTGCCATGGCAGCCGCCTGGTATTCGGGGGTGTTGGTCGGTGTAACCGCCGCCTCACCTCCATGATGAGGTTTCACTTTAACAGTAACAGAAGCTGGGGCAATGCTCTGAAAATGTTTTGTAAAAAGTTTGGTTATTTTTTCACTTTTCTGGTTGGGAACCAGTCTCATACTGATCTTGGCAAAAGCCTTGGAAGGAAGAACTGTTTTGGCTCCTTCACCTATGTACCCGCCCCACATACCATTGATTTCAAGGGTAGGTCTGATGGAGGTTTGTTCGATCACGGTATATCCTTTTTCTCCCTTGGTATCTTTTATGCCCAGGTCTTTAAGATAGGCTTTGAGGTTGAATGGTGCTTTGTTCATAGCCGCTCTTTCCGCCTTGCTCACTATTTCAACATCATCGTAAAAGCCGGGAATGGTAATCTTACCATTTTTATCTTTCATAGATGCCAGCATATCACTGAGTACTTGTAACGGGTTGGCCACTGCTCCTCCATATACACCTGAGTGAAGGTCTCTGTTGGCTCCGGTTACTTCTACTTCCAGGTAAGAGAGTCCTCTTAATCCCACACAGATACTAGGTGTTTTATTGTCAATGATGGTAGTATCTGAAACGAGGATGACATCGCAGGCAAGAAGTTTTTTATTGGCCTCACAAAATGCACCTAAATGTTTACTGCCAATTTCTTCTTCGCCCTCAATCATAAATTTGACATTGCAAGGCAACGTTTTAGTAGCTACCATGGCTTCAAAGGCCTTGATGTGCATGTACACCTGTCCTTTGTCATCGCAAGAGCCTCTGGCAAAGATGGCGCCCTGAGGGTGGATTTTTGTTTTTTTAATGACGGGTTCAAAGGGTGGACTGTCCCATAATTCAAGAGGATCCGGTGGCTGGACATCGTAGTGGCCATAGACCAAAACGGTGGGTTTTGATTTATCGGTGATGTGTTCACCATATACTACCGGGTGACCATCTGTTGGATAAATCTTAACGGTTTTACAGCCTGCTTTTTTAAGAGAAGCCGCAATAAATTCTGCTGTTTTTTTACAATCTCCCTTGTATTTAGGATCTGCACTGATCGAAGGAATTCTGAGCAGGTCGGACAATTCGCTGACATATCGCTCTTTGTTTTCCTGCATATAAGCCTGAAGTGTTTGCATTTTATCTGCTTGGTTAGTGAAACCCAAAATTAAGGGTAATGCGTTAATTAAAAGCCAAAAGTGACTACAATTTTGGACATAAAAAAAGGGCCTAAGCCCTTTCTTTTTATTTATTGATGCCAATCAGATCAAAGATAAATGCGTATTCCATTGCAGTCTCTCTGAATCTTTTGAACCTTCCGGATGCTCCCCCATGTCCAGTATCCATGTTGCAATAAAGTAGCAGCGGATTTTTATCGGTTTTGGTGGCTCTAAGTTTTGCTACCCACTTGGCCGGTTCCCAATATTGTACCTGACTATCCCAGTACCCTGTAGTAACCAACATGGCAGGATAAGCTTGAGCACTTACATTGTCATAGGGTGAATAGGATTTCATATAATCATAGTAGTCTTTTTGATTGGGATTTCCCCATTCATCGTATTCCCCGGTTGTAAGCGGAATGCTTTCATCCAACATGGTTGTGACCACATCTACAAAAGGCACCTGAGCTATCATACCTTTGAATAGTTGTGGTGCCATATTGGCAACAGCACCCATTAGCAGACCACCGGCACTTCCACCCTGTGCAAATAAAGCATCCTTGCTGGTGTATTTTTGATCAATGAGGTATTCAGCACAGGCGATGTAATCTGTAAAAGTATTTTTCTTATTGAAAAACTTACCTTCTTCGTACCAGTAACGTCCCATCTCTTCACCACCCCGGATGTGGGCAATGGCAAAGGCAAAGCCTCGGTCAAGTAAAGAAAGTCTAACAGAACTGAAGTAGGGATCCATGCTGGCCCCATAAGAACCATAGGCATACAACAACAAAGGTGCTTTTCCGTTTTTTTGAAAACCTTTTTTGTACACCATAGATACCGGGATTTCTCTGCCATCCTTGGCTTTTACAAAAAATCTTTCATCTTCATATTCGGCGGCATTAAACTTGCCCACAACTTCCTGCTGTTTAAGCATGGTCAGTTTTTTCTGCCCCATGTTGTAGTCATAGGTAGTACTGGGGGTTGTCATTGAAGTAAAATTAAGGCGCAATATTTCAGTGTCGAAATCGGGATTGATTCCTACATTGGCCGTAAATGCTTTCTGTCCAAAATCTACATAGTGGTCTTTTCCACTCCATGGCATTACCCTGATTTGTGTGATGCCTTTCACCCTTTCTGACAGGATAAAATAGTTCTTAAATATTTCCATGCCCTCTACCAAAACATCATCTCTGTGGGCCACAAAATCGGTCCAGTTCTCTTTTGATGTCTTGTCTACCGGACAAGTCATTATTTTGAAGTTTTTAGCCTTGTCCTTATTGGTCCGGATGTACCATTTGTCATTGTAATGCTCTATGCTGTGTTCCAATTCACGTTCACGTGTCTGGAATACTTTGAATGCGGCAGTAGGCGTGGCTGCATCAACATATCGGAATTCCTGAGACAGGGTAGCCCATGATCCTATGATTATATATTTTTCAGATTTTGTTTTATACACATATGATGAAAAGGTTTCATCGGTTTCGTGATAAACCATTACATCCTTGCTTACCGGAGTTCCTAAGGTATGCCTGAAAACTTTATAAGACCTGAGGGCTTCATCTTTTGTCTCATAAAAGAGAGTTTTACTGTCTGCTGCCCAAACCGTCCCTCCATTGGTATTGGGAATCTCGTCTTTTAGGAAGTTTCCGGTAGTGAGATCTAAAAAGCGAATGGTGTACTGTCTGCGACTTACTAAATCTTCTCCGATTGCCAGGATTTTATTGTCTGGACTTACGTTGTAGCCAGCAGCGGCGTAGTATTTTTGATCTTTCGCCCTCACATTTTCATCAATCATGATCTCTTCGGGAGCGTCTAGACTTCCCTTTTTCCTGGCTTTAATGGCATAGTCCTTACCTTCTTCAAAACGAGTGATGTAGTAGTACCCATTGTATTTGTAAGGTACCGACATATCCGTTTGTTTGATGCGGCCCACTATTTCATTGTACAACTTTTCCTGAAAGTCTTTGGTGTGCGACATTAGAGTATCGCGATAGTCGTTTTCAGCATCCAAATAGGCAAGCACATCTTTGGTCTGTTGGTCGGGCTCTTTTGCATTTTTTTGATCATCTGTCAACTTCATCCAGTAATAAGGATCAAGTCGTTTGTCGCCATGTTTTTCCAGTAGGGTGTCGTGTTTCATCGCAATAGGAGCCTCGATCTTTTCGGCCTTTGCGTACATTTCGGTCTTCATTTTTTCTTCTTTATTTTCGTTGCATGCTATAAAAAGGACTGCAAAAAAACACAATAAATAGGATGTTTTCATTACCAACAGTTTAGTTTATAATAGGTTTTGGTGGTAAGGTAGTGATTTTTTTGGAGGTTTCGGAGGGGTCAGAGGGGGCGGAGGTGTCGGAGGGGTCGGAGGTTTCGGAGGGGGCGGAGGTGTCGGAGCTTCGGAGGTGCCGGAGTTATCAGGTGTCGGAGGTTTCGGAGGTTACGGAGGAGTTGGAGGGGGAGGAGGTTACGGAGGTGTTATTTGAGGTGGAAATATAGATTATAGAGCATGGCTGAGATTCTGTCGGTTTCTTTGTCCAGATGATCAAATTGTTCTTGAGAGATAAGTTTCAAGTTTTTGCAGATTTCAAGAAGATTAGATACTTCACAGGCGGAGCCTCGGGCGATGTTTAAAAAGTAGCGGAATTGAAGGCGGCTGAGGCGACCTTTACCTTCCGCAATATTATTAGCAATTGAGATGCTGGCTCTTCTTATTTGAGAAGTAATGCCAAATTTTTCAGAGTCGGGAAAGGAAGCAGAAATTTGGTAGACATCTTGGATTAATTTCATGGAGGTTTTCCATACTTGAAGGTCTTTGTAGCTGGTATAATTTTTCATGACATTTGGGTTTAGTGTTATAAATTAGTGATGGGTAATAAAAATTAGAATTATTAATGGTTAAAGAAAAATGTGGAGGTTTCTGAAGTCAATGGTTAGTTTTCGTGGTCCCGGATTTTATTTTTAAGTGGTTTTGCCTGAGCGGGTTCTTCAACTATTGCAGCATTAGTTGGAGATGGTTCCAATAAGCTGTTGAGATCGGGCTGACCTGCATTGACCCAGGCAGTGTACCAAACGGAGCCGATGGATTTAATGGCATCCCGCATCCTCTGTTCTACCATGCCTTTCATGCTGTCGTGGTAGGCACGGGCATACTCTCTGCATTGGATTCTGACCGTTTGGCCCAATCTTTCATCGTAACAAAACTGGTTGTCTTTTGGAAAGGTTTGGCTTAGGGTTTTTTCACCTATGAGTACTTCGGGGAGGAGGCGGTGACTTTCAAAAATGATATCCCAGAAGTAGGGGATGGGGTCTTTGATGTATTCAGCCTTACCGGCAAAAAAATCGTATTCTGCATCTGCAAATAATTCGGGTAGTCGTGATTCCCAAAAAGCATGGATGCCGTGTTGATCGGTTAATTGCCCGTTGTAATTTTTAGTGGTATGCAGAGGTACGTGGGCATCACCAATGTAATGCCCGATTTCTGCCGAAAATCGTAGGATTTTTTCCTTATTACCTTCAACAAAGGCGCGCGTTAGTTTGTCTAAGGCAATAGGAAGGTAATAGGGCAAAATGCCATGTTCAGAAAAGTGGTCTTTCCAAATGTAGTTTTTTCCAATCAGCTCTATGCCCAAAATTGGATTTATGGTATCGACGGGGCAGATCCATTCTTCATTATAGTATTGAGGTAAGACAAAGCGGCTAAAGATGTGCTGGTATTGTTTTATCGAAATGCGGGATTGCGAGGGCTCAATCAGCAAAGTATCTTCATTTATTTTTTTAAAATCTAGCCAGGTGGTATCCCCGGATTCATTGAGAAGTCCCCATTTGCTATATTGGGCCAGGGCCTTGTGCCATTCTCGTGGCAGAGAGTCAAAAGGCAGGCTTCCCCATTGGTCCAGGTCGATGTAATGCCGAATGGCTTCATATGGGGTAGCATACCGTCGTTTATCGGGGTCTACGGCATGTTCTTCCAAATAGTCGATACTCGGTTTATAAAGAGGAAGCATGTCTCTGGGCAGAGTGAAGACGGCCATTTTATTGAGTTTTCTATGGCCCCAGAAGCCCCAATCAGGGTTTGTACAATTATCACTTTTAAGGCCGGTCTGAAAGACCAGCCAGACGGCAAGGGTGAGATGTATCATAGCGGTGGTTTACTTTACTTAGTGTTCGAGATAGTTTAGGTCTCTGGTAAACGTTTCTTCGATTAAAATCGCTGCTATTACTGAAATGACAAAAACAACCACCCCCGTAATCATGGCAGCGTGTGTAAATGAATAACTCTGTTGAAGGTTTTTAAACAAAATGGTGATAAGGGGCAGGGCTCCTCGAACCATATTGGGCACCGTGGTAGCTGCGGTTGCTCTTAGGTTGGTCCCAAAACTTTCGGCCGCGATGGTAACAAAGATGGCCCAAAAGCCGGTGCTGAATCCAAGGGCTGCACATACCCAGTACATGGTAGTATTGGTTGCACCATTCAAATTAAAAAAAGCGATAAATGAGATCACGGATAATCCATAAAATATATATAGCGCTTGTTTACGGCTCATCAAATATTGACTTAAAAGACCGATGGCTATGTCGCCAGCAGCGATAGCAGCATAGGCCAGCATAATGGCGCGGTCAGACTCTACCTTACCAATGACATCCATGCTGGTAGCAAATTTGTTGCTCAGATTGACCAGGATGCCAATTACATACCAGGTAGGCAGACCTATGAGGATACACAAAAGATATTTTTTGAACCTTTTTGCATTGGTAAAAAACATGAGGAAGTTACCTTTTTGAACTGCAGTATCCTTCATGGAATGAAACATGGTGCTTTCCAATACAGAAACTCGAAGTAGCAAAAGCAGTAGCCCAAGACCACCACCTAAAAAATAGCAGGTTCTCCAGTCTAAATGCCGTGAAATAAAATACGCAACAACGCAGCCTGTGAGTCCTACGCCCGCTACCAGGCTGGTGCCAATTCCTCTTTTTTCTTTGGCGAGCAACTCGCTTACCAGGGTGATACCAGCTCCTAATTCACCCGCAAGACCTATGCCGGTGATAAAACGGAGGATGTTGTATTGTTCTACATTGTCTACAAAACCATTGGCTATGTTACCTATGCTATAGATCAAAATAGAACCAAAAAGTACCTTCATCCTACCTATTCGGTCACCCAAGACACCCCATATAATGCCACCGATCATCAATCCAAGCATTTGGTAATTGAGGATACTTAATTTATAACTATTGATCACATCACCTGTTACACCCAGGTCCAGCAATGATTTCTCTCCAACGAGGGTAAAAAGAAGTAGGTCATATATATCAACAAAGTAACCCAGAGCTCCAACCAGGACAGGCAGAGAAAAAATGCCTACATGCGATTTTTCATTCATGGTGTTTTGATTTCCTGTGTTTCAATACTTTGATAAATACAGGCAGGGTAGTGATAAATACAATGCCCAGAACAATGATTTCCAGGTGTTCGGTGAGGTCAAACTGATAGTGACTCAGAAAAAATTTGTGCAGATAGTGACCGGCACCTATCATTGAAAATGACCAGGCAACACAGCCAACAATATTGTACCACATAAATTTGGCATAGTCCATTTTAACGATGCCTGCCACTATAGGGGCAAAGGTGCGGACAAAAGGAACGAAGCGGGCTACAATGATGGTGAACCCGCCATTTTCTTCGTAAAAATCGCTGGCTTGGCGCAGGTATCTTTGTTTGAAGAAAAAACTATCCTTCCTTTTGTAAAGGGCAGGGCCGCTTTTTTTACCAAACCAATAACCGACAATATTGCCCAGGATGCCACATATGGTAACCAGGATTACAATCATCATAAGATTGAGAAAATCATTGTTCCAGTCATAAAGCCATTGAGCAAGTTTATTGCTGTAGATGCCGGCCACAAAAAGCAGTGAATCTCCGGGAAGGAAGAAGCCGGCAAACAAGCCGGTCTCTGCAAAGACGACAAATAGCAACAGAAATAAACCACCATGGTTGATGTACCACTGTGGCTGTAAGAGGTCGGTCCAGTGTAAGGACATTAGTAAAAAGTTGTGTAGCATAAAATTTTATTCTTCGTAAGCCAAGGCTTTTTGGTCATCAAATTCACCTTCCCAACGCGCAATGACACAGGAGGCAAGGGTATTGCCCACAACGTTGACGGAGGTGCGGGCCATGTCCATCAATTCGTCGATGCCATAGATGGCCATGATGGGCCATAAAGGCAGGTTGAAGGTTGTGGCGGTTGCTATCAATATTACCAGCGAGGCTCTAGGCACTGCTGCCACCCCTTTGCTGGTGAGCATGAGAGAAAGGCCAACCATAAACTGTTCGCCTATGCCCCAATCGTAACCAGCTGCCTGGGCCACAAAAATGGAGGCAAGTGATAGGTAGAGAGTGGTACCATCGAGGTTAAAAGTATAACCGGTAGGTATGACAAAGGATACGATGTGACGGGGTACACCAAATCGTTCCATGTTTTCCAGTGCTGTTGGCAAGGCGGAATCAGAACTCGTTGTCGCAAAAGCGATGGAAACGGGTTCTTTGATGGCTTTTATAAATTTTTTAATAGGAATCTTGATAAAGATGGCAATGGGCAGCAAGACAAGAAGAATGAATGCTGTCAGTGCCATATAGAGGGTACAAAGCAGTAAAAACAAATTTTTGAGAATGTCAACACCGAGGTGACCAACGGTTACAGCGATAGCCGCACCCACCCCAAAAGGGGCGAAATACATAATGATGTTGGTAAATTTAAACATGGTTTCTGCCATACTTTCTGTAAACTCCAGCATAGGCCTCTTTTTTGTTTCAGAAAGCATGGCAAGGGCAATGCCGAACAAAACGGAAAATACCACTATGGGCAGCACATTTCCCTCATATACTGATTTGATGATGTTTTCTGGGAAGATGTCTATGATGTGATCTTGCCATGTTTTAATTTTTGTTTCTGGTAACTCTCTGAGCAGGGCTTCGGGAACCTTAATACCAATTCCAGCCTGGGTCAGGTTGATAAAAAACAGACCAATTGCCAGCGCTAAGGTGGTGACGATTTCGAAGTATAAAATAGACTTCCATCCCATTCTACCCACTTGTTTGAGGTTGGCGTGACCGGCAATGCCCACCACGAGGGTGGCAAAAAGAAGGGGTGCCACAATGGTTTTGACCATTCGAAGGAAGATTTTACTCAAAAACTGCAGATTTTGTGAAAAATCCGGGAAATCCAGGCCGATGGCTATCCCAATAACCATGGCCACCAAGATCCAGGTCGTGAGGGAGCGCTTGTTGTAGGCATAAATGGAGAGTACCCCTGTAAAAAACCATCTTGAAGCCATAAGTACCCCGGGATTTAAAGGGGTCATGTATTCATGAACCACATGAAGAGCGGCAGTAATGGTCAAAAGTATCAGGGTCAGTAAAGTCCACCTCTGTTTTGGCATAAGCTGAGTTTTAGGTAGGCCAAAACTAAACAAATTACCTGAAATCTGGTAATTGTTCACAGCTTGGTAAAAAAACGATTTTTAGGATATAAATGCTCCGATTGTGTTACTCCTGTTACCATCAAAATGGGAAAATCGATTTACTTTTCAGCTTCAACAAAGATTGAAATGATGGGTACCTTTATTTTTGTGATCGTGATGCTCCACCTGGTAGTTGGCTTCGGATTTATGGTATATAAGTTGAGCGCTAAAAAGAAAGGGTGAAATACGGTCGATTTCGCTTTTAAGCCAGTAATTCAGGAAACAAAATGTGTTTAAAAACCCTGATCAAATACTTATTATAATACCAGATTTATCAAATTAGCCTTCGTTGATTATTATGTTAAATTTTTAGAGGTGAGCCATCGCTCTCTTTTCATGGTCATGACCAGACAAAAATCATCGCCGAAATATTTTTTTTCGACTGGTTCAAATCCCAGTTTGGTATAGAAACGAATGGCTTTTTTATTGGAGATCAAGGGATCAATAATGACTTCCTTTATTTCCGGATTTTCAAAACAGAGATCCAGCGCCTGGGTCATCATTTGAGTGCCATAGCCCTTGCCAATATTTTCTGATAATCCGATCCAAATGTCAATGGCTTTGTATCCACTGCCGATATTTCCCCAATAATGGGTTTCTTCCAGCTGTGGGTCGATGATCTGCAAAAAGCCAATTGGAAGACCTTCCTTTTCTGCCATTAATTGCTGGCGCCAGTTGGGTTCAAAAGTCAGTTCTTTTTCCCAATTCCAGTCATCGTTGGGGTCACTTTCCATTACGTGGGCCTGGGTATCCCAATACTTCAGAACTTCCATGTCAGCAAGGACGGCGGGCCTTAGTGTGATCATCTTATTAGCTTAGTATAGGGCAATATGGGATATTACGGGTGATGCTTTGCTGTCTATTAATCGAATCCTTATTTTCTGTGCGCTAATTGGCGAAATCTTTAGTATTCTTTTATAACCTATGGTAGTGCCTTTGCTTATCTCCTTCCATTGACCATCTTCCATGGCTTCTACCGAAAATGCTTTAATTCTTTGACCCAATGCAATGTACTCCTGTAAAACAATATAGTTAATTGTTTCTTCCTTTTGCAGGTCGAGTTCTATTTGGGCTGATGTCACGTCGTCATCCGTAGCCCAGTAGCTGTCAAAAAGACCATCCATTAAATTAGTGCCCGAAAATTGTTTGTCGTTACCTCTGGTGTTGGACACCCATATTTTTGCATTTGAGGTCAGATTGTTTTTAAAGGTTTTGTCCAAAATGGCTTTGAATCCTTTCAGGGACTCAACATCTTTTTCGTGAAACAAACCTCTTCTGTCGGGTGGGATATTTAAGAGCATGTTGGAACCCCTGCCCACAGATGTAAGATAGATGTCAAACAGCTGTTCAGGTGATTTCACTTTAGTATCTTCAGCGGCATGATAAAACCATCCGGGTCGGATCGAAAAATCGCATTCTGCCGGTATCCAGTGTGAGCCATCTTCACTTCCGGTTTCCAACAGTCCTTCGATACCGCTTTGACCTGCATACAGGGTATCAGGTGTAAGGGTGTTCCAGTTGGTTTCTCCGGCTCTCCCTTTTTCATTGCCTACCCACCGGATGTTGGGACCTGCATCACTAAAATAAAGTACCCGGGGCTCCATGGCCGTCACCATTTTAAGGGTGTTTGGCCAATCATAGTAGGTAGCCCTATCGATGTGGCGGCTCTCCCTTGCCCCACCATAATAGCCGTCACCTCCATTGGCTCCATCAAACCACATTTCGGTAATGGGACCGTATTGAGTGAATAACTCCCGGAGCTGGTTCCTGTAATATTGAATATAAGCTTCTGTGCCATACGAGGCATGATTGCGGTCCCAGGGTGAGAGATAGATGCCAAACTTAAGCCCGTATTTTCTCGCAGCTTCACTGGTTTCTTTGACCACATCACCTTTGCCATTTTTGTAGGGACTGTTTTTAACAGAGTGTTCTGTGTATTTACTTGGCCAAAGGCAAAACCCATCATGGTGTTTTGTGGTTAGAATGATCATTTTAAAGCCGGCCTCTTTTAAGATGCTTGCCCATTGGCCGGTATTTAGGTTAGAAGGATTAAATACACTTTCACTTTCATCTCCATAACCCCACTCTTTATCTGTAAAGGTGTTGGTAGTAAAATGAACAAAGGCGGTCAGCTCCATCTTGTGCCATTCCAGCTGTTGCGAACTGGGCAGGGGACCAACGGGGGCAGGTGGCTTAACTTGCAATACCTGAGCGGAGACAGGAGCAAAGCAGATCCATAAAAAAAGGTAGATAAATGATTTCATTTTGTATAAAATAATGGTCTTTTGGTTCGACAAAATTATTCATATAAACAGCTTTTTTCCGCATTCATCCCATTAAAATAAATATGATCATCCTTCTTTTAAAAGATATAAAATGCATTTATGCATAGGAAGGGGTAGAAGAAGTTAGATTGCCTTTGTTGTTAAATTCTGTTTTTGTCACATTGGTAAAAATCAAAATAATAAGCATAATATTGAATTCTATAAAATGTCAGAATAAAAGATTGAAAACATGGATAAATAGTAAGACAAATTTCAAATTAACAGAAATAATGGGGTGTAATTAAAATATAATTTGGAATCTGTTGTTTTGCAATTGCTGAAACTGATGAATTTTATTAAGATACGTATTAAATAATATAATAATATGTTTATCTTTACCATTATTCATTATTTAAAATTTACCTATATGAAAAAATTACTTAGAATGCCGAAAAAGGGTTTAATGGTATGCATGCTGTTTGGTTTGGCCATTTTTATTTCATCTTGTAGTAAAGATGAAGAGAAAGACTCCTGTACAAATTTTACCACCTCTGATAAAGAGCTTACAGTGAATGGAAATACAGAATTGATATCTGTTGCCCAACAATTGATAAGTGCAGGTTTTGAAGGTAACATCTATCAAATGCAAATTGCTACTGTTTCCAGTGATTGTAATGAGCTTCATACAATCAATTTAAACATAGAGATCCCGGCGGCCTCAAAACTTAATGGAACTTACAAAATTGTAGATTTTTTTGATGCAGGTCTGGGAGATGCATTTGGAGCTTATGCGATTCAAAAAATTTCTCCCGTTAGTCAGTCATTGGAAGAACTGTCATCGGGTACGGTAAAAATAACCGATAAAGGAAGTAAGTTGTACACGTTCGATATCAATGCAAAAACAATAGGAGGTTCAACTGTCAGTTTCAAAGGTGATGTCCAATTTTAATAAATAATATTTGGCAAAAAAGAAGGCCGACTTATTGATGAGTCGGCCTTTATTATTGATGCGGCCCATAAATTTCAGGTGCCAAAAAAGCCCCACCTCATCCTCCATGTAATTCGGGTTTCAGAAGCGGGGCTACAGTCGCAGGTGCGTTCGGGATTCAACAAAAAATCGGGGTAAACTTCAACATGAAAAGACTTTATCTGGAAAAATATTTATACGCCTGCGATTGTTTTTCATTGCTGATATGGATGATGTACAATTGGTTAATCAAATGGGTTGAAGTCCAACCCAACGTCTCATTGCGACTCATTTGATGTCTTTCTAAAACCCTGCCATTGATATCGCTAATGATTATCTTGACATTGGTATCATGCGTAGTCAGCTTAAATCCTCCTTCATTGTGTTCAAATGACCAAGGTAGATTTTTTTCAAAATTTGGGTTAGTTGATGCCGTTGTGGAAGCACGCCTCCATCCCCTTCTTTTAAAATTATTTGCTGCTTTATTGAGATCGATCAAAGGCTGGATATCAGGACAAGGATGGCTTACATTGGGAGCCGTTTGTATGGCGGTCATCACCTCATCAATGGCTCCCGGTAAAAGTGGACCACTTCCGGTAGACATCAACATCCTTAAGTCAGAGGGGGGCATATTGGCTGTGCACATACTCCATCCTAAAACATCTGCCGGGTTGGCATCAAAAACATAATTAGTAGTGTCTGTCGATCCTGGGTTGTAACCATTCCCTCCAATGGTCACCGGTACATTGGCAGCCCATTTGCCTATCATTTTGTAATAAAAACTGGAATCCTGTCCATCAGGATCACAAGTTACAGGCTCAACAGAACCCACACTGCAATTATTCAAATAAAGGGACGAGGTAAGACCACTGCGAACCCATACGCCTGAATCTACAGCAAAATCAATGTAGTCCAGTCCATCCAGATAGGAAATACCGGTAATAGGTATTTCACTTCCAAATGTAGAAACCCCATTGCAAAAATCAGCGGGCATTCCATCCACAGCATCGGTATTGTAAAAATAAATCATATTGTGAGTGGAGGATGTGCCGACAAAATCGTCCAAATAACAACCCATATCGGGGTCAAACCAGAGTGAAAATCTACTGTCGTTAAGTGTTTCGGCACCTTTGTAAACGAGTTTGTGCTGGTAAAATGTAGTTGTTTCAAGGCTGTCCTGACTATGATAATCAAAAGCAACCTGATAGATCTCTATACCCAGAGGAAGACCAAATGAGAGGGTATTATCACTGCCCCTGTCATTCAAAATATTTAAACTAAGTCTGTCAGGAAAAGTAGCTACTACATCCTCAAATGTATTGATTTGTGCCCCATAAGGATCTAGCATCGGGAGGTCGCCTGAACATGGATCATATCGGCCATCTCCATCGTTATCGAAAAATGAAGCAACAGTATGATCAGGAAGGTTAAACCCATGAACGGACTCAAAATGGGGATTACTCCTACCTGGCCATCCTAGAATACTTTTGGGTAATTTGTCGCAGTTATCTTTATTAATACTGCCGTTGCTATTGTACATAAGTGCTACAGCAGTCAGAAAATCTTCTCTGTCGACTACAAAAAATTGGTCCCAATTTTTACAATGGCTTGCTGTAATCGCTGCACCATTTTCAGGTATGGGGCCTGGAGACCAGTCAGATTTGTTGTTATTTGTGACATAGGTTGTACCTGAAAATCTCGGCTTGCCATCATTGTCAATGGCAGCTATCCAGATTCCTCCGGTATAGATCAATGATATAGGTTCATCATTTATAAGGTAGTTATAGCCGGATTCACCGCTACTATTGTTGAGGAAGGCACCAGAGGTGGATAGGTGTTGAACAATCTTTCCGGAAGGATAATAATACTGAGCATTGCCGGGCAGACAATCTTGTTGAGCGAAAGTAAGCTGGCTTATCAATGTGGTAAAAAAGATAAGATATTTTTTCATGGTCATAATTTTAATACAAAGATAGAGTAATTGTTACCATCTGTATGTCGCCATGTAACAAGGGCAGAAATGCCAAAGACGCGACGCGGACAAGTGGTATCAAAGATTAATATTAGTAAGTTAACTATCTCTTTAACGACAGCATATCTTTGATTAAATATAAATATATCTTTATTGACTACATTACTTATGTTTTACAGCGGCATCAATATATTCAAAAAGACTATTTTGGTTTTACAAAACCCTCATGTAGGGGTTGAATCAACTTAGCAAAATGGATAAGTCTTTTTTCTGAAAACAAAGGACCAACAATCTGGACAGCAATGGGCAGGCCATCCTTGTTTAAGCCCAGCGGAATGGTAAGTGCTGGATGTCCGGTGGCATTAAAACACATGGTATAATGGAAATGATCCCAATATTCCAGTTTTACTCCATCCACCTCCATTGGAAGGTGTTCAACGTTTTTATGAAATGCGGGCCCCGTACTGACCGGTAGAATCAGGAAATCATGTTTTTTGAAAAACTGCTCCAGGGCTGCAGTTAAAGTATCTCTTCTTTGGAGAATTTTTTCGTATTCTTTTTCGTCAACATCGCCAATGCGTTGAACACCTTCGCTCATATCAATTTTGAGAGGAGTTCCGCTTGAAAATTCTTGTTTGATGAGTTGGCGAATGATCCAGGGCTGTTTGGCAAAGACCATATAAGCCATAAGTAGCATATGCATTTGTCGCATTTCTACAAAATTTTTGGGTTGGACATTATCTGCTTCCACCCCTTTGCTTTTAAGAGCTGTTACCAAATTATTTAGTTTCTCTTTCACTGATGATGAAACAGGGATCTTGTCATTTCCAAATTTCCACTCATCCAGGTAGGCCACTTTGTACTGGTCGAGTGTTTTGTTTTCATCGACCTCCAACCATTGGTTATTTTGATGCCAAGGCTTGATCAAGGCCTTCCATCCCAGCTCAATGTCATCAATCGTTCTGGCCAAAGGGCCTGCTACGGCCATCCTGAAATAATGATGATTCCCTGTTGTGTCAGGTGATGATCCAAATTTTCTTCCCATGCTACCTTCTGTGGTTTTTAAACCATAAATGCCACAAAAAGCAGCCGGAAGTCTTATGCTGCCTCCCATGTCACCTCCCAGACTCAGCGGACAAAATCCGGACGCTACTGCAGCAGCCCCTCCGCCGGTACTTCCACCCGGTACTCTGTCTTTATTGTATGGATTACTGGCCTCAGGATACAAATCACCATTGGTCTGCATGTCGATCAGCAGTCGAGGTACATTGGTAGTGCCAATAATAATAGCACCTTCATTGATCCATGCATCCACAACCGGTGCATTTCTGGGTGCTATAAAGCCTTGAAACTGCTCAGAATTCCACGTATTAGGTTTTCCCTTTACCCAAAATTCTTCTTTAATGCATACGGGCACACCATGCAAACTACCAAGGTCTGCTCCAGATTTCACTTTTCGGTCAGCTTCTTCTGCAGCTGCCAGGGCTTCTTTTTCGAATAACCAGACAAATGCATTGGTTTTATAATTGTTGTTTTTGATGTAATTGATCAATTCCCGGGTTATTTCTAATGAGCTTGCTTTTTGATCTCTGATCAGGCTGGCCAACTCTGTAGCCGATTTAAAAATATATTTGCCCTCGCATGGAAATTCAACTTTTGGTTTTTGAAACAATTCTGTCTGTAGTTGAGGAGGATTTCCCAAGGGTTTTGGCATCAGACTCCAAATGTATATTCCAAGCAGTATGGCCATAATAATCAAGGAGCCAGTTGCTATGCCCAGCCACTTTAATACCTTTTTGAAACTTGTTTTCATTTATAAAATATTATTAGATTTTGAATTATTATTAGCAAAATTGGGTTTAATCAAAGCACATCACCCGGGGTGATTCCGAATTGATCTTTAAAACATTTGATAAAATAGGCAGGAGAATTAAAGCCGCATCGATAGGCAATTTCAGAGACATTGCCCGCTTTTTGTTCTAGCAATTGTTTTGCATTTTCCAGCCTCATCGAACGAATAATTTCATTGGGTCCTTTGCCTGTTAAAGCAGAAAGTTTGCGATGGAGCTGGCTTCTGCTAAATCCCACTTTCTGACTCAATTCTACCACCGAAAAGCCTTCATCGTCCAAATTTTGTTGTATGGTATCTCTTACATTTTGGATAAACTTGGCATCCATGTTCTCTTCCTGCAAGGCATCAGGGGAGAAGGGGTTTAGCGGACTTAGGTATTTTTCCTGTAACCGAATTCGGGTCGTCAACCAGTTTTTAATTTTCAGAACCAACTCGGTAGCCAGGAAGGGCTTGGTTAAAAAATCATCTGCTCCAGCCTCAAGACCCGAAATTTTATCCGCCTCTTCTGTTTTTGAGGTCAGCATAATTACAGGTATATGAGATAATAGAGGATGTTTTTTGATAAGTTTACAAAGACTGAGGCCATCAAGTTCTGGCATCATGATATCTGTGATTATGATGTCGGGTACCTGCATCGTTGCCACTTCCAGTCCTTCTTTTCCATTAGTGGCTTCCAGTATCAGGTAATTGCCTTGCAATTGGTCTTTAATGTAAGTCCTCACATCCGCATTGTCTTCTACAACCAGAATTATTTTTTGGGGATTCAGTTTTTTCGACCCTTCGGATATAGAGGCGGTATCTGAAACAAGGGTTTCAAAAGTTGAAACATCGTTCTCAACAGTTTGATTGGTAAACTGATGGTTGTCAAAAAAGGACCTATCTACCCTCATGGTGACTGTAAATACAGAGCCTTTTCCTTCTTTGCTTTTTACCGTCACACCTCCACCATGAAGTTCACTGAGTTCTTTTACCAGTGCCAAACCCAGTCCACTTCCGGGTTGAAGTTCGGAGTGAGTGGTTTTTGAAAACCGTTCAAATAGGCTCGGTATTTGTTCTTCTGAAATACCTATGCCGGTATCCATGACGTCTATCCGGATGGTTTGACCTGTCATGGGGCGGATGGTCACAAAAATACTCCCTCCATCGTTGCTAAACTTGATGGCATTGGATAGAAGGTTGGCCATGATTTTTTCTACCGCATCTCTGTCAAAACAACATTTTCCTTCTGCATCGGGACAGTCGATATCAATTTGTATGTTTCTACGGTCTGCCAGGTTTTCAAAAGAATTGACGATGGCTTTGATCAGATTGTGAATGTTTCCGAAAGATCCGGTTAGTTTCATTCTTCCACTTTCCAGCTTACTCAGTAAAAGGAGTTGATTGACCAATTCCAGCAATCTTTTGCCGTTTTTGTGCATGATCCGGTAATATTTCTGCTGATCCCCTTTAAAACTTCCATTGATCATTTGTTCAAGGGGACCAATGATGAGCGAAAGGGGAGTGCGGATTTCATGGCTGATGTTGGCAAAGAAGGTGCTCTTAATTTTGTCCACCTCTCTCAATCTATTGGCTTCACGGTGCTCCAGTTCTGCTTCCAGCCTTGATTTTTCTGCTTCTAACCGGGCCTGGTTTTTTTGCATCTGCTGTTGTTTCCTTTGGTAAAAAAACAAGCCGGTAAGAAGGAGGAGGGCAATGATTGAGCCCAAAATCCACTTGCTCTTTTTTTCCTGCTCTTCAGCCAGTAATTTTTCTTTTTCAGCGGTTTCATATTTAACCTGGTAGTTGGTTATGTTGCTGACCATTTGTTGGGATAAAGAAGAATCTGATACCACCTGAAACTGCCGACGAAAGGCCCTGGCAGCAGAAAAATCGTTTTGAAGAGTAGATAAGATCTCTAATCCTCGGTAGACATCTTTTAATAGTTTATAATTGGTACTTTTTCGAGCTTCATTTTCCGCATTTTTGAAATACTCAGATGCAAGCCCATAGCGACCTTCTTCCATTTCTACATATCCCAGAATATTATAGGCATCTCCCAGTACAGCATCGTTACCGGCTTCCTTCAGAAGACTTATGATTTCTCTGCATACTTGCCGACAATCTTCAAGTTGTTCCATCTGCAAGAGAGCAGCTCCCGCAAAAACCAGGGATTGTGCCTGTCCAATTGGGTAATTCATTTTTTTAAAAGCATCGGCTCCCTTTTTTGCATTTACATTTGCTTCCTTCCAGTTGCCTTGTTTCATATTTACCTCTGCCATGCCTGCATATGCTCTACCCAATTCATAAACCCTTCCGATTTTCTGGCTGAGGTCTACAGATTTATGGTGGTATTGTAGCGCAAGAGTTGCCCTGTTTAATTCCAAATTACACAGCGCCAGCATGTTGTAGGCATTTAACAGGCCCACAGTATCTTTTATTTCACTTGCAATCACCAGACATTGATCTGAGTATTCAATGGCCTTGTCCCACATAGATTTCATGCCATAGGTATTGGCCAATGATTCATAAGCTTCCAGAATAGTTGTTTTTGATTTAGAAAGAAGGGCATGGTGCAATGCTTTTTCAGCTAAAACCTGATTGTTTTTGCTTTCTCCATGGATGTTGAGGGTTGAAAAAAGCACATTTAAGCATCGGGCGATCCACTTATCGTCATTTTTATTTTCAGCAATCGTCAAAGCAGCTTGGGCTGCTTCAATCGACTTGTTTTTGTTGGCCCCAACATAATAGCGACAGATATCATGGTAGGCAAGCATTTGTTGGGTATCTACCATATTTGGAATCAGTTGCAAAAGACTATCGGGGTTAAGCTTTTTTTGTGCCTGGATGGGTAGGAAGCCCATGGTCAATACCAGGTAGAAGGTTAATCTGCTCAATTTCATGGCTTTGTACGCTATATGATGGATAAATTTAGGCATTCTTCAGGTTTTTCCTTCCTGAAATCCAGGTTAATCTTTGTCATTAGTAATATTGTTTCGAAAAAAGTGTTAAGCAAAGAATAAATGAAAGTCAGAACTGACGATATCTTTCTTTAGATTCTTTATTAAAGTTTCACAAAACTATAGATATCAGTAGATTGGAGTTTTCGATCTTGTCGCAATTTTGATAAAACTTGTAGCAAATTTTGGTTTGGAAAAGCTAAACAATTGATATACAGTATAAAATATTGGTGCGACAAGATTGCTATGGTATGCGACAAATAAGATATGGCAAGATGGCCATATGGACCAATTTTGTGGCGAAAACAACTTTCATAATCTTAAACATTACTACCATGAAAAAAATATTTAGGATCCTTGGATTGGCTTTACTTTCCATTTTTCTAATAGTAGCGATTGCAGCTACCTATTTTACCTATCGCTTTAATTCCCAGGCTAAGGTCAGGGTTGATTTGACTCCGGCGAATGTAGAAATACCTGTTGATTCAATTTCTGTAGAAAGGGGTCGGGTTTTGTCGGTGGGTTGCAGATCCTGTCATGGGAATAACCTGGAGGGCAAATACTTTTTTGATGATCCTACCATTGGAAAATTGGCGTCATCAAACCTCACGAGGGCCAAAGGCAGTCCTACTGAACACTACACTGATGTGGATTGGGTCAGGGCTATTCGGCACGGCTTAGGCAAAGATGGCAGAATGTTGTTTGTAATGCCCAGCGAATCCATGTGCCATTTGAGTGACAAAGATTTGGGCTGTCTCATTGCATTTATAAAAACCTTACCTCCAATTGAAAATCATTTCGATGAACCTACTCTTACTGCATTTTCAAAAATTTTAGCGGGAGCCGGACAATTTGGAGAGCTGTATCCATATAAAATAATTGACCATGAGAAAGCTCAAAATATTCCCCATCCTGCAGAAGTCAACAGCCTTGAACATGGCTACTACATGGTACAATCCCATGGTTGTGTTTCATGTCACAAACCAGATTTTGGGGGTGGTAAGTCGCCCGATCCTGTTTCACCCCCTGCAGCCAATATCTCTTCCTCAGGAAATCCGGGTAAATGGACCAAGGGGCAATTTATAGAGACGCTTCGCAATGGTAAGACTCCTGAAGGCAAGGTTTTGGATCCTCAGTTTATGCCATTTGACGGAATTGCTGTGTTTTCAGATGAGGAAATAGGATCTATCTACGATTATATAATGAGTTTGCCACCTGCAGAAAAAAAGTAAGGAAGAAGGATGTAATGGTAAGTTGCTATTTTGGGCAACTTGCCATTGCTTAAATATGGGTCAAAAACAAATCGTAATAGAGATCGGTTTGGAAATTAAATCAGTCATTTGAGAATTTTACACTTTTAAACAGTGATTTTGTAGTAGAGGCTAGAATTGGAACTTGGCTGATTGATTTTCATATAGACCAGCATGACATGTTGCTTTAAAAGGCTTCTATATCGCCTGTCGACTGACCATATCCGTGCTCAAAAAATCATTTAGTATACTTGGTTATATTTTCTGCTTTATTTGAGGGAGTGTAAGTCTTAAAAAAAGATATCCAACGATTCCTGCTGCCAGGGATGAAATGATAATGGCAATTTTTGAACTGTCGATAATGGTGTCCTGATCAAAAGCAAGCAAGGTAATAAAGATAGACATCGTAAATCCAATCCCTCCAAGTAAGCCCGCACCCAAAATATTTGTCCATTTCAAATCTGAGGGTAGGATAGAGAGCCCTAATAAGGAGCCTATCATTGAAAATAGCCAGATGCCCAGTGGTTTTCCACAAACCAGGCCTATTATGATGCCCACACTACTGGGTTGTATTAAACCGTGCTGCCAATTGGCATTGATGGAAATACAAGTATTTGCAATTGCAAACAAGGGTAGGATAAAAAACGCCACAGGTTTATGCAAATAGTGTTGCATTTTATATGAAGCAGTATTTTTTGACCCATCTCTGTAAGGAACGGCAAATGCCAAAAGTACTCCTGTAATAGTAGCATGCACCCCAGAGTTTAGCATGAAGTACCACATAACAGCTCCACCAATTATATAGAAAATTAAGTTGTTGATCTTTAATCGGTTTAAAATAATTAGAATGCCAAAAATGCCCAATGAAATTATAAGGCTGGTATAATTTATAGTTGCCGTATAAAATAAGGCAATAATAATGATGGCCCCAAGGTCATCGATTACTGCTAAAGCCGTCAGGAATACCTTTAAAGAAGCAGGTACACGGGAGCCTAAAAGTGCCAATATACCAATAGCAAAGGCAATATCAGTGGCCATAGGAATGCCTGCACCCGATTGAGTTTGGGTGCCGATATTAATCAATATATATAGCCCTGCCGGTACCATCATACCTCCAAGGGCACCAAATATGGGTAATGAAGCATTTTTTAAATGAGACAATTCTCCATCGTAAATTTCTCGCTCCAATTCCAGTCCTATTAGTAGAAAAAACAGGGTCATTAATCCGTCATTGATCCAATGTACGATTGAATGCCCGGCTAATTCGATATGCCACAAATGGATGTATTCGTTCTGAATGGGAGAATTGGCAAGGACGAGTGAGAGAATGGTTACCAAAATGAGAATTAAACCACCGGCTTTTTCACTGTTAAAAAAATCAACATATAGTTTAGTCAAATTCATATTTTATTTTCTACATTATCATTAGTGAGAAACTAAATTTCAATTTTTAAAAAGGAGAAGACGCAGATTTGAATAACTAAATTCAATTATCATCTCCAAAACCAAAGTTAAATTTACCTTAGTAATGGATACTATGGCCCATGAAGTAAATATTCATCTTCAATGTAGTCTATTTCCTGGACTAAGGGGCAAAATTGATCTAGTTTTTATTTTAAACAATCAAAGCAGGAATGTTTTGAAAAAGTTCAAAAAGGATACGATTCAAATGGAAGATAACGATTGAGAAAAAGGTTGACAGGGTCATCGAAATTTAATTTTATAGTATTCGGATTAAATGTAAAATATAATTTGGTCAATAGTTGTTTTGTGGTCTCATTTCCAAATTTTATTCCTCAATTAAAATGCAGTGTCTAATGAGCATGTGACTATCTTTGTCATTCAAAATCTTGATTTTATGTTAAAACACATTTGCTTTGCTTTATTGCTGATATTTACCGCGGCCTGTACCAAAAAGATGGCACCACCTGCTGCTCCTAAGACACCGGCAGCTCCTACAGCAGATTCGGCACCTGCTCCCAAAAAGGATGAAAAAAAGAAGGATGAAAAGGTAAAACCCTATAAAGACATCATCACTGCCGAAGCCGTCTCTGATAGTGGTTTTTTTATTTCTCACAAGGTAAAAGAAAACTGGTACTTTGAATTACCCCAGGATGTAATGGATAAAGAAATCCTGATCACAAGCAGGATCTCCGGCTTTGTCAAAAACCTCAACTTTGGAGGTGCCGGGGTCGAATCGCGTCCTCAGCAGGTAATTCGCTGGCAGAAAAAGGATGATCAGATTTTACTTCGATCTGTGTCATACAACTCTGTGGCAAGTGAAGAAGATCCAATTTACCAGTCGGTAAAAAACAACAATTTTGAACCCATCATTATGGTCTTTGATATCAAGGCCTACAATGAAGCAAAAAATGCTTTTGTCATAGATGTGGCGCCACTGTTTACCACCGATGTGGACATGATAGGAGCCATGGACCCGGATGAAAGAAAAACTTTTGGAATCAAGTCTTTGGATTCAAAAAGATCTTTTGTCAATAGCATAAAGTCTTTTCCGCAAAATGTAGAAGTAAGGCATGTATTGACTTATACTGGTTCATCACTGCCAGACAACCAAATTACGGGTACTCTTTCTGTTGAGATGAATCAATCATTTGTGCTATTACCTGAGGTACCTATGGTGCCAAGGTTGTTTGATGCCAGGGTTGGTTATTTTTCTGTGGGTCAGACCAATTATAGTCTCGACGCCCAAAAAGCAGCTAACCAGCGCTTTATCACCCGATGGAGATTGGAACCCAAGGATGAAGACAGGGAGAGATATTTTAAGGGTGAATTGGTTGAGCCCAAAAAACAAATCGTTTATTACATTGATCCAGCTACGCCTGAAAAGTGGAGACCCTTCCTAAAACAAGGCGTCAATGACTGGCAAAAAGCTTTTGAAAAAGCGGGCTTTAAAAATGCCATTATTGCCAAAGATCCTCCAAGTAAAGAAGAAGATCCGGATTGGAGTCCCGAAGATGTGCGCTACTCTGTAATCCGATATGTGAGTACAGACATCCAAAATGCCATGGGTCCCCATGTGCACGATCCACGTACGGGAGAAATCTTAGAATCTGATATCATTTGGTACCACAACGTGATGAATTTGTTGCGCAACTGGTACTTTGTTCAGACGGCTGCCATCAACCCTGAAGCCAGGTCACCTAAATTTAAAGATGAAATCATGGGTAGATTAATTCAATTTGTGGCTGCCCACGAAGTTGGACATACCTTAGGACTTCCGCACAATATGGGATCAAGTGTAGCGTATCCGGTAGATTCATTGAGATCGGTCAACTTTACCGCCAAAATGGGAACTGCGCCATCGATTATGGACTATGCCCGATTTAACTATGTGGCACAACCCCAGGATGGCAAGGTAGGTTTGATGCCCAATATTGGACCTTATGATGACTGGTCTATTCTTTTCGGCTATAAATTGATTGATGGTGTCAAAGATCCACAAGAAGAAAGAACAACCATCAACGCCTGGATCAAAGAAAAAGCAAACGATCCTATTTATCGTTTTGGTCGCCAACGAGGAATGCCTACCGACCCTACAGCTCAAACAGAAGATCTGGGTGACAACAGCATGCGGGCTTCTGAACTGGGTATTGAAAACCTCAAAAAGATTGTTCCCAATCTTATCCAGTGGACAGGAGAAGACACCAAAGACTATGCGGAGCTCAATGAGCTGTACAACAATGTTGTTGGCCAGTACAGGAGATACCTGGGACACGTGAGCGCCAATGTTGGTGGTGTTTATGAATACTACAAAACTTATGATCAGGGAGAACCCATTTATCGCCACGTGGAAAAGGCCAAACAAAAAGATGCCATCAACTTCCTCAATAAACAATTATTTGATACTCCCAATTGGATGATCGATGCCAGGATACTTCACAGAATTGAAGAAACTGGGATGGCTGAAAGAATTCGTTCAATTCAGGACCAAACCCTGGCCCAACTCTTTTTTACAGAAAGAATGAAAAGAATGGTAGAAAACCACGCTATCAATGGAGCCAATGCTTACAGCCTTAGCGAAATGATGGACGACCTGGTAGCTAATATTTACCGAGAAGTAGGTAAAGGGGGAGAAACCAGCCTATACCGCAGAAACTTGCAGCGAACCTTCATTGAGGTACTTCAAAGGCTGCTCGAGAATCCTGACAATGCTGTGGAGCATACCGATGTGAAAGCATTGGCCAGAGGCACCTTAAAAGACCTGCGCACCCGCTTCCGTGCTGCCAGATCAGCAGACAAGTTGACCAGGTATCACTACGATGATATGGCTTCCAGAATTGACAAAATTCTGGATGATAAGTAAAGTTTTAAAATGAAATAAGTCCGACCATCTTAACAAAGGTGTCGGACTTTTTTTTTATAATAGATCAGAAATTTAATTTCACGGGTACGCGATACAAAAAAGCATTGATGTGCATGCCAGCCCCAACGGAGGCAAAAAGTAGAAGGTCGCCCGGTTGAAAGCTGTGACTTCCCAATTCATTGTGAGAGATAAGATCGTAAAGGGTGGGTAGGGTAGCCACACTGCTGTTGCCCAGCCATGAAATTGACATAGGCATCAGGTTTTCACTATCAGGCACCCGATCATAAAGGGCATAGAGTCGTTGGAGGATGGCTTCGTCCATTTTTGCATTGGCCTGATGAATCAGAACTTTTGCCACCTGGTCGATATGAACTCCTCCCTTGTCAAGGCACATTTTCATAGCCTGGGGTACGTGCTCAAGTGCATACTGGTAGAGTTTGCGACCCGTCATTTTTAAATAAAGTTCGGGGTCAGTGCCTTCTGCATGGGCATAACTTGGACCCATGTGCAACATAAAAGCGTGGTGTTTTGTATCTGAACGGGAAACGTGACAGATCAGACCTGAATCATTTTTTTCCTGTGCCTCTAAAACAACAGCACCAGCTCCATCAGCATACAACATGGAGTCGCGGTCGTGGGGGTCGCAGACCCTTGACAACGTTTCGGCCCCAATTACCAGAGCATATTTGGCATCCCCTGATTTGAGGTAGTAATCGGCCTGAATGACACCCTGAAGCCAGCCGGGACAACCAAAGGGCAGATCATAAGCCACACAAAATGGGTTTTCAATGCCGAGGTGGTGTTTGATTTTGGCAGAAAGGCTGGGCACTAACTCGGTTCGTCTATTGGCAAAAGAAATATCGCCAAAATTGTGACCCACAATAATGTAGTCAAGTTTTTCTTTATCAATGCCCGCATCTGCAATGGCCTTTTCAGCCGCCATTTTACCAAGGTCAGATGCCAACTGATCGTCGTCGGCATATCTGCGTTCTGCGATGGTTGTAATTTCCTTAAATTTTTCCGTTATTTCTGACCCCTCTTTGTCCAGTTTCTTACCATAATTTTCATAAAAAATCCTGGAGGCAAAATCAGCATTTTTCATGGTTCGGATGGGAATGTGGCTTCCTGAGCCAATGATGTGGGTGCGGAACATTTTGTGGTGTTTTGTAATACTCTGTTCAATCCAACTTGGAATTGAAGCTGTGAAATTATCCAAAGATAAAACAAATTTAATATAAAATAGCGATAATTACTACGACGTACAAAAGGTAATAATGTGATATAAGTCACAGATTTACAAATTTATAGATGATATTTATATACGGTTTACAAGCAGTTTTTTAGCTCTGTCGTGGATCTCACTTTTTTTAATGGATGGCCATGGTTTCTGTTTTTATGGACGGTCTTGGTTTTACCATAAAATGCCAGGATGCGCATCCATTTGTGAACAGAAAAAGGGAGCCACCTATGATGAGTTCCCATGCCATGAACAAGTCAGCATATTCTTTGATTTCAGAAACCAATGCAAGGAAAAACACAATTGTTGTGATAGATAAAAGAACACCAAAAGAAATTCGAAGCCAGGGCCAGTTAAAAAGCAACAGAGAAAGAGCTGGAATCAGCAGGTAAATTAACAAGTTTGGGTGATCGGGAATGCAATAAAGCAAAATAAGGGCCATGGGATAAAATTCAGGTATCCACTTACGTAATGGTTTCATTTGGGTAAGATTGTTGAAATTAAACGTTTGGTTTACAATTTTCTTATGCCTTAATTTAAATTAAGAAGGCTGTGGAAATTGGTCTGAAATTGAAAATACCAGGGTTAAGATTTAATCGTTAACTTAATTATATTTGTTAGATAAACCACATTTATGAGTATTCGCATTCAGGAAGGAGGGCATGAAATTTCGGGAGCATTAAAATACATGTTGAAGAAATTTGAAAAGATGCCGATCAAACTTTGTGTTGATCCGGAAGAAGGAGCTTTGCACATAGCCAGGTACATCGCCCTGGCAATCAGACAAAAACAACAAGACAACCAGTACCTGGTGCTGGGTCTTGCCACCGGATCCTCTCCCATCAAAGTGTACAATGAATTGGTCAGGATGCACAGGGAGGAAGGGCTTTCGTTTAAAAATGTGGTGACTTTTAACCTGGATGAGTATTATCCACTGAAGGCAGATGCGCAGCAATCTTATGTAAGATTTATGCACGAATATCTTTTTGATCATGTGGACATTGATCCTGCCAATGTACACATTCCGGATGGCGAATTGCCCATAGAAAAGGTGGAGCAATTTTGTGCCGAATATGATAAAAAGATCCAGCTTTTTGGCGGGCTTGATATTCAGATTTTAGGGATTGGTCGCACCGGGCACATAGGCTTTAATGAGCCGGGGTCCTGGCTTTCTTCTAAAACCAGACTGGTAAAACTGGACCATGTAACAAGGGTGGATGCTGCCAAGGATTTTGGAAAAGAAGAAAATGTACCCTATAGGGCTATCACCATGGGCATCCAGACCATAATGTCGGCCAAACAAATATTTATTATGGCCTGGGGTTCACATAAGGCTGAGATTGTACGCGAAGCCATTGAAGGGGAGGTAAGTGAAATGGTACCTGCTACTTTTTTACAAGGTCACGCCAATGTTAAATTTTATCTTGATCCTGCTGCTGCGGCTGAACTTACTCAGGTAAAAACTCCCTGGCTTGCCGGAATTTGTAATTGGGATGATGCTTTGATTGCCAAGGCGGTGATTTGGTTGTCACTCCGATTAAGTAAGCCCATCTTAAAATTGCTTGACGAGGATTACATCAACAACGGACTTTCAGAACTCATTGCGGAATACAATACGGCTTATACACTTAATATTCGAATCTTCAACAAGCTGCAGCATACCATTTCCGGGTGGCCAGGAGGGAAGCCCAATGCCAGTGATACCAACAGACCTGAACGGGCCCTGCCTGCGCATAAGAGGGTGATTATTTTTAGTCCCCATCCGGATGATGATGTGATCTCGATGGGAGGCACTTTTCTGAGGCTGGTAGAACAAGGCCACGATGTACATGTTGCCTATCAGGTGTCTGGTAATATAGCAGTGCACGACGTAGATGCATGGCGATATGCTCAATTTTTGGGAGATTATGCCGCGGTTATGGGACTTGAAAGTGAAGGTCTGAGTAAGACTGTAGAAGAGATCAGCCATTTTCTCAAATCAAAAAACAACAACGATGTTGACCTGCCTTCCCTTCGCAAGTTGAAAGGCATTGTAAGAAGAGAAGAAGCCAGAAGTGCGGCCCATTTTTGCGGACTGGATGAAGCACATATCCATTTTTTAGATATGCCTTTTTATGAAACTGGGGGTGTGCGTAAAAATAAATTATCAGACGCAGATGTCAATTTAATTGTCGACCTTCTCAATGAAGTGAAACCTCATCAGGTGTATGCCGCAGGAGATTTGGCAGATCCGCATGGCACCCACAGGGTTTGTCTGGATGCTATCTTTATGGCTTTTGAAAAAACAAGGCAGGAAGAATGGAGGAAAGATTGTTATTTGTGGATGTATCGGGGGGCTTGGCATGAGTGGCCGATAGATGAGATCGAGATGGCTGTGCCAATTAGTCCTGACGAGTTGTTAAAAAAGAGAAGGGCGATCTTTATGCATCAATCACAAAAAGATCACCCCGTTTTTCCTGGAAATGATAAGCGAGAATTCTGGCAACGGGCTGAAGATCGCAACCGGGAGACCGCACATTTGTACAATGTTTTGGGTCTGGCAGAATACGAAGCCATGGAAGCCTTTGTCCGCTGGAATTTTTAACCTAGCGTGCTTTCACCCAGCTTTGGCTGTAAGTAGTGTTATTGTTGGTAAGTAAGATCGTATAAAAGCCCGGCAATAAATGTGAAACTTCTATTTGTTCCACCTCACCTGTACATTGCCGGGTGAGGATTCTTCTACCCATGTTGTCAATTAAACTTAACACAATAGGGCTGCTGATTTCTGACATTTGAATCCAAATTGATTCGTAACCTGGATTGGGAAAGATCCTGATTTCAGTGGATTTTTTTTCATCCGTTTTTGTGCTGACTGCAACTGCACATGGGGAGCTGCTTTCGCCAGATACAAGGTAGTCAGAAAGGCAGTTGAGATAACATTCCAGATTGGTATAGCCGGGTACTCCGGTTACCTCTACAGAAAGGTCAGTGCCATTGTGGTCAGCCATGTTTGGATTGAGCCCCTTCCTGGATTCCCAATAGTCGGGCATGCCATCGCTATCGGAATCAATAGTCCCGGCTACAGCTTCTATTATCGTAAAAGCATCACCATAATGATCTTCATTAATGGTGGAAGGGTCAATGGTTAGATTGCCCAAACTACCTGTCAATCTGAGATCCATGGCATCTCTGGGAAAGGCACCCACATGGGCGGCCATGTATTGGACAAGGTTCGATGTGCTGGTGTAGTTAATAGCCGGGTAAGGCCATCTTTCATTGCGGATTTGAGCGGCCCCGTTTTGGCTGTTGGGATTGTTTTCAGGAAAATCATTGCAACAGTAGAATAAATCGTAATCACTGTAATCAGGATACAAGTTCAATTGATTTCCTTGGAAAAAAAGACTGTTGTTTTGCGGATAAAGCAGGTTGATATGGAACATGCCATTGCCGTATCCGGGTCGTGCAAAACTGAAGTTGTTGATGGCGTTCATATGCAGGTTAAACGATGCTCCTGGCTGTCCGGTAACTCCTTCGTACCACATCTCAATCTGAGGGTCCCAAAAGAGGTTGTTTGAAATTTCTAGTTTTATAGTTTGCCCACCGCAGTATTGGGTTTCGCAACTGATTTCAGGCATTCTTCCCCCTATTCGATGCCAGGTATTGTGGTGGATGGAAAGGCTGTCCAGACGACTATTGGAAGAAGAATAGTTGATGAGCATGCCACCGAGATCAGCGTGTCCACCCAGTGTTTCTGCCAACAATGAGTTTTGAATGGTAAGTGAAGAAGAGCGCGAAATATCAACAGCCTCATCGGATGCATGGGCAAATGAACAATGGTCAATAATGGCCTTGTGCACCCCACCCAGGGTCAACCCATCGGCACCAATCCAGCTTGAGGAAGGATTTACGTTGAGATCACCAATGCGTGATCGGATGTGACGAATGATAAAATTTCCGGAACTGGGAGTTTCTTCTGCATAACTTTGGAAGCCTCTGACGATGACTCCTTCAGGAGAGGTTTGTCCAGCCAGGGTAAAATCACCATGTCCGGGCAAAACTTCCATGGTAGCAGGTATGACTCCACTTACTTTAAAAAGAATGTATCTTTTACCCGTTTCATTGAGGGCAGCCTGCAGAGAACCGGGACCATCTGGATTGAGATTGGTGACGTAGATAACCCTACCGCCTCTTCCACCCGTAGTTGTTGCACCAAAGCCCTCCGCTCCCGGAAACGCCGGTAATTGCGCCAAAGAGGGTGCGATGTGAATAAGAATTAAAAATAGAATATTAAATTTGGAATACTGCATGGATTTGAATCATTTTGGAACAAAATTCGGCTAAACGGTAGTTTCGCCATAGGAAAATCGCGCCAATTGCTATTAAATATCCGACATGAAGTAAAAAATATTTTGAAACCGGGTATTTTCCATCCATTAGAACAATCTAAAAGTCGGTTACCCTGAAAAAAGTGTAAGATTTTTTACATTTCTGTTAAACTAGGCTACTAGCCCTTTAACTCTGCCAGGTGGTGACCCAGATGGCCTACATAGTCAAACATAATGTAAGCCAGACTGAAGACTTCGCCCTGGATAATTACCAAACGTTCCAGATCAGCTGTTTTTACATTTCTTATGAGTCCGCTGATTTGTAAGTTGAGTTGTTCCCAAAAAGGGATCAGATTTTTATCGTTTTGATTCTGATAATCAAACAAAAGCACCAGATTTTCTTGATCATACACTTTTAGTAAATAGGGAGAGTCTTCGAGTGGAACCTCAGAAAAACGGGTCAGATTATACCTTGCCGAATCAATGAGGTGGCCAATGATTTCACGGGGAGACCAAACCTCCGGAGAAGACTTAAAACTTCGGTCTTCTTCTGTAAGGTTGTGGTAGGTGTTTTTGCCTTCTGACACCCAGCTATCCAGCAAAGCAGATAATTGGTCGGTTGAGGTAATATTTTCTTCTTTAAAATAATAGGTCTTCATGGTTATAAAGATAGCCAATAATTAACTTTTAAAACCAGGTATCTGCTTTTGTGATTAAACTCTTCTAAAACCCCATAGTTATCGGTAAGGACCAAAAAGACGTCACTCATAGGTGCATACCGGTATTGCAGCCTGCTGTTGATGTTGAAATTGTCTGCCTGGGTATTGTATTGGAAAAAAGTTGTCCAAAATACCTTGGTTGAAAAGTTGATTTCTGTACGAATCGTACCAAGGGTAATTTTGGTTCTGGCATATGGTGCGGGAAATCTGAGGTCATTGTGCTCAACACCAATTTTAAAGTTGCCCCACGGCTGGACCCTGAAGTTGAGGCTGGCTCTGTAGGTTTGTTTCCAACCATTAAAAAACTGACCATAGACCAGGAATAATTCACCCTGCACTTTCTTGCGATTATCGGAATTGTATTGCACATTAAATTCAGTCATGTTATAGGTACCGGTTGGCAGAAATGGAGTTGTTATGTCAAAAGGTGCAATGAGGCGAATAAAATTATTATTGAGTCTGAATCTAAGTGCGCTAGTATTCTTGAAAAAAATGAAGTGACGGAGGCGGGTATACCATTCATTTAAGCCGGTGGCATCGTCATTTACCCAAACAAAGTTTTCTAAGCCTGTCCAATGGAAGTTGATTTTTCTACTATCTTTAGGATAATAATAGTAATCCAGCATAGAACTCACCGAGGTATAGCCGATTCGAAAAACTTCATTTGTAAGAGGGTTATAATTAACAATTCTACTGTTGAAACCCATGTCTGTATAATAGTTTTGTCCCACCTTCTGCGCCTCAATAAAGCCACGAAAATTTTGACCATTGTAAGCAACGCCTCCATATAACTGCCCGTTTTTTGTTTGTTCCACAAAGGGCTTAAAGGAATGGAGGTAACCCCCGGTCATTTCCCACTTTCCATCGTTTGAAGTGTATTGGATGTCTCCTCCTCCATTGCGACTGTAGTCGTTTTGTTGCCATTCTCCATTGAACCATGATTGTCGGTTGAGAAATAGTCCCCTGATCCGAGATCTGGAAAATATTCTTTGTTGAATGGCTATGCCTGAAAAATTATTACCGGGGTTGTTGTTTTTCACCTGGGTCTGCATGTTAAAAATACCGATTCGCAACTTTTCATTGACATTGCCGGTAAGTCGGGCTCCATAAAGAATGGGTTGGGCAGAGCCATCAGGAGCGAGTCCTATTCGTCTAGAATAAAATGCCTGGTCATTTCCTTGTCCAAAGTTGAGGAATATGTCATTATTTTCTATAAAAAACTGACGTCATTCCGGAAAAAACAGATTGAAGCGAGTAAGGTTAGTTACCTGAGCATCTACTTCTACCTGGCTAAAATCAGGATTGGTGGTAAGATCTAAATTCATAGATGGCGTTATGGCAATTTTTACATCCCCTCCGGATTGTATTTTATTTTCATTTGTTCCTCCCAACTCTTCATTTCTCAATGATACATAAGGAATCAAAGCCAGGTTACCACCCTGGGGAGAGGGTGCTTCCGGCCAGATCAATGCACCATAGTATCCGATGTCTTCTAAATCAAATTGGCGGGGTACAGGTGCCCACACACTGGTTTCATTGGTGCCAGGATCAAACCTGGCAAAGTTCATCCTCCAGAATTTGTTGTTTTTTTGAAAACGAAGTGTTTTGAGGGGGATTTTCATTTCTACAATCCACTTATCAGGATGGCGGCTTACTGCAGAGTACCACCTGTTGTCCCAACTGGCATCCGTATCTTCAGGGGATAGAATTACTTCTGTTTGCGCTCCCATGGCGTTGATTCCGAAACCGAAGCCATTGGCCTTTTTACCAACGGGGTCAATGAGAAAGGCAAATTCATCACTATCACCAAAACCGTCGCGTTTCAGCGTCTGAATTACATAATTTGCATCATCATAACAAATGGCAAGCAGATAGATATTTTTATCGTCACAAAGCAAAAAAACCTCCGTTTTCAGAGTGGCAGGTTTTTGGTCAACAGGAGAATTGAGGGTAAAAGAATCTGCTACCGTTGCGTCTTTCCAGGCCTCTTCAAGCGGAAGCCCATCAACATCGATGGAGGCAGCGGTGTATGTCAGCGTATACCGATAAATTTGATCGTTGGCTTGCTGCGAAAAAAGCATACACTTGAGAGTGAAGAATAACAAACCAATAAGGATGTATTTTTTGGAAATAGGTTTTGACATATCCAATACTATATGGTGTAAATTAAATATCATAAGTTGAATTGATCTTTATATTGTTGCAAACGAAGCGCTACGTCTTTTGGCTGAGGAAGCTTAGGTAAGGTTTGACCTTCAACAACCAGAGAAGCTACACAATGAGCATAATGGCAGGCACGGATTAAATCACCCGACTGGTAAAAATGCATTAAAAACGAGATGGCAAAAGTATCTCCTGCACCGGTGGCATCCCTTTCCTGGACAGGAAA